>JBGQLP010000060.1:0-16774 GCA_041500125.1 Gemmatimonadota bacterium
CCTCCGGGTCCTCCTGAACACCTTCCACATGGTGGTCGGCTGGCTCTCTCCAGCGCGGTCCGGTGTGCCCACCGGCATCAGCTCCCCCACCGCGATGACCATTCCCTACGGGGTGCCGATCGCGGTTGGCGCGCTCGGTTGGTGGTTCTGGGGAGGGGCGACGGTATGACGCGGCGGCATCCTTCGCTCCGGAATGCGGACGGCCAGGCGTTGGTCGAGTTCGCATTGGTCACACCTCTGCTCTTGCTGCTCATTCTGGGCATCATCGAGTTCGGCCACGCCTGGAGCATGACCCAGGTGATCACCGATGCGGCCCGCCAGGGCGCCCGCACCGCGGCCGTGCTCAACTCGGCCCCGGGCGCCACCGAGGATTCGGTGGTCCACGTGACCGAGCGGGCCCTGGCCGCCGGACGGATCGACTACACCAAGGCTCAGATCACGGTGCAGGGCTTTCAAGCGGGAATGAACAGCCCCGCCACCGTCAGCGTTGCGGTCCCCTTCAACTTCGGCGCCTTTGGTCCGGTTATGCGGCTCGGTGGCCAGGCCTTCGGCTCCGACAACATCACACTGCGCTCGTCCGCCGTGATGCGGAACGAGTAGAGGAATTCGGCCATGGCCATTCGGCGGCTCCGCCCCTGGGTCATCTTGTTGCTCGCGCTGGCGTGCGGCGTGACCGCCGGCTCGCTGGCGCTCCAGTACATCCGCACGCGGACGACCCCGCTGATGGCGGTCGAGAGAGGGAAGACGCAGGTGGCCGTGGCCAGCCGGGAGCTGGCGGTAGGAACCATGGTCCGGCCCGGCGACGTGGAGTTGCTCGAGTGGCCCGGCACCTCGATACCCGCCGGCTACATGCCGAGCACTGCCGCCGTGGTCGGCCGAGGGGTCATCACGCCGGTCCATCGAAACGAGCCCTTGCTGGAAGCCAAGCTGGCCCCGACCGGGGCCGGTGGCGGCATGACGACCATGATCGAGGAAGGCATGCGGGCGGTGAGCGTCAGGGTGGACGAGGTCATTGGGGTGGCTGGCTTCGTCGTCCCGGATACCCGGGTGGATGTGCTTCTCACCCTCGATCTCGGCGGGCCGACTCGCGAGCCGGCGACGCAAGTGCTGATGCAGAACGTGCGCACGCTGGCCGCGGGCCAGGAGATTCAGCGGGATGCAGAGGGCAAGCCCAAGTCGGTTCCAGTCGTCACGCTCCTGGTGTCGCCCCAGGCGGCCGAGACACTCGCGCTGGCGGCTAACCAGGGCCGTATCCAGCTGGCCTTGCGCAACTCGCTGGACACGACCCGGGTGGTGACAGCGGGAGCCCGGCTGGGGCGTCTGTTCGCCTCAGCGTCCTCGCCGCGCCCTGCGGTACCGGGCCGGCGTGCCACGGTGGTCCGAACCGCCCTGCCGGCCCGAGACTCCATCCTGGTTGAGGTGTACAAGGGTGGGGCGCGTACCCTGATGAAGTTCTAACCAGCCAGCAGGCACTTCACGTCCAGCCCGGGGAAGACTGTGAGCGCACGTTTGCCGAGGGGCCTCATGCACGCTGGTTTCAGCGCAGGGTTCGTCCTGTGCTCGGTGGTGTTGGACCTGTTCCCCGGGGTTGCCGCCGCCCAGCGGATCATCAGCCAGCCGGAGAAGGTCCTGACCATGTCGAAGGGGGCGTCGCTCCTGATTCAGAACGACGCCACGATTCAGCGGTTCTCCATCGGCGATCCCGCGGTGGCCGAGGCGACGGTCCTGTCGCCCAGGGAAGTCCTCATCAGCGGCAAGACCCTGGGAGTCACCACGCTCCTCATCTGGACCAGTGACCTCAACGTGAAGTCCTATAGCGTGGAGGTCACCGCCGATGCGAGTGGGCTCGAACGGTACCTGAAGGCTGTGCTTCCGGGGCAGCAGGTCAGCGTGTCTGCCACGGGGAATACGGTCACCCTCTCGGGGCAGGTCCAGGATGCCAGCGCCGCCGCTCGCGCGGTCGAGATTGCCAAGGGCAGCGGCGCGCTGGTGGTGGACAACCTGTCGATCCCGACAGCGGTGCAGGTACTGCTTCAAGTGCGGTTCGCTGAGGTGACTCGCAGTGCCCTGGAGGATTACGCCAGTGCATTGTCCACCGTGAACCCGCAGCGGCTGAGCGACAACGGCGACTGGTCAGGCAGCACCAACTCGGACGGCAATGTCACCTTCTCGCTCCTCAATGTCGGCGGCACTTCCTTGGATGCGATACTCCGGGCCCTCAAGACCCGGGGGGATTTCAAGAGCCTGGCGGAGCCCAACCTGCTGACGCTGCCGGGCAAGGAGGCCTCCTTCCTCGCCGGCGGTGAGTTCCCCTATCCCACGGTGCAGGCGGGCGGGGGCGGTGCCACCGGCAATGCGGTGACGATCGTGTTCAAGGAGTTCGGCATCCGGTTGAAGTTCACCCCGGTCATCATGCGCAACGGAAACATCCGGCTCACGGTGGCTCCCGAGGTGTCATCCCTGGACTTTGCCAATGCGCTCACCTTCCAGGGATTCGTGGTCCCCAGCCTGCTGACCCGCCGGGCGGAGACCGAGGTGGAGCTGCAGAATGGACAGCACCTCTCGATTGCCGGCCTGCTGGACAATTCGTTGGTCAAGAACGTGAACAAGATCCCGCTTCTGGGCGACATCCCGATTCTGGGACAACTGTTCCGCTCCAAGAGCGTGCGCGAGCGGCGCACCGAGCTTCTGGTCATCGTGACCCCCCGCCTGGTAGGCGCCCGGGACACGTTGCCGCCGATTCCCACCGGGGAGGTACGCTCCTGGGGAATGCCCAAGGGCCTTCGCATGCAAACCGATTCGGCGGGAATCCTAAAGACGTGGTGGTGAAGGGAGGCAGTATGCGAATCCGATCCGGCACGCGGAAGAACGAGCGCGGCGCCACCCTGGCGCTGGTGGCCGTGTGCCTCACCGCACTTACCGGTGTGGGCGCGATCGCCGTTGACCTCGGCATGCTTCTCAAGGCCCGAAGTGACGCCCAGCGCGCCGCGGAAGCTGCCGCCTTGGCCGGAGCCAGCGCATTCGTTGACTTCGCCGCCAACGATCCGGCCGCGGTGGATACCGCGAATGCTCGGGCCGACCGCTACGCGAAGCTGAACACCATTCTCAACAAGCCGGTGGCCGACGCGGATATTCAGGCGGTTCAGGTAATCACTGATAGCCAGAAGGTCCGAGTGGTGGTGGGTCGGGCGGGTGTCGGAACCTGGTTCGCCCGCATTCTCGGAGTGGGAAGCGTTCCCATCAACGCTCGGGCGGCTGCGCTGGTCTCGGAGGGCGCAGGGACCAATTGCGTGAAGCCGATCATGATACCCGACCTGTGGGGGGAGGGACCGGGCCCGACGTCGCAGGACGCCAACGGCAACCGGTTGCCGGACGACACCCCGACCTGGAGCTTTGACCCGGGGCAGGGCGATTCCTACGCTCCCTTGAGCCAGACCGGCTTCGGCTCCCAGACCGGCTATGGCAGCGACTTCCGCAACGGCTTTGCCGACGCCACCGGCGCCGCCTACCAACAAGACTACGGACGCGAGTTGGTTCTGAATCCGAAGAGCTCGGGCACCGAGATGGGGCCGAACGAATTCGATATGTGGACCTTCCCGGACGACAACGCTGGCAGCTCGGGATTGGTGGATCGGATTGAGAACTGCGACCCACGTGAGGTTAGCGTTGGAGAGCCCTTCCCGGTGGCGCCCGGGACCCGGCCCCCGGTGGCCGGGCCAATTCAGGATCTCATCAACCTCGATCCGGGCGCCCGGTGGGACAATGGGACGGTCGCGGGTTCCCAGGCGGGCGACTGGCGGGCGAGCCCCCGGGTCATCAAAGTGGCGATCTTCGACCCTAACCAGATCAGTCAGATCCAGGGCCGAGGCGAGGTCACTTTCAACAACTTCGCTCTGCTCTTTCTGGAGAACGTGGACGGTTCCAACACCATCACCGGCCGCTTCCTCTACTACGTACCGGGCTCCGGCGCGGGGCAGGGCTCGTTGATCAAGGCACTCCGGCTGGTCGAGTAAGCGGTCGGCATTCAGAGGGCACCGATGGCAGATCAACCAATTCGTGCCGCGCTCATCTCCACCGACCCACGCTTCCGGGAGGTGGTGAACGAGGTCGTGCTGAGCGCGGACGTCCAGATTACCGTGGGGCTGGAGCTCGTTGCGCCCTACGCCGACTTCGGCGAACGGGAGTTGCAGACATTCCGGGCTCTGGATCCCCAGCTGGTGTTTCTTGACCTGGAGGACTCGCCGGATCTAGGGGTGAAGTTCGCCCAGTTCGTCGCCGAATCCAGCTCGGCCCGGCGCTTCATTGCGGTGGGGCCGATGTTGTCGCCCGAGCTGTTGACCGAGGCCATGCGGGCGGGCGTAGCCGACTACCTGACCAAGCCGGTGCTGGCCGATTCCCTGCGCGGCTCGCTCGAGCGTCTCGGGCCCCGGCTGGGCTCCACGAACGGCGATCGGCCCCGGCAGCCGGGCCTGGTGTATGCGTTCGCCAGCGCGAAGGGCGGCGCGGGTTCGACCACGGTCGCGACCAATCTGGCGATCCTGCTGCACCAGCTCACCGGGAAGAAGACCCTCCTGGTCGATCTCGAGCTTCAGCTGGGGGAAGTGGCCCTGCTCCTCGGGGTGAAGCCGCGCTTCAACTTCGTGGACATGGTCCAGAACTTTCACCGCATGGATGCGGGGCTCCTGGCCCAGTTCATCGAGCGCCACGCGTCGGGCGTCCACGTGCTGTCCGCCCCGTACCACCCGGACCAGGCCGAGGCGGTCAGCACCGACCAGATCCGCCGAATTGTCCGCTTTCTCCGGCAGCATTACGACTACGTCCTGGTGGACACGTCGAAGTCGCTCTCCCCGGCGGCGCTGGGGGTCTTCGAGCAGGCGGATCTCGTTTTCGTGATTACCACCGCGGACCTCCCTTCCATCCGCAACATCCAAAGGGGAATGCCGCTTCTCCGCCGGGCAGTCCTGGGGGGAGAGAAGCAGGTGCGCATCGTGGTCAACCGTGCCGATGGCGGGGAGGCGATTTCCCGGTCCGATATCGAGCGGACGCTCGGTTTCAAGGTGTTCTGGACCCTGAGCAACGACTACGAGGCCGTGATGACTTCGGTGAACACCGCCAAGCCCATCGTGCTGGAGGGCAAGTCGCGCTACGCCCGCGATCTACGACGGTTGAGCGCGGAGGTCACGGGCCTGCGGCCGGGTACTGACGGCCGGCGGAACCCCTTCCGCCGAATCTGGGAAAAGGTGAGGCGACCCCCCGCTCCAACGGTGACTGCATGAGTGACGCTATCCGGGCCTCCAAGATGCCTGATGACCGCGGTTCTCGAGCTCCGTGGGAGCCGGCCCCACCGGCCCCGGTGGGTCCCCCAGCGGTCACGGCTGTGCGCCCCGGCGGCCCCGGCTCCCGGGTGGACTCGCAGCAGTTCCAGCAGGTGAAGGGGCGGGTCCACCGCCGCCTGCTGGACCGCCTCAACCTCTCCAACCTCGACAAGCTCGACCGGGAAGTGGTGGTCGAGGCCATCCGCCGGGTGGTCCACGACCTGCTCACCCAGGACATGGTGCCGCTGAACTTCGATGAGCGGGAGATTCTCATCGGGCAGGTGCTGGACGAGATCTTTGGTCTCGGTCCGCTCGAGCCGCTGGTTCAGGACGCCACCATCTCCGACATTCTGGTCAATACCTACTCCGACGTCTACATCGAGCGGGGTGGCAAGCTCGAGAAGACCGATGTCCGCTTTCAGGACGAGCGGCATCTGCTGCAGGTCATCGACCGGATCGTGTCCGCTGTGGGCCGGCGCATCGACGACTCCTCCCCGATGGTGGACGCGCGGCTCAAGGACGGGTCCCGGGTCAACGCCATCATCCGGCCTCTGGCGGTGGACGGCCCCCATCTTTCCATCCGGAAGTTCAAGCGAGATGCCTTCAGCGGCGAAGACCTCCTCCGGCTGAGCACCGTCACGGCTCAGATGCTCGAATTCCTTCAGGCTGCGGTGAAGGCCCGGCTCAACGTGCTGATCTCGGGCGGCACCGGGGCGGGGAAGACGACGCTGCTCAACATTCTGTCCTCCTACATCCCGGTGACCGAGCGCATCGTCACCATCGAGGACTCGGCCGAGCTTCAGCTCCGGCAGCCGCATGTGGTCCGGCTGGAGACCCGGCCGGCGAATATCGAAGGTCAGGGCGAGGTGGCGCAGCGCATGCTCTTGATCAACTCGCTCCGGATGCGGCCCGATCGCATCATCATCGGCGAGGTGCGCGGGTCCGAGGCGGTGGACATGCTCCAGGCGATGAACACGGGTCACGACGGCTCGCTGACCACCCTCCACGCCAATACGCCGCGCGATGCGCTGAGCCGGTTGGAAACGATGGTGTCCATGGCCGGCTTCGATCTGCCGGAGCGGGCGGTGCGCCAGCAGATCGCCAGCGCCATCAACCTGGTGCTCCAGGTCAGCCGGTTCTCCGACGGATCCCGCAAGCTCGTGCAGCTTTCCGAGATCGTCGGCATGGAAGGGGATGTGATCACGATGCAGGAAATCTTCCTGTTCGAGCGGGAAGGCGTGGCCGAGGACGGGAGGGTGCTGGGCCAGTTCCACGCGACCGGTATCCGGCCGCGCTGCACCGATCGCCTCAAGGCGTACGGCATTGACCTCGGGACCCTTCTCTTCTCCGATCGGAACGGCTTCACCGGCTCCAAGGGGCGGCGGTGAACCTTTCACGGGAGACCCTGGTCGCCGCCGGCCTCGCGTTCCTGGCGGTCGCACTCGGCACCATCTCGGTAGCCCTGCTCTGGGAATGGGTGGTGGAGCAGCGGCGGAAGCGTGCCGTGCAGCACCAACTGGACGCGGTCCGGAGGACCTCCTCGGAGCTGGGCTCCAGCGGCCTGGTGCGCACCGAGGGGCCCGGCGCGCTGGATCCGCTCATCGCCCTGGCACGCCGGATCCCGCGCCTCAATCAGGTGGAAATCATGCTCCAGCAGGCCGCCCTAACCTGGAGCTTCGGGACCTACCTGGTTCTATCGTTGGGCTGTGCTGCCGGCGTCGCCCTGGTCGTGTTCATCATCTGGGGCTGGTGGATGCCCGCCGCGCTGCTCGGAGTCGTGGCAGCCTACCTGCCTTACCTGTATGTGGTCAGGAGCCGTAACGCGCGGCTGGGCGCTTTCGAGGAGCAGTTGCCCGAGGCACTGGAGCTGCTCAGCCGAGCCGTCCGCGCCGGCCACCCCATCGCCGCCGGCATCAAGATCGTCGCCGACGAGTCCCCCGAGCCGATGAAGGGCGAGTTCCAGCGCTCGTTCGAGGAGCAGCGATTCGGGCTTCCGTTCGAGGACACTCTCATCTCCCTGTCCGAGCGGGTGCCGTTGATCGACTTGCGGATGCTGGTGACGGCGATCCTGATCCAGCGCGAGGTCGGCGGCAATCTCGCCGAGGTGCTGGACAATCTGGCCGACGTCATTCGGCAGCGGTTCACCGTCAGGCGCCAGCTCCGGGTCCACACCGCCCAGGGCCGGTTGAGCGGCTCGGTCCTGGCCCTGCTGCCGATCGCGGTTGCGGGGCTGATCTGGCTGATTAATCCCGAGTACGTCAGCATGCTGGGCAACCATCCGATTGGTCGGCTGATGCTCGGCATAGCGGTCACGATGCAACTGATCGGGTTCTTGTGGATCAGGCGCATCGTGAACATCGACATCTGAGATCCCGATGCTCTATCTCCTCGCCGCGCTCGTTGGACTGACCATCTCGCTGTTCGTGCTTTTCGTAGCCGAGGTTGTGCCCATGCGGGCGCCCGGAGTGGCCCGTCAGCTGGCACAGCTCCGGCGAGCCAGCCGGGACGAGGAGCGCGACGAACGACGGAGGAAGCAGCTTGAGCGGCTGGAGCAGATCCTCCAGCGCCTGGGCGAGCGGGTCAAGGGAAAGCGACGGGACACGGCCAGTGTCCGGGCCTCGCTGACTCAGGCGGGATTCCTGCATCCGAAAGCCCTGGCTCTGTATTGGGGCACCAGAGCCGGACTCGCGCTGAGTATGGGGGCCGCGGCCCTCTTCGTGATCCCGCTGCTCGGGGAAGATCCATTAACGACGCTGATCGGCGGCGTCTGGGCCGCTGCACTGGGCTGGATCGCGCCGGCCTTCTTTGTGGGACGCCGGGTCAAGGCCCGGAAGAAGGAAATCGTGCGCGCTTTGCCTGATGCGCTCGATATGTTGGTCGTCTGCGTCGAGGCTGGGCTGGGCCTTAACCAAGCCCTGGTTCGGGTGGCCGAGGAGCTGGCGCAGGTGAGCCCCGTGCTGAGCGAGCAGATGGTTCTGGTCAATCTGGAGATCCGGGCGGGTACGGTCCGGGAGGAGGCACTCCGGCTGTTTGCCGAACGGACCGGGGTTTCCGATGTGAGCTCGCTGGTCACCATGCTGATTCAGACCGACCGGTTCGGCACCTCGATCGCCCACGCGCTGCGGGTTCAGGCATCCGCCCTGCGCACCAAGCGGAGGCAGCGCGCCGAGGAGGCCGCCGCAAAGACCGCCATCAAGCTGGTATTCCCGCTGGTGCTGTTCATCTTCCCGGCGCTCTACGTAGTGATCCTGGGCCCCGCCATGATCCAGATATTCGAGACCTTGGGCGGGTTCTAGTGACCCTGGTTGCGGTCAGGAAGACCGGTGGGACCGAGACGGTCGCTGAACGGGTTCGAGTGGCCGATCGGTTTTGGTCCCGAGCCCTCGGGCTTCTGGGACGCCGTCGGCTGGAGCCGGGAGAGGGACTTCTCCTTCGCCCGTGCCGGGCGGTGCACACCCTGGGTCTGGGGTACGCCATAGACGTGGCGTTTCTCGATATCCGCGGCACCGTGGTGGCGGCCTACCGAGCCCTGGCTCCCAACCGCCGGACGGCTTGGCATGCGGGTGCCGTGTGCGCTCTCGAGCTGCCGACCGGGACCCTCGAGCGAGCCGGACTCGAGGAAGGGCAGCGCCTATTATGGACCGGCGGGGGAGTGGACGCGTGACCGTAGCAGAACGGGTGGACTTCGTTCCTCGCGCTCCCGAGCGCCTCGAGGACCTCGGCCTCTCCGCCGAGTTCGTCATTGAGCTGCTGCTCCGCACCCTTTACGTCCAAGGCGCCCGCAGTGGGCAGGAACTGTCTGACGCCGTCCGACTTCCGTTCATCCTTCTGGACGACTTGTTGCTTTCGCTCCAGCAGCGTCGCTTGGCTGAAGTCCTGGGCACCAATGGGATCGGACGCGGGGCGTACATCTTCGACCTCACCGACACCGGACGGGGCCGCGCTCGAGAGGCAATGATGACGGCGCGGTATGTGGGGCCGGCTCCGGTGCCGCTTTCCCAGTACAGCGAAGCGGTCAGGGCGCAGTCGATCAGCCACGCCCAGGTGGACGCCCAGAGCGTCAAGGATGGGTTCGCCTGGCTGGTCTTGGGCGACTCCACACTCGACCTGTTGGGGCCGGCCATCAACTCCGCCAAGTCCATCTTCCTCTACGGCGAATCGGGGAATGGCAAGAGCGCCATCGCGGAGACCATCGCGCGCCTGCTCGGCGGATCGCTGATGATTCCCTACGCAGTCGAGATCCACGGCGAGATCCTCGGGCTGTTCGATCCGATCTACCATTCGGTCATCTCGGAACCAGCGGGTGAGGGTAGCGAGGAGACGTTCTGGATCGGATCAGAGGACGATTATGACCGCCGCTACGTCCGGATCAAGCGCCCTGTAGTCCTGACCGGTGGGGAGCTCACCCTGGATCAGCTGGAGCTTCAGTACGACATAGAGACCAAGCTGTACCAGGCCCCGTTCCAGATGAAGGCCAACGGCGGGGTGCTCATCGTGGACGATTTCGGGCGGCAGCGCGTGCCTCCACGCGATCTACTCAACCGGTGGATCGTACCGCTGGAGAAGCGGGAAGATTACCTGGCGCTGCACACCGGCTCGAAGTTCCCCATCCCCTTCGACTGCCTGCTGATCTTTGCCACCAATATTCCGCCGACCAAGCTGGTGGAGGAGGCCTTCCTCCGAAGGATTCACTACAAGGTGCGGGTGGAGAGCCCTACCGTCGAGCAGTACCACCTCATCTTCCGCCGCTACTGTGAGGACGCGGAGATTGCCTACGACTCCCAAGCCGTGGGTCAGGTGTACCGGGACTACTATGGTCCCTATATGATCGCTCCCCGGGGATGCCACCCTCGTGACATTCTGGAGCACCTGCGTGATATCGCGAGTTATCTGCAGATCCCGCCGGTCCTCTCGCCTGCGCTCGTGGATCGGGCCTGCCGCTCGTACTTCCTGGACTTTCCGACCGCGTTGCGGCAGGACGCGTCGAGCAACGGAGGGGTGGAATGACGGGTACTACCGATATCCGGTCCGACCGGGGAGTTGCGCCCGATCCGACCGCGTCGATGGGGAACCGTATGGACGCCGTTGAACGGGAAAGCCGCCGCGCCCGGCGGATGGGCGCGTTCGTACTAATCACCAGCGCCATCCTCCTGGGCGTTATGAGCGCTGTCGTCATCCTGGCTGCGCGGCGGGGGTTTGGGGGTCCGATTCCCCAGGTGGCGGAGGCGCAGCGGTTCGTGATCCGCGACGCACGGGGACAGATCCGAGGGGTGTGGGGGGTCACCAAGGACGGGGGAGCCCAGATCGTTCTCTCCGATTCTCTGGGCCGCGAGCGGCTCCGCTTGCAGGTCCTGCGGGACGGCTCTTCCGGCGTGGCCCTGGTCGACAGCGCCAACCGGTCCCGGATAGTGCTTGCCGCTCTGCCGGATCAGACTGCCACGCTGGTACTCGCCGATCCGGCCGGCAGGACCCGCACCGTGCTTGGACTCAACCCCAACGGCGCCTCGACGGTGGTCTTCGCGGATCGTCAGGGCACCACTCGGGCCGGGCTCGGCGTGGACGCGCACGGGTACGGGACCTTTACGCTCCAGGATCGTCCTGGCGCGATGGGTGATGCCGGAGCGGGCGACGAATCGGGTGCGGCACCGGCGGACTCCGCGGCCCGCCACCGGTAGGGCGAACTCTTTCTCGCATTCAAGGATCGACACCTCGTGCGCATTCTCATCACCGGGGGAGCCGGCTTCATCGGGTCCCACCTCTGCGACCGGCTGCTTGCGGACGGCCACCACATCATCTGCCTGGACAATCTCTTTACCGGCCGCTGGGAGAATGTCGAGCACCTGATGGAGCATTCGCGCTTCGAATTCCTGCGGCACGACGTCAGCGAGCCGCTGTTCGTGGACGTGGAGCAGATCTACAATCTCGCCTGCCCGGCTTCCCCGATTCACTACCAGTACAATCCGGTCAAGACGGTCAAGTCGAACGTCCTCGGCGCCATCAACATGCTGGTGCTGGCCAAGCGCCTGCGGGCGCGGATCCTCCAGGCCTCCACCTCGGAGATCTACGGCAGCCCGTCCGTTCATCCTCAGCCCGAGAGCTACTGGGGCAACGTCAACCCGATCGGGTCGCGGTCTTGCTACGATGAGGGAAAGCGAGTCGCCGAGACGCTGATGATGGACTACCACCGGCAGGACAAGGTGGACATCCGCATCGCACGGATCTTCAACACTTATGGCCCCCGCATGGCGGAGAACGACGGCCGGGTGGTCTCCAACTTCATCGTCCAGGCGCTGCGTGGGCAGGAGCTCACGATCTATGGCTCCGGAGAGCAGACCCGCTCTTTCTGCTACGTGGACGAGCTGGTGGATGGGCTGGTGCGGCTGATGATGGTGGAGGGAAAACACGAGCCGGTTAACCTGGGCAACCCGGTCGAGTTTACGATCGGGCAGCTGGCTCAGGAGGTATGCCGGATCGTCGGTGGTGACATACGGGTAACGTACCGTCCTCTGCCGGAAGACGATCCGGTCCAACGCAAGCCGGACATCTCGCGCGCGCGCGAGTGGTTGGGGTGGGAGCCACGTATCGATCTCGCTAGCGGCCTGGCGCGGACGGTGGAGTTTTTTCGTAACCGGGCTCGCCCGAAGTCCAGGATGGACCACCAGTTAGCCTGACTGAGCGAGGTTTCTGAAGCGGGCGACGGGGATCACAGCCCTGTCGCCCGCTTTGGCATAAGATTAGGTAGAGTGTGCTATCAAGCAGCCAACGCAAACCGAGGACTGACAATGACTCGACGCCTTGCCCTGGCCTTGCTCGCTCCCGGCATCATCCTCATCGCCGCGCCGACGGGTTGCGCCCGCAATCCCGTCACGGGCAAGAGCGAGTTGTCACTGGTCTCCGAGAGTCAGGAGATCCAGATGGGGCAGCAGGCCTCCAAAGAGGTGGCCCAGACTATCGGTATCTACAAAGACGACAACGTCCAGTCCTACGTCGCCGGTCTGGGCAAGCGGATTGCGGCCAACACCGAGCGGCCGAACCTGCCCTGGGAATTTCATGTGGTGGACGACGCGTCGGTCAATGCGTTCGCGCTACCGGGTGGGTTCATTTACGTGACCCGGGGTCTGATGACCTCGATCAACGACGAGGCGGAGCTGGCCACCGTCGTCGGGCACGAGATCGGCCACGTCACCAATCGCCACTCGGTGCAGCAGATCAGCAAGGCTGAGCTGGCCCAGCTCGGACTGGGCCTCGGCAGCATCCTTTCCTCGGACATCGCTCGGTTCGGGCAACTCGCCAGTGCCGGCCTTCAAGTTCTGTTCCTCAAGTACAGCCGGGATGCGGAGAACCAGGCCGACCAGGCCGGGTTCCGCTATGCGCTGCAACAGGGTTACGACGTGCGGGAGATGGCGAAGGTGATGGAAACCTTGGATCGGATCAGTCAGACCAGCGGCGGCGGGAAGCTTCCGGAGTGGCTGGCCACTCACCCCAACCCTGGAAACCGGATCAAGCACATCGAGCAGATGCTCGACACGACTCACGTGGATCTGAGCAGGGCCAAGGTCAACCGGGAAGACTATCTTCGCCGGATTCAGGGGATGACCTTCGGCGAGGATCCGCGGCAGGGATACTTCGAGGGGACCCACTTCTACCATCCCCAGATGCGTTTCCAGTTGCACTTCCCCGACGGCTGGCAAGTTCAGAACACCCCGGCCGCCGTGGCCGCATTGAGCCCCAATCAGGATGCCGTCGTTCAGCTCAGCCTGGCCGGCCAGGGCTCGCCGCAGCAGGCGGCCCAGCAGTTCCTTTCGCAGCAGGGGGTGCAAGCCGGGCAGACCTCGAGCACCAACATCAACGGGTTGCCGGCCACCTCGAGCTACTTCCAGGCGCAGACCCAGCAGGGCAACATCGAGGGCATTGTCACCTTCCTCGAGTACAGTGGAACCACCTTCGGGCTGATGGGCTATACGGCCGCAGGCAAGCTGGGGAGTTACGATCAGGTCTTCCAGAGCACGATCCGAAGCTTCAGCGAGCTGCGCGATCCTTCCAAGGTCAACGTGCAGCCCGCCCGGGTCGAATTGGTCAAGCTGGACCGGGGTATGACGCTCCAGCAGTTCAACGCCCAATACCCCTCAACCATCCCGATCGAGCAGTTGGCGATCATCAACGAAGTCACCGATCCCTCGACTGTGCTCCCCGCCGGCAGGATGGTCAAGCGGGTCGTTGGGGGGATCAAGCCAAAATCGTCCTGATTCGCTGGAAGACAGAGTACCACATGGGGCGCGTCAGGCGCCCCGTGTTGGTGTTCTGCCGGCTGGGGTGGTAAGACGAGACCAGAATCATTCGGTTGGGAAGCACGGTCTCAGCACCGTGCGCAAACTGAGGCCTCGCGCCGGTGCCAAGACGTCCCCACCATCCCGCCGCCCTGAGCCAACTCTCCCATCCGATCCGTCCTAACGCCAGAACTACCCGCGTGCTGGTAAGCAGCTCGAGCTCCGCCTCCAGGTAGGGCCGGCAGCGGTCCAGCTCCTCCCGCGTCGGCCGGTTGTCCGGAGGAGCACACCGCGCTGCTGCCGTGATGTAGCAGTCCGTCAGGACGAGCGCATCGTCGCTGGCTCGAGAGAGCGGCTGACTGGCCCAGCCGTAGCGGTACAACGCCTCGTAGAGCCATGCGCCACTGGCGTCACCGGTAAAAGGACGGCCGGTTCGATTGCTGCCGTGCGCACCGGGAGCCAATCCCACAATGAGCAGCCGAGCCTCAGGGTCACCGAAACCAGGCACCGGCCGAGCCCAATATTCGTGGCCGGCAAACTCCCGCTTCCCGAGCCGGGCTACAGCCTTGCAATGGGAGCGCAGCCGGGGACAAAGCTCGCAGCCGACGATTCGGTCGTTCAGCGTGCCCAAATGCGCGGACCTTTGCCTCCGGACCTCATCGGGCGGGTTCAGGAGAGAGATCCCGCCGGCGGCGCTTAGCTCCATCAGTCGGGCAGTCGGAGCAGCAGCCGATCCGGACTGCCTGCTGTTTTCGCTTCGATCTGGGCGAAGATGGTGAGGTTATCTCCGCTCCGCGATCCACACGAGGACGGCACCAGGCCCCGCACCTCGATGGCAGCCCCGTCCTCCTCCAGAGTCCACGATCCGGCTCTCGGACCGGCCCCTGCGGCGGCGCACCGCCCGGCTATCCGCACTCGCCGACCCAAGAGGGTATCGACTTCGAGCGCTTGGCGGATGTGCACCAGAGGGGCTTGATCCGGCCGCACGGGGACCCTGCGGGTCTCGGGCAGGCCGCCGGTTCCTTCGCTTCCCGGACGAGCCCGAGGGACTCCGGCGGCCGCTGGTCCCGGGTCGGCCACCGGAGTCGGGCTCCCCGGGTTGTGCGCCGCTCCACCGCGAGAACTGCAAGCGATGAGGTGGGTGGTGAGGAGGAGGAATATGGAGGGGAATGAGCGCATGGTGGGGCTCCGTGACTGCGGCGCGCGGCTATGACACACGTCGCGTCTTCCGCTTCATGAAGTCCATGAGAATGAACTGGCCGAGCGTCATGGTATTGGTGAAGTACGCCTTCCCCTTGCATATGGAGGCGACCTGCTTGACGAACTCGACCAGGCTGCGGTCGCGAGCCAGCATGAACGTATTGATCATGATCCCCGATCGCCGGCAATGGGCCACTTCCCGATACGTGGCCTGCAGGATCTGGGGGTCGAGCCCCATCGAGTTCACGTAAATCCGGCCGTCCGGCATGGTGAGCGCCGAAGGTTTCCCGTCGGTGATCATGATGATCTGCCGCATGTCCTTCTTTTGCCCCAGCAGGATTCGCCGGGCGAGCTTGAGCCCTTCCGCCGTATTGGTGTGGTAAGGACCGACCTGCGCGGTGGCCAGGGCGCTGAGTGGAATCTCTTCGGCCGAATCATGGAACAGCACTACCCGGAGGCTGTCGCCGGGATACTGGGTCCGTATCAGGTGGGTGAGTGCCAGCGCCACCTTCTTGGCGGGAGTGAACCGGTCTTCACCGTACAGGATCATTGAGTGGGAGCAGTCGAGCATCAGCACGGTTGCCGCTGAGGAGCGGTACTCCGATTGGCTCACCATCAAGTCGCTGTACTCGATGTTAAGCGGCACCCCGAGACCCTCGCGGGCAATGGCATTGGTCAGCGTGGCGGGTACGTCCAGGTTCAGCACGTCACCGAATTCATACTGTTTGCTGACCCCCTCCGCTTCAACACCGGTGGCCAGGTAGGGTGTGTCGTGCGCCCCGAAGCTGGATTTGCCGACGCTGCCGAGCAGGTTCTTCAACGTCTTGTAGCCCAGGAAGTCGATGCCCTTTTCGGTGAGGTTGAACTGGACCTGTTGGGCGGCCGAGTGGGCCTGTCCGCCGGGGCCAAACATCGACTGATATCCCTGGGGCACCTGCGGCGCCTGGCTCACGTTGAGGTAGCCTTCCTCCATGAGTCGCTGCACGATCCGATCGAGCAGCTGGCTCAGCTCGGCTTCAATTGCCTTGTCGCGGGCCTCATCTCCGGTGGACTCACCCCGCAAGACCTTCAGCATTTCGGGAGTGAGCTGGCCGGATTCCATCAACGCTTGGACGATGGCCTGACGCAACGCGTCGAGAGAACGCTCGCCTTCGCCCATCTCGTCGTGCCAGAATGACGGCGAATTTCCCGCGAACCCTGATTGGAGCAGGAAATCGCTCAGCTGGTCGAGGAGGCCCTGGAGATTGACGGCGTCCGCCAGCTCGGGGTGGTATTTCGAGTAGGTGGTAAAGCGCATGAGTGATTATCCGAAACTGATGCCGCCCTTGCCGTACCCTGGCTCACGCCGCTCCGGCTTGGCGCGAGTGTAGCCGAGCTCCTCGCTCCGGCTGATGCGCTTCTGCGCCGCCAGTCCCTCCAGCACCAGCTCGCAGGCGGCCACCGCGCGCGGGGCATCCTTGCGCATCGCCAGGCCGAATTCGGCCACTAGGTCCACCAGCCCCGGGACCACGCCGAATCCTTTGAGGCACACGTCGGATCGCTCGTCACCCGATACCTTCAGGGCTCCGCCCTGGTCGAACCAGGCCACGATCTTACTCAAATCGGCCCCTCCCATGCGCTCTTCCAGCACCCGGCCGGCGGCCCGGCGGATCAGCTCTCGAGCGATGGCATCGCCTCCCTGCAGCTCACCCTCATACTCCAGCTCCAGCTTGCCGGTAATCGAAGGCACCGCGGCGTAGACGTCGCTGACCCGGGGCACGACCCGCTCCTCGCTCAGCGCCACCGCGCGGCGCTCCGCGTTGGAAACCGCATTCTCCAGCGCGCTGATCGGGAGCCGCTGGCTCACCCCGGAACGCTTGTCGACTCGCTTATCCTCCCGGGCCTCGAACGCTACCCGCTCGATCACCTCGAGCACGAAATCGGGCATGTCGAGGGCCGGACCGCCCCGCTCGATCCAGGCCTCCTGCGCGGTGATCTCCATGCCGAGCTGCA
>JBGQLP010000061.1:0-16632 GCA_041500125.1 Gemmatimonadota bacterium
CCTGGATGGAATGCCCTACGTGGCGGCGGGAGTGGACAGCGTTGGGGTGGATCCCGCGCTCTTCTCGCTCAGCTTCATCGATCGGATGGAGGTCGAGCGCTGGCCCGGACAGATCCGGGTCTATCTCTTCACCCGGCAACACGACCGGCTCGCCCCCCGATCGCGCATCGCCGTTGCCCGGGGGGACAACAACTACGCCCGCTATGAGGCGGAGCTGGAGCGCCGCTTTCTCTCCGGTCCTGGCTTTGCCCTGGGTGCCGACTACCTGAGCTCGCCCACCGCGAGCGGACAAAGCAGCACCTATTCCAATACCCAGATCTGGGCTCGAGGGAGCTATATCCCCTCCGCCAAATTCGGGCTCCAGTATCAGCTGATCCGGTCGGCGCCCAACCGGCGGCCGTACGTGATCAGACCGGGAGCAACGGGTGACACCATCGGCCTGGGATTCAAGGCTCATCGCACCGACGCGCAGTTCCGCCTCTCGCTGCGAAACCGGGAGGATGGGCTCGGCCCTCGGGTGGACCTCCTCTACGCCCGGAGCGCCTGGGACGGCAGCGGCCTGGATCAACAGATCAACCAGGTCGGCGGGTATCTCACTTTCCGAACGTCAAGCTATTCGATCGGTGGCTCGGCGTTCCATCGCACCCGCTGGACGCCGCTCGATGTTCGAGGGACGATCGGCTGGAATCCCATCGCGCCATTCAGCGCGAGTGCGGAGCTGGTGCATCAGCGACATTTCGGCGGCCGCTCCAGCGACTACGCCAGCGTCGCCGCCGGCCTCCAGCTCATGCGCGGTCTGGCGATCACCGGGACCGCGCGGGTGGGGAAGGTGGTCGCGGCTCCCGCGATCCTGAGCGACACCGCTCAGAAGGTACGCGACTTCCAGGGGGCTCTGGGGTGGAACCGGGCTCGACTCGGCTTCGAGCTGGCCTACGCCCGAACCTCGGCCTTCGCCCCGTTCGCTTATGCCGAGTTCCCCCTCATTCCCCGGCTTGCGCCGGCACTGGAGACCGAGTGGATCACCGGCTCGGTGCGAGTGGCGCCACTCCAGTGGCTGACGTTCGAAGGCTGGTACAGCAATCCTCGGAACGTCACCCCGGACGGCGTTCCCCCCAAGCACACGATGGGCGCGGCCACCATTCGCTCCAAGTTTTTGCGGCAGTTTCCCAGCGGCATCTTCGACCTGAAGCTTCGGCTCAGCATGGAGAGCTGGAGCGCGGGGGTGCTGGGCCGCGATGGGGTGGGGAACCCGGTGCCGCTCCCCGCCGCCACTTACTTCCGGAGCCTGGTTCAGATCCAGCTCGACCGCTTCCAGCTCTACTGGGATCGGAGCAACCTCACCAACCAGAAGCACGCCTACGTGACCGGCTTCGGGATTCCGGCGTATGGGAGCAACTTCGGCGTAAGGTGGGAATTCTTTAATTGAGGTGACGCTTGTAAGATGTTGCGGCGCCACGGCATCCTGCGCGCAGCGAAGGATCTACTTCAATGAGACCTACCGCCCGCGCCCGTAGCAACTCGGTCCTCCGAACCGTCGCAAAGCTTTCGCGCCAGTATCTCAAATGGTTCGGCAACGCGAGCTACAAGTACGAAAAGAACGGCGAACGTTGGCTGCTGGAGACGCTGCGAAAAGAGCCGATCCGGACGGTGGTTGACGTAGGTGCGAACGTCGGCAAATGGTCACTTATCGCGGCGGAGATGTTCCCCCAGGCCACGGTCTACGCTCTCGAGATCATCCCGACGACCGCGGCGGAGCTTGGCACCCGCACGGCGGGACAGGGCCGGATCAAGACTTTCAACCTCGGCCTCGCAGACCACACCGGCACGGTCACGATGCGCTACCATCCCTCGGCCAGCGCCCATGCGACGTTCACGGAATATCCGCACAGCTGGGAGGGAGAGCGGATTGCATGTCCAGTGATGAAGGGAGACGAGTTCCTCGCCCGCGAAGGAATCCGTGAAGTTGATTTTCTAAAGCTGGATGTGGAAGGAGCCGAACACCTGGTGCTGCAGGGATTGGAGGAGGTCCTGCGCGAGGGCCGCCTTCGCTTCGTGCAGTTCGAGTATGGCCGGGTGAACATTCTCACCCGATTCCTACTGAAGGATTTTCACGAGCTGTTTGGCGGGTACGGATACGTAATCGGCAAGATCTTTCCCGATCACGTGGACGTCCGGGATTACGAGCTCGGTGACGAGGACTTTCTCGGCCCTAACTACCTGGCGTGTCGATCCGATGATCCTGCACTAACCCGGCTGACCGGCCGAACTGGTCGCCCCTCGCCGCTTAGAGCCGATAGCCGACCACCGTCCCCGGTGCCGTCCTGAGAAACAGCATCCCGGCGATATCGTCCACCGCGTAGACCGGCTCCTTCTCCTTGCCCAGATCCACCCGCGCGCGGGGCTGGGCGCTGTCCTTATCGATCTGCAGCAGGACGTTTCCTTTCCCTTCCGGTGCCTTGGTCAGCATGAAGACCGATCCGGGGACGACGAGCGACGCCTTGAAGCGCTTGGTGGCCATCGCGGCCGACTGCCGGGAGTAGCCTTGGAGCTGTGCGCCACCCTGGGTGTACGCCGACGCCAGCTGCCCGGTGAGGCGTTGGACCGTGGGATCATTGGCGCGGCGAGATGCCTGGGCAAAGGCATCACCATAGGCGGCGGCGGCGGCTCCGTAGAGCCCGGCCCGCACCGCGTTCACCGCGTGGAGCGCCCGCAGGAGTCCCGGCAACTGCGGCGCCGGATAATAGACCTGCTGCTTCACCTGGCCGTCTCGGGTCAGCACGACCAGGTTCTGGGGCGCGATGAGCACGATGCCTTCGGGACGGATCTCCATCGCGATCGGATCCTCGCCGCCCTGGAGCTTGATCTCGCCGCCGAGCGCCTTGTAGCTGCCGCTCTGACGATCGACTGCGTAGAGCTGCCGGTCGCGGTTGGCAAAGACGTACATCGTATTGCCTTCGACTGCGTGGTGCAGGTAGTACCGTTCGGCGTCATAGCCATTGGAGCTCATCGATTTTCCGCTTTCGATCGCGTCCTTGAACCGCGGCTCGCCCTTGGCCAGGTCGATCACGTTCACCTCGGCATTGGTCCCGGCCTCGGGTCGCGACACGTAGAGCAGCCCGGCGGGGGTGAGCTCGGCGTGGTCGAGCTGGCCCTTGATCTTCACGTCTTTCTTGAGCCGTACCGTCGCGCTGGGCACATCGAGCACGTTGACGAAGGTCTTCGACTCGGCGTCCACCGCCAGCACCACGGCGTCCCCGGTGACCAGCGCATCCATCACGTTGCCCCTCATCTTGAGCGGCTTGGATGCGATCGTCGTCCCGTCCTCGTATCGGGCCACGTTCAGCCCGGTCTGCACCACGCCGTTGATCACGGTCCGGCTCCCGGTCTGCTCGCCCTCCGGGGCTGCCTCGGGGAGGATGACGATCCCCGCCGGATGCTGCACGATGTCGTGGATCCATCCACTCACCGTGGCCGGCTTCCCCCAGAGCGCCTGGCCGTCGGCGAGGCGGTAGGCCATGAGCCGGTCGTCGAAGCTGACGTAGATGCGGTCGTTCCGGTCCACCGAGGGATAGAGCCTTACGTGCCGAGCAGGGTTTCCCGGCCTGGCAGTCGGGAGCACCGCCGACCACCGCGCCTCGCCGGTGCGCGCATCCAGAGCGCGGAGCCCCATCAGCGTGTGCACCACGATCATGTCAGGGCCGGCCTGCAGCACCTCCAGCGCCGTGCCCTCGGAGACCCGGCGCACCAGCCCCTGGACCAGGCCGCCCAGCCCTTTCTTCTTGGGCTCGGTCTGCTCGAAGAGTGACTCGCTGGTCCAACGCTGATTGCCCGTCGCCAGATCGTACAGAGCCACAACCGGTGGACCGGAGGCACGCCGCCCGTGGATCAGGATGGTGCCGCTCTGTGGCAGAACGCGGCGGGTGACGACTTCCGCTAGGCCGAGCGAGCGGGAATCGAAGAGGACAGAGCCGGTCACCGGGTCGAAGATGAGCAGCAGCCCGGGCCGCGCCGCCTCCATCAGGAGCGATCCCTCCACCATTCGGACGCTGTCGGCCGGCAGCCCACCCAGCTCGGGTTTCTCCCAGATGACCTGGCCGCGATCCATGTCGATGCCCGCAAGAGCTGCGTCGGTGGAGATGAGGAGCGTGCCCGCCGGCGTAACCTGCTGCCAGCGGATGTCCTGCTTCAGCTTGAGAGTCCACGCCGGAGTCGCCCGGTCGGCGGAAGCTGCGACGGCAATGCGAGTGGAGGCGGGGGTAACGGTCTGCGCCTGGGCGCCGGCCTGCAGGACGGCGACCAGAACCAGGGGCATGAGCGTAGGACGGACCGAGACGGCGGCCATGGATCCCTCACTATGACGACGATCGAATGGGGGCGGATTGGCTGTCGGTGGAGGCAGATGCCGTGCCATTCCTGGCCGTCGCCCCCTACAATCGCGGGCTAAATCGGGCTAAATTAGTCGGCTATTCCGGCTCCCTACACGGAGGCAGTTTGCCGTATAGCATGACGGGCTTTGGCGCCGCGGAAGGCCCGGTGGCCGGCCGGCGCCTCCGGGTCGAGATCCGGACTGTCAACCATCGCTACTTCAATCTGTCGGCCAAGCTTCCGAGCGACCTCACCCTGCTCGAGGCCGAGCTGCGCGAGCGGCTCCGCCGCGACTTCGACCGCGGGCATGTCACCGTGCAGGCCCGCTGGACCGAGAGCCTGGAGGTCGATGCTAGCTTCGGGGTGGATCTCAATCGGGCCCGGCTGGTGGCCGCCCGGCTTCGGGAGATGCAATCGGCGCTCGGCCTCGGTGGTGAGATCACAGTCGAGTTGGTGGCCCGGCAGCCGGAGGTCCTCACCTACGCCGGCAACGGATCGAGTGAGGTCGCCTGGACCGACATCGAGCCCATCATTGCCCAGGCCGGCCGGGAGTGCCGGACCATGCGGGCCCGGGAAGGCGAGGCCCTGGCGGTCGAGCTGAAGCATCGGCTCGACTTGATGGAACGGGCGGGCGGTCAGATCGCGGCTCGCGCGCCCGAGCGGCTGGTCAAGGAACGGGATCGGCTGAGAGTGGCGGTGGCCCAGCTGCTGGACGGGCGGGCGGTGGATGAGGACCGGCTGGCGCAGGAGCTCGCCTTTCTGGCCGACAAGCTCGACATCACCGAGGAGCTGGTTCGCTTCCGGGCCCACGTGGCGGCGGCCCGCGAGGCCATGGCAACGGACGGTCCGGTGGGGAAGCGCCTCGGCTTCCTGGCCCAGGAGCTGGGTCGCGAGGTGAACACCATGGGCTCCAAGGCCGGCGACGCCGTCATCGCGCAGCAGGTCATCGCGATGAAGGGAGAGTTGGAGAAGTTCCGGGAACAGCTCGAGAACCTCGAGTGAAGCCGTTTTTTCTCGTGCTTTCCGCCCCGTCGGGCGGTGGGAAGACGACGATCGCCAGGATGTTGCTGCAAGGACGGGAGGATCTGGGCTACTCGGTATCGGCCACCACCCGGCCGAAGCGGCCCGGCGAGCGCGACGGGGTGGACTACCACTTCCTCTCCCGCGACGAGTTCCTCAAGCGGCAGCAGAACGGCGAGTTCCTGGAGTGGGCCACCTACGGGGGCGAGCTGTACGGCACCCTCAAGAGCGAGATCGAGCGGATCTTTGCCCAGGGACGCCATGCGGTGCTCGATGTCGAGATCGAAGGGGCCCGGCAGATTCGGAACAACTTCCAGAACTCGCTGCTCCTCTTCGTGCTGCCGCCCTCGGCCGAAGTGCTGGTGGAGCGGCTGGCGGGACGGAACACCGAGGACCCGGCGCTGGTGAAGGAGCGGATCCTCCGCGCCGCCGAGGAGCTGGCTGCGGTGGCCGAGTACGATTACGCCATCGTGAATGAGGACCTGGTCGTCGCCGTGGCCCAGGTGGCGGCCATTCTGGAAGGCGAAGCGTGGCGAGTGTCGCGCCAGGATACGCTGCCGGCGTTCATCGAGCAGCTCCAGCGGGACGTGGTGAAGGCGGCGGATAAGATTGGAAAGAAGTCAGGAGTCAGGAGTCAGGAGTCGGGGGGTCGGGGTCGGCGCCCCAGCTCCTAGCTCCCGACTCCCGACTATTGGACATAGACCCTCAACTGGACCCCACATGCGGATCATTACCCCAAGCGAAGTCGCCAAGCAGGCGGGCAACAAGTACCTCGGCGTGCTCGTCGCCGCCAAGTTCGCCCGGTACCTGAACGAGTTTCCCAAGGATCACCTGGCACGGCCCACCGAGAAGCTGACGACCAAGGCCCTGCAGGAGCTCGTGGATGGCGAGCTGAACTACAAGCTCCTCCGGCGCCGCCGCTCCGAGGCGTGACCGTGTGGGCCGGCCGGCACGTCGTCCTCGGCGTGTCTGGCGGGATCGCCAGCTATAAGAGCTGCGTGCTTGCCCGCCGCTTGACCGAAGCGGGAGCATCAGTGGATGTAGTGCTCACTCGAGGAGCGGCGGAGTTCGTCCGAGCGCCGCTGTTCGAGGGACTGACCGGGCGCTCCGTGCTGACGTCCCTCTGGGAGTCGGGCGGGGCGCTGTCCCATGTCCGGCTGGGTCAGAGCGCCGATCTCATCATCGTTGCCCCCGCGACCGCGCATCTGATCGCTCGAGTGGCCCAGGGCCTGGCCGATGACGTGCTCACCGCTTTGCTGCTGGCCGGCACTGCGCCGCTGCTGCTCGCTCCTGCAATGAACGACGAGATGTATGCCCATCCGGCGACCCAGGCGAACCTGGAGAGGCTGCAGGCGCGGGGCGTGTTACTGGTGGGTCCCGAAATCGGCGCGCTGGCGGAAGGTCCATCCGAGCGCCCCGGCCGGATGAGCGAGCCGGAGACGATCATGGCGCACGCGGCCCGGCTGCTGCGCCGCGGCCCCCTCGCCGGCCGCCGCGTGGTCGTCACCGCGGGTCCGACCCGAGAGTCGATCGATCCGGTGCGGGTGGTGACCAACCGGTCGAGCGGCAAGATGGGGTATCGCCTGGCAGAAGCAGCGTGGGAGCGGGGAGCCGAGGTGGTGCTCGTGGCGGGACCGGTCGCGTTGCCCGATCCGATAGGCGTCACGGTGCGGCGGGTGGAGACCACGCGCGAGATGGAGGACGCGGTGCGCTCGGAGCTGCCGGGGGCGGACGTACTGGTGATGGCCGCGGCGCCGGCCGACTTCCGGCCCAGCCATCCCAGCGACGGGAAGCGGCCGAGAGTGGATGGCGCGCTCGCGATCCCTATGGAGCCGACCGGTGACGTGCTCGACGCCACCCGCGGCGTGAGGAAGCCGGGCAGTATGATCGTGGGGTTCGCCTTGGAGACCGGCGACGCGCTGGCCAAGGGCCTGGCGAAGCTGGAGCGGAAAGGGCTCGATCTCATCGTGGTGAACGACGCACTCGAGCCCGGCGCCGGATTCGAGAAGGATACCAACCGCGTCGCCCTGCTGGGGCGAGATGGCACCCGCCGAATTCTCCCGTTGCAGTCGAAGCGTGAAGTCGCCGAAGCAATTCTCGATACCGTGGAGCAGTCCCTTGGCCGATGAATGGCGGAGGTATCTGATCCAGCAAATGGAGCTGGGCGGCTCAGAGGTGGTTCTGAGCGGGGCAGCGGGGCGGCGGGGCAGCGGGGCAGTCGAACGGCAAGTCGACGTCGCAGCGGATGAAGACAGCATTACAGCATCCTTAACTGACCAGACCGCTAGCCGCGTCGAAGAAGCTGCGCCGCCGCCTCCACCCGCTTCGCGGGTTCCCCGCCCCGCCGCCCCGCGTTGGCAGCAGGGTGCCCCACCGATACCTGGGCCCGGAATAGCTGTCGAATCACCCGAGCATCATCTCCTCGGTGACGACCTCACCACTCTGAGTACTATAGAGGAAGTGGCGGAGCGGATTCGCACCACGCACTGCTGCGGCCTGTGTCCCGGCCGCACCAAGGCCGTGCCTGGAGAGGGGAATCCCAAGGCAAGATTGTTTCTGGTCGGTGAAGGACCCGGCGCGACAGAGGATGCCACCGGGCGACCCTTCGTGGGTCAAGCGGGGAACTTGCTGAACGGAATTTTGGACGCTATTGAAGTTCCTCGCGATTCAGTGTACATCACGAACATCGTAAAATGTCGGCCCCCCCAGAACCGGAAGCCCTTACCCGATGAAATCGCCGCCTGCATGCCATATCTCCACCGCCAACTGGAGCTCATCCGACCGAAAGTGATCGTCGCCCTCGGCGGCACGGCGGGTGAGGCCATGCTGGGGGTGAGAAGGAGTCTGGGCGAGCTGCGCGGGAAGGTGCACACGTACAACGGTATCCCGCTGATCGTGACCTACCATCCCGCGGCGCTGCTCCGCAACCCGAACTGGAAGAAGCCGACCTGGGATGACGTCCGTATCGCACGACAATTACTCGACCGCTGAGACCTACGTCGGGCGGTCCGCTCCATGGAGTCAGGAGGCCGAGCAGGCGGTTCTCGGCGCCATGCTGCTGGATCAGGACGCCGCGCTCCGGGCCGCGGAGCTGGTGGACGACTCGATGTTCTATCGAGAGGCCCACCGCCGGCTCTTCCGCGCCATGCTGGCGCTCACCGAGCAGCGGGTCGTCATCGATCACATCACCCTGCGCGACGAGCTGCTCCGCCGGGGCGAGCTGGAGACGGCGGGCGGGCTGGAGTATCTCGCCGAGCTGGTGGACGCGGTTCCCACCGCGGCCAACATCGAGTTCCACGCCAAGATCGTCAAAGACAAGGCGATCCTCCGCCGCCTGATCGAAGCCTCCACCTCGATCATCACCGAAGCGTACGACGGCCACTCCACCGCCAACGATCTCCTCGACAACGCCGAATCCAAGATCTTCCAGATCTCCCAGCAACGGGGGGACGAAGGGTTCACCCGGATCAAGGAGATGTTGTGGCCCACCATGGAGCGCATCGAAACGCTCCAGCGGAGTGGGAAAGCGATTACCGGGGTGCCGAGCGGGTTCCAAGATTTGGATGAGATGACGTCGGGCTTTCAGCCGAGCGAGCTGATCATCGTTGCCGCCCGTCCATCCATGGGAAAGACGGCGTTCTGCCTCAACGTGACCACTCAGGCCGCGGTGGACGGGTTCGGGGTCGCGGTGTTCTCCCTGGAGATGTCGAAAGAGGCGCTGGTGCAGCGCATGCTCTGCGCCGAGGCCCGGGTGGACAGCCAGGCGGTGCGGCGGGGCGCGCTCAGAGATCCGGATTTCACTCGGCTGGCGCGCGCGGCTGGCATTCTCCAGAGCTGCCCGGTGTGGATCGACGACTCGCCGGCCCTTACGCTGCTGGAGATGCGTTCCAAGGCGCGGCGGTTGAAGGTGGAGAACGACGTGCGGCTCATCGTAGTGGATTATCTCCAGCTCATGCGCAGCCCGGAGTATTCCGAAAACCGGGTCCAGGAGGTCTCCGACATTTCCCGATCACTCAAGGGGCTGGCCCGGGAGCTCAAGATTCCGGTCATTGCGCTTTCCCAGCTCTCCCGCGCCTCGGAGCAGCGAGGTGGCGAGAGGCGGCCCATCCTCTCCGACCTGCGTGACTCCGGCGCCATCGAGCAGGATGCCGACGTGGTGATCTTCATCCATCGGCCGGAGATGTATCAGAAGGAAGACAGCGAGGGAAACAGCAACGAGGGTATGGCGGAGGTCATCGTCGGCAAGCATCGGAACGGGCCCACCGGCCTGGTGAACCTCTACTTCCACAAGCAATTCACCCGGTTCGATAACCGCACCGAGCGCGAGGCCCCCGAGTAATGCCCAAACCCAGGTCGGTCTATCGTTGTACTGAGTGCGGGCACGAGCACCCCAAGTGGGTGGGGCGGTGTGAGGCGTGCGGGGCGTGGAATGCAATCGCGGAAGAGCCGGTCGGTAGGGCGGTAGGGCGGAAAGGCGGTAAAGGACGTAGCGGAAATCTACCGCCTTACCGCCTTACCGCCTTACCGCCTGTCCGCCTACGCGACGTCGCTGCCGAATCGCTTATTCGCTGGCGGACCGGCCTCAACGAGTTCGACTTTGTCCTGGGTGGCGGAATTGTTCCTGGCTCCATGACGCTTATTGGTGGCGAGCCCGGAATCGGCAAGTCCACCCTGCTGCTGCAAGCCGCTGCTCGACTCGAGTCCGCCGGTCGCACCGTGCTCTACGCCAGCGGCGAGGAGTCGCCCGACCAGCTCCGGCTCCGGGCCGACCGGCTGGTGGAAGACGCCGGCTCGGTGCACGTGCTGGGTGAGACCCGTCTGGAAGCAATCATCGAGGCGGTTTCAGCGGTTGGGGCCGATGTCGTGGTGATCGACTCCATTCAGACGGTGTACACCGAGATGCTGGAGAGCGCGCCCGGCAACGTGGGGCAGGTGCGGGAATGCTCCGGCCAGCTCATGCGCTTTGCCAAGGAGAGCGGCACCTCGGTGATCGTGGTGGGGCACGTGACCAAGGGCGGCGGCATCGCGGGTCCCAAGACCCTGGAGCACATCGTCGACACGGTGTTGTACTTCGAGGGCGAGGCCACCCTGGATTACCGTCTGCTGCGCACCACCAAGAACCGATTCGGCTCGGTGGACGAGCTCGGTGTGTTCTCCATGACCGAGAGCGGGCTGGTGGCGGTGCCCAACCCGTCGGCGGTGTTCCTCGCGGCTCGGGCTGAGGGGATCAGCGGCAGCGCGGTCACCGCGCTCATGGAAGGAACCCGCCCGGTGCTGGTGGAGGTGCAGGCGCTCGCGGCCAAGTCCGGCTACGGCACGCCCCAGCGAGTCGCTACCGGACTCGATCCCCGGCGCCTGGCGGTGCTGCTCGCGGTGCTGGAGCGGCGGGCTCAGACCTCGTTCGCGGACCTCGACGTCTTCGTTCAGGTCACCGCCGGGGTGCGGCTCAACGAGCCCGGTGCCGACCTCGCGGTGGCGGCGGCACTGCTCTCCAGTCTGTACAACCGGCCCGCTCCGGCCGACGTCATCTTCCTCGGCGAGATCGGACTGGGCGGCGAGATTCGGCCCAGCGCCGCGGTCGAGCGCCGGATTGCGGAAGCCGTGCGACTCGGCTTTCATCGAGTGTTTGGCTCCTCCCGCAGCCCGGTGCAAGTGCCCGGCGCGTCGCTGGTGGGGCTGGACCACGTGGATCAGCTGGTGCGCGCGCTTGCGGCGTGATGTGGGTGCGATTGTAGTCGCCGCAGGGCGGGGCGCCCGGTTCGGCAGCGAGACTCCCAAACAGTTTCACCTCGTGGGCGGCGTGCCCATCGTGCTGCGAGCCCTGCGTTCCTTCACCTCCCATCCTGACGTGGCGCATGTGGTGTTGGTGCTGCCGGCCGAGCACGTGGCGCATCCTCCCGCCTTCCTCTCCGCCTTCTCCGCTCTCGCTCCGCTCTCCGTCGTTGCAGGAGGCATTCACCGGGGCGACTCGGTGCGAGCTGGCCTCGCCGCCCTGAATGCAGCGTGCGGCGTGGTGCTGGTGCACGATGGGGCGCGGCCATTCGTGGAGCGCTCGCTGATCGATCGGGTGATCGAATACGCCCGGCGGGGCGAGGGCGCGGTGCCAGCGGTCCCACTGAGTGACACGCTGAAGGAAGTCGCCGAAGATGACCCCACGCGCATCCTGCGAACCCGGCCGCGCGCGCGGCTGTGGCGGGCGCAGACGCCCCAGGGGTTCCCCCGCGCAATTCTGGAAGCGGCCCACGCCCACGCGGCCCACATCGGACACCGGGCTACCGACGATGCGGCCCTGATTGAGGCCATGGGGGTCACGGTGCGGCTGGTTCCCGATTCCAGCCGCAACATCAAGGTCACCACCCCCGAAGACCTGGCGCTGGCAGAGATGTTGGCCGCCGAGTCGCGATGATCCTGCCCTTTCGAACCGACAGCGAAGTGTTCGCCGCCATCCCACAGGTGGGCCGGCACCTCCGGGCGAACAAACTCCTCGCGTACCCCACCGAGACGGTGTACGGACTGGGCTCCGCCCCCACGGTCCCGGCACTCGCCGCACTCGCCCGGCTGAAGGGCCGCCCGGAGGGGAAGCCTTTCCTCCTTCTCATCTCCGGGCGGAAGATGGCGGAGGACTGGGGATTGGTGTTCACTCCCTCGGCCACCGCGCTGTCCGACGCGTTCTGGCCCGGGCCGCTGACGCTGGTGCTCACCGGCGGCGAAGGGAGGTTGCCCGACGAGCTGCGAGGCAAGGAAGGCGGGATCGCCGTGCGACACACCTCGCATCGCGGCATCGCACGATTGATCTCCTCGTTGGGCGAGCCGCTCACCTCCACGTCGGCCAATCGTCCGGGAGGACCGCCCGCACCGGGCCCCGATCGTCTGATCGAGTTGTTCGGTCCGGAGGAGCGGAACGGGGAGCTGCTGGTGCTTGACGGCGGCGTGCTCGGCAACGTGCCGCCGTCAACGCTGGTCGATTGCACCGGGACCATACCGCGGATGGTTCGAGAAGGAGCGATACCGCGCGCGGAGCTGCGCCGCGCGGCCGGCCGGCTGGCGCCATGACGGCGGGGCAGCGGGGCAGTGGGGCAGTGGGGCAGTTACCTGGCGAGCGGGAGTTCAGCTGGTGTGCTGTTGCTGTCCCGCCGCCCCGCCGCCCCGCTGTTATCTTCTGAAAATGCACGTCCTCTTTGTCTGCACCGGAAACACCTGCCGAAGTCCGATGGCCGAAGCCCTCCTGCGTGAGGCGCTCACCAACCGAGGTGCGGATCAGGTCACTGTGGCGTCCGCCGGCACCGGCGCGTGGGACGGCGCCCCGGTGTCGGAAGGGGCGTACTTGGTGGGACTGGAGCACGGCCTCGACCTGAGCGGCCATCGAGCCCGGCTCCTCACCCGCGATATGGTCAAGTCGGCCAATCTCATCCTGACCATGTCGGCCCACCATCGGGCGCGGGTGGCGGAGTTGGGCGGCGAAGACAAGGTACAGGTGCTCGGGGAATACGTCGGGAGGGACGAGTCGAACGCTGAAGTCAGCGATCCGTTCGGCTCCGATCTGCCGAGCTACCGGCAGACCTACGAGGAGCTGCAGGAGCTGATTGGGCTGGTGGTGAGCCGGCTGGCCGGCACCGTGCGGTGATCAGCGGCGGCTCCCGCGTCCTCGCCATCCTGGGCGATCCGGTCGCGCATTCCCTCTCCCCAGCCATGCAGAACGCCGCGTTCCGCGCCCTCGGATTGTCCGCGGTCTATGTTCCCCTGCGCTGCTCCGCCGAAGACCTCCCCCTGCTGCTGCGCGCACTCGGACGAGCCGGCGGTGGGGGGAACGTCACCGTGCCGCACAAGGAGCTCGCCGCGCGCTCGGTGGACACCTGCCGCGAGCTGGCCGAGACGGTCGAGGCCTGCAACACCTTCTGGAGCGAGAACGGCCGCACCGTGGGCGATAACACTGACGTCCCCGGTCTGGTCGAGGCGCTGCACCAACTGGAGGTGTCGCGGGCGCCCTGGTTCATCGCGGGCACCGGCGGCGGGGCCCGGGCGGCGGTGGTGGCCGCGCGAGAATTCGGCGTGCCCGTCGCAGTCCGATCCCGCGACCGGGCACGGCAGAGCCGCTTCGAGAGCTGGATCTCCTCGCGTGAGGTGGAGCTGGTGTCGCCGGTGGACTGTGGCGTGCTGATCAATTCGACCCCGCTCGGCCTCCGGCAGGACGATCCTTTGCCCATCGAGCCCGACGGATTTCCTCGTGCCGAGGTCGCCTTCGACATGGTCTACGCTCCGGGACAGACCTCCTGGGTCCGGGAGATGAAATCCCGGGTCCGCCGAGCCGCCGATGGGCGCGCCATGCTGGTCGCTCAGGGTGCTGCCGCCTTCGAACGCTGGTTCCCGGGCAAGCCCGCGCCGGTGGAGGTCATGCGGGCAGCGGTCGATGCCGCGCTGCGCTGATCCCGGCCGGCTAACGGGTCGCTCGGGCATCCTGGCGGGAATGGAACGCTGGCTGCTTCCGCCCGCCTGCCTCCTCTGCGGGGAGCCGGTTCCGGAACGCGAAGCCGACGCGCTTATCTGCGATCTCTGCCGGATCCGCTGGCGCCCAATCCCGCACCCGCTGTGCGACCGCTGCGGCCAGCCGAGCCTGGGAGATCTCGAGTGCCGGCTCTGCGCCGGGTGGCCGGAAGGTCTCGCTCGGGTGCGCAGCGCGGTGTGGCTCGAAGCCTCGGCTCGGGATGCGGTCCATCGGCTCAAGTATGAAGGTTGGACCCGCGCGTCCGAGGCGATGGCGGAGACGATGCGGTCACTGGAGCCATTGACGGGGCGGGTATCCTTGATACCGGTGCCGCTGGGTCGGCGCCGGCTGCGGCAGCGAGGCTACAACCAGAGCGAGTGCATCGCGAACGCGCTCGGCGCCCGTATCGGGGCCCCGGTTCGAACCGATCTGCTCCGACGGGCGCGGGAGACGCCAACCCAAACCGCCTTGACCCCGGAGGCGCGGCACGCCAACGTCGCCGGGGCGTTTGGTGCCGGCGTGGTGCGGGGGCTGGAACTGGTGTTGGTGGACGATGTGTTTACCACTGGGGCCACCCTCGCGGCTGCAGGCGCCGCGCTGGTCGAGGCGGGGGCGGCGCGAGTCGAGGCGGTTACGTTTGCGCGTGCGGTGGTGGAGTTGGGAGCTGGACGCTGACAATCAAAGGACATCAATGCCCATTCGAGTAGGCATCAACGGCTTCGGCCGGATCGGCCGGAATGTGGTTCGCGCGGCAAAGGCCATGAGCGCCACCGAGATCGACTTCGTGGCGGTCAATGACCTCACCGACACCAAGACGCTCGCCCACCTGCTCAAATACGACTCGGTGCACGGGCGCTTCCCCGGGGAAGTCAGCGCCCGGGCCGACTCGCTCGTGGTGGACGGGGACGCGATGAAGGTCCTCTCGGAGAAGGACCCGGCCAAGCTGCCGTGGAAGGATCTGGGAGTCGACCTCGTCCTGGAGTCCACCGGCCGGTTTACCGACCGGGACCAGGCCGCGCTCCACCTGACCGGCGGCGCCAAAAAGGTCATCATTTCGGCGCCGGCCAAGAAGGAAGACATCACTATTGTCTACGGGGTCAACCACAAGGCCTACGACCCCGCCAAGCATCACGTCATCTCCAACGCGAGCTGCACGACGAACTGCCTGGTGCCGGTGGTGAAGGTGATCCTCGACCGCTTCGGGTTCGTGAATGGCTTCATGACCACGGTGCACTCGTACACCAACGACCAGGTCATCCTCGACTTCCCTCATAAGGATCTGCGGCGGGCCCGCGCGGCGGCGCTGTCCATCATTCCCACCACGACCGGGGCCGCCAAGGCCACATCGCTGGTGCTCCCAGAGCTGAAGGGAAAGATCGATGGTGTATCGCTCAGGGTGCCCACGCCGGACGTGTCCGTGGTCGCGCTGACCTGCGTAGTGCAGAAGGCCACTTCCGCCGATGAGGTGAACACCGCCTTCCGTGACGCCGCCAAGTCCGGTCCGCTCAAAGACGTGCTGGTGGTGAGCGACGAACCGCTAGTCTCGTCAGACTACATCGGCTCGCTCCAGTCGAGCACCGTTGATTCCCTCTCGACCACTGTCGTCGGTGGTACCCTGGTCAACATCACCTCCTGGTACGACAACGAAATGGGCTACTCGGCGCGCTGCGTTGATCTGCTGCGCTACATCGGATCGCAGCGGTGAAGCGTACGCTTGAATCGTTGGACAAAGGCTCCCTCGAAGGCCGGCGGGCGGTGGTCCGAGTCGATTTCAACGTCCCCCTCAAGGACGGCGTCGTCACCGATGACACCCGCATCCGGGCGGCGCTTCCGACCATCAAGTATCTGCGAGATCGCGGAGCCCGGCTGGTTCTGCTCTCCCACCTGGGGCGTCCCAAGAACGGCCCCGATCCCAAGTTTTCGTTGCAGCCGGTGGTCCGGGCGTTGGAGAAGCTGCTCGGTGCGCCGGTCACCTTTCTGCCCGATCCTACCGCCGCCGAATCCATCACGGTGACCAAGCGGCTCCCCCGAGGGGGCGTCTCCGTGGCGGAGAACACCAGGTTCTATCCCGGCGAGGAGAAGAACGACTCGTCACTGGCTGAGCGCTTTGCCGGGCTGGGCGACCTCTACGTGAACGATGCCTTCGGCTCCGCCCACCGGGCCCACGCCAGCACCGAGGCCATCGCCCGGATCCTGAAGCCCGCCGTGTCCGGCCTTCTCATGGAGCGGGAGCTGCGGTACCTGGGCGAGGCGCTGCACCAGCCGAAGCGGCCCTTTGTGGCCGTGCTCGGAGGCGCGAAGATCAGCGGCAAGATTGATCTCATTGAAGCGCTGCTGCCCAAGGTGGATGAGATCCTGCTCGGAGGCGCAATGGCCTGCACTTTCTTCAAGGCGATGGGTCTGGAGACCGGCAACTCGCTCGTGGAGCCGGACAAACTGGACCTGGCCCGGAGCCTGATGAAAAAGGCCGGCAAGAAACTGGTTCTGCCGACCGGTGCGGTGGTGGCGAGCGAGCTCAAGCCGGGAGCCGAGACCCGCACGGTCCAGCGGGATGCCATTCCCCAAGGCTGGGCGGTGTACGACATCGACCCCGAGACCGAAAAGACCTTCGGGTCCAAGATCGAGCGGGCAGGCACCGTAGTGTGGAACGGACCGATGGGAGTGTTCGAGACGCCTCCGTTCGATCATGGCACGCTGGCAGTGGCGCGGGCCATGGCCAATGCCACCGGGCACGGGGCCGTGACCGTCATCGGCGGAGGCGACTC
>JBGQLP010000062.1:0-14820 GCA_041500125.1 Gemmatimonadota bacterium
CACGCGACCCTATGTCGTCCTTGGCGACGGCGCGCCGATCGGCTACATCCAGTCGTACGTCGCGATGGACTCGGGGGACGGTTGGTGGGAGGACGAAGATGATCCGGGCGTACGGGGAATCGATCAGTTTCTGGCCCATGCCGAGCAGCTCGGCCAGGGACTCGGCACCAGGATTGTCCAGGCCTTCGTGCAGCAACTGTTTGCCGATCCCAGCGTCACCCGCATCCAGACCGATCCATCGCCCGAGAACAAACGCGCCATCCGGTGCTACGAGAAGGCCGGCTTCCACACTGTGCGCGAGATTGGCACCCCCGACGGCACGGCGCTGCTCATGGTCTGTGACCGCGCGGACAGCTGAGGCACGGTGAGAGGCCCTGGGACTATGCCGGGGGGCCACGGAATGTAGGTTTATGAATCCATTCCCACATCCACGAGGCTTCCTTGACCACGAACCTGTTCGGGCTCGCCGTCGGAATAGCGACCGGTTTTCTTCTGGCTTGGGTCTATTTCCTGATTTGGAAATTCAAGTACAGCGCGAGTATCCGGCAGGATGCGGTGCAGAGAAGTCAGGCGGTTACGGCCGGCAAGGTGCATGAGCAGCTGACCCCGTACCTGCCGGCCTTTCCGTTCAATCCGAAGGATGTGCGCTTCCTCGGCAGTCCGGTTGATCTCGTGGTCTTCGATGGCCTGGCCGAGGGCCGGCTGCGGCGCGTCATATTTCTGGAGGTCAAGACTGGAGGCGCCGGCTTGACCAGCCGGGAACGCTGCGTCCGTGATGTCATCCAGGCTCGGGAAGTAGAGTGGGCCGAGCTTCGGGTGACTCGGCCCTTTGCCAGCGGCGCCGCCTGACAAGCCACGGCTCGAGGCCAGGGCCTTGCAAGAGACGGATGAGCGGCAGCGGGTACGCGTGGCTAGCTTGAGGTACCTGGCGAAGTCTCTGGTCGGCACACTGCCATCGGACAACGGCTTCGCCGTCTTTCCTGGGAGCGTCCTCCTTGCCTAAGCGCAACTACGGATTCGAGAAGCGGCAGAAGGAATTGACCAGACAGCGTAAGCAGGAAGAGAAGCGGCAGCGCAGGCTCGACCGAACCGACGTGCCGCCGGAAGACGTGAAGTTGGAGGACACCACCTCACCGGACGCACCGCAAGACGAGTGAGCCCGTCCCAGAGCTTGGAAACTGGAGTCCCTATGAAGGCTCAGAGACATGGACTGTTGCAGCTCGCCTCGGGTAGAGGCACTATCGACCGGCTTGCCATCAACGAGCTCGAGGTCAAACGGTTGAAGGTTCGAGAGCTCATAAACGAGGATGCCGTGGCCTGAAGGCTGAGGAGGAATCCGTGACCAGCGTACAGCCCGTCGCTGCAGTTCGGGGTAAGACCATTCGCTTGACCTGGACCGAAGGCCCGACCAAGGGTGCCACTTACGAGCACGTATTCCACCAGGACGGCACCGTCGAATGGCACGATCCCAAGGCCGCACCGAAGGCCGGTGCCGCCAAGGAGCGCCCCAAGTACGGGGCAAACAAGGTGGCGGATGACATTTACGCGGTGTCCTATCTGGCGCCGTCCGGCTACACCCTCACCGTCGTGCTCAACTTTCGCGATCACAAGATGGTCGGGTTCGCGTCCGGCGCCAAAGAGTGGTATCCCGTCCAGGGCACGTTCGAGGTCGTCAAGTAGGAGAGCTGATCTACATCCCTCGGCCCGGTGTTCGTGCTGCTCGCAGGGGTCCTCGTGCTGCTCGCGGTGGCCGGGTACGCCTCGCGGCACGCGCGGTTTGTGGTCACCGAAACCGGGCTGGACTTACGGGGCGATATTTGCGGGAAGCAAGTTCCCTGGACCGCACTTCGGGTCTCGGAGGCTCGGCTCGTAGACCTGAACCGGGACAGCGGATTGCGCCCACGCTCCAGGCGGCTGGGCACCGGGCTGCCCGGCTATGCGGCCGGCTGGTTCCGGCTCAACAATGGGGGGCGCGCCCTGGTGTATTTGACCCGTCCCAACCCGGTGGTGTATGTGCCCACCAGCCTCGGGTATTCCTTACTATTGAGCCCGCAGGACCTCGAGCATCTGCTGGCGGCGTTACGGCAGAAATCCACCCAACCATAAGGAACAAGGAAAGGCTGGACTCAGAATGTGTCGCAACATCAAGCGGCTCCGGGCACCGGGGCACACACCCACCGACCAGGAGCTGCACGACGCGGCGCTGCAGTTCGTTCGTAAGATCAGCGGGTTTAACGCCCCGTCGCGAGCCAATCAGGACGCGTTCGAAGCCGCCGTGCGAGAGGTAGCGGGAGCAGGCCGGCGGCTGTTCGAATCCTTGCGCATCGGGGCCCGGACCGGCGCAGCTGTCTAGCTCATGGCACCGAAGAGCTTGGACCGGTTCAGCACGGCGCGGCTCCTGGCTGAACGCCTCACCGCCTCGCACCTTCCCAATCTCCGTCAGATGGATCAGAACGAGCTGTTCATGGCCCACCTCGGCGGAGTGCGGGACGAGGCGGGGACGCGGGCGTATTTCAATATGAATGTGGCGCACTGGGAGGAGCACGGCTTCGGGCTGTGGATGCTTCGGGACGGGCAAGATGGCACGGTGATCGGTCGCGCGGTCCTCCGTCACCTGGACGTGGATGGAGCGGATGAGGTCGAGGTGGGCTATGGATTTCTTCCGGAGTTCTGGGGTCGGGGGCTCGCCACCGAAGTGGCCCGCGCCTGTGTCGGGGTAGGCCTGGAGCGGGTTGCGCTGAGCTCAGTCGTCGCCATTACCCTCCCGACGAACGTTGCCTCGCAGAGAGTAATGGAAAAGGCCCATCTTACGTATGAGCGGAAGATCAGCCACCAAGGTATTCCCCACCTGCTGTTTCGTGTCGGACAGGATCGCCCGACGAGCTAGTCGTCTCTGTCCCGCCCTCGGCAGGGTAACGGTCCGCGACCGGAGATCCTCATGAGACCCAAACACTTGTATCTGGGCCTTTGCCTCGCCGGCACCATCCTGCCCTATTCCCAGTTCATTCCCTTTCTGCGCGAACATGGCCTGTCGGAGCGTTTGTGTCCGTCGATGGCCGGCGGTACGGGGTCAGGGGCCTTTGGGCTCCCATCCTGGCCCTCCTGACTGTCGGCGTCAGCCTGGGGTTGCCGTTGTTCCTCTACCTCCGTGAGCGACGGCTCGAGCGGTCGGCCTCGTGAGAGATCCGGGAGCACAGCTTCCCTTGTCCGGCCTCTCATCAGACTGGACCGCGATGATGCGGGATCACGCCTCTGCAGTCAGCGAGTTCGTTGGGGCAGCCCGGCGCTTCCCGGGCGGGTCCTGGACCCAGGCCCTCGCCCCGGGAAAGTGGAGCCCGGCGGAGATTACCAGTCATGTCGCCGAGGCCTACGAAGTCCTCCGTCGCGAGCTGAATGGAGAGCCAGGGATGCGTCTGCTCGGCTCTCCTTTGCAGCGCTGGTTGCTTCGCCGCACGATACTGCCCGGCATCCTGCGCGGGCGGGCCTTCCCCGCAAGGGCTCGGGCACCGAGAGAGACCCGGCCGCGCGAGCTGCATGCGGACCCGACGTCCGCGCTGGCGGCGCTGGAGGTCAAGGCCGACGCGTTTGCTCGAGAGCTGAGCGCACGGGCGGCCGACCAGAGGCTCCGGCTCAGCCATGCGTACTTCGGCCCGATGTCGGCGCGGCAGAGCCTTCAGCTTGGGATCGGTGCACACCCGGCACCATGCCCGTCAACTCGAGGGCGCGGCTCCGTGAGGTCGCTGGACGATGGGTTTCGCGCTTTGAGCCGGTCAGCGGTCGCCGCAAATTCCATCTCCGCGCTCCGGAGCAGGCCTACCTGCAGGATCGAGGACTCGATACGGTATTGGAGCATGCCAGCAGATTCGTGGCCGAGCGCCTGGCGCCGGGGTCTCCCCGGAACGATGGCAAGTAGACCCCGTATCGGGGACATCCGGTGTTCGTCGCGCAGCACGCCACCGCCTGTTGTTGCCGAGGATGCCTGGAGAAGTTCCACGGCATCTCGCGTGGCCGTACTCTCACACCGGAAGAACAGGATCACGTGATCGCAACCCTGGAGCGCTGGCTCCGCGCCGAGGCAGCCCACGGTACGCCGCAAGGAGGCTGACAGATGGTCGAGTCGAAAAAACGGATAACTCAGCGTCACCCGTGGCGCATAGCCCATCATATGTTGCGCAGTGGGCTGGCGCTCTTTCCGGTGGTGGGAGGAACCTTGCTGTTGGGCATGCTCATCTATCACAACATCGAGCACCTCGGCTGGTCCAGCTCATTTCTCAACGCGGCCATGCTGCTGGGTGGTATGGGTCCGGTTGATCCCCTGAAAACCGAAGCGGGAAAGTGGCTGGCTGGAAGCTATGCGCTATTGGCTGGTCTGGTGGTTCTGGTTGTCGCCGGGGTGATGCTGGCACCGATGGTCCATCATGTCTTGCAACACTACGGCTTTGACGAGGACAATTCCAAGCCGCGGAAGTGAGCCAGCTCGTGGCGCTTACTTCTGCTTCCTCCGGTCATACCAGCACCTCCGCCCAGGGGCCGACGCCGTTCGCCGCCGGTTGGTTTTGCGCGGGCCCCTCAGCCGGCAGGACCTGTTTACGCAGGAGGGCTGGGCCTGGCGGCTCCGCGGATGGGTCTTTGCCGGACTAGCCCTAGTGGTGTTGCTCGTTTGGGGTCTGCTGCTGGGGGATCGCAGCCGAGCTACGATGAACCGCGCCGGGATCCGGGTCGCGCCGCGGGCGATGTTGCCGCGGTCGCTGTCAAAATCGAACTCCACCTCAGCGCCGACGGCTCGCCGGGTGCCCGAGGTCACGCTGCCACCGGCGGCGCGGACCCGCGCCCGGAAGCGGCCGTTGCGGGGCGACAGATTGTTGCCGTCCACCGAAATCTTCGAACGGGAATTCTGTCGGGCCTCGCAGCGAACCCGGAGAGTTGCCGCCAGGCTGGTGACATTCGCAGTGGCCAGGGTGGCCTGCTCCGTGGAGCTGGCAGGTGCAGTCGTTTCGCTCGAACATGCCGCGAGGGCACCGGCCAGAACGACCATCGCAAGCCCTCGGTGGGCCAGTTGCAGCTTGTTCATCTCGGTACCTCCTGTGGATTGGGGAATGTGCTGTCAACGCGCGACGCTTCTTGGCAAAGCCACAGGCCGGGACGGCTGAGGCGGCTAAGCCGTAACCCCACGGTGATTTGGCAACAATTGGTGTTCAGCGATCTGAATGGGACTGTTTCAGCTGGATCGAAGCGTTACGGCGGGCACCACGGCAACGAATGGAGTGACTTGAATGGATTGGATCACCGACCCTCAGGCGTGGATCGGCTTTGCCACCTTGACGGTTCTCGAGATCGTCCTCGGAATCGACAACATCATTTTCATTTCTATCCTGGCGGAGAAGCTCCCCGGGGAAAAGCAGGCTCGAGCCCGGTTATGGGGTCTCGCCCTGGCGATGCTGACCCGCATTCTCCTGCTCTTCTCGTTGACCTGGGTCATTCGTCTGACCGCGCCTCTCTTCACCATCCTGGGCGAGGAGATCTCGGGCCGCGACCTGGTCCTACTGCTGGGCGGGCTTTTTCTCCTGGCCAAGAGCACCCACGAGATTCACGGCAACCTCGAGGGAGAGGAGGGCAAGGCCTCGGCCCGGGTGGCTCCCTCTTTGATCGGAGTGCTGATCCAGATCATGCTGCTCGACATCGTCTTTTCGCTCGATTCGGTCATTACGGCAGTAGGCATGGTCGATGAGGTGGGAGTGATGGTGGCAGCCGTGGTGGTGGCGGTGGGATTCATGATGGCCTTCTCCAACCCAATCAGCGGGTTCGTGAGCCGGCACCCGACCATCAAGATGCTGGCGCTCAGCTTCCTCATCATGATCGGAGTGGCCCTCATCGCCGAGGGTCTCGATCAGCACATTCCGAAGGGGTATATCTATTTCGCCATGGCGTTTTCGGTGGGAGTGGAGCTGTTGAACATGCGGGTTCGCCGAGTCCGGACCCCAGCCGTCCACCTCCGCCGTCCCTACACCGAAGAGCCGGGCGTGTAAGGGAGGGCCATGGATTTGGGGAAAGAGGGCAAGCTCGCGCTGGTTACCGGATCCACCGCAGGAATCGGGTTGATGTCCCCCCGAGCCCTGGCGGAGGAAGGGGCGCGGGTCACGGTGAACGGCCGCACCAGAGCGCGGGTGGTGCAGGCGGTGGAGCAGCTCAAGCACGAGCTGAGTCGGCACTATCTCCCCGCCATGCGGGAGAGGGACTGGGGGCGGATCGTGTTTGTCTCCAGCGAGTCCGCAGTCCAGATTCCGGTCGAGATGATCCACTACGGGATGACCAAAATCGCGCAGATCGCCATTGCGCGCGGGCTCGCCGAGTCATTGGCGGGCGCGGCCCTCCGGGTGGACGGCGGAGTGGTGCGCGCCATCGTTTGAGGCGGCGGTTGGATCACCCAGGATTTCGAGGGAGTATGGCGGGAAGCACTTGGGAGCCCCAGCGAAGTATCACCCTCCGGTTCCTGGCCGAGCCCGGAGACGTCAACTTCGGCGGCAAGGTGCATGGGGGCGCGGTCATGAAGTGGATTGACCAGGTCGGTTACACCTGTGCTGCGGGCTGGGCCGCAGCGTACTGCGTGACGGTCTACGTCGGCGGAATCCACTTCCTGGGACCCATTCACGTGGGCGAGATCGTAGAGCTCAGGGCTCTCGTCATCCGGACCGGGCGCACCAGCCTGGACATTGCCGTGGACGTGTACGCCGGCGATCCCAAGAGTCCGCAGCGGCGCCGTACCAGTCACTGCGTGATCGTTTTCGTGGCGCTCGGCGCCGACGGGCGTCCTGCGCCGGTCCCGGCGTGGCAGCCCCAGAGCGATATGGACCGCGCGCTGGAGACCTATGCCCGGCGGGTGGCGGAGCTGCGTAAGCAGATGGACAATGAGATGGAGCGGCATCTGGGCACACTGGCGGCGATCGACCAGAAGCCCTCGCGGAAGCGCGGCTGAACCATGGGAGTAGCCCACCTCGCCGCCCTTGCGGGCCTGTTGCTCTCCCTCGGCGTGACGTATTGGCTCATGCGCGAGCGGGACGATCGCCTTCGCCCTGCGCCGCCGAACCGTCCGCCCCCACGGACTGCGTTGTGATGGCGGCCCAGAACCAACCATCGACATCCGACTCGCCGGGTGTCGCGGTCTTCCCGCCGGCGCTGTTCGTCGGAACCCTGGGCCTTGGGTTGATCTTGCATTGGGTCCACCCCGTCCGGTTGCTCCCTTTCCCGGTTGCCCGGGTCGCCGGAGTCGTCATCCTTGTCCTCAGCGGCTGGCTGGTTCGCTCTGCCGAGGCTGCGATGAAGCGTGCCGGCACCAACGTGCGTCCGGATCAGCCCACGCTGGTCCTGGTCACCGATGGGCCGTTTCGCCGGACTCGGAACCCGATGTACCTGGCCACAACAGGGCTGTATCTCGCGGTCACGTTACTGGTGAACGCGCTGTGGCCCGCTGTCCTGGCGCTGCCGATGCTGGTCTTTCTCGAGTGGGGAGTGGTGCGGCGGGAGGAACGTTATCTGTCCGCCAAGTTTGGTAATCCCTATCGCGACTACCAGGCGCGAGTGCGCCGCTGGGTATGAATCTCAGGCCGCACGAAGAGTGAAGATGGGTAGCTCCGCCGGGCAGCGAAATCGGGCGGGGATACCAGTGGTACCCACGCCCCGCGACACGTAGAGCGGCGCGAAGGTATCCCGGTACCAGCCTTCGAGAAAGCGGCCCGCGCCCTCAGGCTTCACCGGTGGCAGGAGGGGGATGCGAATCTGTCCCCCGTGGGTATGACCGGATAACAGAACGATCGGCCGAGCCGAGACCCCTACCGGCGGCGCGCTCGCGAACGCCGGCTCATGAACCAGCCAGATTTCACTCACGCCAGCCGCAATACCCGTCCGCGCCTTCGCCAGGTCGGGATTCCCCATCAAGATGTCGTCCAGCCCGACCAGGGCCAGCCGCGCCCCGCCCACATTCACAGTGATCGACCGGTTGACCAGCAGCTCGACCCCAACGCGGCGATAGACATCCCCCGCCACGTCTCCCACCACCCCCGCCCGGTATTCCCAATTGCCCAGCACCGCGGCCGTGGCCAGTCTGCCGCGAGCGGCGGCGGCGAAATCGGCCACCTGAGTCAGCGCCCGCCCTGACTCGGTCATGTCTCCATTCAAGATCACGATATCGGGGCGCTCGCGGTGCAGGTGCTCCAGCGCGGCGCGCGCGGCCAGCTGGTTGCCGGGCAGGTGCACATCGGTCACCTGCGCCAGCCGAACGCCGTCCAAGCCCAACGGCAGTCCGGGGACAAGCACGTCGTGGCGGCTCAGCAGCACGTGGCTGGCCTCGAAGCCGAACGCATCGGCTCCGATGGCGGCTCCGGCTGCGCCGATACCGGCCAGAAAACGTCTCCGGGTGATTTTCATTGGGAGGAAAGTAGCGCGGTCAGCCTTGGATGAGGTCGCTAAACGGTCGCGTGCTCCATCTCCAGTTCCGCTTCCAGACTCTCGCGATCGCGATAGATCGTGGCGACCGCAAGTGGTCGTTCACCCCGCAGGAAGCGCACGGAGCAGTCCTTTCCCTCGATGCTCCCATCGACCCGGATCGAATCCCAGCGTTCGGCGTGTCCCACATAGTTGATGGGGACGTCGTAGTGCTGGCTCCAGAAGAAAGGAACCGCATTGAAGGATTCACCCTGTCCCAGGATGCTTCTGGCCGCGGCCTGCCCCTGGCGCTGGGCGACGACCCAGTGTTCGACCCGGATCCGCTCGCCGGTGTGCGGATCGGGCCAGCGGGCGATGTCGCCTGCGGCAAAGATTCCTGGCGCACTCGTCTGAAGGTGCTCGTCTACCAGCACACCCCGGTCGATCGTAAGACCCGCGCGCTCAGCCAGCTCGAAGCTCGGCCGGACGCCGATACCCGCCACCACGAAACCCGCCGCCAGCCGTTGGCCGCCCTCCAATGTCACTACCCCGTTGGCGATCTCCTTAACGGTTTGGCGTAAATGGAAGATGACGCCATGCTCTTCGTGGAGCCGGCGGATAAAATCACCCAACTCGGGGCCCATGACTCGCTCGAGTGGCCGGGCGTCGGGAGCCACGACGTGCACCTCCAGGTTTCGAGCCCGAAGGGAGGCGGCCACCTCGAGGCCGATGAAGCTCGCGCCGACGATAACGGCCCTTTTTGCGCTTGCAGCGGCGGCGATGATGGCCTTGCTGTCGGCAAGGCTGCGAAGGTAATAGACCGGCGGACTTCCTCGTTCCATCTCTGCTGACAGCCTCACGGGGGTTGCCCCGGTGGCCAGGAGCAACGCGCCGAACTCGCGGGTGCTCCCATCGTCGAGACGAATGCGGCGCGCAGCTGGCTCCAGAGCCAGCACCCGGCGAGTTCGGACGATCTCGATGCCCCGCTCCTGGTAGAACTCGGGGGGGTGCAAGGGAAGCCAGTCGTCGGAGGCGGTTCCCGCGAGGTAGTCCTTCGAAAGGTTGGGACGATCATAGGGAGCGTCGGGATCGAAGTCGTACAGCGTCAACCGTCCCTCGTACCCGTCCCGGCGCAACGTCTCGGCCGCGCACTCCCCCGCCGCGCCGGCGCCGACAATGACGACCGATGGGGGTCCCGATTGGGGACGGCTGATTGGGCGTTTGGCGGCCGCCTTCGGCGCCTTACCGGTGACATAGACCTTCCCCGTCCTCTGCTCGACCTGCCAGCAGGCGACGTCGTTGAGCCCGGGCGGGCGGAGCGACTGCCCGGTGCGAAGGCTGAAGCACGCATGGTGCCAGGGACACCGCACCGTGTCCCCCACCATCAATCCCTCGGGCAGTGGACCGCTGTAATGACTGCATGCCGCCCCTATCGCGAACCATTCGTCTCCCCGGCGTGCCAGGAGAACCGGTTTCCCGCGAGCGTGCCCGGCGAGCATTCCCCCGTCGGGGACTTGTTCCACTGGAATGCCCGCTTCGAGGTCGGGGCCGGCGAGCGCGGCGTCTTCTCCGCCCATGATGGCTCCTTCTGTTGCCTGGCTGGAACTTCCCTCCCCTGTAATGCATTACAGCCACAGCCCGAGTCAAGGAGTCTTGTGCCCGCGGCCTCTTTTACCAACTGGGAAGAGTGGAGCTGGTAGGATTCATATTGCAGTACAGGAGGGCGGCTCGCCCGAGCGCCGTAGCCTATACCTTGATTGCACTTTTGGCGGTGGTGAGGGTGGGTATGTTCGGGCCAGTGCCGCAGCCATATGGGATGGCGAGCGGCCTCAGTGGCCGATGGCATGGAGCCGCCGGGGTCCCGAGGGCCGAACCGTTCCCGCCGGGGCGAGGACCTGGAGGTCGAGCCGCAACGCCTCACTCACCGACCAGGCCTGAAATGGGCACCCTCTCGGTGTGTGGGGCGCTTCGGCATCCGCGATCTCGGAAATGTGGCCCACGCCGGCCTGGGGCAAATGGGCCAGCAAGGGAGCAAAGAACCGCTCCCGTGCCTCCGCTCGAGCGCGGTCGTCGCCGCCGTGGGCCCGAACCCAGGCCTCGATGAACGGGCCCAACAGCCAGGGCCAGACGGTGCCCTGATGGTAGCTGCCGTCTCTCGACCGCACCCCACCTTCGGAGCGAGGGACGTACCGCTCATCGTCCGGAGGGAGGGTCCGGAGGCCGAGCGGAGTCCAGAGCCTGGCCTCGACGACGCTCACCACCGACCCGGCTCGCTCGCTGTCCAGCACCGCGTACGGCAGCCCCCCTATCGCCAGGATCTGGTTGGGCCGGAGTGTGCGATCTGCCGTGCCCCGCTGGTGGTCCACATCCACCACGTCGAAGAGGCATCCCGCCGATGGGTTCCAGAACCGTTCGTTGAACGAGCGGAGTCCCCGCTGAAGCAGCTCGCGGTTATCGAGGCCGAACTCCTCGGCAATCTGAAGCACGTTCAGCCAGAGCGCCTGGATCTCCACCGGCTTGCCGACGCGCGGGGTAACCACCCAGTCGCCCACCTTGGCATCCATCCAGGTGAGCGGCACTCCCGGCTCGCCCGCGGCCAGGAGACCGTCGTCATCGAGACGGATTCCAAAACGGGTGCCCCGGCTGTAGCCCGACACGATCCCCTCCACCGCTCCAGCAAACGCCTTCCAGTCGGCGGGAGGAACCTTGCCTCCGCCGGCTTCGACGGCGCGCAGGTAATCGTGCACCGCGATGACGTACCAGAGAGAGGCGTCCACCGAGTTGAACTCAGCGGCACCGCCCTGGTCGACAAAGCGATTCGGCAGCATGCCCTCGGACACCAGACCGGCCCACTGCAGCAGGATTGATCGGGCCTCGGGGAGGCGGCCGGTAGCGAGACAAAGCCCCCGCAGGGCGATGAACGTGTCCCGGCCCCAGTCGGTAAACCAGGGATACCCGGCGACGATCGTCTTCCCTATGCCCCGTCGCACCAGGTAGGCATCACCCGCTCGCTCCAGCTCACTGCCCAGCCGGCTCCGCCGAGCCCACTCGGCCCGGCTCAATCGCGCCAGGGTGCTCGTCGCAGAACCGCTTGGGAGCGACCCAGTCACACTCAGAATCAGCACGGCCTCCCCGTTGCCAAGATCCCAGCTGAAGATGCCGGGTGACGCCAGATCCTCCTCGAAGTCCAGGCCGCGCGCTTGCTCCTCGGAGTAGAGGAAGGCTCGATACCACTCCGGCTCCTGGCGATACTCGCCGTTTGATGCCGCGGTGACACCGGGGACCCCACTGTACGGTGCCCAGCTCACCTGCTCTTTCCACACCCGAGACTCGAAGCGGAACGCGGGGTTGGCGTGATGCAGACCGTGAAGGTCGCGGCCCGAGAGGAAGGGACGGACTGAGAGGGTGCGGGGAGCCGACGCTCCCAGCAGCCGCCAGCGAATGGCGACTACCGGCAGCCCCCGAGGAACGAAGATCTCCAGCTCGATCCGGGCGCCATCCTTGAGCCGATAGACCCAGCTGGGCCACGGATCGGTTCCGAATGACTCGATCTCCGCGGCGTCCGCCGGAGCTACAACCCCGGGTGCGTAGCGTTGGCGGCTGAGGAACTCCCGCTCACCGATCACCGCTGGCTGCTCACGGTTTTCTACCCACGCATCGAAGCCGTTCACCAACACCATTCGTCCGGTCGGGGGCGTGGTGGCGGTCAGAAGCAGTGCATGATACCGCCTGGTGCGGAGGCCACCGCTGGTACCAGAGGCGAACCCTCCTAATCCGTCGGGCTCGAGCCACTCGGTGGCGTCGTCGATTGCGAGGTCGGGTTTCATTTGCGGCTCAAGATCAGGCGGCCGGAGTCTCTCGACTCCCCGCTTCGGCCCGAAGACGAAGACTGATCCGCTGCAGCAAACCGGTTGGGATTTGGAGACGGCGCAGGCGAGGCTGAATGCCTTGAATCAGCGTGGCTTCGAACCGAAACGCTCCCAGATAGGGACTCACACAATTCGCCGGTCACCCATAAGGTTCCGGCTGTCGAGCCGTTGCTAGCTCGCGTTCGCAGTGAACGTGCGCTGCGGTCGATGATGTGTCAAATCATCCCACGGCTTTATCCGTCAGCCCACCAAACCGCCGCTCCCGGCCGGCGAAGTCCCGCACCGCGGCCCGGAGGTCCTCGGCACCGAAATCGGGCCACATGATCGGCATAAAGAAGAGCTCGGCGTAGGCCGCCTCCCACAGAAGGAAGTCGCTCAAGCGACGCTCACCACCGGTGCGAATCAGGAGATCGAGCTCGGGGACCGGGGTACCGTGGTCTACGATCGCCACCAGGCGGCCGAAGGAGTCGCGCGAGATCGCATTGGGGCGAAGGCACTGAGCAGCGCGGAGGATCGCATCGCGGGCGGAATAGTCGATGGCGATCCGGAGCAGAAGCCGCCCTCCACCGGCGGTGGCGACCTCGGCGGCCTCGACCGCCCGGAGCAGGTCGGGGCCGAGCCGATCCCGCCGGCCGAGGATCTCCAGGCGAACGTTATTGGCCACGCAGCGCGCGGTCTCGTTGCGGAGATGCTCCCGGAACAGCCGCATGAGCCAGGTTACCTCCACCGCGGGGCGCCGCCAATTGTCCGAGGAAAAGGCGAACAACGTGAGGATGCCGACGCCTGCGTCGGGTGCCGCTTCCACCACTCGCCGCACCGCCTGGGCTCCCTCGCGATGTCCCGCGCCACGGGGGAGACCCTGTCGGGAGGCCCAGCGGCCGTTGCCATCCATGATGATCCCCACATGGAGGCCGTCGGGTCTGGTGGGCGAAGGTCTTTGCGACATAAAGTTGATCCTCAAAAAAAAAGGAGCCGGGCTCAGCGTTCCCTGGTGCTGTGAATCAGCGCCTCCATGTGGTCCAGATAGCGCTCCAGCGCGCGCCGGCCTAGCGGGCTCAAGCGATATTCGGTCCGGGGAACCCGGCCCTCGAACGACTTAGTACACACGATGTAATTGGCTTCTTCCAGCTTGCGGGCATGGACGCTGAGGTTGCCATCGGTGGTCTCGAGCAGCCGCTTGAGCTCGTTGAAGCTGAGGCTCTGGTTGACGGCCAGCGAGCTCACGATGGCGAGCCGCATCCGTTCGTGGATCAGCCGGTCGAGCTCCAGCGGACCGTGTCGCACCCCATCGCCGCGGATGCCCTGGAGCCGCTGAGACGCCTTGCCCCCCGAGGGGCCCGACGAGGCCAGGTTGGACTTAGCCACCGTACCTCCTCGCGATGATCAGGCCGAAAATGATGTGGAGTCCGCCGAAGCCGACGGCCAGGAGCCAGTCGCCCCACGGCGCCGGAGCGAGTAGCGCGATGGCGCCGAGCACCATGAAGCAAAAACCCATGATCGGCACTACCCGCACCGAGAAGGCACCGCCGGTTACCACGCCGGTGCCATAGAGCAGGAGCCAGGTGCCGGGGAGCGCGCTATGCAGCCCGGCCCGCACCAGCGCCACGGTGAGGAGCACCCCGACCGCCAGCGGCGGAACGTAGCTGAGGACGAAGCGGCGCCCGGAATAGGAGAACACCGTGGTCCCGGCTCGGCGCGCCTTCATGACCATGGCCCATCCGCCGATGGCAAAGGCGAGAATCGAGGCGGAGAGCCAGATGGCGAGCCATTCGGTTTCCCTGGGCCGGTGATAGGCGAGGGCGGTGGCGGCCAGAGCGGTGACCCCCATGGCCACCCCGCCCCACCCGGGTACGGCGGTGAATGCCGTGGCCCGTTCCATGGTCGAGCGGATGAAGGACAGGTTGTCCATCGCCCGGGCGTGGAGCGCCGGGGCGCCGGGCTGCTCCGTGGGCGTGGGGCGAAGGAGGGTCATGGAACTAGTGTAGCAGCGGAACGCCGTTTCATCAAGTGCTTTGCAAAGTAAAGCTCCACCATCATCTCGAACGCGTCGGCCCGGGTCTTCTCCCACAGTTCGGTGAAGAGGGTGATGTTCCCGCCGAAGAGCGTCACGCCGCCTTGAGCTCGGAGGTGCAATGCGGGCAGCGGACCGCCCCGACGGGGATCGGCATCCGGCAGTACGGGCAGTCTTTGGTGGACGGCGCCGCCGCGGCCTCCTGCGGCTTCAGCCGGTTGGCAGCCTTCACGATCAGAAAGACGGCAAAGGCGACGATGAGAAAGGTCACCACGTTGTTGACGAACTGGCCGTAGTTCAGGGTGACTGCGCCGGCGGCGTGGGCATCGACGAGAGTCGGATAGGGCGGCGGCGCCTTCGGCCCAGCCTTGAGCAGGACGAACAGGTTGGAGAAGTCCACGTTGCCGAGTGCGAGTCCGATCGGCGGCATGATCACGTCGTCCACCAGGGACTTTACGATCGAGCCAAACGCCGCGCCGATGATGATGCCGACAGCGAGGTCGAGCACGTTGCCGCGCATGA
>JBGQLP010000063.1:0-13788 GCA_041500125.1 Gemmatimonadota bacterium
CGCCCGATCGGTCCCCCGATATCTGCGCCAGACCAATGCCAGCCAGCTCATCGCGGCGATGGTGAACGTCGCGACCGCATAGACCTCGGTCTCGTTCGAGTTCTGCCAGTTGGTGAAGGCGAAAGCGCCGAGCAGCGCGCCGGCGGTGGCGCCACCCAGGCGGAGGACTCGCGCGGCCTCGCCCTCCAGGTCGGCGGTCATGGCCCGGATGGACTCGTAGGCCACCAGGAAGAAGAAGCCTGCGCCAGCCGCGCTCAGCAGCGCACTGTGCAGGTTGGTTCGGACCGCGTATTCCCCGAACGGGAATACCATCGCCCATACGTGGGCGATCATGACGAAGAGCGGAGTTCCCGGCGGATGGGGGATGCCGAGCGTCTTGGCGGCGGCGATGAACTCGCCGGCGTCCCAGAAGGTCACAGTGGGAGCGAGCGTCAGGACGTAGCCAAGCAGCACCAGCGCGGTGACTCCGATGGCGGCGCCATAGGGGGGACGACCGACGTCGGGCTCGCTCCGCGTGGAAACCACTACGGCGGCCCTCCCATTACCTGAGCCAGGGCGAGCGCCTCGCGCGCCGCGGCCACTCCGTGCACCCGGAAGAGCCGGGCACCCCGTTCGTAGGCCAGCGCGCACGCCGTGGCAGTGACCCGATCTCTATCCTCGACCGGGAGGCCGGTGACGGCGCCGAGAAAGCGCTTGCGGGAGGGTCCCACCAGCAGCGGCCGGCCGAGCGCCTGAAGCCCGGCCAGCCCGTCCAACAGCTCGATATTCTGCTCAACGGTCTTGGAGAATCCGAGCCCGGGATCGAGCACGGTGTTCTCCTGCCCCACACCGGCTGCGCCGGCCCGGGCCAGCGCCTCCCGTAACTCGGTCACCACCGCTCCAACAACGTCGCCGGCGTAATCGGCATGGGTGTAGGACGCGATCTCCAGGACCGACCCTCGCGAATGCATCAAGACCACGCCGGCCCGCGCCGCCGCGACTGTGCGCGCCATGTCGGGGTCGAGCCGCAAACCGGAGACGTCATTCACGATGGCCGCCCCCGCCGCGAGCGCCGCGCGAGCGACGCTCGCCTTCACCGTGTCGATCGAGATCAATAGCGTGGGATAGGCCCTCACCAGGCCCTCAATCGTCGGAAGAACGCGGCGCAGCTCCTCTTCGGCCGGCACGTCGGCGTCCCGGCCGGGCCGGGTGGATTCGCCGCCCACATCGATGATGGTTGCGCCCTCTTGCAACAGCGCTTCGGCGTGGGCGAGCGCCGCGCCGGCTCCGGTAAAGCGGCCGCCGTCGCTGAAGCTATCGGGAGTGACGTTGAGGATACCTGCGAGGACGGGACGATCGAGGGAGATGGAACCGCGGGCCGTCTGCCACCCGATGGCAGGCTCGGCGGGCATGGCCAGACCGATCCCGGCAGCGATTTCGGCCAGCGGTTGGGGGACCGTCCACGGGCGAGCCAACACACTGAGTCGGGAGCGGCTGCCGGCTAGTATGGCCCAGGAGTTACCGGTGAGGACCTCGAGACCCAGGCCCCCAGCAAACGGGACCAGGGCCTCGAGTGCTCCCTGGTCCAGGCCGGTCAGATGAAATGCGGTGGAGTGGATCCCGGCGGCGGCGTTTGCCGCCAGCGCTTCTTCCCACCCGTGGGCGCGGAGCGCATCCCGCACCGCCCTGGGGGAGTGAAGCGCCAGCGGCGTAACATTCACGCGCCGGCTGGTTCGGCCGGAGGCGCTCCGAGAATCGGCGCGCGAGCCGGTGAAGCACCCGGCTTGGCGGCGGTGTTGGCCGGCGCGGCAGCCGGCTCAACCGGGGGCATGCTGCGCGGCGGAAGCGGCTGATTCTTCACCAGCCGGTCGAGGTCTTCGCGATCGATGGTCTCCCGGTCGAGCAGCGCTTGCGCGATGCGGTCGAGCAGCTCGCGGTTCTCACTGAGGATGACGCTGGCCCGGGAGTACGCCTCGTCGATCAGCCGCTTCACCTCGTCGTCAACCATCTGCGCGGTGCGCTCGGAGATCTCCCGCCGCTGGGCGAACTCCCGGCCGAGGAAGATTTCCTGCTCCTTGTCTCCGACCGCGAGCGGGCCAATGAGCTCGCTCATGCCGAACTGGGTGACCATCCGGCGCGCCAGTCCCGTCGCGCGCTCGATGTCGTTCCCTGCCCCAGTGGTCACCTTGTCCGCACCGAAGACGAGCTCTTCGGCTACGCGGCCACCGAAGAACATCGCCAGGCTCCCGATGAGCCAGTCCTTGGTGTAGTTGTGCCGGTCGACCTCGGGCAGTGAGGCCGTGAGGCCCAGTGCGCGGCCCCGGGGAACGATGGTGACCTTATGGATGGGATCGCTCCCTGGGATCTTAGTAGCCACGATCGCGTGTCCCGCCTCATGGTAGGCGGTCAGGGTCCGCTCGTCCTCGGTGAGCACCAGACTCCGCCGCTCCACGCCCAGCATGACCTTATCCTTGGCGTCCTCGAAGTCCGACATGTCGACCAGAGTCTTGTTGCGCCGAGCCGCGAGTACCGCCGCTTCGTTGACCAGGTTGGCCAAATCGGCGCCCGCCATGCCTGGGGTGCCCTTGGCAATCACTTCCAGCCGCACGTCCGCCGCCAGCGGGATCTTCCGGGTATGGACCCGCAGGATCCCCTCCCGACCGCGCACGTCGGGGGCATCGACCACGATGGTCCGGTCGAAGCGGCCGGGACGAAGCAGGGCCGGATCGAGCACGTCGGGCCGGTTGGTGGCCGCCACCAGGATGACCCCATCGTTCGACTCGAAGCCATCCATTTCGACCAGGAGCTGATTCAACGTCTGCTCCCGCTCGTCATGCCCGCCACCGAGACCCGCGCCGCGATGCCGGCCAACGGCGTCGATCTCGTCGATGAAGATGATGCAGGGGGCGTGGGACTTCCCCTGCTCGAACAGGTCGCGCACCCGGCTGGCACCGACGCCCACGAACATCTCCACGAAGTCGGAGCCCGACATGGAGAAGAAGGGCCGTCCGGCCTCTCCCGCCACCGCCTTGGCGAGCAGCGTCTTGCCGGTTCCCGGCGGTCCGACCAGCAGGGCCCCCTTGGGAAGCCGGCCGCCGAGCCGGGTGAATTTCTGGGGATCCTTGAGGAACTCGATGATCTCCTGGAGCTCGACCTTGGCCTCGTCGGCGCCGGCCACGTCGGCGAAGGTCACCTTGGGCGTATCGCCGGCCAGGAGCTTGGCTTTCGATTTCCCAAAGGCGAAGGCGCGGCTGCCGCCCGCCTGGAGTTGGCGCAGGAGGAAGAACCACAGCCCCAGGATGACGATCCAGGGGAGCGCCGCGATGATGATCGCGGTGATCCCGCCTTTCGGCTCCTTGGCCAGAATGGGGACGTTGGCGTCCTCCAGCCGTTTGATGAAGGCTTCGCTGTTGGCGACTGGGAGGAGCACCTGAAAGCTCTTGGCACTTCGGCCATCCTGAGTCACCGGACTGCGGAAGTCCCCTTCCAGGCGCTTTCCATCGAACACCTCGACCCGTGCAATGTTGCCCTGGTCGAGCTGCTTGCTGAACTCCGTGTAGGAGAACTCCTGGGTGGGGCTGCGCTGCCGGCTCATCATCTGGAACAGGAAGAGCGCCAGCAGCCCCACCAGCAGCCAGAGAGCCAAGTTCTTACTCAGGTTCCCCCAGTTCGTACGAGGGGGTCGGTTCGGAAGTCGGTCTGCCATTTATTCCAGGTCCGCGATGAACGGGAGATGTCTGAAGTTCTCGGCGTGATCGAGCCCATAGCCGACCAGAAAGGCCGGTGGCGCCTGGAACCCCACGAAACGGAGCTCCGGGCGCGGCTCGGGCGCCAGCTTCTTGTCCAGCAGCGCGCAGATGGCAATGCTTTTGTGGTGCCGCGCGCTCAGCAGCGTCATCAGGCGCTGCAGGGTCTTCCCTGTATCAATAATATCCTCGACCAGCAGGATATGTTTGCCTTCCAGCCGGGTTTCCGGATCGTACAGCAGCCGGACCGTGCCGCTCGAGACCATCCCGTCGCCATACGAGCTGGCCACCAGAAAGTCGACCTGGACCGGGCGCTCGATCTTCCGGACGAGATCACTGAGGAAGATGAAGCTTCCCTTGAGGAGGCCGAGCACCAGGAGCGGCCCATCGGGATAGGCTCGGGTAATTTCACCCGCGAGCGCCTGAACCCGCGCCGCGATGGTGGCTTCATCATAGACGATCGACTTGACCGGTCGGCCGCCGGTACGGCGCAGCACCTCAGGCGTACTCAGCATCGACCCGGAGCGCCTCCGTTCCCTCAGCGGGAAGCCGGACGCCGGAGCGGCAGACACCCGGAATCCAGAGGACATCGTTGCTCTGCGCCAGCACCGGCCAGGACCCGCGCCGGCTCCGGGGTACCCGCACCTCCTGAAAGCACCGAACGATGAGCCGGCGCCCAGGGGCACCGAGCGGGTTGACCTTCTCCCCCGGCGTCCACCGCCGAACCGTCAAGGGATCGGGGGTGAACCAGGCGCTCAATCCCACCCGGTCTTGATGCCCCGGCGCCGTTGCCGGCTCCCATCGGAATGTCCACCGGCCCCAAGTGCCCTGGCCACGCTGATCGGCCAGTGACCAGGGTTCGGCAATCGGCTCGGCTTCAAGGGGCAACAGGCGGAGCCGGCCAAATTCCAGCGCCGCCATCCAGTTCGCGCCGAGGGGCACCCGCGTTCCGCTCTCGCCACTCTGGAGCAACGCAAGAACCCGCCCCACTCGGGAGGGCCCCAGTCGGCAGCCGACTCGCCGGGCAAGAGCCAAAATGACCGCCTGCGTCAGGGCTGAATCATAGTCCCCGAGACTGGACGCAGCAACGGAAATTCCCTCGTGCTCGGCCCGCAAATCCAGCCCCGGCAACAGCTCCAAAAGCACATCCCAGGCCGCCCTATCGGTAGCTGCCTGGCGGGACACTCGCTGCAGGTTCGCGTCGATTTCTGGCAGGCGCCCGCGCAGCTGGGGCAGGAGCTGGGTTCGAATCCAGGAGCGCAGGTGCCGGGGATCGGAGTTGGCCGGGTCGATCCAGGTCTCAAGACCCCGCTCCTGCACGTGGCCGATGAGGTCAGCTCGCGAAAACGGGAGCAGCGGCCGGATCACCTTGCCGCGCACCGGCGCCATCCCGGCTAGCCCAGCCGGCCCCGAGCCCGACAGCACCCGCATGAGAACCGTCTCGACCTGATCGTCGGCGTGATGTGCTGTCAGGATGATTGCCGCGCCCAGGCGGTCGCGGGTGGCTTCGAGCCACGCATAGCGCCGAGCTCGCGCAAGCGTCTCGCCAGCGGAGACCCCCAGCTTGAGGTGCTCGGTCTCGAAAGGAAGGTTGTACCAGGCGGAGAGCGCTCGGACCTGCTCGGCTACCTTGCTGCTCTCCGGATGAATGCCGTGGTCGGCGTGGGCGACTACCAGGTTGAGCCGGTGCAGGTCCTGAGTCTGAACCAAGAGGTCCAGGAGGACTACCGAATCCGGCCCACCGGAAACGGCGACGAGACCAGAGCCGGCCGGGAGCGGGAGGGTGGCAAGATGAGCGCGAAAGGAGTCGAGCAGCCTCATGCATTAAAACTAACGGGGAAGTCGCCAGACCTGTCTTCAGCGCTTGAAAAAGTCGGATTCGGGACAATCCCAACCGGCAGCGGATGTTCTCGGTTTTTCATCCCTGCTTGACATCCGGGAGCGGTTGATTTGGTTCCAAGTCCCCCAAGAGCCCCTGCCCGCTTGAACGGAGGGGCTCGCACCTAGGGTCGTGGACCGACATTGCGCTTCCGCCTCAAAAAGCTCCTGTTCTGGGCAGTCCCAGCTGTCTGGCTTGGCTGTGGCGGTGGCGGCACCGACGTGGTGCTCCCGTCCCTCAGCGTCAGCACGACAACCTCCGGGGTGGAGCTCGACCCCGACGGCTACAGCCTTGTGGTGGACGGAGGCCAGGGTCCTGCGATAGGCCTGGATGCCACCCTCGTCATGGATGGCCTGGCTGACGGGTCCCACTCGGTTACGCTGTCTGGCGTAGCGCAGAATTGCGCCGTCCAGGGGGACAACCCCCGCGCCGTCACCGTGAGTAGCGGTGCCACGGCCCGGGTCCCCTTCGCCATCAGCTGCAGCGCCAGCAGCGGCAGCATCGCCGTGATCACGGCCACCAGCGGATCAGGCTCCGATCCCGACGGGTTCGATCTGCTGGTCGACGGGTCCGATCGGGGACCCATCGGAGTGAGCGCCAGTATGAGCCTCGGCGGGCTGCCACCTGGAGCGCACACCCTCGGGCTGACTGGTCTCGCCGCCAACTGCCAGGTAATCGGGGACAATCCTCGGACGGTGTCGATCGCCGTGGGCCAGACCGTTGAGATCGACTTTTCCATCAGCTGCACGGCACCAGGGCCCACCGCCGGCACGCTACAAGTAACCACATCCACGGGTGGGTCGAATCAGGATACCGACGGCTACACCGTGACGGTGGACGGCGGCACCGCCCAGCCCATCGGCCCCAACGCGACGCTCACTCTGAACAACATCTCCGCGTCGGCCCACACGGTGCAGCTCCGCGGCATGGCGACCAACTGCTCGGTGTCGGGAGCCAACCCGGCCGGGGTCACGGTGCCCGACGGGGGCAGCGTGACAGTCGCCTTTGCCATCACCTGCGTCGCCACCACTCCGTCGATCAACCTGCGAATCGAGCGCGTCACCCTCACCCAGAGCACCCAGAGTCCGGCGGGCGATGTGCCACTGGTCCAAAGCCGGGAGGGCTACGCCCGGGTGTTCGTCACCGCGAGCGGCGCCAACTCTGTCCGGCCCGCGGTTCGGTTGCGGTTCTTTCAAGGGGGGACGCTGAGCCAGACCTTCACCATACCGGCCCCTGCGGGCTCGACCCCCACGGCAGTGCAGGAAGGCGTGCTCGGCAGCTCCTGGAACGTCCAGGTGCCGGCGTCGGTGTTCCAGACCAACACGTCGATGCTGGCCGACGTCGATCCCGGCAACACCATCGCCGAGACCAACGAGGCTGACAACAACTTCCCGGTCTCGGGGAGCGCCCAGCCCCTTCAGGTACGGCCGGCTCCGGCAGCGGCGATTCGATTCGTGCCCGTGCTGCAAAGCGCCAACGGGCTCCAGGGATCCGTGGGCGGCACTCCCGACCGGCTCATTCAGATGGCCCGGCGCATGTACCCGCTCAGCACCATTCAGGCCGATGTCCACGCGGTGTTCACGGCCAGCGGTCCGCTTCAGCCCAAGAACGACAACAACGAGTGGAACCAGATCCTGGGCGATGTGGATGCTTTGCGAGTGGCGGACGGCTCCAATCGGACCTATTACGGCCTGGTCAAGCTCGACTACTTCAGTGGGATCGTCGGGATGGGCTTTATTGGCGTCCCCACCGCGATCGGTACTGACAGCCCGAATGACGTCCTCCGGGTCACCGCTCACGAGCTGGGCCACACCTGGGGCCGCTATCACAGCCCCTGCGGCGATCCGGGAGGCCTGGATCCGAATGAGCCCTATCCGTATCCCAACGGAGAGATCGGCGTTTACGGGTTGGACGTGGTTGCGGCGAGTCTCAAGCCCCCGACCGCGCCTGACATCATGAGCTATTGCTTCAATCCCTGGATCAGCGACTACACCTACAAGAAGGTCCAGGCCTTCCGCGAGACCAGCGCGATGAACACTCAAGCGTCGCTGTCCCAGAAGCAGCCCGCCCTGCTGGTCTGGGGTCACATCGAGAACGGACAGCCGGTGCTGGAGCCGGCCTTTCAGATCGTCACCCGGCCCAGCCTGCCGACTGCTCCGGGACCCTATTCGATCGAGGCGACCGCCTCGGACGGATCGAGAGTCTTTGCCCTGTCCTTCGATGCCCAGCCGGTGGCGGATGATCCCCAGGGAAGCCGGCACTTTGCCTTTGCCGTGCCGCTCGATCAAGCCCGCGCCGCGCAGCTGGCCAACCTCCGCCTGCTGGCCCCGGGAGCTCGAGTGGCCGGCATGTCACAGTCGGTGGCGCGAATCCAGCGCCAGGCCGTGTCGGACGAGGTGGTGGCCCGCCGGGAGTCAGGCGGAGAGGTGAGAGTCCAGTGGAATAGCGCGGTTCACCCCATGGTCATGGTCCGGGATCCGGACACCGGCGAGGTGCTTTCGTTTGCGCGGGGCGGCGACGCTCGGGTGTGGACCAGGAAGGCCGCGGTGGATCTGGACCTGTCGGACGGCGTGCAGAGTCAGCGGGTGCGCCGGGCCATCAACCGGCCGTAGGCAGTCTCCTCCGGTTTCTTCGTCGATTTCTTGCTCGCCACGGGCTCCTGCTCTCCTCGGTTCGACCGCCAGACCCGGCTCTTTCCTTCAGCGATCTCGTCCATTGTCCGCCCGGTGGCTACCGACGTCAGATGGTCGGCCGTGACATCCGAACCGGGTACCGCGTACTCGTCCCGGTGCTTGATCAGGAGCCACTGCGGCTTGCCCGACTGATTGCGCCGCATCCGCACCAACGCCCACGACCCATTCAACCGCTTCCCATTGAGCACGAACTTGAAGTCGCCCTTCTGGTACCCCCGGCGGAGCCCGTCGATCGGATCCGGATCGCTTCCTCCGTAGGTGTAGGTCCCCCGGTCCCACAGCATAACGGTGCCGCCCCCGTATTCGCGTTGCGGGATGGTCCCCTCGAATTTGTTGTATTCGATGGGATGGTCCTCCACCTCCATGGCGAGCCGCTTCACCGAAGGATCCAGGCTGGGACCCTTGGGTACCGCCCAGCTCTTCATCACCCCGTCTTGCTCCAGCCGAAGATCGTAGTGCAAGTGACTGGCATCGTGCTTCTGAATCACGAACGCCAGTTTCTTTGTCTGCCGGGCGTCGCCACCCTTCGGCTCGGCAGTTTTGGTGAAGTCCCGCTTGCGCCGATACTCCGCGAGCTGGCGCTCGGCGTTGGCTGTCGGCTTTCCGGTGACTTTCTTGGGCATCTCTCACCTCCCGCCGATAACCTGGGGCAGGTGCACAACAGCCGCTGTGCTTGCAGTCACGTCCGTGATTCCCGCCCGCGGCCTACAGCAGCCGCTCCAGCGGGAAGCGGCCGCGGGCGGCGAGCAACGGCTTCCACAAGTCGCCCAACTTGCGGAGCCGGGCCGGCACGTTGTCGATGCGGAAGTCCTCGATCTTGAAGCCGGCCTCGACCTCGTCCCACGTCACCGGGGTGGACACCGTGGCGCGCTCGGTGGGCCGGACCGAGTAGATCGAGGCCAGGGTCCGCCCCCAGGCGTTCTGGTTGTAGTCCACCAGCACTCTGCCGTGCGGCCGCTGGGCCACCCGATACTCGGCGGTGATGAGATCGGGATGGAAGTGCTCCAGCCCTTTCGCCAACGCCTTGGCGAACCGCCAGACGTCCTTCTGCACCGGTCCCCGAACGATGGGCACGTAGACGTGCACCCCCTTCGAGCCGCTGGTCTTGGCCAGCGGATTCATGCCGAGCTGGCGGAGCGCGTCCCGAAGCACCACTGCGGTCTCCAGCACCCGGTCGAAGCCTGCTCCCGGCACCGGGTCGAGGTCGAAGTGGAGGTAATCGGGACGATCGACGTCGTCGCAGCGGGCGTACCAGGGATTGAGATCGATGCAGCCGAGGTTCACCACCCAGAGCAGCGCGGCGAGGTTCTGCACCATCGGAAAGGCGATCAGATTCTGCGACTTGTGCATGATCTCGCAGGTCTCCAGCCACTCGGGCTTCGGCTCAGGCGTCCGCTTCATGAAGAAGCACTTCCCGTGAATCCCGTTGGGGTAGCGCTTCATCACCATCGCGCGGTCGCTGAGGTGGGGAAGCAGCACCGCGGAGACATCCGCGTAGTACTGAAGCAGGTCCCGTTTGGTGAGTCCCAGCTCGGGCCAGAAGATCTTGTGAAGATTGGTGAGCTCTACGGCGTGACTGCCCAGGCGGAGCGTGACGTGCTCGGCATCGGGGATGCGGACCCCGGATCCTGCCGCCTTGGTGACGGTCATCTTGTCGCCGCCACCTTCCGGGCCCGCGGTCCCCGTCTAACGGCGCCCGCTACCGGCTCGTAGGCGAGCTCCCTGCCCTCCCGAGCCGCGCGCAAAAGCAGGGCACCCCGGCTCATGTCGCCCCGGCCGACGAATTCCGTGGGGAAGAGGAGCCGGTCGCCGATGACCTCGAGCAGCACGTCCACGTACTTGCCGGTGGCGACGCTGCCGAGCAACACCACCTCCGTATCGGTGCCCAGCCGGGACGCGTCTCGCAGAAGTGGAGTGCGATAGCAGGGGTGATCGGCCCGGATGTCTACCGTGCCGAAGGCACGGAGATCTCCAACCCCGATCGCGGTATCCGCGGCTAACAGGCCTCGATCCGTAGTAATGATCTGGATCCCGGCGCTCCCGGCGGGTGGGCGAGCGAAGCGGTCTGCGTAGGTGAGCTTACCTCGGAAGTAGAGCCCGCTGAGAAAGCTGAACGCCTCACCCAGCGTCACCCCGGCCGAGCGGAGCCGCTGGGCCAGGGGAAAGGCGGCGCGCTGATTCAAGAGCACGGCCGCGCGCTTCCCACCGCAATGGGCTGGAGAGAGCAAAAAGATCCGTGAAGCGGTCATGGCCTCTCAACTGGATTGCCTCGCGCGGTCCCGGTAACGAACCCGGTCGTTGGCTCGGCGTCCCTTGGCTTTGGCCGGCGGCCCCAGGAGAGGGATGAGCGCCCGGTGAAGGGCCTCGGTGGTGAACGGCTTCTCCAGGAAGGGCAGCTCGGCGTACGCGGCGACCAGCTCGGCGATGTCCCCCACAGGATAGGCAGACATCAGCACGATCGGCAACCGGGGATGGAGATCGCGCGCTCGCTCGGCCAACTCACCGCCGTCCATGTACGGCATGATCACGTCGGTGAGGACCAGGCGAATCTCGCCCGGATGCTGCTGGATGTAGCGGAGCGCTTCGCGCCCGTCACGCGCGGCGCGCGCCTGGTAGCCAAGAGCGCGGACCATCCGGCAGATAGTGGACCGGGGTGTTTCTTCATCATCAACGATCAGGACCGTGGGGTCGGCCGCAAATTGCGACCGGCGGTCTCCTCGGCTGGGCATACGGGCTCCGGGCAGCCAATGGCTGCCTTGGGCCCTCCCCACGAAGAGGGGTTCGTTAGAACCTTGCATCCGCACGCCAAGATCATGCGGAGGAATACCTACCCGGCGCCACCGGTACCGTGCTGCGGTCTTTCACAGATGCCGGATAGGGAGGGGAAAGCTAGTGGAAAAGTTGAGAAGCTACAACCAGGTATGTCAGCAAGCGCCTACGAGGTTGCCAGTTAGCCTGGGGGATCTCAAGCTGCGTCGAGGGTTGATAAGGCGCCCGGCGACCTACCCTCAGAGCAGTCTCTCGTCAAAAGAGAAGGCACGCGATCGAATCACCTTTACGTGGGCTGCGTCAGGGTGGGCGGGATTGATCAGGTAGTTCAGCTCTTCTGGCACCACCGCCGAGGGAACACCCAGGAGTGCGTGGTTCCGTCGCTTCAGCCACGCATCACCTAGGGCGCGGCACGCCGGGTGGTTCGGAATCTGACGCCAATTGGAGGGCAGCGTGGCAACGTCGAGGAGCTCGGCCTTCAGCGACCCGGGACAATCGATCTCGAATGCGCGCAGGTCGTTGGGGATGAGGTCAGGATCGGTGTGGACCAGCAGCTCGAGCACCGAGAGCGAGAGCGCGCTCGAGGTGTAGACCAGTGGAATTCCGGGAGAATTCCAGCGACCTCCTGCCCTTCGGGCGCCCTCTCCGTCCAAGGCTGCATGCGACCGCTTCGCGACCCGCCAGACCCGCATGTGGGATAAAGCCGGCGCGAGGATTAGCTGAAGATGCCGTGGGCGATCCGCTCCAACATCTGCTCCAGCACCCGCGCGCCACTATCGGTATCCAACAACTCGACCGGAGCAGCACCCTGGAGCTCCCGATTGGAGCGCCGCATCCAGGTCGACGCCTTCTGCCGGTCCTGAAAGGTGTCCAGGGCCACCGCGAAGATGCGGGCGACGCGGGCCAGCTTGTCGGACTCCTCCCGCGAGAGCGGCTGATGCCGCCGCTTGCGATGAGCCAGGGTTCGCCGGGGGATGATGTACTTCTCCACTTCCTGGGGCGTGAGCTCTCCCCGCTGGACCAGCGCTTCGAGGACGGCCGTGGGCAGCCCGTCCTGCACCAGGCGGACAAAATCGAAGTCCGACCGGATGTCGCTCTTGAGCAGCTTCTTGCCGCCGAGCCACTTCGCGACATCGGCAGCGTGGGTCATCGGGTTGCGCCTCTGGGCATATGCCCCAACTTAACGGGCAATTGCCCAGAAACGCAAGGGATGGAGAAAACCCGCGACCGACTACTCGCTGACGTTGCCACCGCCTTTGCCGAAGTTGCACATGTTGGTTTCGTCGTCGAAGTACGTGTTCTGCTGCACCTTCGCCCCGGAGGCCTGGAACAGCAGGATCCCGCAGGAGGTGGTGCCCGGAGGCGTGTAGTCGTTGTCGGACACGATGTTATCCCGGACAACCGCGCTGCCGCCGAAGGAGACCTGGATGCCGTTCTGGGCGATGAAGTCCACCGGGCCGAGGCCGGTCACCTCGTTGTCGAGGACATCGGCGGAGGCATTGGTGCCGCGAACGATGATCCCGCCCTTCTGGTACAGGGAGACCGAATTGCCGCTGATGGTGCCGCTCGTGGAACCGGCTTCGGTGGTAGTACCGTCGAGAGCTTGGTTCTGGGTAGTGTAGAAGATCGCGTTGCCGTGTTGGGTGCCGTTGAACGGACGCTCCCCGATGTTGGAGACCGAGCTGTTCGTGACATCGACGTGCGCCGAGTGGTTGACGACACCGAAGTACTTGGCGCCCGCGATAGTCGATTGGTCCACCGACCCATCGACATTGTAATAGATGCCGATGTCGCAGCCGGTCGCATCGACGATAGTTAGAGTAACGGGCGCCGGATTGATCAATGCTGCCGTCAGAACGTGGCCGTCGCGAATGAATGGAGTCGCCACGCAGCTGGCGCCGGTGCCTAGCGAGAGCGACGGCTTGGCGGCGGGGTCAGTGACGGAACCATCACACGCCACGAGGGCGAAGGTAAGCAGGAGTAAGCGTCTCATAGTGCGGTCCTCCAGGAGGGAGTAGCGGGTCCGGAAACTGGGTTCCGCCGAGATAGAAGTGGCTAGGGGCGTGAGCCGAGATATTGGACGGCTGGACAATACACGGTACCACCCGGGACACCTCACGTCAACAACAGTTTGCTGCCAGGTTTGGTGAACGCGGACGGCGTCTTAGCACTCCAGGCGAAGGCACCGAGGGACAACTTTCGGCGGTTGTACGGGCGCGGCCCTGGGACCCCAGGGCCGCGCATGGTTCGGACAGATGGGAGCTATCCGGGTGTGATCGTCTCGGTGAGGTTCAGGTTGCCCAGCGGATTGGGAAGACGGGCGATTGAAGGCGGCGCCTCGCAGAAACCTCCGGCGTCGGTGATCGCTACCGTGTAGGGATTGGAGCCGGTGACGAGCGCGTGATTGCCGTCTTCGAAGAACGTGTAATCACACGTATTGTCGTAGAGGAACAGTCGGAGGGTCTGGTTCGACAGGTAGTGGATCGTCTGGTCGTCACCGGGCGCGCCGGCCGGGTCGTTACACAGCGCCTGGACGGTCTGGAGCGTGTGCTCGACGCCGTCGAGCTCGTAACCGACCGTCAACAGGTTGCACGCGAAGAACATCACGTTCGTCAGCGTCGCCGTCTGGCGGGTGACGAAGGTGCCTCCGTGGGCCGCGTAGCTCACGCACTCACCGGTATTCTTGAAAGCAGTGCCATCGGTCCGGAACAGGTCCAGATAC
>JBGQLP010000064.1:0-13241 GCA_041500125.1 Gemmatimonadota bacterium
AAAGGTCAGGCGGGCGGATGCGATCGGCCGGTCTCCCACCGCCGCCGCGCCGCGCACCCGGGCGAGGCCGCCCTCCAGCGACTCGATCTCGACTGTGAGATGGACCTGATCCCCCGGCCGGGCAAAGGCGAGAAAGCGGGCTCGATCCATCGATACCATGAGGGCGACTTTTTCTGGGGTTGCCTCCGTCAGCAGCATCCCGGCGGTCTGAGCCAGCCCTTCGAGCAGATATACGCCCGGCAATACCGGATTCCCGGGAAAATGGACGTCAAATTCGTCCTCGCAGAGCGCCACCGCCTTCACCCCGGTGGCGCGCTTGCCGGGCTCGAGATCGATGATCCGATCCAGCCAGTAGTGCCGCACTACCTCCCCGCCACGTGCCAGTGACTGAACTGCTCGGCGGCAAACTCGGCCGCCCCATTGGGGACCTCGACGACACGGCGCAGGGTGGCGGTGTCAGGGTCTCCGCCAATCGGCAGATGCAGCCGATAGTAGCCCCGGGTGTGCAGGATCACCGTGCGCTCCAGGTCAGCCCGCGCTGCGGCCGGGGCCCGGAAGGCGACGTGGCCGCGATCGCCCTTATTCGGCATGGCGTAGTACAGCTCATCCGAGCTGGTGATCGCCGGGAGCATGTCGCCGGCGCGGGCATCCCGGGCCGACACCGGCCGGAGCGTGTCCACCTTGACCGGCCGAACCTCCCCGTAGTCGATGGCAAAGGAGTTGAGGGCCCAGAAGCCTCGGGGTGGCCGGAAGCGGAGCCGTACCGAATCGCCGCGCACCCGGCTCAGGTCGAGGGGCACCACCCGATCCTCGGCGATGAACGGCCCGCCGCCCGGGAGAACACCGCGGAGCCGCCAGCCATCGGGCTCCTCCACCGCGATACGGAGATGGTACAGCTCCTCCCGCAGATCCCAGGCGAAGAGCGAGTCGCGCGAGTGCGCGCCTCCGTCCACTCTCGCGTACCACGCGCGCACCTCCCGGCCACGGAGCTGCAGCATGGCCCTGATCATGTGGGAGCCCCAGATGCCGGTCGCCACGTTGGCGATCAGCCGCGCGTGAGTGGCTCCAGCGGGCCGGGGAAAGGTGAGCACGATCTCGTCCCGCATGCCGCCGGCGGAATCGGCGACCGCGAGCGGCTCCCAGATGGTCCGGTCGGTTTGTATTAGCCAGTGACGCAGGTCGCGGCCTTCCTGATCCCGGGCGCTGGCTGGAGGGATCGGGTTGGAGATGAGGTGCAGGTTGCCGGTTGCGTCGGGGATCACCCGGGAGCCGGGCGCATGATCTATGACCCAGAGCTCCATCAGGTTCGTCATCTGACTCTCGTTGACCTCGTTGGTCACGAGCAGCTTGTAGAGTCCGCTGTCGGGACGGAGGTTTTCGAGCCGGCCGTAGTCATCCCGCTCCAGACCGCGGGAGATGGCGCCGCCATACGGCTCGGCGTCGAACACGTACTGGCTGCCATCCCAGGAGTAGACGAAGGGGCATGACTCCTTGGTTGCCGCCGCTACCGCCAGGGTGAGAAGGAAGACTCCCGCCAGACCGCCGATGACCGCCAGCGCCGTTCCTGCCGCATCGGTCCGCCGGACCCAGACTCGTTGCACCTGATCGAGCGGGAAGCGCAGCCGCTCCCCGTTTCGGGTGCCGAAGACGGTATCGACCTGCACGTATCCGCCGGCCTTGTCGAACGCGACGTCGGCGCCGTCCTTCGTGGTCACTCCGACGACGCGCTCGCCGGTGGTGTTCACCCGGTTGAGGCCGACTCGCTGCACCTCATTCACTCGCCTGACCCAGAGCCGCTCGACGCTGTCGAGTGGGATCACGACCGCCGAGCCGTGCACCTGGCCATAGACGCTGTCAGGTCCTACGATGCCCGCCTTGTCGAAGGCCACGCTTCGGCCGCCCACCCGAGTGACCCCCACGACCGGTTCTCGACCACCAGGCTCGACCACGCCGGGCTCGACCTTGGCCGTCTTGTGGCAGGCGGTGATTTGGGGAAGGTAGGTCAGCAGGAGCAGGAGCGAGACCGGACGCTTCGAAAAGCCGAACATACGGGCCTCCTCGAAATGTGCTGACTGAGTTTCTTCTGGTGTGGGGACTAGCTTACCGGTGGGTTCCAGACTGTCAAGCGGGCGCAGAGGTACTTGACCCTCCCTTGACGGATGCTTGACCCGCAGCTGCAACACTAGGCCCGCAATCCGGGTCGAGCTTCGCAGAGGGCAATCAAGGCTGGGAGGCAGTATGGGGAGCGGACGGGGATGACGCGGGACCGCTGTCGGAGCCTGCTAGTCACGGCCGGAATGCTCATCTCAGTCGGCTGCGGCAGCGGGGACATCCAGGCACCGACCACTGGAAGCCTCGCAATCACCACGGTCACCAGCGGGCCCGATCAGGATGCTGACGGCTATGCCGTCGCCGTCGACGGCGGGGCCGAGACGGCCATTGGTGTGAATGGGGCTCTCGCACGCGATAACCTCGAGCCCGGCAGCCACAGTGTGCGGCTTACCGGCCTCGCAGCCAATTGTGCGGTGGATGGCGAGAACCCCCGCGCGGAGACAGTCACTGCCGGGGAAGCGACGTCGGTCCCCTTTGTAGTCTCCTGCGTCACTCTACCCGCGACCACCGGGACCCTGACCATCACGACGGCCACCACCGGTCCACATCCCGACCCGGACGGCTATAGCCTGAAGCTCGACGGCAACCCGCTCGAGACGGTCCCTGCCAACGCCACCGTGCAGCACACCCAAATCAATCCGGGCACTCACACGCTCGAGCTCGGCGGAGTAGCCGCCAACTGCGCGTTATCGGGGGGCAATCCTCGCACCGTCACCATCGTGGCCGGAGAGACGACGACCGTGGGGTTCATGGTGACGTGTGCGACCCCGGTAGCCAGGATTGCCTTCATGAGCCTGCGCGATGGGAACATCGGCATCTTTTGGATGAACGCGGATGGCACTCACGTGACCAAACTCAGCGATGCTCGGAACGGCACTCGGCCGGTCTGGTCGCCGGACGGCAGCAGAATCGCGTTTTATGATCTGGGGTCCGGTTGGGACATCCATGTGATCAACGTTGATGGAACCGGTGCCATCAATCTCACGAATACGGTTCCGGACCAGACCAATGACCGCGCCATCAATATGGAGACGCATCCCACCTGGTCGCCCCGGGGCGACAAAATCACCTTCGAGGCGGACCGCGCGTCCCAATCCGAGAACCCCAACTGGGATATCTATGTGGTCAATGCGGACGGCACCGGGGAGCTTGACCTCACCAACAGATTGGGAGGAGAAGTCTCCGCCGCGTGGTCGCCGGACGGGAGCAAGATCGCTTTCATCGGGTACACCGATAGCGGCACCCAAATCTGGGTGATGAACGCCGATGGGAGTGGCCAGACCCCTATCAGCGGCGCCGACTATGTCTCCGGAGGGCCGTCCTGGTCGCCCGACGGACGGATGATCGTGTTTACGGTAGTTAATACCAGCGGCGAGTTCGAGCTCCGCGTGGTCAGTGTGGACGGAACCGGCGAAAGGGCCATCGCTCCCCCGAGCCAATTCATATCCCAGCCGACCTGGTCACCCGCCGGGGGGCTAATTGCATACACTGAGTCAGACCACCTGGTCGTGATCAATCCCGACGGAACCGGCCGGAGGCAGCTCACTCACGGCCCGGTGGCCGAGGGTGAGCCTGCCTGGTCTCCGGATGGTTCCAGGATTGCGTACACCAGATGGGATCCGGGGCTCGACCAGGAGGTCTACGTCGTGGATGTCGCCAGCGGAGCGGAAACCAATCTCACCCGGAATCCCGCTCTGGACGCTGAGCCGGCCTGGGCGCCCTCCCTACCGTAACCGCGATTATCCTGCCGCCACGAAGCTGTAGCTGGGCTCCTTGCCGCACCCGCTCCAGCGCACCCGGACGAACCCGGCCACTCCCTGGATCGTACCGGAGGCGTTCAGCTCGCCGGCGTCGATCCGCTGCACCGTGTCGGTGCAGCCGGCGGTGTAGTGCAGCGGCGTGGGGGTGGTCACGGTCAGGTTAAAGTCTTCGGTGCCCCGGGTCCAGTTCATGGTGCCGGCGATGTCCAGCGTGCCGCTGGGGAGCGGCGCGTTGATCTGGAGCGGGCCGGCCGGGGTGTAGGTCACGGTCCACTGCTGGTCGATGGCCGCGTCGGGCGCGCCGGCAAAGGTCCGGATCAACTGGAGGTCGGCGGAGAGGACCAGGGAGGAGACCGAGCCGCTCAGGGTGCGGGTGCCGTTCCGGGTGATGTCGAAGATCGTCTTCTTGTCGGCGCTGGTGAACCGGGTGCGGAGACTGGTGAGGGTGCCCTCGTAGCCGAAGCCGGCGCCGGCGGGGGCCGGGTCCTGGATCAGGAGCTGGCCCACGATGTCGAGGGTGCCGCCCCGCCAGCCGGAGAAGCGGCAGGGGGGCGCGGTGAAGATGTAGATGGCGTCGTCGGGGACCCCGTCCCCGTCGGAGTCGGTGGCTGTTGACGGAGTGACACAGGAGGGGGACGCTCCCGGGTGGGTCTGGGCGGTCCCCACGGGGCCCAGGGTGCTGGGGAGGGTCAGGGCGTTGACCGAGGACTCGACCTCGTCCCGGGCGGTGACCCCGATGTCGTCGGTCAGCTTGTCGTCGGCAAAGGGGCTGCTGGAATCGGTGGATCCCTTGCAAGCGCCGATGGTCAGCGCGGTTAGGGCAACGGCAAGATACGGCAGCCGGTTTCGGCGTGAGGTCATGCCTGCTTCTCCTTGGGCGCAGCGATCGGGGTCCCTACGGAGCTCGGGGTCCCGACATCAGAATGGGCCGTCCAGTTGGCAGCATAACCCGGGCCGACGCGGGCGAACAGCTGCCGGCGGTTGGGTGCCAGATCTTCCATTACAAAGCCTCAACAGCCTAACGGGTTTCGACACAAGTTGTTGACGCTTGGTTGCTGCGGCCGCATTATCTGGAAACCCCCATTCAGCTCGAGACCCCTCATGGAGTCGCAACGGCATCTCCGTTGCCTGGGTCAGCCTGCCCTGTTCGCCGCCACCGGCGAGCCGATCCGGTTCCGCACTCGCAAGCATCTCGCGCTCCTCGTGTACCTCGCGGTGGAGCCTCGGGCGCACCGGCGCGACCGCCTGGCTGAACTCCTCTGGCCGAAGGTCTCCGTCACCGAGGCTCGACACTCGCTCGCCACTGCGCTTTCCACTCTTCGGCCCCGGCTCGGTCTGGAAGGACTGGAGACCAGCCGGGATCACGTCCGACTCATGCCGGGGCGGGTGAGCCTCGATCTCGAGCGGCTTCAGGCAGGGGATGTGCTCGGGAATGAAGTAACCGGCGCGCTCGAAGTGGCCGCCTTCCTCGATGGTTTCGACATCACCGACTCGGCGGAGTTCACCCATTGGAAGGATCGGCAGCAGGCCCGGCTCCTGCCGGTGATCAAGGATGCGCTCCTCGTGCTCATCGATCGGTGTCGGCGCAACGGAGAATCGCGCCAGATCGAGCAGCTCGCCGACCGGATGCTCGCGTTGGACGATCTGAGTGAGGAGGCCATCAGGGCCAAGATGGAGGCACGGGCGTTCGCGGGAGACCGGCTTACGGCATTGGAGATATTCGAGGGGTGGAAGTCAAAGCTCGCCGAGGAGCTGCAGGCGGTCCCGTCCGATCTGGTCGAGGGCATGGCGGTACGGTTACGGCGGAGAGGTTGGGAGCGCACCACCCTCGCCAACATCCCAAACGTGCCGACGGATCAGTGGCGGGGCCGCCCGTTTATCGGGCGCACGGCAGAGTACCGCGTCCTGTATGAAGCGTGGGAGGGAGTACGAAAGGGCGTGCCGGGGCACGCATTGGTTCTGGGTGACTCGGGCGTGGGCAAGACTACCCTCGTGCAGCGACTGACTACCGCGGCAGGGCTGGAGGGTGCGGCCATCAGCAGGGTGCAGTGCTACGATGTGGAGCGAGAGATCCCCTATTCCACCCTTAGCAGCTTGGTCCTCGGGCTCTTGGACCGGCCAGGAGTTACGGCTACTTCCCCTGAGGCGCTCGCGGAGTTGGCCCGTATGGTACCAGAAGTACGGCGTCGCTTTCCGAACATACCCGAGACCAGCGAGAGCCAAGGCGAGACGGCCCGAATTCGGCTCACCGAAGCCTTCCACGAGATGCTCACGGCGATAGCCGAGGAGCATCCGGTGATTCTGATCGTGGACGACCTCCACCTGGCTGATGACGTCAGCCTGGCGGTGTTGCACCTCATCATGAGACGGACCAGCCGCGAACCAGTAATGGTCCTACTCATAGCACGATCCGGAGAGCTGCTTCAATCGCCCCAAACCGTGCGCCTCAGGGAGAGCGGTGCTGCACTGAGGATCCGTGAAATCGAGTTGGCTCCGCTGACCAATAACGAGAGCGAGGATTTACTCCATTCACTCATTCAACCCGATGGGCGCCAGCCGAGTAAGACCGAGCAGCACGCGTTGCTGCGGTCCGCTGCCGGATATCCTATGGTCTTGGAGCTCCTAATTCAGGACTGGAAAGCAAGTGGAGAGCGGTCATTAGCACTTTCGGTCGATGCTATGACCGAACATTTCGGAGCCGGGGGACCCGCACCGATCGTCTACCAACACATACTCGCTCGCATCACTTGCTCCCTCGACGGTCCGACGCACAGTGTGTTGAATTTGGCCTCCATCCTCGGTCACCGACTTAACGATCTCAGTTTGTACGCGATTGTCGATCTAAGCACTGGGCAGACTGTGAGGAGCATGGCCGACCTCGTGAGCCGGCGAGTACTGAGGGACGGAGTGCAAGGTCTTGAATTCGTCAACGAGTTGGTACGAGCGGCAGCCTATATAGGCGTCCCCCCAACGCTTCGACGCGTTCTTCACGGCAACATTGCCGACAGCTTTATCCAGAGACACGGTGGCGAGGGTGACAACCTTGGGCTCGAGATCGCATGGCACTGCATTCGAGCCGGTCGCAGTGCAGAAGCCACCTCCTACCTCCTTAACGGAGCGCGAGAAGCGATACGTTCTGGAGCACCATACGAGGCAGAGCGGGGGTTATCGACAGCACTCCCGCAACTGTCGGAGCCTGAGAGGACTAAAGCCCTGGTTCTTCTCGCCGAAGCCCTTCAGGAACAGAGCAGATGGATAGAATCACTAGAATGCCTCGAACAGGTCGCGCCATGCCCGGGTAGGGGAGCTGTTGATTTAGCCTTCGTCTTAAGAACCAAAGCACAACGCCGTCTAGGCTATATTCACCTCCCCGAACTCACAGAGCTTCCAGCACGGCTGCTAGCCCTCATAGGATCAACCGTTGACAAGTCCAGTAAAATACGAGCAGCGGTTGAAGCCGCCTCAATTCTCGAGACGATTCGATCCAGCGCACCGGCACCAGAAATACTGCAAGGCTTATCCTCCCTAGAGCACGAATGCCTCGAGCCGAATGATAGAGTGCACCTGCTACTTGCAAAATCGATGCTGCTATATCATGTGAAGAACTTTACTTCAAGTTTGAAATGCATTCAGGAAGCGATACACCTACTTGAGACAAACAACAGCCTGAACTCCGTGCTGGCAATGCTTCAAAACGGCGTGGGGTCTATTCTAACCAGACAGGGATTCTACCGCGAATCCATCCCTCACTATCTCAAGTGCTACGAGACTGCCTGTCGAGTAGGCAACGATAAGGTGTATGTACAAGCCAGTGCGAACCTGTCTCTCAGCTTCATGAGACTAGGCGAATATGAGGATGCAATCGTTTGGGGTGAACGCTCTCTCGTTGACCATGCGGCCCTGGGGTTTGGCTTTCAGGGAGCAGAAGGAGCCGTCCTCTCTTACGCGATGTCGGGCAAGAACACTGGTAGAGCCGAAGAATTGATCGTTCAAGTTGCCGAGGAGCTGGCAAACCGTGCTCCCCTCGGGATCTCACAAGCGTGGGCGCTCTATTCAGCCGATGGGTACTCCATGATGGGTAAAAAACGAGAGGCTGAGGAAGCAGGCCGACGGGCAACAGAAGGATACAATGGTCAGTTGCATATGAATTTTTGTGCGGGACCCTATGCTCGCTGGGTTGCTCGCAGCGGTATCTCTCAAGCCAAATTGAAGGGCGCCTCCGATAGGATTGACTCTCTGATGTTGGGTCTTGAAAGTTACGATGTCATTGACCAAGCAGATGTGATCAATGCGCGGTGCTGGCTGGATAGTCGAGCGCAGAGAGTTCCAGACTGGCAGATTGAGCAAATGCTCCAGAATCTTGGCAACTTACCCAGAGCGGTCACGGATCAACTTAGACGTATGGGTATGTTGGACTTCTGCTAAGCTGCAAAGCCTAGGCCCTGCGTTTCCATAGCCCTGTGGTGGGCCAGCTGACCCGCTTGGATCGAGGAGGACCAATTTCGCCTGCGCCGGAGGTAGAAGCACCTCCTCCGATGAGTCGCCGAACTGCAACTGAGGCCACCACCACATCGACTAGCTCAGGGTCGAACTGTGTTCCTCTACACTTCTGCAACTCAGCGATCACGACATCGACTGGTAGGCGCTTGCGGTAAGGGCGATCGGTAGTCATTGCATCAATAGTATCGGCAATAAGGATAATCCGTGCTCCTAAGGGGATGTTTTTCTTAGACAAGCCGTAAGGGTAGCCCTGGCCGTCCCAACGCTCGTGGTGATGACGCACAGATTCTTGGATAAACCCGTGAAACTTCGAGATTATGCCTACCAGGTCAGCGCTCTTCTCAGAATGGGTTTGCATGAGGGCCGTCTCTTCGTCAGTGAGGCGGCCTTCTTTTCGTAGCAGAGGCGCGAACTCCTCGTGAATCTTGCCGACATCATGCAGTAGCGCTGCGGTCTCCACCAACTCAATCTCGCGAGCAGGCAGTCCAAGCTCGACTGCCACAGCTCTCGACATTTCACTCACACGCAAGGAATGGCCTGAGGTGTAGGGATCACGGGCCTCGATCGCTTTCACCATCACCTGAAGAAGTTCCTGACCGCTGTGCTCGAGCTGGTGGTACAAGCCGTAAACGTGACGAATGGCAATGAGAGGAATGACTACACCGATAAGACCGATTGGCCCGAATCCGATCCATCGATCCACAGTTACATACATCCACGCCACTAGGACGGAAAGGAAACTTGCTCCCAGATCATATCCCAATATTCCCCTAGTGTTTAAACTCCAAACCTCTCGAAATGTCCTCTCCGAACTAAACGAGACTACCAGGCTCACGAGCACCGAATTAACAAGGAAGTAACTCGCTGACAGCAGCGTGAATAACCCTAGATCCCTCTGGACTGCCTGAGAAGAAAGAGAGGAATGCAGGGTCAAGTACGTCGGAGGAAGCTGCCCGCCCAACCACACATAGACAGTCGCCGCAACAGTAACGGCCAAAACGCGTTGTGAAACGTTGAAAAGTGCTTTGAGGGATTGATTGCCTAGCGAGATTTGATTTGATAGAGTCGCCGCGCCGGCAATTGCACCCCCCCAAAATCCCCCAAACAGTAGACACCCAGCGAGATGCATCACAAAGGACGTGGAGCCCTTTGCTGCAACCCTGAGCTCCGTATGCAGGTTCTCTAGCACGAACGCCACGAAGATGAACGTGCCTAGAGCCCACCATCCAGGAAATGCGGTGGATGAGGGCCAGGCCGCGGCAAGCGCCAGAGCCGCGCCTGCGCTAGTAAGTGCGACAAATAGGGCAGTTATTCTTTGGCGTTCCATCGCGATTGGGAGGGTAGAATCCCGGTCTGTCGAACTGCTAGGCCCAGTTCTGTCCGTCACTCCTGGCAAACAACGCGGCAAAGAACCACGCCACAGCCTGGACAAGACCCACTCTCAGCATGAGCGTCACCTCCCTTCGAGACTAAGGCCCTCGGGAAGTGGCAAGCCTCGCTATGGCCCACCAGACGCTCCGCTCAACAGTTGTCCGCTTGTCTTCGCTATTTCCCACGAAGACCGGGATCCTCCCTACCCTTTTTCCCTTTCTCCAAAGGACGACTACCCGCTAATGGCCATCTCCCAATCACCTGAGCACACGCCGCAACCCCGCCATTCCGCGGTAGCCGGACGACCTGTCGTTCCTTCCTGATTATCGGACGCAAGGGGGAAGGCGTCCGGCTTCTTCGTCCTATACTGCTTATATCCCGCCCGCCGCGATATGGCTAGGTGGGCCTCCGCATCTCGGTCCACCGGTTCGTGGCATCCAGCACCGCGAACACCGCCGCCCGCTCCGCGCTCTCCTTGATCTCCGCCGTTCCACTGAGCAACAGCGTCTCCCGCCCGCCCAGCCCCTGCACCGCCACGAAGGCAAACTGCCGGTCGAACCCCTCCACGATCTTGGCGCCCTCGAGCGCCAGCGACGAATCCTTCAACAGCCGGTCCAGCACCGTGGTCGCCGCCTTGGCCGCGGCCTCCACCCGGCTCCTCGGAGTATCGGCCGCTTCCTCCTCCGCCGTCTCGGTCTGGCCATGGTACGACAGCGTCACCGAAATGGCGATCCGGTGAGGCCGCTTGCCCGGCGCCGCGGTCAGGTTCTCGAACAGCACCGACCGCTGGAGCACCCGGTCCCGCACCGCGTCCCGCTCCAAGGCCTCGATCGGCTTGACGTCGGCCGTCTGGGCGATGCTGATCTTGCGGTGATCTATCTTCAGCCCGAGCTGGGCCAGCAGCGCCGACTCGATGTTCCGCACCAGCTGCTTGGGCGCCAGCCCCGCCTGGGCCAGCACGTGGACCTCGCTCACCTCACCCAGCGGGGTGGTCACCACCCGGGCCGAGAGGATTCCCTCCAGGCTGGTGAGCAGGTTCTCCGCCCGGCGCACGCCCCACGGATCGGGGATCGACTCGGCGCTCGCCGCCCGGGCCGCCTGGGGCGCGCCCGGCTGAGGTGGGCTCGGCTGCTTGGGACTGAATCCGGTCAAGGTGTTTTCCTTAGTGGCTGTTGGCTATTCGCTGTTCGCTATTCGCAAAGCCTCAGCCGCGTGCTTTGACTGTTCTGGTGTGCATTGGCCAATAGCCAATAGCGAATAGCCAATAGCCTTCATGCCACCGCGTTCCGTCCTGCCGCCTTCGCTCTATACAGCGCCCGGTCGGCCGCCACCAGCAGGTCGCCCTCGGGCAGGTGGGTGTCGAACTCCGACAGCCCGATGCTCACCGTGATCAGCCCCGCCGGATACCCCAGCCGCCGCCCGATCCCCTCGATCCCGGCCCGGAGCGCCTCGGCCACCCGCATGCCGCCCTGGAGATCGGTGCGGGTCAGGATCACCACGAACTCGTCGCCGCCATAGCGGGCCGCCACGTCCGAGGCGCGCACCGCGTTGTGGATCTCCTGGGCGACGGCCTTGAGGATCTCATTCCCCGCCTCGTGGCCGTACTGGTCGTTCACCTGCTTGAAGCGGTCCAGGTCCATGAACAGGACCGCGAAGCTCTCGTTGCTCCGCTTGCTCCGCTCGATCTCGAACGCCAGCCGGTCGCGCAGCACCCGGTAGGTCGAGAGCCCGGTGAGCGAGTCCACCGCCGCCGCCCGCTGGGCCTCGTCCGCCCGGCGCTCCTGGTACGGCGCGCACTGCCGCATCGAGGCCCGTCCCAGCGCCGCCGCCTCGGCAAACCGCTGGCAGGTGTTGAACCCGCAGGCCCGGCAGTCCCAGGGCCGGCCGTTGGGCCCCTTCCCGATCTGGTCCAGGATCGCGGCCACCGCCTCCGGATCCGGCCGGACCGCCCGGGGCTTGATCTCGAAGGTGGCCCCCACGCTCGCCACCAGCGTCTGATCCACCACCGGGTAGCGGCTCCGGGGCGGCTCGATGCTGGCCAGGAGCTCCCGCCGCCAGAACAGCTCCTCCCGAGGGCCCGACAGCGGGTGGTCCAGCGATCCCTCGGTCGAGAGGATGTCCACGAAGCCCAGGTCCAGCCGGTCCACCGCCACCGCGCGGGCCACCGCCTTCAGCGCGTCCAGCCCCCTCAGCTTCCGGAACCGGCGGCTGGAGTAGCGGGCCTCCTCCAGTAGCGCCAGGGGGAGTCCGCCGGTGGCGCTCAGATGCCGCCGCCCTTCCTCCGGCACCCGCTCGAAGAAGATCGGCTGGCTCAGCACGTTCGCGCCCCGGATGCGGAAGATCTGGTCCAGGTCGGTAAAGGTGATGGCCGCGTCGAGCTCGGTGGTGCTGACCGGGGGACAGGTCCCGGCGAATGCGATTTTGAGGCCTGGCCCGTACTGCGCTCGCAGGTATCGGGCCTCCGCCACCGCCGGAACCGTCACCGGCGCGAGGTAGGGGACCAGCTCGGGGAACTGCAGCCGCACCGTGTCCACCACCACCGGATCGGTGGAGCGGATCAGGGTGCCCCACGGCTCCTCTTCCCAGAGCTTAAGATATTCAGCTGCAACGAGTTCATCGCCAATGACGCCCCGGGTGACGGCCCGGAAGCCGGCGGCGTAGCACGCGTTGATAACCTGTTCCGGCGTGGCGGGATAGAAGTGCGCGACCGACTCCGGACTCAGGATCAGCACGCCGTCGCCCTGGGAGGCGATGGCAAGAGCCCGCCCAATCTCGCCGTTTACCTTGATCGCCCCGTGGGGGCAGGTCGGCAGACATTGGCCGCAGCGGATACACGCCTCATCGTCGATCTGGAGCAACAGCGGCTCTTCGGCCGCCACCGCAATGGCGTCGGTAGGGCAGACGCGGACGCAAGCCAAGCATGCGACGCATAGCTCGGCGTCAATCACGAAGTTCAAGCGTCTGGTTTCCGTCAGGGGGAGGGGAACCTTTGCAATTTGACGGTACCTCACCTAACTGTCAAGAGATCGAGAGGTGCAAACTATGTATACAGTGGAACTTAGCCGGGTGCATGATGCTGCAAGTAGCTGGGAGCCCGGAGTTGGGAGCTGGAGGCTATGATCCGCTGTCTATTCGATTTAGCGACGCTCCCAGCGGGTAGCTCCTGGCTCCCAGCTCATTCCAGATGATACGCCTTGATCTTCCGGTACAACGTCCGCTCGCCGATGCCGAGCACCTCGGCGGCGCGGCGGCGGTTCCCCTTGTACTCGCGCAACGCTGCTTCGATGGTGGCGCGCTCTACATCCGCCATCGTCATCCCCGCCCGGTAGAGGACCGGATGATCCCCGTCGTGCTCCACGTCGGCCAGCAGGTCGGTCGCCTGGACCTGCTCCCCCAGGTCGATCACCTGCACCCGCTGGGGATGCTCGTCCAGCCGCCGGCGCATCTCCTCGATCTGGAGCCTCAGGTCCACCAGGCTCCGGAGGATGAACTCCAACT
>JBGQLP010000065.1:0-13221 GCA_041500125.1 Gemmatimonadota bacterium
AGCGTCCGCCATACGCGGCCCGATCCAGCCAGCGGATCGAAGGAATGTCGCAGCGACCTGGTGCGCTGCCGGTGAGAAACGGGAGGTAGGCGACACTGGTGGTCGAGGGGAACCCGGTGATAGCGATGGTCTGCCCGCCTGATTCCAGCATAGCGCACAGATGGGGGAGGTCTCCCGCCGCCAGTCTGGCCTCGGCAACATCCGGCCGGAGCCCATCCACCAGCAAGAGAAAACAGCGGCTCATGCCTCCTCCGCCACCGCTGGTTTCGAAGCGCCGGCCCGGCCACTCTCCGGTGTTCGGTTCATCTTTCGCGCGCCGCGCACGGCGAAGAAGAGAGCGACGAGGCTCACCATCACCAGCCAATGGCCCGGTATCGGCACCACGACGCCAAGCCCGGCCAGCGCGGCATACCGCGTTCCCCGCCCGAGCAGCACCGACATCTGATACTTCCAGAGTGGATATCCCGCGAGCACCGCGAGGAACCGCATCGGGTAATGGGGGACGATCGGAAGCACGCACGTGGCCACGAGCGACCAGAACGGCGCCTTGCGATACCAGCGCAGCGCCCGCTGAGTGACCCGGTGGCTGCGGAAGCTGAGGGTGCCCTCACGAGCGAGCACTCTGCCCAGCACCTCCATGTTCCAGGCCTCGATCACCAGCGTCGCCGCTACGGCAACCAGCACGATCAACCATAGGGACTGGCGTCCCCCCAGATAGACCACCGCACCATCGTAGGGGAGAGGTGCCAGTGAGTTGCCCAGGAAGGTGTAGGGGACGAGATACAGGAGCCGAGCCCATTGGGGACGGAATTCGGCGCCGATCAACATGACGAATGTGATGGCGATCATGATGCTCGGAAGAATCCAGGCCTTCCGGCGAGGTGCCGGCAGGGCACCGGTGCTTGCGGCGAGTTGCGTCAAACGATCTCCGGTGCAGCCGTGGCGATCTCCGGCGGCGAGAGCGGTGCTGCCGGGCGCAAGAGGCGCAGGTCGAACGGCTGGGGTGAGAGCTAAGCAGGGAGTACCCCGGCGGCTGTCGAGAAAAGTAGGGGGCGCAGTCCCGACGGGGAAGGCGACCGGTCCGTCATGTTGGCGACACGAAAGCCGCCTACCTTCCCAGCGTTCCGCAGGTCGTTATTGTCGTTTCCACCTTGTCGGAGAGAGCCAGGATGATACCCAAGCTCTTATTTCTCACGGTGCTGCCTTTCGGTGCCCTGGCGGCACAGCAGCCTTCTAGCCAGGCCGGTGGCCAGCCGGGCGTCACCATCAAGGCCGAGAAGCCGGAATACAGCTCGCAGGCTAAGATCACATCGCAGGTCGCAGTGGATAGCGCCCTCGCCCGGGTTCCAGGAGGCCAGATTCATGAAGGGGAGCTGGAGAAGGAGCACGGCCGGCTGGTCTACTCCTTTGACGTGCTGGTTCCCCACCGCAAGGGTGTAAAGGAAGTCCAGGTGGACGCGCGGTCAGGCAAGGTGGTATCGGTCAAGCACGAGTCTCCCGCCGCCGAAGCCAAGGAGCATGCCAGCGAACATGCCAAGTATCACGGAGAGGCAGAGGACAAGGACGAACATCAGGAGCATGGAGTACACGAGGGGGCGGCCAAGCCGCAGCCCAATTCTCAGAACTAGGCTCTGACCGGTTTCATGCGCGTTCTGATCGTGGAGGACGAGGCGGATCTCGGCGATTTCCTCGTCCGGGCTGTCCGTGAGGCCACGTGGGCACCTGACCACGTGGCCTCGGGCCAGGAGGCTCTTCAGGCCCTGGCGGTGACGGACTACGATCTCGTGGTGCTCGACCTCGGTCTTCCCGACATCGATGGCTTCGAGGTCTGCCGGCGCTACCGGGCGACTGGGGGCCGAACGCCCCTCCTGGTCCTGACCGCGCGTGGCGGGCTGACCGATCGGATTCGCGGACTGGATGCCGGCGCAGACGACTATCTCAGCAAGCCTTTCGCCGTGGAGGAGCTGCTCGCGCGACTCCGGGCGCTGGCTCGCCGGCCGCCGGCCGCTCACGATGTGATCCTGCGATACGCCGATGTCACCCTCAGTCCCGCCACCGGCACGGCGCAGCGCGGGAACCGGCCACTTCAGCTCACCGCTCGAGAATTCGCGTTGCTCGACTATCTCATGCGCATGCCCGATCGTCTGCTCAGCCGGGCTCAGATCCTCGAGCACGTCTGGGACGACAACTTCGATCCCATCGCCAACGCGGTGGATGTTCTGGTTGGACGGGTGCGGCGGAAGCTCGACCCTGACGGCAACGCTCCTCTGATTCATACCGTCCGGGGCATGGGCTATATGCTCTCGGAGCAGTCTCCCGGCGATGCCGCTTAGTCGAATCCGTCTGCGGCTTGCCGGCTGGTTCGCCCTGGCCTTCGTGGTCGGGCTGCTGGCGTTGAGTCTGACGCTCTTCCTCTATATGCGCCGGCAGAACGAGGCCCGCTTCAACCGGCAGCTTTCCCTGACCGCAGGGGAGCTCCTGAGTGCGGTCCGTACCGAATATGCCGAAGCGCCCGACAGCGGCGCCGCGGCCGCGGCTGCGGCGGCCCTGGAGGAATGGCCCGACCATCCCGAGGCATTCGCGGTGTATGACGCTGCCGGTCGTCGGCTCGGCGTCACCGGCCCCGCCGCCCTGGCGAGCGCGTTACCGGCCAGGCTGCCGCCGACCTTCGGCGTTCCCACCGATCTGCCGGGACCCGCGGAGCACCCGATCCGGCTAGCGGCTGCCCCAACCGATGACCTCCTGTTCCACGTGCTTGCGGCAAGCACGACCGAGCCTTTGCAGGAGGACGAAGAAGCCTTTGCACTCTGGCTCCTGGCCAGTGTTCCCACGACCATCATCCTGAGCCTGATCGCCGGTTACGTCCTGTCGCGCCGCGCACTCCGTTCCGTGGGAGAGCTGGGACAGGCCATTGCGGGGATCAGTCCGGCTGCGCTCGACCAGCGTCTGCCGGTGAGCCCCCGGCCCGACGAGCTGGATCGGCTGGCTGCCCAGTTCAATGGCTTACTGGAACGACTGGAGCGTGCCCAGGCCCAGAACCAACGTTTTCTGGAAGAAGCGGCGCATCAGATTCGCACTCCCCTCACGCTCGTTCTCGGCGAGACCGACCTGGCCCTGGACCGGCCTCGTTCTAGGGAGGCACATGCCGAAGCGTTGCGCCGCATCCGGATCGCGGCTGGGCAGATGCATCGCCGGGTGGAGGAGCTGATTCTCCTGGCGCGGGCCGAGGCGGGTGAGCGTGCTTCCCTGACCGAGAGGGTGGAGCTCGATGGGCTCGCGCTCGAATGCGCCGACCTCATGCGTGGCCGAGCCCAGGCACTGGGGTGCAGGCTGGAGCTGACCCGGGTCGATCCCGCAGTGGTGCTGGGCAGCGAACATCTCCTTCGCGAGGCGCTGCTTGAGCTGCTGGAGAATGCCTGCCGTCACGGGTCGCAGGCCGAGCCGGTCCGCTTGTCGGTCTTGGGTGAGGAAGGCGAGGCGGTGCTCGAGGTAGTGAACCCGGCGGCCGGCGAGGGGCCGTCCACGGAAGGGGGAACAACTTCGGGCTCGGGTCTCGGACTGCAAGTAGTGGAGTGGATCGCCTCGGAACACGGTGGCCGCCTGATTCACGGGCAGGCTCACAATCGGGTGATCTCAGCTCTGCACCTCCCGCTGGCTGGTCCGAAAGCGTTAACCGCTCCAACCGAGAGAAGCCTGAGCGTGACCCGGGCCGAGGATGCCCGGTGGTAGCCGCTTTCCTGGTCCTTCTGGTGGCGCAGGCGTCACCCGATTCGCTCACCCTGGCCCAGGCGCTGGCCCGGGCGCAGGCGGCGCGAGCCCAGATGCTCGTTGCCGGTGCGCTCGTGGCCGAAGCGCGGGGAGCGCTCCGGGCAGCGGGGGCAATACCCAACCCGATCGTCTCCTACAATCACAGCGAGGCCGTCCCCACCAATCATTTTCTGGTGGACCAGCCGCTCGACTGGCTGATCAAACGCGGCCCCGATCGGGCAGCAGCCCGGGCCGGGGTCAATCGAGCCCGCGCGGATTCGGCACAGACCATCGCTGAGCTCCACCATTCCGTCCGGCTGGCCTACTGGCGGGCGCGGGCCGGGCTGCTCTCTGAGTCTCTGGTGCAAGCGCAGGCCCTGCAGGCTGACACCCTCGCTCTCATCGCCGCTGCCCGCCTCCGGGCCGGCGACATCTCACTGTTGGAGCAGGAGCAGGCCGCGCAAGAGGCATCGCGTGCTCATCAGTCGGCCTCCTCGGCGCGGGAGGCGAGCCGGGTGGCGGCGGCTGAGCTGGCCCGAGCGCTGGCACTGGAGCAAGCCGCTCCTCAGCCCACCGATCCGCTGGACAGCGGACTCGACCGGCTCCCGGACACGACGGTGGCACTGGCCCGCGTGCCTGCGGTTCGGAGCGCGGTGGCGGATTCGGCAGCAGCGGAGGCCCAGCTCCGGAGCGCCCGGCGCGCCCGTGTCCCGTTTCCATCCTTGCAAACCGGTGCCGAGTGGGGCGACGCATCTCAGCCCGGCGCCCTCGCAGTCATCGGTTTTGCCATCCCGTTTCCCCTGTGGCAGCGGGGCGGTGGCACAGTCGCCGAAGCGCGCGCGCGTTCCGAGCGACTCTCCGCTCTGACCCGCGAGGCCCGGCTGGACGTGGTGCGCCAGGTGCGCCAGGCGCACATCCATCTGGAGGAGACCGCCCGCCGGGCGCGGGCGGCTCGAGACACCCTGCTCCCGGCGGCGGGAGTGATCCGGGCTCGGGCCTTGCGAGCCTATCAAGCCGGTGAGACCGGCATCCTTCCCGTGCTCGACGCGCTCCGGAGCGAACGCGACGTGACTCTCTCGGCGCTCCAGGACGAGCTCGCGTTTCAGGAGGCGCTCGCCGACTGGTACGCGCTCACCGGATACACCGAATGACTCGGCTCTGCGCTGCGGCCCTCACCGCTCTCCTGCTGACCGGTTGCGGCAAGAAGGACGACTCCGAGAGCGGCGGCCATGCCGATCCCGGTAAGACTCGGGTGCCCGTTGGGCTCGCTCCGGTGTCCCGGGATTCGTTGGTCGAGAGGTTGACCCTCACCGGCCGACTGATCCCGCGCCCGGGTGGGGCTGCGCTGCTGACCGCGCCGGCCGCGGGAGTGGTGCAGTCGCTCCGGGTGCAGATCGGTGACACGGTTAAGCGCGGCGAGATGGTAGCGGAGCTCGAGGTGCCCGAGCTCGCTGCCGACGCGCGGCAGAAGGAGGCGGCCGCCGCACAGGCCGATCGTGAGGCCCAGCGCCAGCAGCGACTGCTCGATGAGGGAATCACCTCGTCTCGTCAGGCGGAGGAAGCGGCCGCCAATGCCCGTCAAGCCGCCGCCGGCGCAGCTGCGGCACGCGACCTCCTGGCCCGCACGCGGGTCACCAGTCCAATCTCTGGGGTGGTGCAGGATGTCCTGGTCCAGCGCGGAGAGCGGGTAGATGCCGGCAAGCCGCTGGTCCAGATCGTGGCCGGGGATACGCTCGATCTCGTGGCGTCGGTTCCCGCAACCCAGCTGGGACGGCTGCGCGTCGGCCTTCCCGCCGCGGTGGCTCAAGAGGGAGACACGTCGTACACGCCGGGCCGACTCGCTGCGGTGACCCCCGGCGTGGACTCAGTCACCAACGCCGGGGCCGCCGTTGTTCGGATTCCCAACTCAGCGGGTCATCTCCATCCGGGTGCGGGAGCGACGGCCAAGGTGCGGCTCGGCGTCCACCGCGACGTCCTGGTAGTGCCCGACTCGGCCATTGTGCTCGCCGGCGACAGCAATGTGGTCTTCGTGGTCAGCCCCGACTCCATCGCGCATCAGCGAGCCGTCATTCGTGGGGTCCGGGATGACGGGCGGACGGAAGTACAAGGCGATCTCAAAGCCGGTGATCGGGTGGTCACCACCGGCGCGTTCGGTCTCCAGGACGGAATGCGGGTGGTGCCCGGCGGGAATGCCAACCGGGCTCGGAGCCAGCGGCCGTGAAGTTTGCCGGGCTGGCTCTGCGCCACCGTTCTGCCATCTACCTCGCCGTCGTCCTGTTAAGTCTGGGCGGAATCTGGGCCCTGCTCACCCTCCCGGCGGGGATTTACCCCGAGGTGGCCTATCCCCGGATAGTGGTCATCGCACGGGGCGGCACCTTCGAGGCCGAAGAGATGACTGTCGCCGCGACCCGCCCGTTGGAGCAGGCGTTGAGCGGTGTCATCGGCCTGGTGCGAATTCGGGCAAAAACGGTGCGGGGCTCGACCGAGCTCAGCCTCTATTTTCGGCCCGACGCCGACATGCTGTTCGCGCTGAGCCAGGTCGAAGCGCAGATCGGTGTATTGAGGACCTCGTTGCCCCAAGGCATCGAGCTTACCGCTGAGCGGCTCACCCCATCGGTCTTTCCCATCCTTCAGTACGAATTGACGGGAGCTCCTCCCATCGTCCTGCGCGATCTGGCTGACTTCACCGTGCGTCCGCGCCTGGCCGGCTTGCCGGACGCCGGCGAGATCTCGGTGCAGGGTGGCCGGGTTCGCGAGATCAGCGTACAGCTTGATCCAGTGCGCCTGGTGGCGAACGGGGTGGGTGTCGATCAGGTGGCCCAGGCGATCACGGCCACCGATCAGGCCCAGGCGGCAGGGCGGGTGGAGCGGGACTACCGGCAGTACGCCGTGGTGGTGTCAGGCCTCACCAACACCCCGGAGTCGGTGGGGCGCGTGGTGGTGAAGGAAGCGGGCGCGCGTTCGGTGCGGGTGGCAGACCTGGGAAGTGTCGGTTACGGGGCCGAGGATCTCTTCCAGATCGTGGCGGGAAACGGCCAGCCCGCTGCCTTGGTCAACATCGCGCGGCAGCCCGACGGCAACACCCTCAAGCTGGCGGCCGCGGTGCAGGGAGTGATGGACTCCTTGCGGCCAATGCTGCCGGCCGGCGTGCGTTTGGAGGCGGTCTACGATCAAGCCGCGCTGGTGCGGGATTCCATGGGCAGCGTGCGGGACGCCATGCTATTGGGTGGCGCGCTCGCCGTCATCGTCCTCCTGATCTTCCTCGGGGAATGGCGCACCACGCTCGCCGCGTCGCTCACCCTTCCACTCACCGTCGCCATAACTCTGCTGGGTCTGGCCCTGGCGGGAGACTCGCTCAATCTCATGAGCCTGGGCGGACTGGCGGTGGCAATCGGCATCATCATCGACGACGCGGTCGTGGTGGTGGAGAACATCGAGCGGCGGCTGGCGCTTCACCCCAGCGCGCCGGTGGAGGAGCTCATCCGGACCGGCACCGACGAGATCTTCGGCCCGGTGGCCGGCTCGACTCTGACCACGGTAGTGGTGTTCGCGCCTTTGGGTCTGCTGAGTGGCGTGGTGGGGCAGTTCTTTCGCTCGTTCGCCACAGCCCTGGCCATAGCTGTGCTTCTGTCCCTGGTGCTGGCGATGACGCTCATCCCCAGCCTGGTGGCGCATTGGGTCGGTCGCGACCGGGGGAGGAGCCGGGAATCCCACGCCGGGGGGTTCCGCTTGCCCCGTCTTTCGCTGGCCAGAGTCGAGGAACGCTATGGCCGCATGATCGAGTGGATGCTGGAGCATCGGGGCCTGGCCCTGGGCGCGGCGGCGGGACTGCTGGTGATTGCGTTTGGTCTCAGCCGCGTGATGGGAACCGGCTTCCTCCCCGAAATGGACGAAGGCGGATTCATTCTGGACTATCGGGCGCCGGCCGAGGGAGCCCTCACCGAAACTGACCGGCAGGTCAAGATTCTGGAGAAGATCCTGCTTGCCGATCCCGACATTCAGGCCTTTACCCGCCGCACCGGAAGCGAGCTGGGATTTGCCGCGACCTCACCCAACACCGGTGACTTCACCGTGCTGCTCAAGCCGCGAGGCCAGCGCGCCTCGGTCTACGAGGTGATGGACCGGGTGCGCGCGGCCGCGGAGGCTCAGGCGCCCGCGGTGCAGGTGGAGTTCATGCAGCTGATGCAGGATGTGATCGGAGATCTGGCCGGCGCGGCCGAGCCGGTGGAGCTGAAGCTGTTCAGTCGGGACCAGCCTGCCGCGGAGAGGGCAGCGCTTCTGATCGCCGAAGCGGTGAAGCCGACACCGGGTTTGGTCGACCTCTTCGACGGGATACAAGGCATAGACCACGAGCTCCGGGTGGAGCTCGACCCCTTGCGGGTGGCGCGATTGGGCCTCAAACCCGCTGATGTCCAATCCCAGGCCCAGGCTGCTCTGTTCGGCTCGGTCGCGGGGACTGCGCGCGAGCCTGATCGTCTGGTGCCGATTCGGGTGCGGCTTCCGGACAGCGTGCGATTTCACTCCGACATGCTGGCTCGGGTCCCGATCGTCTCCCCAACGGCGTGGCTGCCGCTGGGCGACTTGGGTTCGGTTCGCGAGGCCGGTGGCGCCAGCCTCCTCCTCCGAGAGAATCTCCGTTCTTATGTTGCGGTCACCGGACGCACCAGCGGACGGAGTCTCGGAAGCGTCATGCGGGACGTGCGTGCGGCCCTGGCTCAGGTAGTTCTTCCCGCGGGCGTCACTCTCGAGATCGGCGGCCAGTACGCCACCCAGCAGGCCTCGTTTCGCGAGCTGCTGGGCGTCCTGGGCCTGGCCATCGGCGCCGTGCTTCTGGTCCTGGTGGCGCAGTTCGGTAGCTTGAGAGGACCGCTGGCGCTGGTGGCCGCCGTTCCGCTCGGGCTCACCGGCGCTCTCATGATGCTCGCCATTACCGGTGTGTCCTTCAACGTCTCCAGCTTCATGGGAGTGATCCTGCTGGTAGGGCTGATCGTGAAGAACGGGATCCTGCTGCTCGATGCCGCTCACCACAGTTCTGATGCGGGAGCGGGTAGCGTCGAGGCGTTGGTCCACGCCGGCAGGGTTCGCTTGCGGCCCATTCTCATGACCACGCTCTGCACCCTCGTGGGACTGATTCCGCTCGCGCTCGGCCTAGGGGCGGGTGCGGAGCTCCAGCGCCCGCTAGCCCTTGGAGTGATCGGCGGATTGGTGGTGTCGACCATGGTGACGCTGCTGCTCGTGCCCGTCTTTCTCCACACCTTGCGAGAGTTGGAACACCGGCGAATTCTCCTCTCGGGTCAGGCGTCACAGTAGCCGGTTCTCGCTGCTCCGAGATTGAGCCATCACATTCGAGGTCAGGGATGGTCCTGCACGCGCTCGGCATGCTCGTCGCATTCCAGGTTCGTCTGGCCGGGGTCGCCGCGCCGGGAGTGGAAGGGACGGTGCGCGCCGTGGAGGATGGCCGCTTACTTGCCCGGGTCCTGGTCGAGGCACCTGATGAGCATCGCTGGACTCTCAGTGACAGTCTGGGGCGATATCGCCTGGCAAATCTATCGCCCGGCATGCACCGGATGCGCTTCCAGGTCCCCGGTCGAGTCACCCTCGCGCTCACCGCGTTGGTGCCGGCCGCCGCGACGGTGCGTCTTGATATCGAGCTGACGCAGAAGGCCCAGGAGCTCGCTCCGGTCATTGTGCTTGCCCCTGGCCCCGACTCCCAGGCCACACCGAACCGCGGACGTCCGCCACCGCTGAGCTCCACCTGGGCGCTGCGGGCCGCGGGGAGCGGGCGAGATGTGGAAAGCGCCCTGATGGATGCCGAGGGTGCCATGTCTCAAGGTACCGGTGGAGGCGCACTCCACTTTCAGGGTGGCTCGTCCGATCACGTCCTGCTTGCAGTGGACGGTTTCCCCGTCTACGGCGCCAAGCACTTTGGCTCGGCCTGGAGTGCCGTCAATCCCGACGCGGTCCAGGACATCACCCACCGCTCCGGAGCGTCTCGCTCGGAAGATGGTAGCCGGCTGTCCGGTACGGTCGACGTCCGCACCTCGTTGCTGGGCGGAGACAGCGTGCAGGCGCGAGGCGCCGTGACTCCAGGTGACGTGCGCCAGCTGGTGCGAGGAGAGCTGCTGGGGGGCCGGGGCAACTTCCTCCTGAGCGGACGCCGCAGCGTGCGCAACTTCTTCGGAGATGAAACGGCCCTGGGCGAGCAAAACGGATATGACGACTGGCTGGGAACGATGGCTTTCAAGGTCGGCAGGGGACGGCTTCGGGTCTTGCTATACAGCAGCGCCAACCAGCTGGCGTTCGAGAGCCGTTCGGACGCGACCACGACCGAGCTCATCGCTTCCCCTTTGCCGAACAGCCTGGCATGGGAAGGCCGTACCGGCGGAATCGCCTGGGATGGTAGGCTGGGAAATCAGACCCTTGGACTCACCGCCTGGCGAGCCGACCTGAGCACATCGGTCCAGTGGTTGGATCCAAGTCGTCCTCTAGGTGTAGCCAACCAGTTTGTGGAGCTGGGCGTCCGGGGGAAAGCCACCTGGGTGCTGGGTGAGGGCGACGTCACCGCCGGGTTCAGCGTCAGGCAGCTTCGCTCCCGCTATGACGCCCGTGCGCTCAATCTTTCGTCCCTGCAGCCACCCTCTCCGGCGCTCGAGCTTTCGTCCGATCCCACTGTGATTGCAGGGTCGGTTCAGCGACGCTGGCGCTGGAGCAATGCGGTCAGCCTGGAAGCGGGCCTGCGGGGGACCTGGGCCAGCTTCGGCTGGATCGGCAGCGAACCCTGGCTGGCATTGCAGGTGCGACCGTGGCGCGGTCTCACGCTCACCGCGCAAGCAGGGCGTGCCTACCAGTTCACCCAATCCTGGATTAATGAAGAGTCGTTCCTGACCTCGGTCGCCGGAATGGAATTGCCGGTTGCCGCTGGAGCGGGTGGCGTGCCCGTGGCGCGGTCCGACAACCTCACCGCGCGCCTGGAGCTGAATACCGGTGCCGGGTGGACCCTCGGCCTCGAAGGTTACGCTCGGGGGCTCGGCAATTTGGCCCTGGCGGGTCCCACCGCTACTCAGCCCTTCACCGCCGCAGAGCCCCGAATTGGCCGGGGAAGTGCGGCCGGTCTCATTGCCCATTCCTCTCTGGCTCGAGGGCCGGTCGAGCTCGCCGCGTCCCTCAGCCTGACGCGCGCCTCCCGCACTGTGGGCGCGTTCGGTTACACACCGGCCTTCGAGCGGACCGGTTTCCTGCACGCCGCCGCATTACTGCATCTCGACCCGACAACGGCTTTGGGGTTGGCGGTGACTGCGGGCAGCGGACAGTCCACGACCCCGCTGACGGCGTTCGACTGGGAACCCTACAATCCCTGGAACGGCAATAGCGAGTTGTCCGGCACGCCCGCAAACCTGGGGTCCATCAATTCGTACCGGCTGCCCGGGCTCCGTCGGCTGGATGTGGGCTTGCAGCGGGAATGGCGGCTCAGGCAATGGCCGCCAGGCCGCGCCCTAACCACCTCACTTACCGTAGAGAACCTGCTCGACTATCCGAACGCCATTGGAGTGCTCGAGGCTCAGCCCGGCTCGCGCCCCGAGCTTCTCTCTGCTGGATCCCGAGTCTTCCGCCTGGAGCTGGGCTGGGCTTTCTAGGCAACACTCCCCGGCGGAGACCCGCTCGGATGTGTGTCACAAACTCAGTGGCCCGGTCGGTCCTTGAGCATGTCAGTTGTCCACCTATCCATCCTGCCACTGCCAGCATCCCGGAGCGGCGCCGCCGTGAGCGAAGACTCGTTTGATGCGGCCTTCTCGCGGCTGTTCGAGCAGCGATTCGCGTCTCTCTTCCGCTACCTGATACGCCTGACGGATGACCGCGAGCTGGCGTCGGACCTGGCCCAGGAAGCGTTCGTGCGCCTCTATCGTAGGGGGGCGCTACCCGACATCCCCGGTGCCTGGCTGGTCACCGTCGCGCACAATCTTCTGCGCGATCTCCGTCGATCCGCCCGGCGCCAGCTGGTGCTGTTGGCCGCTCGTCAGGAGCGCGGCATCGACCTGGAGCGAGCGGGTGGGGCCGAGGGGGAGGTGCTGGCGGAAGAGCGTCGGAATCAGGTCCGCGCGGCACTGGATTGTTTGAGCGTTCGCGATCGCCAAGCGCTTCTGCTGCGCCACTCCGGCCACAGTTACCGGGAGATCGCCACCGCCCTCAGCGTTGCCGAGTCCGGTGTCGGCACCATGCTGATACGGGCGAGCCAGGCGTTTCGCCGCGCCTACGAGGAGATCCATGGTGCACCCGACTGATTCCGAGCTGCTCGCTCTCGTTCACCATGAGTCCTCGGCGGACTGGCAGGCGACGCAAGCCCACGCCGCCTCCTGCGAGCCGTGTCAGCTGCGATACCGCGCCCTGGCGCAACAGGATGGGGCAATCGCGTCGCTCTTGACCCTGCTCGATGCGCCAGTTCCGAGTGTGCCACTGGCAGGCATCGCCCGGCGGGCTCGGTTGAGACGTTCCCGATCGGTCGCCGCGGCCGCGGCCGCAATCCTGATCGCCGCGACCGCGGCAGCGACCGTGATACCGGGAGCTCCACTCCACCGGTTCTTCCGCAGTGTTGGCGATAGGCCCGCCCTCCCAACTCGGCCAGCGCTGTCCCCAGTGCCGGCTCCCGCCGACACCGCGGGAGTGACAGTGGCAGCTGATAGCGATGTGATCATCGCGTTGCGCGAGCCCCAGAGCGCGGGCGAGATCCACGTGGTCTGGCAGACCGGGGCGCCGGCCGTGAGCGTGCGAGCGATAGGGGGTGACGTCGGCTACACGGTTCGGACCGGGCGGGTGCAGGTAGAAAACCGCCGCCCCGCCTTGCGCTACGAGATCACCCTGCCGCCGACGATTCCGGGCGTGACCCTGATGATGGGGGACAAAGTCGTGTGGCAAAGCACCAAGCAGGCCGACGCAGGCCGCTCGCGCCAGCCCATGACTTTTGATCTCTCAAAGATGGCGCCGAGGAGATAGTGAAACGACGGCTTGGCCGACTCAGAACCGTGGCCAGCACGGCGTTGGCGCTCGCCGGCGAGGTGAGGTTCCCACCACCAACGACACCCTCATCAGTACGGGCAAGACTGACTACACGGCGTACGTCATCGGAAGTAAGCGGTTCGGACGACTCGATACCCAGGCCGACGTGGGCTATACCGTCGTCGGCCGCCCGGCGGGTGCACAGGTCAAGAACATTTGGAACTTCGCCTTGGGGTGGGAAAGAGCGTTGGGGTCGTCGAGCGAGCTGTACGGCGAGTTCATCGGCAACACCGCGGCCTCGGCAACGCCCGAGGCCAGCGGACCGACCCCACCGGGGACTCCCAGCCCCGAGGCGCCCAGTCGTGAGCGCCGACCCTTTTTTTCTCTGCAGATCTCTAGTTGGAGGTCGCGGGAGTGGGCGGTCTCGAGATGACATCGGTCCGATTGTAGCGGAAGAGTGCCAGCGCGATGCCGATGGCCACC
>JBGQLP010000066.1:0-13149 GCA_041500125.1 Gemmatimonadota bacterium
CCGATCAGCTCGATGCCGGCGGTGATGTTCCCCCACTGATCGCTGCCACCGATCTGCAGTTCGCACCTCTCGGTTCGAAACAAATGCCAGAAGTCATACGCCTGGATGGCCATGTAGCTGAACTCGGTGAAACTGATGCCGGTCTCCATCCGGCTGCGAACGCTCTCCTTCTGCAGCATGAATCCGAGGGTGAGGTGCTTTCCGGTGTCCCGGAGGAAGTCCATCAGCGGGAGCTTGCGGAGCCAGTCTGCATTGTTCCGCATCCGGGCGGCGTTCGGCTCGTTGGTCCCGAAGCTGAGAAAGCGGGCGAGCTGGCGGCGAATGGCCTCGGCATTCCGATCGATCTGTTCGAGGGGAAGAATAGGCCGCTCGTCGCGCTTTCCACTCGGGTCACCGATCATGCCGGTACCCGCCCCGATCAGGATGATGGGGATGTGGCCGGACCTTTGCAGCCAGGCTGCTCCCATGACCGGCACCAGATTGCCTACGTGCAGCGAATCGGCTGTCGGATCGAAACCTACGTAACCGGTCAGCGGTCCACGTTCGAGCCGCTCGCCCAAGCCGGCGGTGGCATCTTGCAGCAAACCGCGTTCTTTCAATGTCTCCAGGAGGCCAGTCATAGGCGCCAATGCTACCCGCTGGAATCGAGCCTCGCAATCGGCTAGCTTGCGACCATGACCCACCCACAGGATCCGCTGGATCCTATGGATCCTTTCCAACGTCAGGATCCCCCGGTCAAGCCTAGCCGCCTGTCAGCCGCCAAGCGGGTCCGGCTTTCTCCTCGCGCTCGTCGCAATATCCTGGTCGGGCTACTCGCCACGCTGGCACTCGGGCTCGCCTTTCTCGCGGCGGCCTGGAGCCGGGCCTGTGCCGGGAACACCTGTCCGTCGATCGAGGAGCTGGGGGGCTACGATCCCAATCAGGCCTCCAAGGTGTACGCTGCCGATGGCCGGCTGATCACCGACCTCGGGCTGGAGCGGCGCACGGTGATCCCTTTGGGTGAGATGTCGCCCTATGTGAAGGCCGCCTTTCTCGCCACCGAAGACAAGCGCTTCTACAACCACCATGGGATCGACTGGTACCGGGTCTTCGGCGCCATCAGGACCAACCTATTCCAGCTTCGCTTTGCGGAGGGGTTTTCGACCATCACGATGCAGTTGGCGCGGAACATCTGGGATGAGGACATCAGTGGCCGGGACAAGTCCCTCCGCCGCAAGCTGCGGGAAGCGCACGTAGCGCTCGAAATCGAGCGAAAGTATCCGAAGGACAAGATTCTCGAGATCTATCTCAACCAGATTCCCCTCGGCAACGGCGCCTATGGCGTCGAGGCCGCATCTCAACGCTACTTTGGTAAATCGGTTCGCGATCTCAACGTGGCGGAGGCCGCTACCCTTGCCGCCATTCCGAAGGCCCCCTCCCGCTACAATCCCCGGCGTAATCCCAATCTCAACGTGCAGCGCCGGAACACGGTGATAAATCTGCTGCGGGACAGTCACCTGCTGAACACCGAAGAGGCGGAGCGCTGGAAGGCCTACCCACTGCTCCTCTCGTCCCACTCGGATTTCAGCGGGGTGGCTGAATACTTCGTCGAGTATGTCCGGCAACAGCTCGAGGCTCGGTTTGGCCGAGACCTCTACACCTCGGGCTACCGGATTTACACCAGTCTCGATCTCGACATTCAGCAGGCGGCGGAGCGGGCCCTGGAGGCTCGTTTGGAGGCCATCGAGAGCGGCGCCGACGGTAAGTTCCCCCACGATACCTACCGCCAGTACATGGAAGGGAAGAGCGACACCGGAGACGACAATAACCGGACGACCACCCCGTACCTCCAGGGGCTGGTCGTCACCCTCGAGGCCAAGACGGGATATATCCGCGCGATGGTGGGCGGCCGGGATTTCGAGGACAGCAAGTTCAACCGGGCAACCCAGGCCTTGCGCCAGCCGGGCTCGATCTTCAAGCCGATCGTGTACTCGGCTGCGGTGGAGGCGGGATATCCGCTGTCCCATGTGATGGTGGACGATCCGCTGAGCGTCGAGCTCGACCCGGCGCAGCCGCCCTGGGCGCCGCAGAATTACGACCTCGAGTTCGACGGGCCCATGACGCTACGGCGTGCGCTCTATCTGTCCCGCAACATCATTGCCATCAAGCTCGGCATGGAGGTTGGGGAACAGGCGGTGATCAGCGAGGCAACCAAGTTCGGACTGACTACCCGGGTTCCGGCATTTCCCTCGATCCACATCGGCTCAGCCGACGTGATCCCGCTGGAGATGATCGCGGCCTACACGACTTTTGCCAATCTCGGCACCCGCACGGTGCCCAACGGCATTCTCCGGGTCGAGGACCGGAGCGGCAAGATCGTGTGGCAGCCGCCGGTCCGCACCGCTCCGGTCATGGATACCCTGCATGCCTGGCTCATGACCGATGTGCTGCGCGACGTGGTCCGCCACGGCACCGCGGTTGGGTCGGTGGGCTCCCGGATCAACTTTCCGGCCGGAGGCAAGACCGGCACCACCAACGACGGCAACGACGTCTGGTTCATCGGCTTCACGCCGGAGATGGTGACCGGCATTTGGATTGGCTTCGATCAGCCACAAAAGATCAAGGCTAACGCGCAAGGCGGTGTTCTCGCCGCGCCGGCCTGGACGGCCATGATGCGGGAGGTCTACGAGCGGCGGACCATACCCTCGGCCTGGTCCCGTCCCGCAGGACTCACCGCACTCGACGTGGACAAGACCACCGGCTACAAGGCGACCCCGTTCTGCCCCAAGGACGTGCATTACATCGAATCGTTCATCCCCGGCACCGAGCCAACCGCGTTCTGTCCGGTCCACTCGCCGTTCGGCTCGATGGGTGGGGTGATGGGAGGCAGCGGCCCGGATGCCGCACCGAATTCCGGTATCTCTCCCACTGCTCCCGGGGTCGGAGCTCCCAATCCGCGGCACGCCCCGGGGGGAACCGCTACCAGTGCGGGAACCGCGGGAGTTATGGGAGGAACCGGCCCAGCGCCCAGACAGCAGCGCTGACATGCTGGCGCGGCGGTTGGCCGCCCGCTGGGTGATTCCGGTCGACGGCGCCCCAATCGAGCGCGGGGCCGTTTTGATCGGAGCCGATGGGAGGATCAGCGCCGTCGGCCTGGATGCGGTTGTTCCTCGTCCTCATGATACGCCGGCCGTGGAGTTTGACGACGCCGTCATTCTCCCCGGCCTGATCAATACCCACACTCACCTGGAACTCACCGGCTTCGCAGCCCAGGTCCCGGAGCGCGAGTTCGCCACCTGGATCCGGCGGCTGCGGGAGCTGAAGACCACGCGCACCGCAGCGGAGTACGTTGCTGCCGCGCGGCGCGGACTGGCGGAGTGCTATGCCGCCGGAGTGACGACGGTGGCCGACACGGGCGACTCGGGAGCGGTCATCCGGGTCCTGGCCGAGGCTGGTGGTTCGGGCGTGGCCTACCAGGAGGTGTTCGGTCCCCGCCCGTCCCAGTCGGAAGCGAGCCTGACTGGCCTTCAGGAACGGGTTCGCGAGCTGGCACCGCTCGCAACCGGCAGAGTGCGGATCGGCGTGTCGCCTCACGCTCCCTACACCGTGAGTGGCCCGCTCTTCAGCGCCGTCGCCGGGTGGGCTCGAGCCGAGGGGTTGCCGCTGGCGGTGCATGTTGCAGAGTCGGGGGCGGAGTCGCAGTTTCTCCTCGCCGGTTCCGGCCCATTCGCCCAGGCCTGGCTCGCCCGCGGAATTTCGTTGCCTCCGTCGGCCGGCTTCACACCGGTGAGATGGTTGGCCGAGCACGGAGTACTCAGCGATCGCTGTCTGTGCATTCACGCGGTGCAGATCGATCCTACGGATATCCGGCAATTGGCGGATTCAGGCGCCGCCGTTGCACATTGTCCTCTCTCGAACTTGGCACACGACCATGGCGTCGCGCCCCTCGCGGCCCTGCTCGAAGCCGGAGTTCGGGTGGGGCTGGGCACCGACTCCGAGGTGAGCGTGGGGCGTCCAGACCTCCTGGCGGAAGCCCGCGCTGCCGCGACCCAGGCGGGATTGAACCCGGATACGGTGCTCGAGCTCGGCACCCTGGGTGGGGCTCGCGCACTCGGTCTCGACCGCGAAACCGGAAGCTTGACGCCTGGTAAATGGGGCGACTGCGCGATCATCCGGGTTGCTGAGGGCAATGGCGACCCCGCAGAGATGGTGCTCCACAGTTCGGCTCACGACGTGTTGGGGACCTACGTGGGTGGAAGGGAAGTCTATCGGACGCTATGAAGACCCAACGTCATGCCGCCATTCTCCGGGTAGTGCGAGAGCGCCGCATCGAGAGCCAGGACGAGCTGCGGGAGGCGCTTGCCGATGACGGGTTCGTCGTGACCCAAGCCACCTTGTCGCGCGACATCAGGGAGTTGGGGCTGGCAAAACTGGCCGATCCCGAGGGTGGCGCTTATTACACCCATCCCCATAGGGGCGCGGTACGACCCGAGCTGGCGCAGGTCCTGCCCACGCTCCTGGTCAGCGTCGATGGCGTCGGGCCCTTCCTGGTCTTGAAAACCGCACTCGGGTCAGCCGGCGCGGTCACCGAGGCCCTGGATCAGGCCGGTTGGGCCGAAATCATCGGCACCATCGCGGGGGACGATACGGTGCTGGTGATTACGCGCGGCCAGCGTCAGCGTGAGGATATCGCGAAGCGGATTCAGGAACTGGTGAGCTAGTCCCGCCGGTCCCCTTTTTGCAACTCGGCGTGCCAGCCGAGGCCTGCCCAGCGCTGTCCCAACCGGGCGTTCGCGCGCGGCGACAAGGTGCATGTCGAGTCCTGACATAGCACTAACAGGCCGAGCCCGGCTTGCTGGGTTCCCCGAAGTTCATTACGATTCGGAGGCACTCCGGCGTTCCGAGTGGAATGGTGGAGTTCTCTCTATCTCCCGGCTTTCATTGCATTTCAGGAGACGGCACAGTGCGGTGTCTGGCGTTGAACGCCTCCTTCGAACCGTTGACAATGGTACCGGTGCGGCGAGCTCTCCGCCTTGTAATCGAGGGCAAAGCCGAAATCGTCGAATCGGACGGTGGTGATTACGTCCGAAGCGAACGCTTGACACTACCTAAACCAGCGATCATACGGCTCGTCAAATTCGTTCACGTTCCCCGCCGCTTTCGCCGCCAAGTCACCAACACCTTCCTTTTCGCTCGCGATTTCTACCGCTGCCAGTACTGTCACCGAAGCCAATCCGAGTTGCGCCACCGGGAGTGCCTGACCCGGGATCACTTGATTCCGCTCTCCCGGGGAGGCGACAACGATTGGGCCAACGTGGTAACCGCCTGCAGCTCCTGTAATACTCGCAAGGGGAATCATCTGCCGCAGGAGTGCGGAATGCATCCGGTGGTGCCACCGCATGAGCCGCACTTCGTACATCTCTCCTGGGCAGTCCGCCGCCTATCGGTGACCCAGGCCAAGTACATCAAGCTGTTCTATGGGGACGAAGCGCTGCGGGCTTTGGGAGGAACGGTCTAGGTCCGCCTACCGGACCCCGAAACGTTCGCTTCGCGCCTCCAATCTCAGGCTGGGCAGCCCCGCCAATCGCAGCAGAAATCGAGTCGCTCCCCGCCCCAGGGCATCTCCCAGGTTATCTCCACCACCCCCGCCGCGACCTAGATCCCCCGCCAGAAATCTCTCCAGCTCATCCAGATCCGAGTCCGACAGGGTGGAGACCTGCAGGGAGGCAGCGTAGTAGTAGCGTCCCTGTTCGGTGGGCCGCACGTTGACCTGGTAGGCAAAGGCCAGGGCGGCGCCCAGGGCGTCGAGCGTGGCGTAGCGGCGCTCCTGTCGGGCAGCGCCCACGAACGTCAGCAGTGTGTATTGATCCAGCAGCGGCTCGTGCCGTACCAGCACATCCCACTCGGCCTGACGGGCAAAGGTGTCGAACCACCCATCCCGCGAGCGCCAGACCTCCACCCGATAGTGCAACCGCACCGGAAGCCCCGAGCGCAACGCCGACAGCCAGCGGCTGGTGCCCCCGATCAGATTCTCGGAGCGCACGATGGGGGCTCGGGCTCCGCTCGGCGCAGAGTCCTGCGCCAGGGTCACGTGCAGGCGAACTCCATCCTGCGCAGCCAATGGCCGACTGACGGTGGCCCCTACCAGGGTGCCGAGCGCTAGAAGCAGCTCACGACGCTGGAACGACACTAGAAGCGACGTTGCAGCCTGACGATGAACTTGACCGACTCTCCCGTGGAAATGCTTTTCGCGAGGTAGGCTCCGATCTCTCCGGCATCGAGTCCGAAACCGAGATCGAGCGCCCACTCTCTGAGCACCGGGATACGGTCAGGTGGAACCTGCCCCGGTCCCCGCCCCGCCAGCCACGCCTTCCCCGCATCGCTGAACAGCACGAGGTCGGCTTCCTGGATCCCGATGAACCGACCCCTTCGATTGCCCTCCCGGTCCTGCAGCTGGTAGCCCAGGTTCAGACCCAGGCGCGTGCGTACCTCGACCTGGGTCGCAATCATGCGATCGCAGAGCGCCGGGCTTGCGGGATCACTGAATCCGCGCGGGGCGCAGGTGTAAGCTCGGAAGCCGAATCCAGGAAGCAGATCGGGGCCACCGAGTGAAACCCGGCGTTGGACCGGTAGGCGGCCACCAGCGAGCCAGCCATCGGCGAGGACCCTGGCGTTCACCCGTAACCCGGGAGTCAGCCGGGAATAGCGCCGGATGTCGAGCGAGAGGCGGTCGGTGTTGTAGCCGCCGCCGGTCGGGGGACTTGGTCGAACGACAGTGGGGAGAACGACCGGGGCGATGTCGTCGCTGGTCAGATGTTCGTAGCGGCCGCCGATCCACCAGCCGGTGCTGGGGCGGTCCCGTTCATTGCGGGTATCGAAGTCGACCTGGAACGCGGTAGTGAAGTAATGCCCGTCGTCGACGAGCGGGTTCCGCCGCCAGCGATCACTGTTGCGGAGCAGTGACCAGGGATCGGTCGCCCGCACGGAACGCTGGGCGTCCCGGGTAAGCGACAGCTCGAGGCGCAGAGCACGAGAGGGCTGGATGTAGGCCAGCCCGGTCACGCCTTCTCTCTCGTAGTAATCGCGGTAGTCTCGCTGGAGCAGGAAAGCTGACCATCCTGACTCGGCCGCGGTGAGCGGCTGATCCTCGATCGATTCCACCTCGCTGTACAGCCGCGTGCCGATGCCGAACCCGGTCGGTCGGTCGAAACGCAGATCCGCTCGAGCCATATAGCCGAAATCGCTACGAAGATCCGTCTTCTGGCCGACGGTGCGAAGAATGCCGCGCAGGTCGACCCGGGCATAGGTCCGGGAAGACGGGCGAATCTCGAAGAGCGGGCCAAAGAGGACCGGCAATCCCTCGATCCGGTTGTAGGTGCCTCCGGTGGTCAGCGACAGGGTGGTGCGAATCTTCCCGGCCTGAAAGGTGGTCCGCGCGGTGGCGATCTCGCCCAATCCCCGGCGTCGCTCGCGCAGTGCCAGGAGTCCATCGGCGTTCCGAACCACAGGGGCCGCGTCCCAGTACACCCGCTCGGGCCCGAGATGATCAACTTGCTCCGACCGGAGCAGTCGCCCCCCGACCACGAGGATTTCCCCCTCGACCGCCGAGCCGGGCAGCAGATACAGGGTGCCGTTAGCCACCGCGATCGGCCCGGCCACCCGCCCGGCTACCCGAAGCGAGCCCCGGTACAGAGCCAGCTTCCCTTCGAACCGACTCCCTGCAGGGAGGGTGACGTCGCCCTGCATCCGGGTGGTGCCGGAGTCGTTGTAGAACGCGATCAGCTCCGATACCACGTCGGGGGGTGGCCCGCCGCGCACGATAGAATCACTTGGGGGAGCGTTGGGATCGATGACGATGACACTGTCCTGGCCCCATAAGGGCGAGGCCAGTAACAGAGTCAGGCCGGCAAGGAGCAGGCGCATGCGGTTCTCGGCACCGAAGTGAGTTTGCTCTACGACTCGACGTCCACGCTCTTCTCCAGACCCAACCGGCGCATTCGCCGATAGAGATTGGCCCGGTCGGTCTGCAGGATCCTCGCGGCCTCGGCCATGTTCCCCTCGGCCTGGGCCAGAGCGGCTCCGATGATCCCCCGCTCGTATTCGTCCAGAGCCTCGTTCAGCGATCGACCGAACGGCGTTCCCGGAGCAGCGGTATAGAGTGAGGGGCCGGCTGAGCCCCGGGTCACTTGGCGCACCGCGGGCGCATCAACCACCGGCCCACTGAGAATGCTGAGCCGTTCGATCAGATTGGCTAATTCCCGGACGTTGCCCGGCCAGGAGTAAGCGGCGAGGGCTTCCAATGCGGCGCCGCTGAAAACAGCCGCGTGGCCAGGCCGCACCCGTTCGGCCAGATGGGTGACCAGCGCAGGCAGATCTTCCAGGCGATCCCGTAGCGGAGGGAGCTGAATGGGAAAGACATTGAGTCGGAAGAAGAGATCCTCCCGGAACCCTCCGTTGTGTACCGCGTCTCCTAACTGTCGATTGGTGGCGGCCACCACCCGAGCATCGATCCGCATCACCGCCTCGGCACCGATACGCTGGAGCTCCCCCGTCTCCAACGTCCGCAGAAGCTTGGCCTGCGCTTCCTGGCTGAGATCGCCGACTTCGTCGAGGAACAGCGTTCCGCTGTGGGCCAGTTCGAATCGGCCCAGCCGACGCTCCGTGGCCCCGGTGAATGCGCCCCTCTCATGACCGAACATCTCGGATTCCACCAGGTCCCGTGGAATGGCTGCGCAATTGACCGTGACGAATGGGTGGCCGCGTCGGCGGCTGGCCGTATGGATGGCGGCGGCTACCAACTCCTTGCCGGTTCCGGATTCGCCGGTGATGAGCACCCGGGCCTCGGTCGGCGCCACCCGAGCAATCAGCGCTCGAACCTGCTGCATGGCCGGCCCGGCCCCAATCAGGGTGGCTCGGCGGCCCAGCTCTGCGTGGAGCGCCCGGTTCTCGGCCCTCGTGCGGTTCAACTCGAGCGCGGCCCGTATCGTGACCAGAACCGCTTCCGGACTGAGCGGCTTCTCGAGAAACTGAAATGCTCCCAGCTTTACCGCCCGCACCGCGTCGGTGAGCTGTGCCTTCCCACTCATCATGATGACCGGGGCAGCCTCTCCGCGGTCCCGGATCCTGGTCAGCGTCTCCAGCCCATCGGGCCCCGGAGGCATTAACAGGTCCAGCAACACCACGTCGGGGTCAACCTCGTCCAGGAGCAGCAACGCGGAGTTTCCATTGGGCGCCTCGGCAACGGCAAAGCCTTCACTCCGAAGCAGTGCTCCCAGCATCCGACGAATGTTCGCCTCGTCGTCCACCAAGAGAATCTGGGCGCTGCCGCTCACCGTGCCACCATTCGGATAACAAAGGTTGCCCCGCCGCCAGGTGTCTCCTCGAGGCCGATGGTGCCCCCGTGCATCTCGATGGTCTGCTTTACCAGGGCGAGGCCCAGACCGGTCCCGCCCGTTTTGCCGGTGCAATAGGGATCGAAGATGCGTTCGGCCATGCCGGGAGGAACGCCGGGGCCATGGTCTCGAATCTCGATGCGCACGCCGCCTCCATTGTCGGGGCCGGCGGTGATCTCCAGCTCACCCTGCTCGGCGCACGCTTCCACTGCGTTTCGCAGGAGGTTACTGAACGCCCGCCGGAGCGGGTCGTAGTGCCCCAAGAGGGCCGGCGTGGCCGGATCGAGATCGAGGCGAGCATTCATTGTGCTTGGCAGAGAAGTACGAGCCAGCTCCGACAGCAGCTCGGTATAGTCAACCGACGCGGCCGGGCCTTCGGGTAGACGGCCGAACTCGGTGAACTCTCGAGCCAGCTGTTCCAGGCGATCGGACTCGGCCATCAGGACATCAATCGTCTCCCGATGCTCCGCCCCCGCCGACCGACTCAGCTGCGCGATGGCGAGACGAATGGGGGTGAGTGGGTTCCGCATCTCGTGAGCCACCCGCCTAGCGGTTTCCCGGAAGGCCCGGAGGCGCTCCGCCTCGATCTCCTGCGCTCGGGCGCGCTCCAGACCAACCGCCATTTCCCGCAAAGCCGTACGCAGCGCAGCGAATTCGGGCGCACCTCGCCGGGGCCGGTCAGGGGGAAGCGGCTCCATCCGCCGGATATTTCCCGTCCAGCCGATCAACTCCTCGATCGGGCGGCTCAGCTGGCGGGAGAGGTGTCCGCCGAACCGGATGGAGGCATAGATAAATGCTCCGCCGACCAGGAGGATTACCAGCCCCAGCCCCGCGGAGTAGTAGCGGCTGAAGGTGTCAGCGCGCTGGAACTGCCCGATGGCGGTGTTGAGCTTGGTGGCATGATCCGCTAAGGCCTGACGTTCGACCGGTTTCAGTCGAGTGGAGTCGATGGTGTGCAGGAGCAGCCTGCCGGATGCGGCGACTCCCTCGATCGCGTCCCGGGCGCCGGGGGCCCGGGCAGCCGATCGGATGGTCAGACCCCAACCCAGAATTGCCAGGGCGGTTGGGACGGCGCCCAGGCAGATGAGGATCAGCAGGATTCTCTGGTGGAAGGAGAGCCGCATCGCCTTCCAAAATAAGCCGCAACGGGGTGGCTGGCCTATCCAACCCCGTTCCACCTATTCCGGAGGTGTCCGGGAGGATGCTTCTTGGGAGGTTACGGAGCCGGGAACGGAACGGAGGCGGGAAGCTACGGCCAGGCCGCGAGCAAGAGGAAGCGGTTGGGACTCTTTTACTCTCCCGTCTTCTCCCGCACCCGGTAGCCGCGACGGTGGGGCGAGCTAAGGTGGACGATGATCTCTCCCACCAACCCCAACCCAATGAGCTGAACCCCCAGCGCCACCAGAAGCACCGCCAGCAAGAGCGCCGGTCGGTTGGCGATGCCCCTTCCTTCGACTCGCTGGATCAGGAGCACCAGGCTCATCACCGCTCCGCTCGCCAGGAACAGGGAGCCGACCAGTCCGAAGAACCGGAGCGGCTTCTCGGTGAACTTGGCCAGGAAGAAGAAGGCCCCGATATCCAGCAACCGGCGGAGGTAAACCCCGGGCCCATAGATCCGCATTCGCGCATCGTTGGGATGCTGAGGCACCGCGATCTCGTCGACCCGGTACCCTTCGCGGAGCGCGAGCGCCGGAATGAACCGATGGAGGTCCCCGTATAGCGGCAGCGCCTCGGCCACCGAACGTTTCATGGCTCGCAGACCGCACGCCATGTCGTGGAATCGCTGGTCGGAAACTCCGCCGATCATGCCGTGGAATGCCCGGGACTGCATCCGGTTCAGCCAGCTGTCGAGCCGGGGCGAGCGATTGGCGACGGCCAGGTCGGCGCCTTCATCGACCGCCTCGATCACCCGCCGGATGCCTTCTGGTTGTACCTGGAAGTATGCCGGGAGGGTGAGCACCAGATCCCCCCGGCTTCGCTCGATTCCCAACCGGAGCGCCGCGGTCTCGCCGAACTCGCGGGCAAAGCGGAGGATTCGCACCGCTTTGTTCTCCCGGGCCAGGGCAACCAGCTCGGGGGACGGGCTGAAGCGTCCGTCGAACACGAATAGGAACTCATAGGGCTCGGGTCGGTCATCCAGCTCCCGCGCAAAAGCCTGATAGATCGCCACCAGGTCGTCGGCGCGTTCGACCACGGGAACCACTACGGAAATCAGACGGGCGCCCGTGGGTGACGGCGGTGCCGGGTCTGCTGTCGGATCCATCAGAACACCTTGAGCGCTCATTTCAGCGAAGCTCCGATGCGGTCGGGATGTCATGGGCGTCCCCCTGTTCACTGCTGAGCGCTACTTCGGCCACCAGGCCGAGCATGAAGAGATAGAAGGCCACCCCGACCGCCAACAGCCCGGCGCCGGGGAAGACCAGCGCCGCCGCTTTCTCCGGTCCGAAGTGGGTGAAACTGAACAGCCACAGCGCCCCGAAAACCAGGGCGACGAAGAGGGCCGGAATTGCCGCGAGTCCGAAGCCTGCCAGAGGGCGGGACCTGAATGTAGTGATCATCTTGAGCGTGAGGAGATCGACCAGCACTTTGACCGTGCGCGAGATGCCGTACTTACTCTCGCCATACCGGCGGGCATGGTGGCGCACCGGCATTTCTGCGATGCGCGCTCCCACGCTGGCGGACAGCGCGGGAATGAATCGGTGTTGCTCCGCGTACAGCGCGATGCGGTCGAGCAGATCGCGGCGATAGGCCTTGAGTGAGCAGCCATTGTCGGTGATGGGGACCCCGGTAAGCCGGCGAATCATTCGGTTGGCAACCCAGGACGGCAACTTCCGCAAGAGCAGCTTGTCCTGGCGCTTTTGCCGCCAGCCACATACGAGGTCGTAGCCTTCGTCGAGCTTTGAGACCAAAGCAGGGATGTCGCGGGGATCGTTCTGGAGATCGCCATCCAGGGACACGATCACCTCGCCTCGGGCATGATCGAACCCCGCCATCATTGCCGCAGTCTGGCCTACGTTGCGGCCCAGGCGAAGCCCCCGCACCCGAGGATCGGTGGCGACGGCCCGCACCTGTTCCCAGGTGTCGTCCCGGCTCCCATCGTCCACCAGGATGACCTCGAAGGTGCCCGGGTACGGCTCGAGCGCCTGAAAAATCCACTCCACCAGGGGCCGCACGTTTTGCGACTCGTCGTAGAGGGGGGCGACTACGGAGAGGTCGGGGACCCCGGGGACTGTTGGACCGGCTGACGAAGCTACCAATCGAATCTCAGGCAACAGGTACGGGAAGAGAGCGAAGATAGGACCGCGACCGCCTCCATTCCAGCAATCGCCGTTCCGCCGCCAGTTCCCGGGAGTGGGCGACTAAGTCGTTGAATGGCATGGTAGGCGCGCGCCCGGGGGGCGGCACAACTGTGGCCCCGGCGCAACGCGCTGGGATCCGAGAAGTTCCGCTCTGGATGGGGGACGGGCTCTACCAGCCGCCGCGGCGGAGGAGGATGACGGGGAGGGTCTTCAGCATGATGCGGAAGTCTTCGCTCACCGACTGGCGCCGGATGTACTCCAGGTCATAGTGCACCTTGGTGCGCACATCCTCCAGCGAGCGGTCGTAGTGATGGTTGATCTGGGCCAGCCCGGTGATGCCCGGCTTGGCCCGCTGGCGCAGGGGATACTCGGCGATGTGCTCCCTGAGCTCGGCAAAGATGGTGGGCCGCTCCGGCCGGGGCCCCACGATGTTCATCTCGCCCTTGAGCACGTTGAGCAGCTGGGGCAGCTCATCCAGC
>JBGQLP010000067.1:0-13013 GCA_041500125.1 Gemmatimonadota bacterium
GCCTGGATCAGCCGCTTACTCTCCACCGCGTCCTGGTAGTCCATAAGCAGCCGGTCGTACACCTGATCCCAGCCTCGCTCCCGCGCAGTCTGCAGTGCTCCCTCAGCCAAGCCGGCGCGTAGGCCAACGTCTTGCATCAGACGCCGCAGGCCCAGGGTGAGGGCGGCCGCGCTGTTAGGCGAGACCAGCCAGGCATTGCGGCCGTGTTGAGCAAACTCGAGCACTCCACCGGCTGAGGCAGCGAGCGAGGGTAGACCCGAGCCCATCGCCTCCAGAAGCGAGTTGCCGAACGTCTCGGTGGCTGACGGAAACACGAAGATGTCGGCCGATGCGTACGCCTCGGAGAGGTCCCGGTCGTGCATGAGTCCGAGGATGTGAACCCCGGGAATTTCCCGCCGCCGGATCTCCTCTTCCAGCGGCCCCCGTCCTACCAGAGCCAGCTGGGCCGAGCCTCGCTCGGAAGACAGAGCCTCCCAGGCAGCCAGCAGTTGAACGAGATTCTTCTCCTTCGCAATCCGACCGATATACGTGACCAGAAGATCGTTCGGTCCGAGCCCCAGGGCCTGGCGATAGACTTCACTCCGGAACCGGGGATGGAAGTGGGCGGGATCGACTCCCCGGCTCCAGACCCCGGTGTGGGTGACGCCCCGGCTGTGAAGATGCTCCTCGTAGATCCGGGAGGGGCAAAGCACCCGATGAGCCTGTCCATAGAACCAGCGCAGGTAATGCCACCCGACCCGCAGCGCCCAGTCCACGCCGTAGCGTGCGGCATACTTGTCGTAGTCGGTATGGGCCGAAGCCACGAGAGGAAGCCGCAGCTGGCGCGCGGCCTTGAGCCCCGCGAGACCCAAGGCGAACTCGGTCGCCACGTGCACGACGTCGGGCCGGAACCGGGCGGCGTCATCGATCACATCGCGAAGGCGGGGAAAGGCCCACTGCACATCAGGATAAAGGAAGAGAGGGACACTGGGGGACCGGTGCACCTCGGCCCGGTCCCGCTGCCCTTTGGGAAGAGCATAGCTGGCCGTGTATACCCGCACCTGGTGACCGCGCTGTTCCAGCGCCTGGGTGAGCCGGAGTAGTGTCACCCCCACTCCGCTCACCATGGGCCAGTAGACCTCGGAAAACAAGGCGATGCGCACGGGATAAGGCTACGGCGGGCTGCACCGGGCGACAAGGAGGGACCGGTTCCTGGTTCCGGCTCCCCTGCTAAATTCCGGCATGCGAATCCGGGAGCCGGTCAACGGAGCGTCCCACCTCGTCGGCTTGCTACTCGCCAGCGCGGGGACCGTCCTGCTGCTCAGAATGGCCAAGGGGCCGTGGCAGGTGGCGGCATTCTCAGTCTACGGCGCCACCCTGATCCTGTTGTATGCCGCCAGCACCCTCTACCATCTCCTGCCGGTGTCAGACCGGCCGCTGCGAGCGCTGCGGACGCTGGACCATATCGCGATCTATTTCCTCATCGCCGGTACCTATACTCCCATAGCCCTCATCACCTTACACAGTCCGCTGGGATGGGCCCTGCTGGCTGCGGTCTGGTTGATCGCGGTGGCGGGTATTCCGTTCAAGCTCTTCTTCCTGGACGCCCCGGTCTGGATCTCGACCGCCACCTATCTCGCCATGGGCTATCTGGCGCTGGTGGCAGTGGTTCCGCTCGCCCGGGCGGTATCACTCCCCGGCCTGTTGTGGCTGATGGCCGGGGGCCTGGCGTACACCATCGGGGCGGTGATCTACAGCCGGCAACGGCCGGACCCTTTTCCCGGCCGCTTCGGGCACCACGAGATCTGGCATCTGCTGGTCCTCGCGGGCAGCGCCTGCCACTTCGCATTCATGGTCTACCACGTAGCATGAGATGAGTGGAATAGAGATCCGCGCCCCGGAGGTGGGCGGCGCGCATCAGGTCATCACGCCCGAAGCCCTGGAGTTTCTCGAGCTTCTGGCCCGGGAGTTCGGCCCTCGCCGGCAGGCTCTGCTGCAGCGCCGGCGAGAGGTCCAGCAGTGCCTACGGGACGGGGCGCTCCCCGACTTCCTGTCCGAGACCCGTCACATCCGCGAGGGCAAGTGGAGCGTGGCCCCCGCTCCGGCCGATCTGAACGACCGCCGGGTCGAGATCACCGGTCCGGTCGAGCGCAAAATGATGATCAACGCCCTCAATTCCGGGGCGAGGGTCTTCATGGCCGACTTCGAAGACGCGCTCTCGCCTCCCTGGACCAACGTGATCGAAGGACAGCTCAACTGCCGCCACGCCGTGCGCCGCACGCTGGAATACGTCAGCCCCGAGCGAAAGCGCTACCACTTGAACGAGCAGCTCGCCACTCTGGTCGTGCGGCCCCGGGGTTGGCATCTGGAAGAGAAGCACGCGAGGGTCAACGGGGAGCCGATGTCGGCGAGCTTATTCGACTTCGGGCTCTACTTTTTTCATAACGCCAGAGAGCTGCTGCGCCGGGGCAGCGGACCGTATTTCTATCTCCCAAAGCTGGAGAATCATCTCGAAGCCCGGTTGTGGAACGAGGTGTTCAACGTGGCTCAGGACACGTTGGGCATTCCGAGAGGAACGGTGCGGGCGACGGTGTTGATCGAAACCATTCTCGCGGCCTATGAGATGGACGAAATCCTGTACGAGCTTCGCGACCATGCCGCCGGCCTCAACGCCGGGCGGTGGGACTACCTGTTCAGCATCATCAAGAACTTCCGTGATCGGCCCGAGTTCCTCCTGCCGGACCGCTCTCAGCTCACTATGACGGTGCCTTTCATGCGGGCGTACACCGAGCTGTTGGTGCAGACCTGTCACCGTCGAGGGGCTCACGCGATCGGCGGCATGGCTGCGTTCATCCCGAGCCGCCGAGATCCCCAGGTCAACCAGACTGCGCTCGCGCGGGTCAGGGAGGACAAGACCCGCGAGGCCCAAGCCGGGTATGACGGAGCCTGGGTGGCGCACCCCGACCTGGTTCCCGTGGTACAGGAGGTGTTTTCGGAGGTGCTGGGCAAGCGGCCCAACCAGAAGGCGCTCCAACGGGATGACGTGGAGATCAAGCGGGATCAGCTGCTCGACGTGCGGGTGCCTGGGGGTCGGATCACTGAGGCCGGTGCACGGGGAAACATCAGCGTGGCCCTTCAATATCTGGCCGCCTGGCTGGGCGGCTCAGGGGCAGTGGCGATCAATAACCTGATGGAAGACGCAGCCACGGCGGAGATTGCCCGGTCCCAGCTCTGGCAATGGATCCGTCACCGGGCAAAAACGGAATCGGGCGAGCCCATTACCGTTGAGCTCTGCCGGGCCATGCTGCGGGAGGAAAGCGCGAGATTGATGGCGGAAGGGGCTGATCCGGCCCGGCTGGCCAGTGCCGGCGAGCTGTTGGATGGGCTGTTCTCGGCCGAGGTGTTTCCGGACTTTTTGACCCTGACGGCGTATCAGAAGCTATAGGCCATAGCCAATGCCTTCACTGGGGCGGCTGGGGTCGAACCAGCAACCTCCCGGTTAACAGCCGGGCGCTCTGCCAATTGAGCTACACCCCAAAATTGGGAATCGACGGCGGTTCGAGGGGTAGTGACTTTACTCCTGCTTCCCCGGCAAGGTCAAGGCCATGGCCGCTCAAGTCTTCGCCACTACGTCATGAGTCCACCACCAGGAGCTCCAGAAAGCGGGCGCCCCGAGCAGTGTGGTCGATCCGGCCAACATGGATGCCGGCCAGGGAAGCGGCGCACGCGTCGGCACAGAGCTCATTCCGGCGGTGGGTTGTGGTCAAAGCGATCACGCCCATGCCGGCGGCTCGCGCCGCCTCGATCCCTGGGGGTGCGTCCTCGATCACGATGCAATCCCGGGGAGCCACCGCGAGCGCTGCGGCGGCAATGAGGTATACGTCCGGACTGGGCTTGCCGTGGAGCACGTCCTCGGCACACACCAGAACGCTGGGAAGAGGCAAACCCGCGTGGAGCAGCCGGGCCGTTGCCATGGGTCGAGGTCCCGAGGTAGCAACCGCCCAGCTCTCGGTCGGCAGCGTGCGGAGCATTCGGACCGCCCCGTCCACAGCGCGGAGCGGCGAGTCGGCACCAGCGGCTTCCGGCCTGAACGCGGCCACCTCCGCTTCCGCGTCAAGGTCAGGAGCGGCCAGCCGTATGGTCTCGACTGCCCGGCGGCCGTGACAGACCTGAAGGAACGGCTCAGGCGCGAGCCCCTTGGCTGTGGCCCAGCGACGCCATTGATCCTCGATGTACGCGGTCGAGTCGACCAGCACCCCATCAAGGTCAAAGAGGATAGCCCGACACTCGAAACGCTTCATGGCGGGAAGATTGCCTGCAATTCTCGATCCGGTTAGAGCGCACGGCAGAGCGTGACGCGTCGTACGCCTGGCTTACTCGCTACGGACCGGCAGGTCGAAATCCTCGCGCTCCATCCCGCGAGTTATCGGGCCTCCCAGCTTGGCTAAGGGAGGCGCCTCGCTCCACCCGGCGGTCTCCAACACCTCGGCGGTGAGCTGATCCACGGCATCCGTTTCGGCGAGTCCGCGTGCATTGGTCGCGGCCAAATCGAGCCATGACAAAGCCTCGGCAAAGGCGTATCGCTCGATGGCTCCTTCACTGGCAATCAGGGCGAACCGATACGCCAACGCCGGCTCTTCACCTTGGTCGGCGTGGCGGGCGATCTCGCGCGCCACCTCCCGTTGATTCTCCGGCGAGATCGCCCGCTCGAGCGCGAGCGCGAGGGTACGGTGGACCTCCCGCCGTCGGGATACGGTGACGCCATCACGGACCACATGCGCGATGACTGGATGAGCACACCGGTAAACACCACTCTCTTCACCCACAAGACGCCGGTCCACCAACGCATCGCCCACCGCCGCTGCGTGCAACCGCGAAATGCCGTGGACGTGCGAGAGTATCTCCGTCCGGCACCCGAGCCCCGAGATCGCGATAGTGATCAGCACGTCATGTAGCTGTTCGGGTAACCGCTCGACTCGCTCGGCAATGACGTCGTGCACCGTCTGGGATAGCGGAAACTCCCGGCCTTGCTCCGCCAGCGCACCGGGCGATGCAGTCCATTCTCCGGTCTCCTCGTCCAGTGCAAGGAGGCCCTGGGCAAACATGGTCTTGAGCAATTCGATGACGTAGAACGGGTTGCCGGCGGTGACCCCAAATATGCGGTTGGCAAAACGACGAGCGCCCGTGGGTGTGCTCAGGTGACCCATTTCTCGGATCATCCGCCAGAGCTCCTCCTCGGTCAGGGGGCCCAGGGAAAGCACGCTCGCATGAGATTTGGCACGGAGCACCCGGCAGAGGCGAGCCGACGGCGCATCTCTTTCGACTTCTCCCAGGCTGAGCGTCCCCAGCCAGAGGACCGGGGCATGCTCCGAGCGACGGATCAGATAACGGAGGAGGTTGCAGCTGTCGCCATCGCACCATTGAAGATCGTCCACTGAAACAACCACTGGACGCTCCGCAGCCAACGAAAGCATCAGCTGCGCAACGCCTTCGAAGAGACGCCAGCCCTCCGCGGAGTCTGCGGGCGTAGTAGGCTCCGGCAGCGAGGGGAAGCGCTGCCGCAACTCCGGGAGAAGCCGGGTGACCTCGGTCAGCCACTCGGGGGCCGTGCCGGCCAAACCCGGGGTATCGAGCGCTTCCCTGAGTACCTCCACGACGGGCTCGTAGGGAAGCCCGGTTCTCGCGTCGTAGCCATGTCCCCGCAGTGCGCTGCCGCCATTGGCCACGATCCACCGGAGAAACTCCTCCGCCAGACGGGACTTGCCTACCCCGGGCTCACCCTCCAGCAAAACGATACGGCCGTCCCCCCGACTCACGCCCTTCCACGCCTGGGCCAGTGCAGTCCATTCCTTCTCCCTCCCTATCAGACTGACTTGGAAGGAAGGAGCCCGAGCATACCATTCGTCGGTGATGGGCCGGACGCTGACGGCCGTGGCATCCGACTCCACCCGGCGAACCAGATTGAGCAGACTCCGGCTGGGCTCACAGCCGGTCTCCCGTTGGAGCAGCAGCCGGTACTGTTGGAACCGGGCAAGGGCCGCCCCTCGATCACCCGACAGGTAGCGGGCCTCCATGGCGAGCCGGACTGCCTCATCCGACAGCGGGTCACTGGCTAGCCAGCGATCGGCCAACTCGACTACGTCACGCCAACGCCACTGCCCCATGGCCTCACGGGCCAGGGTGCCTATGGCGTGTTCGTAGAGGCGGAGCAGTCCGCGCCGGGTCTCGGTCACCCACTCCTCGAACTGCGGGGCGTGCCGAAGGGAGAACCCGGCCAGAAAGCGGGGGATGTCAGTCGTCAGAGCGCAGTGCGGGTCTTGCTGCACCTGCTGCTTGAAATCCTGGACGTCACAATCGAATGGATCAGCCAGCTCGACGGTGGCTCGATGGCAGCGAATCGTATCGCCCAGTCGGCTCCGGAGATGCTTGAGCGTTTGACGGAGCGAGGCACGGGCTTCGATTTCGGAGGATTCACCCCACAGCAGGCTGGCGAGTTCTTCCCTGGTGTGGGGCCCGGGTTGGAGGGACAGGAAGCTCAGCAGGCCGAGACCTTTGGCAGCCAGGGCCACAGCCGATCCGTCCTCCATGGATCTCAGGGAGGGAGAACCGAGCAGTGTCAGCCTGACACTTGCCACAATTTGGCCTCGAGGATGAGCCTCCAACCTACGGCATATTCACGAAGCGGCAAGAGGGTTTTCACGCTGGTTTCACGCCAGGTAGTAACATTGAGTCTGGTTTCTGACCCTACCATACCCCAACAGGAGCACTATATGGCCGCCCCAGCGAATTTTCGGATGACGCTCACTCCCGAGCAGAAGGAGCAGGTTCGTAAGGCTACGGGCAAGGACGCCGAGGCAATCGAGCTGTCGGTCGAGGAATTGGAGGAGAGGATCGCCCCAGTCAAGGCCACCCCTTGGAGGTAGAGATTCACGGTTTTTTCACGGAGGCGGACGAGCTTCGCGGCATACCCATTACATGACCGGCCACGGTCATCAGGAGGATAGCATGGAGAATTCCAAAGATCAGTTCCGGATCACCTTGACCCCAGAGCAAAAGGCCCAAGTACGGACCGCCACTGGGAAGGACGCTGATACGGTTGAGCTGTCGGTTGAGGAGCTGGAGGAGCGGATCGCCCCGGCGAAGATCACGCCAGGCAGATAAGAAGCAGACACTAAATTCAGAGGCCGAGTGCCGACCCCATACGGGGGCGGCATCGGTGTGTCGTATCCCCACCAGTCCGGCGAGCTGGACTGGCTTCTCTACCCTGAGTGATGCCGGACATTCTTAGCGCCGCCGCTGCGTCCGCGGAAGACCTTCGCGAGGAGGTAGAGCGCCTCAGGCTGCTGCAATCGATCAGCCTGGAGTTCACCGCGTCCCTGGATTTCGACGAGCTCCTGCCCCGCGTCTTCCAGCGAGTGCTTGCGGCGCTGGGCGCCGAAGGCGGGTCGCTTTGGATCGCCGAAGGGGACATGCTGTGCTGCCGTCTGGCGCAGGGGGGAGCGGGTCAGAAGCTAGTCGGGGCGCAGATGCCGGTGGGTACCGGCTTCGTAGGAGACGTGGCTCAACGGCCGAGGACAACCATAGTCACCCGTGCGGTGGACGACCCCCGGTACCAACCGCGGCTCGACTCGGGGGAAATGCTCGCCACAAGTGTCATGGCTACCGCGATGGTCGCAGGCGGGGTGACCGTTGGGGCCATTCAAGTCTCCAACAAGGAGACCGGCGACAGGGTCTTCGACGCCGGGGACCGCGAGCTGCTCGAGGGGCTAGCCGCCAGTGCCGCCGCCGCTCTCCGTAACGCCCAGCTCCATACCGTCGAAAAACGCGCCCGTGACCTGGCCCTATTGCTGGAGATCAGCCGCGAGATCACCGCGACACTCGACCTGGATCGGGTGCTTCGATCGGTAGTGAATCTGGCTTCACGGGCGCTCCCCTTCGATCGTGGTGCAGTTGGTCTCTATCAGAAGGGGCAGTGTGAGATTCGTGCGGTCGCCGGCCAGGATACCGCCGACCCGAAGGATCCCAAGCTGCAGGATCTGGTCGCCCGTGCGGCATGGGCCGCCGGCCACGGCGAGACCCTCTATTTGACTGATCGGACCGATCCTTCGTCCGATGCCGAGCGGCTTTTCGTGTCGGTCTTCGGTGCCGACCTGGAGACGGACGGGGTCGCGAGTGGGCTGTACCTCCCCCTCAAGGACGAGGAGGGAATCCTGGGTGTCCTGGTTTTCGAGGCGGAGACGACGGAGTTTGCCTCGCCGGTCCACCTGGAGCTGGCAGGTATCCTGGCCAATCAGACTGCGGTGGCCCTGCGCAACGCCCAGCTGTATCACCAGGTCCCCATGGTCGATGCACTCGGAGCGCTCGCTGCCAAGAAGCGCGCGGTCCTTGCCGTTCCTCGTCGCAAGCTGCAGCTCTATGCCGGGGTCGCCATCGCCATTCTGGCCGCGATGGTCCTGCTCCGCTGGCCTTTTCGGGTCGTCGGCACCGGCGCGCTTCTCCGTCCCATGGGGTTGGCGCCGGTGCGGGCACTCGTCCCCGGCATCATCGAGCGGATGTCGGTCCAGGAAGGAGCTTCGGTAGCCCGCGGGACGCCCCTTGCCTCGCTTCGGTCCACCCGGCTTACCAGCGACCGCGCCGCAACAGCGGCAGCGGCCAGTGCCGCGGAGCGCTCCGCGGCTCTTGCGGCCAGCCGGGGTGACCCGGCCGAAGAGCGCCTCCACCGGATCCGAGCCGATGCCCTACAGCAGGAGTTGGCGCTGCTGACTGAGGAGGTTGGCCTCACCACGGTGCGGGCACCGGTATCGGGCGTCATCCTGACCCCGCACCTGAACGAACAGGTGGGAACATCGCTGGAAGAAGGCGACCTCATTCTCACGGTGGGCCGCACCGATACCCTGGAGCTTGAATTTGGGGTGAACCAGCGTGACATCAGCCGGGTGAAGCGGGGACAAGAGGTCTACCTCCGAGTGGATGCACTGCCCCAGCGCACCTTCGTCGGCAAGGTCACGTCCATGGGGCAGCTTCCGGTGGACACGAGTCATACTGTTCGCTACCCGGTACGAGCCACGGTGGCAAATCCCGAGGGGATCCTGAAGCCTCAGATGGCGGCGTACGCCCGGGTATTGACCGCTCCCTCGAGCGCGTTCGATCGCCTGATCCGTTCGCCCGCCCGTTGGGCCAGGCTGGTATGGTGGGAGTTACGCCCATGAAGCGCTGCCTTCTCGTCCTTCTTCTCGTCGCATGTGGCAAACAGCCCGGATCCCGGCCCGCGGCTGACCCGGTTGAAACCGGGTCTCTCGGCGCGACCGGCGCGCCCGCCGTCGCCATCGCCGATACCGCAACGGTGCAGGTCCCCATCACGCTTTCCTCCCAGTTGTACGTCGAGCGCGACGCAACGATTTACGCTCGGTCCGCCGGAGTCGTCGAGTCAATTCTGGTCGATCTAGGGAGCCAGGTGGCGACTGGGCAGCCGATAGCCCGACTGGAGAGCACCGATCAAGCCATCGCCCTGGCTCAGGCCCAGGAGAAGCTGGCCGACGCCCGACAGACCGTGGAACGTCAGCGGGCGCTCAAAGTGGCCGAGGGCAGCACCCAGGCAGAGGTCGAACGGGCTGAATTCGAGCACAGCGAGGCAGCTCTTGCGCTCCGAAAGGCGCAGCGGGACTACGATCTGACGCGGATCGTCGCTCCGTTCGCGGGAGTCGTGACCAGCCGAACGGCTCGCCTGCACCGGCTGGTGAACGCGGGGGATTCCCTTTTCCGTCTCACCGCCTTGAGGCCGGTTCTCGCCGCGGTACACGTACCAGAGTCTTCGGCGGGAGGGATCGGGCTGGGAACGACGGCCGAGGTGGTCGGGCCGGATGGCAGGATCGCTCGCGCCCGGGTTATCCGAGCGTCTCCGGTACTGGACCCGGGCAGCGGCACCCGCGAAATGATTCTGCAAGTCGACGGCGCCCCTGCGCATCTCACCCCAGGAAGCAACGTCACCGTGCGGCTCGGCTCGGAGCGTCGGCAGGTGGTAGCGATTCCGCGAAGCGCCATCGCTCAGGATGGCTACGCCCTGGTCTGGGCCGACGATAAGACGACCCTCCGCGCCATCACCCTCGGTAGCGACATCGCAGGCGATAGGGTGGAGGTGGTAACTGGACTGGCGCCCGGTGAGAAGGTCATCCGGAACGCACCGTGAACCTGCGTCCCCGGCTCCGGTCCGATCTCGTCCTTGTCGAGCAGACCTATCGCGGCGAGCAGAGCTTCATTCTCAAGGACCCGCAGTCCCGCAAGTACTACCGGTTCCGTCCCGTCGAGATCAAGGTCATGGAATCGCTCAACGGCGAGCATACCACAGGGGAAGCAGCCCAGGAGCTCGCCAATGAAGGGATACGAGTATCGGCCTCAGCCGTAGAGGCCTTCGCCACCAAGCTGACGGCGATGGGGCTCTGCGAGCGCACGTTGGGCGAGCGCTCGATTCTCCTGATGGAACGGCTCCGAGCCGAGCGCAAGCGTCGGCTGCGCCGAGGCATCTTCCAAGGCGACGCCATGCGTCTCCGATGGTCGGTGGGTGATCCTGACAAGCTGTTCGACCGCTGGTTACCCCGCCTGCGCTTCTTCTTCTCCCGCACCTTCCTGGCGATCTCGGTCCTGCTCTTCGCGCTCTACTTCCTGGTGCTCGCCCTGAAGTGGCCGGAGTTTTCCCAGGCGATGGCCAATCTGTACACCTTTAAGTTCGGCGCCGGCGACCTTGCAGTCCTGTGGCTGACCGGAACCGTGATAATCGTCATCCACGAGCTGGGGCACGGTTTCACCTGCAAGTATTTCGGTGGTCAGGTGCACGAGATCGGCGCGATGCTCATCTACTTCGAGCCGGCCTTCTTCTGCAATGTGAACGACGCGTGGACGTTCCCTGAGCTCCGTGCCCGCCTCTGGGTAACGGCAGCGGGCTCCTGGATTCAGTTGGTGGTCGCCGGTGTCGCCGCGATTGTCTGGTGGGCCGCCACGCCCGGAACGCTGGTATCCGAGGTCGCGCTGGCGGCGGTCCTCATTGGTGGGATCACCACCGTCTTCATGAACCTCAATCCACTCATACCGCTGGATGGTTACTACGCACTCAGCGACTACCTCGAAGTGCCCAACCTGCGCCAACGAGCCTTTGCCCATCTCACCTGGTTGGTGAGGAGGCGGGTGCTTCGGCTCGATGTCCCCCAGCCCCCAGCGGATCATCGAGAGCAGAGGATCTTCCTCGTCTATGGAGTGCTCGCAGCGGTCTATATCACCCTCATCCTCGCCGTCTTTGCAGCCGCCGCATTGGGCTGGCTGAGCCGGGCTCTCGGACTGATAGGGGTACTGATCTTCATGGTGGGTCTCTGGATGCTGCTCCGGCGCCGGCTCCAGGAGTGGAGCCAGACAGTTGGCGCGGCGGTGCGCCAGCATGCCCCAGTCTTGAAGGCCGGGCGCTCGCGTTTACTCGGGGGCGCTACCGGGATCCTGCTCCTCGGCGCAATCGTTCCCTGGCCTATCACGATCTCCGGACCGTTCGCGGTTGCACCGGCCGTTTCGATCCCGCTCACCGCACCCGACAGCGGCATCATCGCGCAGGTTGACGTTCGGGAGGGTACCCAGGTTCGCGCCGGGGCCCCACTGCTTACCATCCGCAACCTGGAGCTCGAGCGGGAGGCAGTCGCCTGCCGGCGGGTGACCGACTCGCTCGCCATCCTATCCGCCCGGGCCCAAGCCCAGCAACAGCTGGCCGAGGTGACTCGGCTCGACGCCGCCCGCTCGATCGAAGAAGCAAGATTGGCCGGCTTCCGGGAACGGATCGGCGGACTCCGGGTTCGGGCGCTGGGGACGGGCGTGGTGGTCACGGCCCGTCCCGAGGAGCTGGTCGGGCGCTGGGTCTCCCGGGGCGAGCTGGTCCTCACGTTAGGGTGGCCGGACTCGGTGGAGGTCCGGGTCGCTCTCACTGGACCCGGGGCCATGTCGGTTCGGGCGGGCCAGCCGGTCCGGCTGCTGCCAGAGGCGGCGCTGAGCCCTCCCCTGGCTGCGCAGTTGGCGCAGGTCTCAGCCGCGGTCGGCCGATCGCAGGCGCTCGAAGGCCGGGTGCGTCTTCCCGCGGGAGACTCCTGGCGTCCCGGAATGACCGGTCGCGCCCGGGTCACTCTCCGGAACTCCAATGTCTGGGGCGCCTTCTGGTGGAGACTTCGCCGGAGCATCCGCAGCGACATCCTCCTGTAGCCGCCAGGACGACTTGCGCAGCCCGAACGCAAGGGCAACCATTGAAGGGTCCCCTTCAAGGAGCGGGTCATCCGGCGGGACATGCTGGCACTGATCCGGCAGGCTTTTGCCGGACGATACGATGTCGAACGCGAAATAGGCCGGGGGGGCAACGCGAGGATCTTTCTCGCAAGAGACGCGAGCGGTCGGGCCGTGGCGTTGAAGATTCTGCACCCCGAATTGCTGGTGAGCGTCGCCGCAGACCGCTTCCTCCGTGAGATCAGGCTGGCGTCCCGACTCGATCACCCCCATATCGCGCGGCTCCTCGATTCCGGCGAACAGGACTGGTTGGTCTACTACGTCATGAGCTTCGCGGAGGGACCCACCCTTCGGGAGCGCCTGGACGGCTGCCCCCAATTGCCGATTCCTGAGACTCTACGCCTGGCAGGTGACCTCCTGGACGCGCTGGAACATGCGCATCAGCATGGGATTATCCATCGCGACGTAAAGCCGGCAAATGTGGTACTCTCCGCCGACGGTGCCGTACTGCTCGACTTCGGCATCGCCCGCGCAGTGGCCGCGTCGGGGACGGACCAGCTTACCCGGTCCGGGATCGCGGTCGGCACGTCAACCTATATGAGCCCGGAGCAGATCACTGGGGTCGCCGATATCGACTACCGCTGTGATCTCTACTCGCTCGGGTGCGTGCTCTACGAGTGTCTGGCGGGACAACCGCCGTTCTTCCACCGCAATGAGGCCGTGGTCCTGCAGCTCCACCTGACCCAGCCAGCCCCGGATGTGCGGACGCTCCGGAGCGACGCCCCCGC
>JBGQLP010000068.1:0-12201 GCA_041500125.1 Gemmatimonadota bacterium
AACCAGGCTAAGCAGGATGCGATGATTCATAGACTAGTGTTCCTGAGTGGGAGGTAGAAGAAGGGACTACAAGAGGGATTGCGGAGATCTGGGCAAGCGGCAGGAAGTACAAGGCACCCGCTCGGACAGATGAGCGGACACCGCCGATTCCCGGATGCAAGCATGTGGAGCGAAGACACTGCGGACTGCAGGCGCAAATCAAGAGCCCCGGGGCGACCGCCCCGTTCAAAGACGTTGATTGTATGGATTGCGAGATGCCAGAGGCCCGAAGTGCCGGCGGAGGACTAGGCCGGCACTCGACGAGATATACTACCCCCGGGTAATCGAGGGCGCAAGAGGTCCCTAAGGAGATGTACCGAGACCGCGTCGGCTGGACGTCTCCACCCTCGCTCCCTAGTTTCAACCGTTCCCTGCAACTCGCACCGGTTTCAGCAGTTCCCTTCGACATCAAGGCACTCCATGGCGACTCAGCCTCGTCCGGTTGCTCCACCGCCGGAGCCTCCCGCGTTCAGGCCTTACGTGCCACCATCGCAGTCGCCCGCCGAGCTGACCCTTCGTGCCGTGATCCTGGGCGCGATCCTCGGCATCGTCTTCGCCGCCTCGAGCGTCTACCTCGCGCTCAAGATCGGTCTCACCGTGTCGGCGTCGATACCCATCGCGGTGTTGGCTGTGGCCTTCTTCCGCACGCTGGGGAAGTCCACCATCCTGGAGAACAACATCGTCCAGACGACCGGCTCGGCCGGTGAGTCCATCGCAGCCGGGATCGTGTTCACGCTCCCGGCCATTTTGTTGATGGGCTACGACCTGAGCGTGAGCAAGGTGGCGGTGATCGCGGTGATCGGCGGGCTGCTCGGCATTTTGATGATGATCCCCCTTCGCCGAGCGCTGATCGTAAAGGAACACGGCAATCTGCCCTACCCGGAAGGGACCGCCTGCGCCGAGGTGCTGGTTGCCGGCGACAAGGGCGGCCTGCAGGCGCGGCTGCTGTTCCAGGCTTTCGGTCTTGCCTTCGCTTACAAGTTCCTGATGTCGGGCTTCAAGGTGTGGAAGGAGTATCCCGGCCGGGTCTCCAGTTTCTATAAGGGGGCTTCGATCTCCACCGAGGTGTCACCCGAGCTGCTCGGCGTCGGCTACATCATCGGCCCCCGGATCGCCGGGTACCTGTTCGCCGGGGGATCGCTCGCCTACCTGGTCCTGATCCCCGCCATCAAACTTTTCGGTGAGGGACTTACTCACCCGATCTTTGCCGAGACCAAGCTGGTACGCGATATGAGCCCGGCGGAGGTGCGGGCCGCGTTCGTCTTTTACATCGGGGCAGGAGCCGTGGCAACCGCCGGCATCATTGCCCTGATACGGTCCCTCCCCACGATCGTCAGCGCGTTCCGCTCCGGCTTCCAGGATTTGAGGGGCAGCCTGGGCGAGGCCACGAGTCGGCTCCGGACTGACATAGATCTGCCGATCTGGGTGACGCTCGTGGGAGCGGTGGTGCTCGCACTCGTCCTGACCGTGGTACCCCAGTTGGCGGTGAACCTCCTCGGCGCCATCCTGATCATCGTCTTCGGGTTCTTCTTCGTGGTGGTGTCGTCCCGGATCACCGGAGAGATCGGCGTCAGCGCCAACCCGATTTCCGGAATGACCATCGCCGCCCTCATTGGCACCACCACCATCTTCTTGTTGATCGGATGGACCGGCGTAGACCACCGGGTCGGGGCCATCTCGATCGCCGGGGTGATCGCGGTGGCCGCCGGCAATGCCGGTGCCACCAGTCAGGACCTGAAGACGGGATTCCTGGTCGGGTCCACACCCAAGCGGCAGCAGATCGCCATCATGGTGGGGGCGATCACCTCCGCGCTGGCCATCGGTTGGACGCTCACCCTCCTCAACAACACCTACACCAACGTCGTCCCCGAGCGCCACGCCGGGGTGGCGTTGCAGGCCTCGGCACCGGGCGCCGCCGATCGGTCAGTAACCAGTCTGGGTGAGCGGATGGCGCACGATGGCAAGCAGTGGGACGTGGTCCGGGTCAACATCCCGACCCAGGGAATTTTACCCGGCAAGTACCTGCTGGATCCCCAGAGCCACGAGGTCGCGTACCTGGTGGATCCGGGCATCGGCGGGCGGATCCGGGAGATCAATGGTAAGCCGGTCACCAAGCTCGACTCGCCCAAGGCGACGATCATGGCGCTGGTCACCGACGGCATTCTCACCCAGAAGCTGCCCTGGGGATTGGTGCTCATCGGGGTCTTTCTCACCATCGCCATCGAGCTCATGGGACTGCAATCACTCCCGATCGCCGTCGGAGTCTACCTGCCAATCTCGACCTCATCGGCGATGTTCGCCGGCGGAGTTGTCCGCTGGCTGGTGGAGCGCAAGTCGAGAGGCGCATCCCGGACGCTCCTCGAAGTAGAGTCCGGTCCCGGCGTGCTGTTCTCCAGCGGATTGATAGCGGGCGGAGCGCTCGCCGGCGTCGCCATTGCGGGTATAGCCGCACTTCTGGTTGATCGCGCCGAAGCAGCCCAGATACCAGCCGCCGATTATCTCGCCCACGTCGTGGGCCTGGGAGGAGTGGTGGGAGGCTTTGCCACCAGCGATCTGGCGGCGGTTGCGGCGTTCGTTGCGCTCGGGGCCGTGCTCTATCGCGTGGCCAGAAGGTAGTGCCCCCCTCGGCGCCCGTCTCGCCCGCCATCAGTGCCCGCATCATTCATGCGGCGCTGGTGTCGGGCGTGATCCTGTTCTGTGGCGCGGCCTGGTACATCGGCAGCAACATCTCAATGCCCGTCTCCGCAGTCCCCGACCGGCGGGTGCTGTATCTCGGACTTATTCTGGCCAGCGGCGTGCTGTTCGGGGCCGCGATGTATACCGCCGGCACCCTCACGCCGCCGGCGGGGGAGATGTCGCAGGACGACTGGTGGCGGGTCAACCTAGGTCGCGCGGTCGTCATATGGGCTCTGGTTGAGTCGCCCGCCGTTTTGGGTACCGTGGCGTACCTGCTGACCTATGATTTCCGCACCCTCATCGCTCCCTTCACTGGCCTGCTCATGTTCGTGAACTATCGACCCAGCCGGCTGGCTGAGGCGTGAATGCGAGTGGTTACTCTGCTGCCGGCCGCTACCGAGATCGTTGCGGCCCTGGGGGGGGCCGACCAGCTGGTGGGCATCTCGCATGAGTGCGACTACCCCGGTTGGGTGCAGCATCTTCCGCGGGTCACGGCGACGCCGGTCAACGTTGCCGCACCGGGCAGGGTCATTGATGCCGAGGTGCGCCGCCTGCGGAGCTCCGGCCGCCCAGTCATCGCCATCGACGCAGCTCAACTGACCACGCTGGCACCCGATCTCATCATCACCCAGGGGCTGTGCGAGGTGTGCGCGGTGAGCGATGGGGAAGTGCACCACTTGGCCGCGGGGTTCGAGAGGCGGCCGAGAGTGTTGTCTCTAACTGCGCGCGACCTGTCCGGTATCTGGAGCGACATCGCGGAGGTGGGGGCAGCGCTGGACCTCGAAGCGGAAGCAGAGGAGCTGGTGTTCGGTCTTCGGAGTCGAGTAGCCAGACTTCGCGGTTCCACCGCCCCCGAGCAGGCAGCGGTGTTATGCATCGAGTGGCTGGATCCACTCTATCTGGCTGGCCACTGGGTGCCGGAGCTGGTGGCGGCGGCGGGCGGTAAGGACGTCGGGGCCGAGCCGGGGAGCCACTCCGCGAAGCGCGACTGGAAGGAGCTGAAGCCGTTGCGCCCCGATCATATCGTCGTGATGCTCTGCGGCTTCGGGGTAGAGCAGGCCCGGGCGGAGCTGGATGAGTTGAGAGACCCCGACGCGCTGGAGTTGATGCAGCGGGTGCCCACCTGGATAATTGACGGAAACGCATACACTTCCCGTCCGGGGCCGCGGGTAGTGGAGGGGGCCGCGCGGATCCAGTCGGCCCTTCTACAGCAACCCGCACATGACGTCGAGTCGTGGCAACCAGTGGTATGCTGACCATCGTCGACGCCATGGCCGTTGATGATGGGTTGACGGTACGCTGCCTTTTTGAGGAGTACGCTGCGTCGCTGGGCATCGATCTTTGCTTCCAGGGCTTCGCCGAGGAATTGGCCGGCCTGCCCGGTGACTATGCGCCACCCCGGGGTCGCCTCCTGCTCGCCCTCCAGGATGGGGAGACTGCGGGCTGCGTGGCCCTGCGCCCGCTGGAGCCGGCCGTGTGTGAGATGAAGCGGCTCTACGTCCGGCCGGCGTTTCGGGCTCACGGAATCGGGAGAGTTCTGATAAGTCGCGTTGTTCAGGAGGCCCAGCGGGCGGGGTATCAGCACATGCGCCTGGACACGCTACCGTCCATGACAGCCGCCCAAGCGCTTTACCGCCGGCTCGGGTTTCAAGAGATTGCGCCGTACTGTAAGAACCCCATCGAAGGAGCGGTGTTCCTTGAACTGCAACTGGATCGGCCAGCCCAGTGAGTCCTGAGTCCCTCGGGTTTCTGAAGCGGCTGTTGGACACGCCCGGCCCCTCTTCCTTCGAGGCGGCTCCGGCGCGGGTCTGGCGGGCGGAGGCGCAGTCGTTTGCCGACTCGGTCCAGGCCGATGTGGCGGGAAACTCGTTCGCCAGTCTCACCGCCGACGCCGGGCCCCGGCTCATGTTGGCCGGCCACATCGACGAGATTGGAGTCATGGTCACCCACATCGACGACGAGGGCTATCTCAGCTTCGACACCATCGGGGGCTGGGATCATCAAGTCTTCGTGGGCCAGCGGGTCATTCTCTTGGGGCGCGCCGGGCAGGTCAACGGAGTGGTGGGAAAGAAGGCAATCCATCTCATGGAGCGGGAGGAACGGGAAAAGGTCTCCAAGGTGGAAGATCTCTGGATCGACATCGGGGCCACCACTCGAGGGGAGGCCGAGGCCGGCATCCGCATTGGCGACCCGGGTGTCCTGGCGGCGGGCGTGATCGAGTTTCCCAATGGCCGGCTGGTCAGCCGGTGCATCGACAACCGAATCGGCGCCTTCGTGGTGCTTGAGGCGCTCCGGCTCCTGGCTAAGAACCGGCCCTCCGCCACGGTCACCGCTGTGGCCACGACACGCGAAGAGATCGCCGCCACCGGCGGTGGGGCCCGAACATCCGCCAACCGGCTCGAGCCCGACGTAGCGATCGTGGTCGACGTCACTCATGCCACCGACTACCCCGGCCTCGAGAAGCGCAGACACGGCGACTATCGGCTCGGTGGCGGACCGGCCATCTCTCGCGGGGCATCGGTGAGTGAGCTGGTTTTCGAGCTGCTGGTGGAGACGGCCGAGGCGGAGGGGATTCCATACAAGATCGAGGCCGCGTCGCGCGATACCCACACCGACGCCGAGGCCATCTTCAATGCCCACCGCGGCGTGGCAACGGGGCTCGTATCCATCGCTAACCGCTACATGCACACGCCCAACGAGATGGTGGCGTTGGAAGATCTCGAGCGCACCTCACGCCTGCTGGCCGCTTTCGCCCGAAAGCTCCGTCCCGACACCAGCTTCGTGCCGCAGTAGCGGCTTGATTATTCTCCCTCCTATGCGGCGTGTCACCTTCATTGTGGGTTTGCTCGGGACCGCTTCGTTCCTGGGCCGGGCGTACGGGCAGCAGATCGCGGAACCGCCGCGCCTCCTCGATGACATCAGGTTCCTGGCTGACGACCGACTCCAGGGCAGAGCCACGGGGTCTCCCGGTGCGGACTCAGCGGCCGCCTACCTGGCCCGGCGGTTCTCGGAAGTGGGTCTCCAGCCTGCTGCCGGAGGATGGTTCCAGTCATTTACCGTCGGCCGGGACGCTCCGGCCATCCGGCAGGGAAAGTCCGACGGCCTCGCTGGAAAGAACGTGATTGGCATCCTGCCCGGACGGGATCCGGTGCTGCGCAATCAGACCGTCATTCTTGGTGCCCACTACGATCACCTTGGGCTGGGCTGGTTTGGTAGCCTCGATCCCGACAGCACCGGACGAGTCCACAATGGGGCAGACGACAACGCGTCCGGAGTGGCGGGGCTGATTCAGGTCGCCGCCAGGCTGGCGGCATCCCCGCCGGCCCGGACCGTGGTGTTCATAGCCTTCAGTGGCGAGGAGCTCGGACTTCTCGGCTCAGCCCACTACGTCAAGGAGCCGATCTACCCGCTGGCGGGCACCCTCGCGATGGTGAACCTCGACATGGTGGGCCGACTTAGAAATGGGCGGCTCATTGTTTATGGGGCCCGGACCGCCAAGGAATTTCCGGCGTTGCTCGACTCGCTCAACTGGTATGCGGGTTTCGATCTCAAGGCTCAGGGCGACGGATACGGACCCAGCGATCAGTCCTCATTCTACGCCGCCAAAAGGCCGGTGTTGCATCTCTTCACCGACCTGCACGAGGACTATCATCGGACCACGGACGACTGGCAGAAGGTGAATCTCGATGGGCTTAAGCGAGTCGCCGATTTCACCCTGGGCCTGGTGACCGCACTGGCAAACCGGCATGCCCCGCTCACGTTCCAGGATCTACCCCCTCCGGTCCCCAGCCAGACGGGCGCACCGCCGGTGGCCACTCCGGGCTATGGGGCCTACCTCGGCACCGTGCCGGACATGGCGGGAACACCTGGAGGGGTGCGGCTGGTTGGTGTACGCGCAGGCAGCCCGGCTGAAAAGGCCGGGCTCCGCGGCGATGACATCATCACCCGCATTGGTACTACCGATACCCCCGACCTGCAGGCGATGACCGAGGCCCTCCGAAGTCACCGGCCCGGCGATACCGTCGACATCATCGTCCGCCGTGGAACCGGCGTGACCACGCTCCGGGCCAAGCTCGGGATCCGGGGAGGCTGAGATGCCGGTGCTCGACAGCGACCGGGTCATAGCTGCCTTGCGCGGAGCATTCGCCCGGGAACAGGGACGCGAGGTGCTGCTCCGCACCGCCGCTGAGAAAATTCGGGGCGCCGGCGCTCCGTACACCTCGGTTTATCTCTACATGCTGCATGGGCAGGAACTGGTGCTCGAGGCCTTTGCCGGACGGGAGACGGAGCACACCCACATTCCCGTCGGGGTTGGAGTGTGCGGGACAGCAATCGCCAGCGGTCAGGACCAGAACGTACCGGACGTCCGGGCGGTCGAGAACTACCTGGCCTGCAACGCGTGGACTCGCTCCGAGTTGGTGGTGCTGATCCGGCGAGGCAATCTGATTCTGGGACAGATCGACATCGATAGTGACGTCGCCGATCCGTTCACCCCGGAAGAAGCCGCCACCGTAAAGCAGGTAGCTGACGCACTTGCAATCCTCCTGTAGGCCACCTGACCATGTCGGAGGCTGAGACCCGTAGCCGCGAGGTTCGGGGCATCCGCATCTTCGAACGCCGCATCGGTCAAGGCCCGCCGACGGTTGTTCTCCATGGAGGACCGGGTGCCCACCACGACTATCTCCTGCCGAACTTCGATGCGCTGGCCCGCGGCCGTGAGCTGATTTATTACGATCAACGAGGTGGCGGACGATCTCCCGTTTCGCGGGAGACGCCGGTGGGGTGGCGGGAACATGTTTCCGACCTCGAGGCGCTGCGGCAACAATGGGGGATGGAGCAGCTTACCCTCGCGGGTTATTCCTGGGGCGGACTGCTGGCCCTGCTCTATGCCATCGAGTTTCCCCACCGCATCGAACGTCTGGCGCTGGTGTCGCCCGCTCCCGCCTGGCGGGAAGCGCGGGCGGAGTTCGAGCGCCGCTTCGCTCAGCGGAATCTCGCCCCCGAGCTGCACCGTGAGCGCTCGGTCTTGCGCGAGAGCGGCCTCAAGGAGCGGGATCCCGCGGGATATTCTCAGCGGCTGTTCGAGCTGTCAGTGGTTCCGTATTTCTTCGACCCCGCCCGGGCCCACGACCTGACCCCCTTTCGAGTCACCGGCCGGACGCAGCAGGAGGTGTGGGCCAGCCTGGGAGACTACGATCTCAGGCCGGCCCTATCCCGGCTGGCTCTCCGTGCCCTGGTGCTGCAGGGGGAAGACGACCCCATTCCCCTCGACACTGCTGAGACGCTAGCCGGCCTTCTAGGAGCAGAGTTTCATCCTCTGCCCCGTTCGGGCCACGTGCCGTATGTTGAGGCGTTCGATGAGTTTGTGAGGCTGATGGACGGGTTTCTGCCCCGGGCAACCTAGCGGCGGCTACATTACCTCAATGTCTTCCCCCCTGTCCCGCCCTACCCCCTTTGACCTCGTCTTCCAGTCCGCGGCCGACACCACTTTTCCGACCATCCGCGGCGCGTTGGACCAGGCCGGGCAGGATCCCCGTGACCGCGATCGATTTCTGATGCTGCGCGAGGTCGTGACCGTGCTGCGGGAAATGCGGCCCGATGAGGGTCTGGGTGAAGGCATCGACCGGCTCGCCGCCCTAGTGCATCATGCTTACCTGTTCTGGGATGGGGGCGCGCTCACGGTGGAGTTCCCATTGGAAGGACTGGCTGAGCGGCTGGAGTCTGGTGCGAACCCGGGCGAGAACGAAGTGCAGGGGCCAGCCTACTATGCCCAGGTACCCGAGCGGCGAATCTGGGCCCAGGTTATTCCGGGTGAGCCGCACGAGCCAATGGATGGTTGCTTCGTACACTACCTTCCTGGATCAGCCGAGCTCAGAGTTCTGGGCGTGTTTGGCATTCATCCGGAGCGGGCTGGATTCAGTGTGGTCGAGGTGACTGGTCCCGCGCCCCGAGCTCTGGCCCGCCTCGACGGCACCGACCTTTTCGCGCCGATGTTGGCTGGCGGAGCCGCTGCGAAGCTGTTCTCAATTGCCGGAGAGGAAGAGCTGCTGGAGCTGGGGTGGCGCTCGCATCAGGTGGCCACCAAGGCGGCGGAGGGGTCTCGATGGAGAGCGTAAAGGACTATATGGATAAGAAGGCGGTCGCTCAGGTGTTGGAGCAGATCGCCGCGTTCTTGGAGCTCAAGAACGAGAATCCATTTCGTATTCGGGCCTTTCGCACCGCTGCTCGGGCCGTCACCGGCTTCCCTGGTGACTTACGCCAGTCTGTCGAGGACGGATCCCTGGCCTCGGCCAAGGGGGTCGGTCCGGCCACCTTACAGATTGTGCGGGAGCTAGTCGGCACCGGCCGGGCCAGTATGCTCGAGGAGCTGAGGGAACAGATTCCCGCCGGTCTGGTCGAGATGCTCGAGATCTCCGGGCTGGGGGTGGCCAAGATCCGTCAGATCCACGAGGTGCTCGGCATCGACTCATTGCCCGAGCTGGAGGCGGCCGCGCACGATGGCCGCCTGGCCAAGTTGCCCCGCTTTGGGCCGCGCACCTCCGAGAACATCCTCAAGGCGATCGCCTTTTTGCGCCAGGCAACCGCGTTCCGGCTCTCACACCACGCCGCGGACGAGGCCGAAGGTCTGAGAGCAGCCCTGGAGCGCCTTCCCGGGGTCATCAACGCCATCATCGCCGGGGACGTTCGCCGCCGGTCCGAGGTGGTGAAGGACCTGGTCATCGTTCTGACTGCCGAATCCCCTCCCGCCGAGCTGTTCCGGCGCCTGAGCCAGCTGCCTGGCGTTCATGAGTTCGCCGGCCAGGACGAGCGCCGCCTGACCCTCAGGTTCGCGGGTGGTGCCAGTGCCCAGATCGTGGCCACGACACCCGTCAACGCCGGGGCGGTGCTGGTCCAGGCCACGGGCAGCGAGGGCCACCTGCGGGAACTGGCCGCGTACGCGGCGGACAGAGGATTTACCCTCAACGGCGCGGCCCTCTGGCGGGGCAGCCAGTTCGTGGCCACCCCGGACGAAGAAACCTTCTACCAGGCGCTGGGTCTCAGCCCCATTCCACCTGAGATCCGTGAGGGCAGAGGGGAAGTCGCCGCGGCTGCGCATGGCCAGCTGCCACAACTGGTGACCCAGAGCGACGTGAAGGGTTTTCTCCACTGTCACACCAGCTACTCCGACGGCTCCAACACGGTCGAGGAGCTGGCGGTGGCGTGCCGGGCCGCAGGTTATGACTACCTGGGCGTAACCGATCACAGCCAGGCTGCGGCGTACGCCGGGGGGCTTCGCCCCGACGATCTCGCCCGGCAAGCCGACGAAATAGACGGGGTCAACGCCCGCCTGGAAGGCTTCAGGGTTCTCAAGGGCATCGAAGCCGACATCCTCCAGGACGGCCGGGTCGACTACGACGAGCAGGTGCTCGAGCGGCTTGATTTTGTCATTGCCTCGGTCCACAGCCGCTTCAACATGGGTGAGAAGGACATGACGGCTCGAATACTGGCGGCGATGGACAATCCGTTTCTCACGATCATAGGCCACCCGACCGGCCGGCTATTACTCTCGAGAGATCCTTACCCGATCGACCTGGACGCCGTAATGGAGAAGGCGGCTGCCACTGGAGTCGCCTTGGAGATAAACGCCGATCCGCACCGGCTCGATCTCGACTGGCGGGTCCTCCGCAAGGCCAAGGAGAGCGGCGTCGCAATTTCGATTGGCGCGGACGCCCACAGCGTAGCCGGCATCGGATATGTGGAATACGGGGTGGCAATGGCCCGGAAGGGTTGGCTCGGGCCGAACGACATCCTGAACGCGCGCCCGGTGGGGGATTTCATCGCCTATGCCAGGAGGAGGCGGTGAGGACGGGGGGACGGCCGGACGGGCGGACGGGGGGACGGAAGTCAGACCCAGAGCGAGTGGAGCCAACGGCACGCCGGCCAATTCTGCGCAAGGTGGGTAAAGGTTCTGCGACGAAAAGGGCAGCAACACGTGTCCGCCCGCCCGCACCCGCCGCGGAAGTCCTCGCTCGACTGAAAGCAGCCTACCCCGATGCCCGTTGCGCGCTCAGCTACCGAAACGCTTTCGAGCTGCTCTGCGCTACCATCCTCTCGGCCCAATGCACCGATGTGCGGGTGAACCTGGTCACCCCAACCCTCTTCGCCCGCTACCCCACCGCCTTTGATTTGGCCAAGGCGAAGCCATCCGAGGTAGAGGAGATCATCCGGTCCACCGGTTTCTTTCGCAACAAGACGAGAAGCCTGATCGGCATGGCACAGGCGCTTGCGGCCGACTACGGGGGCGAGGTGCCCCGGACAATGGAACAGCTCCGCAAGCTGCCTGGCGTCGGACGGAAAACCGCGAATGTTATTCTGGGAAACGCCTACGAGATCAACGAGGGCGTCACCGTCGACACCCACGTCACCCGCCTCAGCGGATTGCTCGGCCTGAGCCGCGAAGCCGATCCGGCCAAGATCGAGGAGGACCTGATGCGGCTATTCCCTCAGGAGGACTGGGGTCTCCTCTCTCACCTCCTCATCTTCCATGGCAGACAAGTGTGCATTGCCCGGCGGCCGAGATGTGAGGATTGCGTGCTGGCTCAGCTTTGCCCCTCGTCTCTTATCTGACTCCTCCAAGGATTTACCATGCATCTGCGCTTCGTTCTGCTCGCTGCCGTGTTCGTTGCCTTGGTTCCCGGAGGTCGGGAGCTGCTCGCCCAAACTCCGAACCCTGCGACGCGCGTCGCTCGAGCCGTGGACCCTCAGGTCCTCCGAGCCCATCTGGAGTTCCTGGCAGACGACGCGCTGGAGGGACGGAGGCCGGGCACTCGGGGCGGCGAGCTCGCAGCGAAGTACATCGCCGCCCAGTTCGAGCGCCTGGGACTGGAGCCTGCCGGAGACAGCGGGACGTACTATCACCACGTCCCCATCATCACCCTGACTCCCAATCCCGCCTTGAGGGTCCAGGGACCCAGCCCGAGCGATCTGGCATACCGCGATGACTACGTCCTCTGGTCGATGCGCAACGACTCGACAACCAAGGCCACCGGCGAGCTGGTCTTCGTGGGGTACGGCATTGTGGCACCGGAATACAACTGGGACGATTACAAAGACGTGGACGTCAAGAACAAGATCGTGGTCGTCCTGGTGAATGATCCGGGTCTCCGGGACAGCACGATCTTTCGGGGACCCATCCTCACCTACTACGGACGCTGGACCTACAAGATCGAAGAGGCCCAGCGCCAGGGTGCCGCCGGCATCCTCCTGGTACACACCACCGAGAGCGCCACCTATCCCTGGACCACGGTCAAGTCGAGCTGGACCGGACCGCAGGTCCGAATCGAGGTGCCACCCACCTCTCTCCTCGTTGCCGGCTGGCTGAGTCAGGAGGCCGCTACCCGGCTGTTCCGTCAGGCAGGACAGGATCTAAACGCCTTGATGGACAAGGCCGCCACTCGGCAGTTTCGGGCCCTACCGCTAGGCCTCCAGGTGGAGGCTTCCGTGCAG
>JBGQLP010000069.1:0-12172 GCA_041500125.1 Gemmatimonadota bacterium
AAGTCATCCTGGTCCAGTTCTGGACCTACACTTGCATCAACTGGCTTCGCACGCTTCCCAATGTCCGGGCCTGGGCCGAGAGATATAAGGATCAGGGGTTGGTGGTGATCGGCGTGCACACGCCGGAGTTCCCCTTTGAGAAGAATCTCGACAACGTGCGCCGAGAGGCGAAGGACATGGGCGTCGATTATCCGATCGGGGTCGACAACAACTATGCGGTCTGGCGTGCCTTCAACAACCAGTACTGGCCGGCCCTCTATTTCGTCGATGCGGAGGGACGCATCCGCCATCATCAATTCGGTGAGGGCGCATACCAACAGTCGGAGAAGGTCATTCAACAGCTGCTGGCCGAAGCCGGACACAGCGGCATCGGCCAGGACCTGGTGTCGGTCGAGGGCCGGGGAATTGAAGCTGCCGCCGATTGGAGCAGCTCGAAGTCTCCAGAGAACTATGTCGGCTACGACCGCACCGAGAACTTTGCGTCACCCGGTGGGGCAGTACCGGATCGGCGGCGGGTCTATGCCGCCCCCGCGCGGCTGAGGCTCAATCAGTGGGCCCTGTCGGGTGATTGGACGGTGGGGAAACAGGCTACCGCCCTGAATCAGCCCAACGGGCGGATCGTGTACCGCTTTCACTCCCGCGATCTTCATCTCGTCATGGGGCCGGCAGCGCCGGGAACTTCGGTCCGATTCCGGGTGCTGATCGACGGACAACCGCCAGGCGCTGCGCACGGGAGTGACGTGGACGAGCAGGGCTACGGCAGGGCCAGCGAACAGCGGCTGTATCAGCTGATCCGGCAACCGGCGCCCATCGCCGATCGGGAGTTCGAGATCGAGTTTCTCGATTCGGGCGTGGAGGCGTTTGTGTTCACCTTCGGCTGATTCAGCGGTTTCCCTCCCCTGCCCCGGCCCGGTATACTGCTGAGATCCCTATCCGGGCCCAGCATGTCGCACACCTTCGATCGCCTCCATTCAGCGCTCGCAGGGCGTTATGCCCTGGCCAGCGAGCTGGGGCGCGGCGGCATGGCCACGGTGTACCTCGCCGAGGATCTCCGGCACCGGCGCAAGGTGGCCGTGAAAGTGCTGCGTCCCGAGCTGGCGGCGACCTTGGGAGCGGAACGGTTCGCCCGCGAGATCGAGATCGCGGCACAGCTGCAGCACCCCCACATTCTGCCCGTCCTCGACTCCGGCGAAGCCGGCGGCTTTCTCTTTTACGTCATGCCGTACGTCGAGGGCGAGTCTCTCCGGGAGAAACTCGATCGTGAGGGCCAGATTTCCGTCTCCGAGGCGGTTCGCCTGCTGAGGGAGATCGCGGACGCGCTGGCGTACGCCCACGCCCACGGCGTGGTGCACCGGGACGTGAAGCCCGACAACGTGCTGCTCTCGGGGCGCCACGTGCTGGTGGCCGACTTCGGGGTGGCCAAGGCGGTGAGCCAGGCGAGCGAAACGGCCACGGCACTCACGACCGCAGGAATCGCCATCGGTACCCCGACCTACATGGCGCCGGAGCAGGCCACCGCCGAGCCCGATGTGGACCATCGCGCCGACATCTACGCCCTCGGCGTGCTCGGCTACGAGATCCTGACCGGCGAGCCGCCGTTCACCGGCACCCCGCGCGCCATTCTCGCAGCCCACGCGATGGAGCAGCCTCCGCCGGTGACATCGCGGCGTTCCGACGTTCCGCCGGCGCTGGCCGAGCTGATCGAGCGCTGCCTGGCCAAGGAGCCTCAGGATCGGTGGCGGAACGCGCAGGAGATCGTGGACCGGCTGGAAGCCTTTTCCATCGCATCGCCGTGGCGGTCGCCACCGGCGCTGCTGGCCCGCGCACTGGGGAGCGCAGTGGCCGCCGGGGTGGTCGTGCTGCTGGCGTTGCTGGCGCTCCGGAGGCCAGAGGCGGGCCGGCTGGAGCTCGGTCGCGCGACCCAGGTCACCTTCGATCCGGGGCTCGAGCTCGATCCGGCGCTGTCGCCCAACGGTGAGCTGGTGGCCTACGCCAAGGGGCCGGCGGATCGGATGCGGCTGTTCGTGCGCCAGGTCTCCGGCGGCCAGCCCATCGCACTGACGCCCGACAGCGGTCCGCCCCAGCGGCAGCCGGCGTGGTCGCCGGACGGCTCATCCTTATTGTACGAATCCGGCGACAGCGTCTATCTCGTGCCCGCCCTCGGCGGGGTCCCCCGGTTGGTCGGCCCCGGCGTGAACACCCGGGCCGGGAGAGGGCTCCGCTACTTCACCACCAAGGCCTGGGGACCGGACAGCAAGCGCTTTCTGTTCAATCGCGCTGACTCGGTGCTGGTCCAGCAGATCGACGGAGGCCGGCCCAGCCTGCTCTCCCGGCTCCCGCTCGCGGATCCGCACTCCTTTGCCTGGTCGCCCAATGGAAAGCTGATCGCCTTCGTCACCGGCAACAGCATCTTCACGCTGGCACCGTCCAATCTCGGCAACGTGGGTCCCAGCGCGATCTGGATCCTGCGAGCGGACGGGGGTGCGCCCCGGAAGCTCCTCGGCGGCGACGCCCTGAATACCAGTCCGGTGTGGATGGGGGACAGCCGCCATCTGCTGTTCGTCTCCAATCGCGACGGGCCGCGCGATGTGTACCGGATGTCGCTCGATCGGAGCGGCGCTCCCGCGGGCCCCATCGAGCGGGTGACCCAGGGACTCAATGCCAGCTCGATCTCGCTGGCGGCGAACGGGCATCGGCTGGCCTATTCCACCCTGGCGATCAGCGCCAACATCTGGATGGCCGAGGTGCCGCCCGATGGCCGGCCGGCCGACCCGGCTACGGTGCGGGCCCTGACGGTGGGGAGTGACCTGGTCGAGGCGGTGAGCCTCTCGCACGACGGCCACTGGCTCTACTTCGACTCCAATCTCCACGGCAACCAGGACATCTACCGGATGCCGGCCGACGGAGGCCCCATCGTGCAGCTCACCACCAACCCGGCCGACGACTTCAACGGGGAAGTCTCACCGGACGATCGGGAGATGGCGTTTCACGCGGTGCGGAATGGCACCCGCGATATCCTGGTCATGCCGGCCAGCGGCGGGCCGGAGAGCACCGTCTATGGCGGGCCCTACGAGGAACGCTGGCCCCACTGGTCGCCGGACGGGCAGTCCATCGCCTTCAGTATTACCGAGGCGCCGGGGGGCCAGGCCGGTCTCTATGTCACCCGCCGCGCCGCCGACGGCTCGTGGGGTGAGCCGAGGCGGGTCAGCCGACGCGAGGTTCAAGGATACTGGACGCCGGACGGCAAGGCGCTGCTGCTGGAGCGGGGGTTCGCCGACTGGGAGAACGAACGGCTGGAGCACTACATCCAGCGGGTGTGGGTGGATACCGGGCGCACCGATTCAATACCGTTGCCGTTCGAGAACGCCAGCTTTGTCGGGACTCGGGTGGCGCCGAACGGGCGGGAGCTCATCCTCCGGATCGCAACCCAGGGAGGGAGCGTCGCGTTCTGGGCCATGCCGATCAACGGTGGGAAGGCACGGCTGATATTGCGGCAGCAGGGAGCGGACATTGGTGGCCGCGCCTACTGGGCGACGAATGGGAAGCGGATCTACTTCGTGCGCAGCGAGCGAGAGAGCGATGTGTTCGTGGCCGAGGTGAACCGCTAAGCCATGGTTGTGCCTCGCCGTTTCCTCATGCAAATTCCCGTTTCCGATCCAGGCTCCGATACTGAATCGCCTCGCTGACGTGGGCCGTGGTCAGCTCCGCCGCCCCGGCCAGATCGGCGATCGTGCGCGCGATCTTGAGCACCCGGTGATACGCCCGCGCCGAGAGACCTAGTCGGGTGACCGCCTGCCGGAGCACCGACTCCACCGGCTCGCTGAGCCGGCAGTGGCGGCGGAGGTCGCGGGCGGTCATGTGCGCATTGGCGTGGACCCCGCGCTGCCCCTGGAACCGCGCTCTTTGAATTGCTCGGGCCCGCTCCACCCGGCCCCGAATGACTCCGCTGGTCTCACCCGACTGCTCGCCGACCAAGTCGCCGTAGGCTACCGCCGGCACCTCGAGGTGAATGTCGATCCGATCCAGCAGCGGCCCCGAGATCCGGGAGCGATAGCGCTCGATGATCAGCGGACCGCAGCCGCAGGGATGCACCGGATCGCCGAAGTAGCCGCAGGGACAGGGGTTCATGGCCGCGGCCAGCATGAACCGCGCGGGATAGGTGAGACTCATCGCCGCCCGGCTCAGCGTGACCACGCCGTCCTCCATCGGCTGCCGCAGCACCTCGAGCACGTTCCTCCGAAACTCGGGTAGCTCATCGAGGAACAGCACCCCGCCGTGGGCCAGGCTCACCTCGCCCGGCCGGGGTGACGAGCCGCCGCCGATGAGGCCGGCATCGCTGATAGTGTGGTGGGGCGCGCGGAACGGGCGGACGGTGAGCAGGGAGCGCCCCAGGGCGAGGGTGCCGGCGACGCTGTGGATCTTGGTGGTCTCCAGCGCCTCTTCCAGGCTCATCGAGGGCAGAATCGAAGGAAGCCGGCGAGCCAGCATGGTCTTCCCCGCGCCGGGAGCGCCGATGAGCAGGATGTTGTGGCTGCCGGCCGCCGCCACCTCCAGCGCCCGCTTGGCCGCCGCCTGGCTCTTGACGTCGCCGAAGTCGGCATCGTCGTGCCCCGGCTCGGCCATCAGCGCGGCGACGTCCACCCGGCTGGGCTCGATCGGCTGCCGGCCGCAGAGGTGGGCGCAGGCCTCGAGCAACGTGCGGGCACCGCAGACCTCGAGGCCCTCGACCACGGAGGCCTCGGGCACGTTGGCGTAGGGCAGCAGGACGCCGCGATAGCGGGCAGTGCGGGCGGCCAGCGCCATGGAGAGGGCGCCCCGGACCGGTCGGAGGTCGCCCTCCAGGCCCACTTCTCCGAGCACTACCTGGTCGCGCAGCCGCTCTTCGGGAAGCTGGCCGCTGGCCGCGAGGATGCCGAGCGCGATGGGCAGGTCGAAGGCGGATCCATCCTTCCGAATGTCCGCGGGCGCGAGGTTGACGGTGATCCGCCGGAGCGGGAAGGAGAAGCCGGCGTTGACCAGCGCGGCGCTGACCCGCTCTCTCCCCTCTTTGACCGCGCCGTGGGGGAGGCCGACGGTGGAGAACGAGGGCAGGCCGTTGGTGATATCCACCTCGACATCCACCGGGTAGGCGTCGATGCCGAGGACGGCGGCGGAGCAGATTCGGGCGAGCATGGGATGGGGCCCGAACCTAGCCCGGGCGGGAGGTCGCCTGGGTATCCGCCTGGCGCAGAAGTGGACCGAATCCTGCAGCGGGTTCGGCCCCAGTGTCGCCTTCCGGCACCGATTGGCCTCGCACGGTGGAGTTCCCCCCAGCCCGCCGCCGCTGCAGGGTGTTCAGCTCCGGAGTCCATAATGGGTCGGTTGCTTCTTGCTATCCTCCTGATTTCGGGCACGAGCGCCTGCGCCGCGCCGCGCGCCGCCGGCGCGCCGCTCGCGCCCCTGGGCCGTTCGTGGGCTGTCCCCACGTTGGGACTATATCAAGAGTGGTGGGACAAGACGGTCGCCTGCTCCGGCCAGCAGGGCCGCATGACCGACGTGACCTTCTACGCCGTTGACGCCCCCGGCGGCGCCATCGAGCTGGCCGGCGAAATGGCTCACGCCTGGTGGGTTCGCGAGGGGAACCGGATCTATTTGCCCGCCAGCGCCCTGGGTGAGGAGTGGCTGGTCCGGCACGAGATGCTCCACGCGCTGCTCCAGCGGGGCACCCATCCCGCCAGCGTCTTCGTCCACAACTGCCACGTCGCCTCCGCGGCCGTGTGGCGGGACTCGAGCCTGACCGTTGATCCGGGAAATCCACACGGCCACTAGCCCTTCGGCGGCCCTCATCTTGCTGCCTGTACAGTGGCGGTACCTAACACCGCATCCCCCGGCGTACTTCGGGATGCATCCGGCAGGTCTTCTGGCATTTCGCAGGAGCTACGCGGCATGAAGGGACCCTCTGCTAGGGCCCGTTGGACCGGGCTCATAGCCATCCTGGCACTCGCCATCCTCAGTGGGGGCTGGCTCTTTCGGCGGAAGGCAGCGCCGCAGGGGACCGTCTACCAGCAGGCCCGTCTCTTCGAGAACGTCGTAGCCTCCATTCACGATCACTATCTCGACTCCATCCCCGAAGGCGACCTCTACCAGACGGCGGCCAAAGGCCTGATCGCCTCCCTGCACGATCCCTACGCCGAGCTGCTGACCCGGGAGAGCTACCGCCAGTATCAGCGGCAGATGTCGGGCACCGAAGTGGATGTCGGCTCCACCGAGATCGGGAACAGCAGCGCCCGTAGCGCCTTCGGTCCGGGCGACGAGATCCTGAGCATCGACGGGAAGAGCACGGTGGGCTGGTCGGCCCGGCGGCTGGAGGAAGCGCTTGCCGGAGGAACCGGCACGGTTGTCACCGTGGTCGTGCGTCCCTGGGGCTCCAACGTCCCGGTAGTGCGCCGCCTGACCCGGACCGTGGTGCACGTTCCTGCCGCGTCTCAGGGAATTCTCCTGGGCGGAGGCGTGGGCTACATCGAGCTCCGCCGAATCAGCGACGGCGCGGCCTCCGAGCTGCGCGATGCGGTGGATCGCCTGGTCTCCAATGGCATGAAGTCGCTGGTGCTGGACCTGCGGGGCGACCCCGGTGGGTTGATCAACGAGGGCGTGAGAGTCGCGAGCCTCTTCCTCCAGTCGGGCGACACCGTCGCGATATCGCAGGGCCGCTCCCCCGGCCATTCCAAGGTCTATCTCGCCGGACAGTCGGGTGACTGGGACGATCTCAAGCTCGCCCTGCTGGTCAACCACGGCACGGCCAGCTCGGCCGAGCTGATCGCCGGCGCGCTGCAGGACCACGACCGCGCGGTGATTCTGGGGACGCCGACCTTCGGGAAGGGTGTGCTGCAGACCACGTATCCTCTGGGCGAAGAGGTCGCCATCAAGCTGACCACCGCCCGGTGGTTCACGCCCAGCGGCCGCACGGTGCAGCGCCCCACCTCCGACAGCCTGGGTGCGCTGGGCAACCGGACGCCGGCGCAGGCGCCCCGGCTGTACCAGTCGAACGCGGGACGGCCGATCCCGGACGCCAGCGGGATCCTGCCCGACCTCACGGTGCGAGGCGCTCCCCGTACCGAAGGCGAGCGGTCTCTGCTCTCAGCGCTGGGCGAGGACCTCGGGCTCTTCCGCAGTGTGCTGGCCGACTATGCCGGCGACGTGAAGAAGGCTCGCCCGCCGAAGTTCGAGTCGTTCAAGGTCACCGAGGAGATGCGCAATCAGGTGTTCGAGCGGCTGCAGCAGGTGGGAGTGGAGCTGCCTCGCTCCACCTTCGACAACGCCTCAGGCTACGTGGACGAGCAGCTGGGCTACGAGATTGCGCGGTCGCTGTTCGGTCCGCTGGCAGAGGCTCGGCGGCGGGCGTTCTCGGATCACCAGATGTTGATCGCGGTGCGGCTGCTGCGCCAGGCGCGTACTCAGGAAGATGCGCTGACCATGGCGACCCTGGAGCGCGCGCGGGAGACCAGCCGCTAACGACTCAGGTTGGAAGCTGTACCGTCACCACCGTTCCCTGCCCCGCCCCACTCGCCACCTCGATCGTCCCGCCCCAGCTCTCCACCAGCCGCCGAACGATCGCGAGCCCCAGGCCTGATCCACTCGTGGTAGTGGAGAAACGCGGCTCGAACACTCGGGGGAGCAGCTCGTCCGGAATACCCGCTCCATCGTCCGCCACTCGGATGAAGCCGGGACCCACCGTGACCTGAACCACCCGGGCCCCGGCGTTGCGGGCATTCTCCAGCAGATTCACCATTACTTCCTTGACCTCGTCGGCTCGGGCCGCGCCGAACGGCTGCGATTCCGCGGTGAGCCGCACTTCAAACCCCTCGTCGGCCAGGCGGTAGAGCTCCACCACCTCACCGACCGCCACGCGGAGGTCGATCCGGTCCAGCGGCTCATCTTGAGCGGCCGGCGCCGCAAAGCGACTGAACGCGCGGGCAATGGTGTCCAGCCGGTCGATCTCCGCCAGGATCCGCTCCGCCGTCTCATCCAGCGTTCGGTCGAACTCTCCCCGCCGCTCCTGATAGACCCGCAGCAGGTGCTGCATTCCCAGCCGCATGGGGGTGAGCGGGTTCTTGATCTCGTGGGCCACCTGCCGGGCCATCTCACCCCAGGCCAGCACCCGCTCGGCACGGGACACGTCGGTCACATCGTTGAGCGCCATGACCACGCCCCGTACGTCCGGTCCGAGCGACGCGAGCTGCAGGGTCAGCCTCCGGCCGCTCACGTCCAGCTCGGCGGTGCCGTCGGCGCTTGGATCGGCCAGAAATCTTCGCACCGCGGTAGCGAGGGGATGCCACTCGACCGGAAGACGCTCGAGGAAGGGCTCGCCCTCTTCCAGCTCGGTGCCCAACAGGTCCACCGCCTGCCGGTTGGCGATGAGCACCCGGCCCCGCGGATCCAGACCCACCACGCCGGTGGCCACCGTGGCGAGCACAGTGGCGGTGCGGCGGCGGGCATCCTCCAGCGCGCTCTGGCTGACGCGGATGTCGGCGGCCATCCGCTCGAATGCGGCGAAGACCGGCTCGAACTCCAGCGGCGGCCGCTCCGAGCGACGCGGCATCGGCTCACCCTTCCCCAGCGCCAACGCGGAGCGGCGCAGCTCGGCCACCGGACGCGAGAGGGTGCGCGAGGCAATCCTGGCGCCGGCCAACGCGGCGGCCACACCGGCCAGGGTCGCCAGCAGGAGCACCAGCGCGAGGTCGAGCTGGCGCACGCCGAGCAAGGCGTCATCGGCGAGCTGCGGCGTCGCCAGCACTCCGATGTCGCTGGATGAGCCGGGCTGAACCACCCGGTAGCCCACCCGCTCGGCCAGCTGGGGAATCGAGCCGTCCTGGGTGATCTCCAGCTCGCCTTCCAGCGCTAGTGCCTCGTAGGCATCCGGATCCATCAGGTGCTCGACCACGCCGAGGTCCTCCAGCACCGCAGTGCTGGTGCCGGCCAGAGTCCCGCCCTGATACAGCGCCAGATCGGCGTCGATGCGGCGGCTCAAATCGCTCAGCCGTTCCGCGGGAGGAGCTCCACTCCGAAGGATGCCGCCGGCGGTCAGCACCGCGTCGCGCAGCGTCTGGGTGATCAGCAGGTCGCGGCTCCGCTCCGCCTCATCGGCCAAACGCGCAAAGCTCCATGCGGCGAAACCAACCGCGGGCAGGATGAAAAACGCGCCCAAGGTCACCGCCAGACGAATCCGGAACGAGCGCGCCATGCTGCGCCACCGGGGCCGGGGCAGTCCGGCGCCGGACACCAGCTCGGCCACGAACCAGAGCAGACCGAGCACGGCGGCGTCGAAGAGCACCACGAGGATTCCGCGGACCAGGAGCGGAAGCGGCCCGCGCAGATCCACGGCCGCGTGAATGGTCCGGGTGCTGCCCGGCAGCACCAGCGGGTACTCGCTCCGGAGCGCCCATCCGTCCCGCCGCCAGCGGGAAGAGCCCTGCTGCACATCGGTGCCTTCGGCCGGTGGCGAGAGCGTCAGGCTGTACAGCGGAGCCCCGTGCCGGGAAGGATCCAGCAAGCGCCCCACCCGTCCAGGCAGGATCAGCTCCGAGCGGGGTCCGACCGAGGCCGTCATCACCCGCTCGGGAGAGACCCGCGACAGGAGCACATAGTGCACGCCCGGTATCCGGATCAATTGGGTCACTTGCAGGCTGTCGCTCGAGGGCAGCTCGCGGACCAGAGTCGAGAGCAGCGAGTGGGGCAGATCCAGCGAGTCGAGGGTCAGCTCGTCCACCAGGTCACCGGATTTTGACCACAGGCCCAGATGGGCCGGGTAACTCTCGCTGCCGAGCGGGGACCCGTGCCAGAGGGCGTACATCTCCGACGCGCTCCTCGGGGGCGGCGCGCGAAGAACCTGCTGCCCGAACCGCTCCAGCAGCGGCACGGCGAGTGGATCGGGCTCGGAACCGAGCCGGGCCACATCGCGCTGGGCGACCTGCAGCCGGCCGGAGAGCTCGGCTCCCCAGGTGACCAGCGCCGCGGAGCTTCCGGCGACGAGCGCGATACCGCTGATCGCCCACCAGCGGGGAGCCGGCAGCGTGACCAGCAGCAGCGCGGGAGTCCAGAGAAAGGTATACCAGTCGGGCCAGCCGGCTCGCGGGCTCCAGATCAGCACCCCAATCACGGCGGCGGCAAAGGCGATGGCGACTCCCGCGACGATGCGCCAGCGGGTGTGGGTCTCCGGACCGTTGCCCCGGAACAGCGCCGCCGCCGCAATGATGAGTGCTGAGACCGACACGAGCAGTGTGAGCTGCCAGGTGAGCCACAGCCCCATGGACACGCCGCGAGAGGGCGGCGTGATGCCCCGCCCCAGACTGCTGATCAGATACGGAGCGGCGAGCAGCAGGAAGACTCCGATCAGCACGCCATACCAGCGGCGGGGGAGCCGCCTTTGCCAGAGCCACACCCCCGCCATCGTCAGCAGAATTCCAGCGAGGCCGAGGACTCCGGCCGAGCTGGACAGCGCACCCAGTGTCGTGCCGAAGAACGTGGCGGGAGAGAAGAGCGGCTGCAGACCGAGCGCGGAGCCCACCGGAGCGCGCGCCGCCAGCCACAGGAGCAGGGCGAGCAGGAGAAAGCGCTCCACCGGCTGAACCGTGAGGCTGAGCGCAACGGCGAAGCTCAGGAGAGCGAGCCACACCACCCAGCGACTGGCCTGATGATAGGCCAGCTCCTTGGCCGACCCCTGCTCCGGGGGGACCGGCTGGACGCTGAAGAGCAGGCGGGAGCCGGCGGTGGTCGGCTCCTCATAGTCGAACACGTCGGGGCTATTGGGGGCGCTGCCGGTGGGATAGATCGTGAGCCCCACCTCGGTGCGGGCCCGAAACAGCTCTGCGAGGCTGCGGCCGCGGTCCGGCACGGCGGGATGGGCCCAGATGAGCACGCCGGCGACCGCGCTTCGCCCCTCGGCCGAGTGGCGCCGTGCCTCGAGCACGACGTAATATCCACTGGCCCGGGTGGCGATCGAGTCGCCTTCGCTCTGCGGCGGCAACCGATGTCGTCCCGCCCAGGCCCAGGGATGGCCCTGCGGGTCGAATACCACCACGCTCATCTCGGGCCCGGCCGAAGGCACCAGGCGGTCCAAGACCCGGAATGCTGCGGCCTGGTCGTCGGCGGAGCTGGCGATGGCTGCCTCGGCCAGCCGGTCGGCGCGATGCAGCGCCGAGCGCAGGTCGCTGTCGAGGTGGCGGGAGGCGCCGGTGACCCGGTCCTCGCGCTCCTGCTCCCAGCGGGTCTCGATCGATTTGAGCTGTTGCTCGGCGATGGTGAGGACGCCGGCGAGGCCGAGCAGGAGTAAAACGAGAGTTCGGCGGTGCCAGCCGGCCACCGGCCAGAGGGCGAGCACCGCAGCCAGCACGCAGGCCCATGCGATCCACACCGGCACGGGTGACGGAGCCCGAAGCCATTCGGCGGCCGCGCCACCGGCGACCAACACCACGACGACCCACGATCGCCCGCGATGAATCAAGACCTGCGCCCCTGGCGTTTGAAGGAAATGACCCCCGGCTCGGTAGGCGAGCGCCTACGGCAGCGTCCCACGCTCATCGTCCCCGTGGGCACGACCGAGCAGCACGGGCCTCATCTTCCGCTCGGCTGCGATACGATCATCGTCGATCGGCTGGCAGACGATCTCTCGGAAGCGTTCGGCATCCCTCGCGCTCCTACGGTCGAATATGGCGTTCACCAGGCGACCCGCGTCTTCCCCGGAGGGGCCGCTCTGCGCCGCCGCACGCTTCACCGGGTCATGAACGAACTTATCGAGTCGTGGGAGGAGGGGGCAGGCGTCCGGGAGTTCTTCATCATCACCGCGCAGTCGAGCGAGGGACACCTGGAGGCGCTCAGCGCGATTCGCACCGACGAGGCCACGGTCCAGGTGGTGGACATCTTTAGCCTTGATTTCAGCGAGCTGGTGGATCGCCACGCGCCGGTCCAGGGCGGCGAGCTCGACACCTCGCTGCTGCTCTTCCTGGCGCCTCACCTGGTGCGAATGGATCTGGCGCAGGACTTCGCCCTCACGCCCAGCATGCTCGCGCGCTATCGGCCGGGACAGAGCCGGCATCTTCCGGAGGGCTCTCCCGGATCGGTCGGATATCCCACCCTTGCAACCGCCCAGAAGGGTGAACGCCTGTATACATTTATTCTCGAGCGGGTCAGCAAGTGC
>JBGQLP010000070.1:0-11696 GCA_041500125.1 Gemmatimonadota bacterium
GGACCAGCTCAACTCGTTTGCCTCCGAAGTGACCCGCGTGGCCCGCGAGGTCGGCACCGAAGGGAGGCTGGGCGGCCAGGCGCAGGTGAAGGGTGTAGCCGGTCCCTGGAAGGACCTGACCGACAACGTGAACTACATGGCGGGCAACCTCACCGCCCAGGTCCGTAACATCGCCGACGTCACGACGGCCGTCGCCCGAGGCGAGCTGAACAAGAAGATCACCGTAGACGTGCAGGGTGAGATCCTGGAGCTCAAGAACACGGTCAACACCATGGTGGACCAGCTCAACTCGTTCGCCTCGGAAGTGACCCGCGTGGCCCGCGAGGTCGGCACCGAAGGAACCCTGGGCGGCCAGGCCCAGGTGACCGGCGTCGCGGGTGTCTGGAAGGATCTCACCGACAACGTGAACTCGATGGCGGCCAACCTCACCGCCCAGGTCCGCGGCATCGCCAAAGTGGTGACGGCGGTGGCCAACGGCGACCTGAAGCAGCAGCTCCGGGTCGAGGTAAAAGGCGAGATCGCCACCCTGGCCGACACCATCAACTGGATGACGGAGACGCTCGCGACGTTCGCGGACCAGGTCACCAACGTGGCTCGTGAGGTGGGCATCGACGGGAAGCTGGGCGGCCAGGCCCGGGTGCCGGGCGCGGCCGGCATCTGGCGCGACCTGACCGGCAACGTCAATCAGCTGGCCGCCAACCTGACCACCCAGGTGCGCGCCATCGCCGAAGTGGCGACCGCGGTGACCAAGGGCGACCTCACCCGGTCGATCGCGGTCGAGGCCCAGGGCGAGGTGGCGGAGCTCAAGGACAACATCAACGAGATGATCCGCAATCTCCGCGACACGACCCGGAAGAACATGGAGCAGGACTGGCTCAAGACCAATCTGGCCAAGTTCAGCCGCATGCTTCAGGGCCAGCGCGACCTGGCCGCGGTGTCACAGCTCATCCTGTCGGACCTGGCGCCCCTGGTCACGGCGCACCACGGGGTCTTCTACGTGGTCGACAGCGGTGGCGAGGAAGCGACGCTCAAGCTGCTGGCAAGCTATGCCTACAAGGACCGGAAACACGTCTCCAGCGAGTTCCGGCTAGGTGAGGGGCTGGTGGGCCAGTGCGCTCTCGAGGGCCGGATGCTGCTGATCAATCAGATCCCGACCGATTACATCCAGATCAGCTCCGGTCTGGGCGAGGCGCCCCCCCGGAACATCGTGGTCCTGCCGGTGCTGTTCGAGGGCGAGGTCAAGGCGGTACTCGAGCTTGCCACGTTCGACCAGTTCGACGAGATCCGGCTCACCTTCCTGGAGCAGTTGGCGGAGAGCATCGGTATCGTGCTCAACACCATCGCCGCCAACATGCGGACCGAGGAGCTGCTCAAACAGTCGCAGGCACTGACTGAGGGATTGCAATCGCAGCAGGAGGCTCTGACCGAGACCAACAAGCGGCTGGAGCAACAGACCCGTTCGCTGCAGAAGTCGGAGGACCTGCTCCGGAGCCAACAGGACGAGCTGCAGAAGACCAACCTGGAGCTGGAGGACAAGGCGCAGCTGCTGGCCAGTCAGAAGGCCGAAGTGGAGCAGAAGAACAAGGAGGTGGAGCAGGCCAAGGTGGCGCTGGAGGAGAAGGCGGAACAGCTCGCCCTTATTTCCAAGTACAAGTCCGAGTTCCTGGCCAACATGTCGCACGAGCTCCGGACCCCGCTCAACAGCTTGCTCATCCTGTCGCAGATTCTCACCGAGAACTCCGAGGGCAATCTCACCAGCAAGCAGGTCGGCTTCGCGCAGACCATCCACAGCTCGGGCTCCGACCTGCTCGACCTGATCAACGACATCCTGGATCTCTCCAAGATCGAATCGGGTACCATGGCGGTGGACGTCGTCACGGTGCCGTTCGCCGAGGTGCGGAAGTTCGTGGAGAGCACCTTCCGCCAGGTGGCCGACCTCAAGGGACTCGAGTTCGAGGTCAGCCTCGACACCGCGCTGCCGCCCGCTATCCAGACCGACACCAAGCGGCTGCAGCAGGTGCTCAAGAACCTCCTCTCGAACGCCTTCAAGTTCACCGAGCGAGGCAGCGTCTCGCTTCGGGCGAGCGTCGCCACCGGAGGGTGGAACCCGGAGCAGCAGATGCTGAACGCGGCGAACACCGTCATCGCATTCTCGGTGACCGACACCGGCATCGGGATCCCCAGGGAGAAGCACGGGGTCATCTTCGAGGCGTTCCAGCAGGGTGACGGCACCACCAGCCGGAAGTACGGCGGCACCGGCCTCGGTCTCTCCATCAGCCGGCAGATCACCCGGCTGCTCGGCGGCGAGATCCGGATCGAGAGCACGCCGGGCGAAGGCAGCACCTTTACCCTGTATCTGCCCCTGATCTATCCGGCGCAGCCGGTGGAGACGCCGTCGGTGGATGACGAGGGCGCAGTCGGCGTGGGCACGGCCACCGAGGGGCCCAAGCCGCTGCTGACCGCCAGTTCGCGCGTCGTGCTGGCTCCGGTCGTCGAGCGGGCCATCAGTGATGACCGGGCCACGATCGAGGAGGGTGACCGCGTCCTCCTGATCGCCGAGGACGACCCCAACTTCGCGCAGATCCTGCTGGACCTGGCGCGGGAGCGGGGCTTCAAGGGCGTGGTGGCGCAGTCGGCCGACCGGGCGCTGGCGGCCGCCCGGGAGTACCAGCCCACCGCGGTAACCCTCGACCTGCGGCTCCCTGATGCCGACGGCTGGACCATCCTGGACCGGCTGAAGCACGACCCGTCCACCCGCCATATTCCGGTCCACATCATTTCAGTGGAGGAAAACTGGCAGCGCGGGCTCCGGCTGGGCGCCATCGACTTCATGACCAAGCCTGCCACCAAGGAATCGCTCTCTCAGGCGCTCACCACGTTGCATGACTTTGTCGACCGGCCAGTGAAGCGCCTGCTCGTGGTGGAGGACGACGTGGCGCAACAGCAGAGCATCGCGGAGCTGATCGGCGACGGGGACGTGGTCACCACCGCGGTAACCACCGGCGCGGATGCGCTCGAGGCGCTGCAACGGGAGTCGTTCGACTGCATGGTGCTCGACCTGGGCCTCCCCGACATGACCGGGTTCCAGCTCATCACTCGGGTCAAGGGGGAGATCGGGCTGCGCAAGCTCCCGACCATCGTCTACACCGGCAAACAGTTGACCAAGCGGGAAGAGGCCGAGCTGCGGCGCATGGCCGAATCGGTGGTGATCAAGGACGCCCAGTCGCCCGAGCGGCTGCTGGACGAGACCGCGCTCTTTCTCCACCGGGTGACGGCCCGGTTGCCCGAGTCCAAGCAACGGATGCTGGAGCAGCTCCACCGCACCGATCCCACGCTCACCGGACGCAAGGCGCTGGTGGTCGACGACGACGTGCGCAACATCTTCGCGCTCACCACCTTCCTCGAGCGCAGCGAGATGAAGGTGATCTACGCGGAGAGCGGGAGGGACGGAATTGCGAGACTGCAGGAGTCTTCCGACATCGACGTGGTGCTGATGGACGTGATGATGCCGGAGATGGATGGCTATGAAACGATGCGGGCCATCCGGGAGATGCCCCGGTTCCGCAACCTGCCGATCATCGCGGTCACCGCCAAGGCGATGAAGGGTGACCGGGAGAAGTGCATCGAGGCCGGCGCTTCCGACTACATCGCCAAGCCGGTCGACATGGATCAGCTGCTGTCGCTGCTCAGGGTATGGCTGTACCGGTAGGTGGACGGGTGGACGGGCGGACAGGCGGACTGGTGAGCGAGTCTAGGGCCGCTATCGGGGACGGAACGTTTGGTCAGGAGGAGTTGACCGCCAGTCCGTCCGTCCATCCGTCCGCCCCGGTGGACGATCGCGTCAACATCCTGCTGGTGGACGATCAACCTGCCAACCTGGTCGCTCTGGAGGCGATGCTCCAGGGTCTGGGGCAAAATCTGATCAAGGCGGAATCCGGGCGAGAGGCACTCAAATGGCTGCTGACCCAGGATTTCGCCGTCATCCTGCTGGACGTCAAGATGCCCGAGATGGACGGGTTCGAGACAGCCACGCTGATCCGGCAGCGCGACAAATCCCGCCACACACCGATTCTCTTCCTGACCGCGGCCGACAACACCCAGACCCAGGCAGTGCGCGGCTACGCGGTGGGCGCGGTGGATTATCTGGTCAAGCCGGTCGTGCCGGAGTTCGTCCGCTCCAAGGTGGCGGTATTCGTGGAGCTCGCCAAGAAGACCGAGCTCCTTCGTCGACAGGCACAGCTCCTCGCTGAGAGCGAGCAGGCGGCCCTGGACCTGGCCGAGACCCGGGCTGAGCTGGTACGCGATCTGGAGCACAAGAATCGGGAGCTGGAGAGTTTCAGCTATGCGGTGTCACACGACTTGAGGGCTCCCCTTCGCCGGATCGACAATTTCAGCCGGGCGGTTCTCGAGAGTCAGGGCGATCGGGTCGATGAATCGGGCCGCCGCTTTCTAAGCCGGATCCGCGAGGCCAGCCAGCACATGTCCCAGCTGATCGACGACGTGCTCTACCTCTCACGAGTCACCCGGGCTGATCTGCGGGAGCAGGATGTGGATCTCAGTGCGATCGCCACGTTGATTCTCACCCGGCTCCAGGAGAGTGAGCCGGCGCGGACGGTCGATCTGAAGATCCGGCCCGGCGTCGTCGTCACGGGAGATGGCCAACTGCTCCGCATTGCGCTGGAGAATCTGCTGGAGAACGCCTGGAAGTTCACCGGCAAGCAGGCCGAGTCGCGGATCGAGTTTGGGGTGACTCAGCTGTCGGGCGAGCCAACCTACTTCGTGCGGGACAACGGCGCCGGATTCGACATGACCTACGCCGACCGGCTGTTTGGTCCCTTCCAGAGGCTGCATCCGCAGGATGAGTTTCCGGGCAGCGGAATCGGGCTGGCCACGGTCCAGCGGATTATCCACCGCCACGGAGGACGGGTCTGGGCCGAAGGTCTGGTGGGGCAGGGCGCGACCTTCCAGTTCACTCTGGGACGGGCCCGCTCCTGATCGTTGCGGCCTGACCCCGCTTATTTCTCACCTATCGCAGCATCAGCAGCCGCCTGGCAGCGCTCCCGAGCTTTCACAATACCGCAACTCGCCCGTGGATGGGGCTGCTCAATAGGACACTCCCTGGCAGGCTTGTGGACCACCAACTCGGAAACCGCTGGATCTATCGGGATGGGCTTTGCTTCGAGGCTGAGGAAGGACGGGCGAGCGCCTCGCTCACTTTGGTGAGGAGCTCGTCGCGAGTGAAGGGCTTGGCAAGAAAGGGGACGTCGAGCTCGCTGAGACCGTACTCTGCCAGAACCTCCGCCGGATGGGCCGACATGTAGAGCGTGCGTTGTCCTGGCCACCGGTCCTGGATGTGCCGGGTGACCTGGACGCCATCGGCGAGAGGCATCACCACGTCCACGATCACTAACTGTATACCGGAACGGGCGGTCCCCAAGACCTCCATGGCCTCTTCGCCACTCTCGGCCTCGAACACACGAAATCCCCATTCGCTCAGGAGCCGATGGGCCATCCGCCTGACCGTCGCCTGATCGTCGACGACTAGAATGCTGGGTGAGGTTCGCACGTCGGGCAGCTTCATTGCTTCAGTGCCAGGCTTGGGCTTTGGCATATTCCGCGACTTTCCATCCTCGAAACTATACAGCCGGGACGGTTTCCAGCCTTGTGATGTAGGTCACATCAGCCCAGCTGCCGAGGGCGGGGCCTTGGCCCTTACTTACTCTCCCTCCGCGCGACGTTCTCTCCGATCTTCCAGCCTCGAGCGCCGCTGGTCGTCCTGTGCGCCTGCCGAAAGCCGACCGCGGAACTCGAAATGCCGCTCGTCGAGCACCCGGTCACGTGCCTGCGAACTTCCCTGGCTGCCGCCGGTACGAAGAGCCTGGACCATGTCCACCATGACGGTGGCGGGATGCCACTCGCCGGGAGGAACACCGGGGTACAGGTGGGCGGAACCGGACTTAAGCAGCGCCTGCCTCACGTCCGCCCGGACTCGCCGCCCCCGCTGAACTCCAACTCGCTGTTCACTCATTCGTGTCGTCCTTTGGTGGTGGGCGACTCGTGCCGGTGGCTTCCGCGCGGCGGCGCAACTGACTCGGGTCGGCTCCGGAGTCGCTCATACGGGTAGCGCCGGCAGGTAAGCCCTCGGGACGCGCCGAGGAGCCGCGGTACTCGAAGTGGTCCTGGTGCAGCAAACGGGTACCGGTGATCACGCCCGACTTGGAGGGATCGTGATAGATGAGCTCGGTGACGTGCCGGAGCAGAGTCTCGACCGGAAGCCAGACGCCCGGCTGGAGGCCGGGATAGAGGGTGGCGTGCTCCTGCTTGAGTCTGCCCTCGCGGCCACGTTCAGCAGTCATGGGGATACCGTTATTTGTGCGGCAGCACCTAGTATACCGCCTCGACCCGGTTGCCAGAAGGACCGAAACGTCGACGAAAGCACGCCCCCACTCCGAACTCGGGAGTGAGGGCGTACAACCATCAGCTTGATAGTACGGGTACGAGACTAGCGGTCGCCCCGACTGCCTCCTTGACCGCCGCCAAAACCGCCCCCGCCACCGCCCTGACCGCCTTTCTGACCGCCGCCGCCTTGTCCACCACCGCCGCCACCCCAGCCACCGCCACCACCGCCGCCGCCCTTCTGCCCACCACCGCCACCACCGGGCCCACCGCCGCCCGGCTTACCGCCACCGGGACCGCCGGGACCCTTCTGACCACCGCCACCACCGCCCTGACCGCCGCCACCACCGGGACCACCGGGACCACCGGGACCACCGGGACGGCCGCCACCACCGCCGCCGCCGCCCTGGCCGCCGCCAGGTCCGCCGGGCCGACCTCCTCCACCGCCGCCGCCGCCCTTCTGACCGCCGCCGCCTTGTCCGCCGCCGGGCCCACCCTTCTGTCCGCCCCCTCCACCCTGACCGCCGCCACCCCCACCGGGTTTGCCCCCTTCACGATTAGCCATTCATCGACTCCTTGAGGAGGGCCGCCGCGGAGAGCGACGGCCTGAGTTCGAGGTGAACGCTGACTCCGCCGGCCACGCCCGCGCGAAGTGTCTCAGCCTCGGCCCTACTGGGCGCCGAAATATATGTAGACCGCACAAGAGCGTGGGAGTGAGAGGGCGGGGAGCAAGTCGGCAGGGATGCGCCGAGGCTCGCCAGGCGGAAATCAGCCCTGAATCGCTGATTTTGCGACACAAAGGGGGGAAAGCTGTCGCATTCGCTCCGCCGCTTCTGCCCTCGATTATACCGGGCATGCCTCCTGCTTTAAGGCAGGGGACCGATTTGGCTAGGCGTGCTTCGACATCCTGTTGCCACCCAAGTTCTTGCGTGTTGCATCGGGCCGTGCGTTTGACGGCGTGCTCACCGATAAGGAGATACCTGAATTGCGGCTTCGCTGATGGGCGACTCGCTGAGTCACCACGACCTGAGTCTGGTCGCCCTATCGATCGCGATCGCGGTGGTGACCTCCTACGGTGCCCTCGACGTGGCCGGTCGGGTGACCGCTGCTGTTGGCCGGGCCCGCGTCGCCTGGCTGGCAGGCGGGGCCGCCGCGATGGGCACCGGCATCTGGTCCATGCATTACGTGGGGGTAGCTGCGCTGATGCTGCCCACTCCCGCGGTCTACGACCTGCCCACCGCGCTCCTGTCATGGCTGGCGGCGATGGCGGCATCCGCCGTCGCGCTCTGGGTGGTCAGCCGGCGCGAGATGAGAATGGCACAGGCGATTGGGGGAAGTGTAGTGATGGGATTGGGAATCGCCGTCATGCATTACGCCGCCCTGGCGTCGATGCGTCTTTCGGTCAAGACCCCACATTACCCGGTCGTGGTCACCGCCTCGGTCGCGCTCGCGATCGCGGTCTCCTTCGTGGCCTTGTGGTGCAGCTTTCAACTGCGGGACTCCGCCGCCTCTGCAGGGAGCTGGAAGAAGCTCTGGTGGGCGCTATTGATCGGCGCCGCCATTCCGATCCTGCACTATACCGGGATGGTGGCGGGGAACTTCAGGGTGGTGGAGACCACCGGGTCGGGCCCCGGCGGGATGCACTCGATGGCCATGGGACTGTGTGCATCCGTCCTCTGCACCTTCATGGTTTTGGGGCTCGCCATCTCCACATCGAGTCTGGACCGGCGCTACTCCGCGCAGGCCGCCACCCTTCAGGCGGCCACCACTCATTATCAGAAGTTTCTGCGCCAGGTCATCGACACCAATCCCCACCTGATCTTCGTGAAGGATTGGGACGGCGTGTACGTGCTGGCGAATGAGGCGGTAGCGGAGCTGTACGGGACCAGGGTCGAGGACCTCGTGGGGAAGCGGGATGCGGACTTCAATCCCAAGCACGAAGAGGTCGAGAAGTATCTCCAGGACGACCGCGAGGTGATGGCTTCGCAGCAGGCGACCCTCATCTCGGAGGAGCCCGCCACCAACGCCAGGACCGGTGAGACCCGCTGGTTTCAAACGGTGAAGGTGCCGCTCCTCTCGCTCGACGGCAGCACCCGCCAGGTGCTGGGGGTCGCGACCGACATCACCGAGCGCAAGCAGCTGGAGGAGCAGTTCCGCCAAGCCCACAAGATGGAGGCAGTGGGACGACTCGCGGGTGGCGTGGCTCACGATTTCAACAACGTGCTCACCATCATCCGGGCCCAGACCGAGTTTCTCCTGGCCGATCTCGCCGGCGGCGACCCCCGACGAACCGATGTCCTGGAGATTCAGGAAGCGGCCGACCGCGCGGCGGCGTTCACCCGGCAGCTTCTCGCGTTCAGTCGCCGGCAGCTGCTCCAACCCGAGGTCCTGGATCTCAATGGGGTGGTCGGCGGCATGGAGATGATGGTGCGGAGACTGGTGGGCGAGGATGTTGTTCTCCTGACCAAGCTGCATCCCCATCTCCCGCGAATCTCTGCGGATCCGGGTCAACTGCAGCAAGTCGTGCTCAACCTGGCGGTCAACGCGCGGGACGCGATGCCTCGGGGAGGAACCCTCCTGATCGAGACCGCGCTGGTGGAGCTGGATGAGCACTATCCCCGGCAGCATCCCACAGCAAAGCCCGGCGTCCACGTCGTTCTCGCGGTCACCGACACGGGTTGCGGGATGGATCCCGCCACCCGGTCCCGGGTGTTCGAGCCGTTTTTCACCACCAAGGAGCCGGGCAAAGGGACCGGACTGGGGCTCTCCACCGTCTATGGCATCGTGAAGCAGAGTGGCGGTCACATCTGGGTTTACAGCGAGGTCGGCCGGGGCACCACGTTCAAGCTCTACTTCCCGCCCAACTACGGCGCGCTGAAGCCGAGCGAGCCGGAGAGGACCGTGCCACCGATCAACGGGTCAGGAGCCACGATTCTGTTGGTGGAAGACGAGCGGCCGGTCCGCAGCACCGTCCGCCGATTGCTCGAGCGGCATGGCTACAGGGTGCTGGAGGCGGCCAACGGCCACGACGCTCTGACTCTGGTGACCTCGCGCCAAGCCGAGATCCATCTGGTGTTATCCGATATGGTCATGCCCGGGATGGGGGGAATGGAGCTGGCGGACCGGATCCGGGCCCTTTCGCTCGCACTGCCGGTGGTGCTGATGACCGGGTACACCGAGGAGGCGATCACCCGCGCAGGCGAACGGCCCCGAGACGAACAGATCATCGAGAAGCCGTTCACGTTGAACGCAATGCTGGAGAAGGTGCGATGGGCACTGGCCGTCGGCGGAAACGGGGCTCACCCGCCCGCGGCAGAGGACAACGGGTCACAACCGAGGGATTAGCCTGGGCCTGGGTCGTCGTCGATGACCAGAATCCTTCCCGGTGTCGCCTGACCGCTCCCTTGTTTCATCGTCTGCCCCGTCGCTGATCGGTTGTCTCTCCCTTGGTGCGATGCACCAAAATGAAAACCCCGCCCATTCATAACTGATGGCGGGGGGAGAGGTCATCGGAGTGGGCCCGGCGCCGGGTGCCCGCTTGCGGGCGCGTGAACGCGCGACCTCTTGCTCCGGAGGCGGCCGAGTCCATCTCAGACTAGTTCAGGCTGGCGCAGCCCAGCGCAGATCGAGGCTTCGGCGCTGATACGCACCAGCGAGCGTCAGGTCGCGCCTGGTGATCTGGCACTAGTTTGGCACTACCACGGTCATCCTGCGCATCGCGCACGCAGGAGGCCCGCAGTGGGTAAGCTGGCGGTCAGGCCAGCTTCTCGATCTCGAGGCGACCGAAGAAGTTGATGAACGTGGGTCCATTCGGTCCGATAGCCTAGATGCTTACGGGCCTCGCGCGTCCACCCCGGGACTCCGGCGACATCTTGTCTCTGAGTTCACGCCACGGTCCTATCATTAGCGCACCCCTCGATTTTTCCAACATTGTGCAAAGCCCTCAGGCGAACGCATCATACAGGTGTGACTTCCCAGCCACTTTTCTTGGCTCTCGCCTTCTCGCCTCTCGCCTTCCCGATGCGCGCACAGGGGATCCCACGTGACAGTAACCCTGACATCTTCCTGCAGATCGAGACCGACCGGTCAACTTACTCCGTCGGAGACCCTATCCGAGTTCGCCTGAAGCTAAAAAACCGCTCTGAGTACCCGCTGTACTACGAGCGGGGGCTAAATTACATCTTGATGGCCGACTTGCGTTTGCATGACGCCAACGGGCAGGAGGTCCTCCGCGCCGTCCATCGGGTGCGGGTCGAGCAGCACTTCAACCGGGTAGGCGATGCGTGGGTGCCGAAGCCCCATCCCGCACGAGAACTCCAAGTGACTACGGCAGATGTGGACTAAACCTGGGATTTACCTGGCCATGATTGAAACGTTGTTCGCGTGCCAGTGATCTCCTTTATCAGTGGTGGTCACCTCACACAAATAGGAGCTTCGCACCTGGGCCCCGAATCCGTTCTGCGCGTCAACATAGGAAGCTACTTGATAGTGCCCAGGACCTAGCTTGGTAATCCTGTGCTCGGAATAAGCATTGGGAAACTTCGCAGTACTGGGTGCTCTCAGGCGGTCAGTTACGAACTCGTGGCACATGGTCCGCGCCATGCTCGGTGTGTCCAGGCCAGCAGACACGCCCCCTCCTCGGCTGTTAGCGATCGCAACCACCACGCCGATTCCGCCCAGTATAACAAGTCCCTTCCTTAGGTCATCGAGAGTTCGCCGGCGCGATTCCTCACGCTCATTCCGCCGTGGGACGCTCGATTGCGGCTCGGCGTGCCCATCTGCGCGGGGAGAGTCCCACTTCCGCTCGGGGGCACCTTTGGTAGGAGCAGGAACCCCGCAGTGTGGGCAGGCGGCGGCTTGGGAACTCACTTGCTTTCCGCATTCGCGACAAGCTGCAAGGGCCATAGCGCGCTGGATAGGTATGGGGCTATGGAAAAGCTACAGTTCACTGAGAGCTTGGCTAGACCCACAATGATCCACGGCCCGCATCTGCACCAATTTCCCGCACCATTCCGGTCGCCGCCTAAAACACGACACCCCGCTCATCGCTAACTGATGGCGGGGTGGTCCTTTCCGGAGTGGGCCCGGCGCGACTCGAACGCGCGACCTCTTGCTCCGGAGGCAAGCGCTCTATCCAACTGAGCTACGGACCCGAGTTGTTGATTGGCAAAGCCAACCGCTAACATAGTCGCGTCCTCTGCCTGCTGCCAGCACCGGATCAGCCGGTCTCTGCCCACTGTCCTACTCGACCGCGACCCTGCCCGTCATGAACGGATGGGGCGTGCAGTGGTAGGAAAAGA
>JBGQLP010000071.1:0-11668 GCA_041500125.1 Gemmatimonadota bacterium
CGGCCTTCGTGACCCGGGCCAGTCGCACGAGGACCGTGGGATAGCCCCGATAGTGGTCGGTGAGAAGAAACGTCTCTGGATCGGCCTTCAGACGGAAGTCGCGCTCGTCGTCGCCGCACTTCACCGCGAGCGTCTCGCCATCTTCCCACAGCCGCGCCAGGAACTTGCCGCGAACGCGAAAGCCCGGCGTGCTTGCCAGGTCGGTGGAGCCACCTGAAAGGTGGTGTTTCTAATCGCATTCCAGCAAGAGAGTTGACGTCCCAGCTATCGGCCTGCCTCATCCCGATCGCGCTCGGCGAGCTCTGAGCCGTATGAGGCCCGTTCCGACGCCAGCGCCGACCAGCCCCAGCACCGAATAGGAGGCGAGAAAGACCAAACCGAGCGGCCACAGGCCGCCGCTTGCCGGCGCCGCCACCACGCCGCCAAGGAGGACCACGGCCTGCCCGGCATAGATCCCGATGGCGACGCTCCCCCAGTGCTGCGGCATTACGAGCCCGCCCAGGATGCCGCTCAAGAGCAAGGCACCGGGATAATATCCGCCCTCGGCATCCCAGGGCTCTCGCCGTCCGGTGATGACGGGCGAGAGCCACCAGATTGCGGCCCCGAGGGCGAGACCGAGCAGAAATGCCGAACGACGCCGTGACTGGAACAATCGATCAAGCCTGTTGCGTCTCGGCCGCCACCTGCATCGGCGCCAAAACGTATCGAGCAATCTGCCGGCTGATGTAGCCGCCCAGCAGTGGTCCCAGCAATTTCGCGACCCCCCTAAGCCTGAGGTCCGCCACGACGGTGTAGCGGGTTCTTTCCGGCACCGCCTGAAACCAACTCACAAATGTCCCCTCGTAGCGTCGCAGGGTCTCAGTCCCTCGGTGCGACCCGAACGCCGTCCCGCATCCGATTATCCGGGTGGACGATAACCGTATCTCCGGCGCGAAGCCCCGACAGCACCTCGGTCTCGCGTGCGCCTCGATGACCGAGGCTGACCCGGCGAAGCCGGGCCCGACCATCGGTCACGGTGAACCCGCCCCAGTCGGAGTCGACCGGGAACAGCGCCCCCGCGGGCACCTTGAGCACGCCCGCACTCTCCCAGAGCACGATGGACACGTCGACCTCGTATCGGTCGCCCAGGCCGAGAGGAGGCTCCAGGAGCTCGCCCACCACGTTCACCCGCTGCTCCTCGACGCCGAGCGGCGAGACCTTGGTAAACGCCGTGGGCTCCACCCGTTTCACCCGGGCCTTCACTTCCCGGCCTGCCACCCGCACCACCATCGGCGTGCCGGCCTTGATCTGGCCGGCATCGCGGGTAAGCACGTCGACCACGACCTCCAGCTGGGCCGGATCACCGATCTCGAGCAGCGACGTGCCCGCCGGGACCACCCGGTCGTGCTCCTCTAGCACCCTGAGCACTCGTCCGCCCATTGGGGAGCGTACCGCGACCGGCTCCCGCGGTCCCGGCCGTGACGGATCCACCTCGACCAGCAGCGCGCGCACCCGCCGCTCCTCCTGTCCGGCTGCCCGCTCGCGGGACACGGCCGCCTCGTACTCCCGTTCGCGGACCTGCACCTCGGCGACGGCCTGCTCCAGCTGGCTGGTGGTGATACCGCCGGCCGGCGCTAGGGCCTCGGCTCGGCTCCGGGCGCGGCGGGCCTCACCCAGCAGCACCGACGCCTGCTGGACCCGGGCCTTCGCCTCGCTCCGCAGCGCCCGCGCCGATTCGAGGGAGGCCAGCGCTTGCTCGCGCGACCGGGGATCCAGCGGGGCGGGATACAACCGCGCGACGATCATCCCGGGGACCACCGAGTCTCCCACGACCACCCGGCTCTCCGCCAGCCGGCCGGTGACGGGTGCCGCGATCTCCACGTGTCGCTGGACTCTCGTGATGCCATTCTCGTCGACCGTGACCCGAAGGGGCCCGACCTGGACGGTCGCGGTTTCCACCTGGTACACCGTCGGCCGGAGCAGTACCCACAGCAGTCCGCCACCGGCCAGGAGGAGGCCCAGCAGTACTACGTAACGCCGCTTCAGCCGCATACGCTCACTCCGGTTTCACTCCCGCGTCTTGAGGACGGCGATCAGGTCGAGCTGCGCGACGCGGCTCCGGATCAGGAACGCCGACATCGCCGCGGCGACGAGCACCACGAGGGCGCCGAAGAGATAGGTCCGGGGCGCGACCACGATGGGGATCCGGTACAGCTCGGATTGAAATCTGGTGGCCATCAGCCAGCAGAGCCCGTAGGCGACGACGAAGCCCACTGGTACCGCGAGCGCCGTGAGGACGGCCTGCTCGCCGAGCAGCATCGCCGTCACTTCGCGGCGGCTGAAGCCGAGCACCCGCAGGCTCGCCAGCTCGCGCCCGCGCTCCGACAGCGCCACCCGGGCGCCGTTGTACACCATGCCGAACGCGATGACGCAGGCGAAGGCCATGGCGGTATATAGTGAGATGTTGAAGCTTTCGGCGATGGTCCGCTCGAAGCTGTGCAGCTCCGCGTCGCGCACCCGGACCGATCCGATCGCGGGAAGCTGCTTGAGCCGGCGGTAGAGGCTGTCCGTCAGGCGCGGGTCGGTGGCCAGAAACGCGCCCGAGACGACCTCGCCCCCGCCGACGAACCGGCGTAACGCCTCGGCTTCCATGTACGCCGGCGACCCGAGCAGCTCATCGGAAATGCCCGCCACCGTGATGACCCGGGTCGGCCGGCTGCCCTCGAATACCTCCACCGTTACTTCATCGCCGGGCCGGACATCGAGGATACGGGCCAGCACCGATGAGACCAGCAGCCCCGTCTCCGGCGGCCGGCGCTCCCGCCGGTCGCTCTCCACGATCCGGTGCAGCCGTCCGCCGCGGGGGAGTCCCAGGATGGCGGTTCGGTAGCTCCGATGCCCGGCGCGGAGCCGCACCGGGACCGCCCGGAACGGCTCGATGCCGAGCACCCCGGGAAGCCGGGCGAGCGCGGGCACCGCGGAGGGCGGGCGGGACTCCTCGAACGTCACCGTCACGTCTTCCCGCATGACCTCGTAGAACTGGAGCTCCTTCATGTAGTCGATCGCGTCGAACAGCGCGCGGGTGGTGACCACGATGCCCACCGCCAGCGCCAATCCCACGATCGCGAGCAGCGTCTTGATCGGGCGCCGGCCGAGATTGCGCTCGATGATGTGTACCGCCGGCGAGAGCCGGCGAAACGCCGGGATCCGCTCCAGCATCCCGCGGCGGAATCGTGCCGGCGCCTCGGGGCGCATGGCCTCGGCGGGGACCAGCGACACCGACCGGACTACCCCCCAGAGCGCGCCCAGAATGCCGGCGCCGCAGCCGATCACCCACGCGGCGCCCACGACTCCCCAGTCGGGGACAAAGTCGGCCGACGGGAACTGAAAGAAGCGGGCATACACCCCGCTGAGCTGGCCGGCGAACCAGAGACCGGCCGCGCTGCCGAGCGCGCAGCCCGCGACGACCGGGACGAGGGACAGCTCGAGGTAGTGCATGCCGACGGCGGCGTTGCCGTAGCCGAACGCCTTCAAAGTCGCGATCTGATCCCGCTGGGTACCGACCAGGCGGGAGAGCACGATGTGGAGCAGGAAGGCGGTGACGCCGAGGAAGACGGCCGGCAGTAGGACACTGGTCACCTGGGTCTCCTCGATCTCACCGTCGAGAAACTGATGGGAGACCTGCTCCCGGCGGCCGTAGGCCCCGAAGCCGCCGTAGCGCGAGAGCAGGCGATCCAGGTCCTCGATGACCGCGGCGGTGGCGATGCCCGGTGTGACCGTCAGCGCCAGGTCGTTGAACGCGCCCCGCATGCCGAAGGCGTCGGCCAGGGCATCGCGCCCCATCCACAGCACCCCGAACCGTCGGTTGTCCGGGAACACAGCTGACGGGCCGATCTCGTAGACGTACTCGGGGGAGATCGCGGTGCCGACGATGTGCAGCCATTCCCACCGCCCATTGAGGACGGCTCCGACCGAATCGCCCGGCGCCAGGCCGTTCGCCTCGCTGAAGGCGGGGCTGGCCAGCACCTCCGTCGGCCGGGCGGCCGTGGGCCAGCGGCCCCGGGACAGGTGCAGCTCGTTCAGCATCGGCGAGCGGGGGACCGGAATCGACACCAGGCGGCCGACCGCCGGCTCGCTGAGACCGGGAACGTCGAGGGTCACGTCGAAGACGACCCTCGGCTGGACGGCGCGCACGCCTCCGAGCGCGGCGGCTCGGGCAGCGACCTCCTCGGGCGCCCGCTTTAAGGACGCGAACACGTCCGCGAAACGGTACTCGGCGTAGTAGCGATCGCGGGAGCCACGCAGGAATCCGTTCATGCTCCGTAGCGCCACGAACACCGCCACGCCGCAGGCGACGACGGCGATGATGGCCGCGAACTGGCCCCGGTAATGCCAGGCGTCGCGGAGCAGCTTCCGGTCGAGGGGGCGCATCATCGGCTCGCTACCAGTCGAGATCGGCGGGCCGCAGCTTCGTGGCGTTGCGGATCTCTTCGACGATCCGTCCGCTCCGCATCCGCAGCACCCGGTCGGCTAGCCGCGAGATCGGCGCGTTGTGGGTGATCACCGCGATCGTCGTCCCCAGCTCCCGGTTCGCCTGGGTGAGCGCCTCGAGCACGATCTTCCCGGTCTCGGCGTCGAGTGCACCGGTGGGCTCGTCGCATAAGAGGACATCGGGTCGCTTGGCCAGCGCACGCGCGATCGCCACACGCTGCTGCTCGCCTCCCGAGAGCTGCGCCGGAAAGTGATCCACCCGGTCCCCCAGCCCGACCCGGCGCAGCGCCTCGCCGGCGTCCATCGGGCGCTCGGCGATCTGGGTCACCAGCGCGACATTCTCGCGTGCCGTGAGGCTCGGGATGAGATTGTAGAATTGGAAGACAAACCCGACGTGCTCGCGCCGGTAGCGGGTGAGCGCGGCTTCACCCGCTCCTACGAGATTGTGGTCTCGGAAGCGCACGCTCCCGCCGGTGGGCGCGTCCAGACCGCCGAGAATGTTGAGGAGAGTGGACTTGCCGCTTCCGGACGGTCCCAGGATGACGACGAATTCCCCTTCGAAGAGATCGAGATCCACGCCTTGGAGTGCGTGCACCTCGACCTCACCCATGTGGTATGTTTTCGTGAGTCCGCGGGCGTGGAATAGGGCCTCGCGAAGAGCCGCGGGCGGTGTGGCCAGCGGTGCGGTCCCTCTATCGGTTGGTGCAGGCGTAGTCATTGGTCAACGGCCGAGCCGACCATCAATGTAGGCACGATAGGAGACGTCGCCCGGGTCTGGCGGACCCGTGGCGGTGTCGCAGGAGAGGCCGAGACCGAGGATCAGCGCAGCGGATCCAACCGCGCAAATGCTCACCGCGTTTCCGGAATTCGGGTGAGGGGCTCCTCTCCCTACTCTACACTCGCCAGGTTATACATCGCCCGCCAGGCCCGGAACACCTCCCGGTAGTCGTCCCCGGAATAACCGACCGACCGTCCGCCCGTCCGCCCGCTCCCCGGCACCAGCTCCGCCATGTCTGCCATCTGACTTTCCACGAAATCCACCTCCAGCCGGAACGGCGCTTTGAAGGTAAACGGCGAGTGTATCCGCGTGAGCGCGGCCGCCGCACCGGCTCGGATTCGCTGGCATGCCACCGATGGGGCCAGACTCCTCGCCGCGAACCGTCCTACTGCCTCCTTCACCACTACGGTCTCCACCGCACTCCCCAGTAGCGCCTTGGCCTCCGCCGCGAGCGTCTGGTCTCCGCTCACCAGCGCGACCGGGACGCCATGGAAGCCCGCCATCGCTGCATTGAGCGCCAGCTCGCCCACCGGCTGGCCGTTGATCCGGGCCTCGTACACCCGGCTGGTGTAGGTGTGATCGATCGTTGCGTTGCGGGTGCCCGCGCGCGCGTGGTAGCCGACGAACATCGCCGCCTCGAAGCCGCCGTCGATGCCCTCGACCATGGAAAGACGCTTGGGCCCACCGCTCAACAGCTCGGCCACCGGGTTGAGCTCCTCGGCCACCAGGTTACGCATCAGCCAATGGCTGTCGTTCACCACGACGCCGGTGGCACCCGCCTCGAGGGCGCCGGCAATGGCCGCGTTGGCCTCATTGGTCATGAGGCGGCGGAACCTGTTATACTCTCCCGCATGGCGAGGCTCGATCGGGTCGGTCTGATCTTCGTGCACCACCCCGGCGACCCCTTCCATATCGATCGAGATATAGACCCGCATGACGTCTCCGTTGGTGTAGTCCGGCGCGAACAATACCGAGGACACGTGATGGATGCACCCAGATGGGTTCTGGCTCTGACGCTGGCGGCGGTAGCCTGCGCTCCGCGGGGAGACTCGCCCGACCAGCAGTTGATTCACGAAGGCCGGACCTACACGGCCTGGCTCTATGGCAGCGAATACAACAAGCTGTGGGACCGGTTCTCACCGGATATGAGGCAGACCTTCGGCAGCGTGGCGGATCTCTCCAGCTTCGCCACTCGAGCACTGCGGAACCTGGGCTCGGAACAAGGCAAGGTGGACGAACAGGTGAAGGAGGCCGATCCCTACCGGGTCTACAGCCGGAGCGCCTCATTCGATAAGTCGCGCCATCGGATGTTGATCGAATGGAGCCTGGCCAAGGATGGGGCGGTGACCGGATTGGTGGTGCGGCCGGAGGAGGAGTGAGAGGAGCTCAGTACACTCTCCCCCCGAGCAGCACCTCGCGCTCGACCCCTAGCAGAACAACCTCGCCCTTCTCGCTCGGCACGCCGAGCACGAGGACTTCCGAGGAGAAGCCGGCGATGTTGCGGGTTCCCAGATTCACTGCGGCAATGACCAGGCGTCCGACCAGCTCTTCCGCTCGATAGAGCGCGTTGAGCTGGGCGCTCGAGGTCTTCTCTCCCAGCGGGCCGAAGTCGATCCACAGCTTGTAGGATGGCTTCCGCGCGCGCTCGTTGGGCGTGGCTCGGATCACTTTCCCGACCCGCAGGTCGAGCACGCCGAAGGCTTCCACCGAATTCATCCCGGCCTCGGTCAGTGGAGCAGCTCTCCCCGAAGCATGCTGATGGCGTGCCCACCCAGGTGAGCCCGGTCACCGTCGAGACGCACCCGCACCGTCCCTCCCCGCGCCGAAGCTTGATAACCCACCAGCTCTTGCTTGCCGAGCCGGGTAGCCCAAAACGGGCCCAGGCCGCAGTGCGCGGAGCCGGTGACTGGGTCCTCATCTATCCCCGCACCTGGGGCAAAGAATCGGGACACAAAATCGTGCGACCCATTGTCCGAGCGGGCAGTGACGATCACCCCGCGCACTCCCAGACCAGCCAGCGCGCTCATGTCCGGCGCCAACGCTCGCACTGCGGACTCGGACGCGAGCTCCACCAGGTAATCGAACAGCGTGCGGCCCACATACTGGATGTCGGCGCGCTCCCCCAGGCCCCGCTGCAGCTCGAGTGGTGGGGAGGTCGGCTCCGGCGGCGTCGCGGGAAAGTCGAGCCAGATGAGGTCACCGCCGCGGGATGCGGTGAGAGCTCCGCTGCGGGTGTGAAACCGGGCAGTCTCTGCCGGCTTGAGATGGCCTTCTTCCCACAACACGTGAGCGCTCGCCAGCGTTGCGTGACCGCAGAGGTCCACCTCCACCGTCGGGGTGAACCACCGCAGATCGAATCCGTCTCCTCGGCGAACCAGAAAGGCCGTCTCCGCCAGGTTCATCTCCCGAGCCACCTGCTGCATCCAGACCGGGTTGGCAGGGGAGGGCAGCACACACACGGCGGCTGGGTTGCCGGCAAAGGGACGGTCGGCGAACGCATCCACCTGGGTAAACCGCTGCCCGCCGCTCATGCTATCACTGCCTCGGCCTCGATCTCGACCAGCATTTTCGGGTCGATGAGACGGCTGACCTCGACCATCGTGGTCGCCGGGCGCACGTCGCGAAAAAACTCCCCGTGCGCACGGCCCACCTCGGCCCAATTGTCGATGTTGGTCACATACATCCGGGTGCGGATCACATCTTGGAGGGAAGCTCCAGCTGCCTGGAGCGCGTGGTCGATGTTCTCCAGTGCCTGGACTGCCTGGGCGTAGGCATCACCCTCGCCAACGATGGTGCCGTCAGGTCCGGTTGCCGTGGTTCCTGAAACGTGAACCGACCTTCCGGCCCGAACCGCGCGGGAATAGCCCACGATAGGCTCCCACCGGGTTCCGCTGGAAATGAGCTGCCGCTTCATGAACCACCGCTGTCACTGGGGAAGAGCGGGCGGGCCTTTCTTCACCTCGTTCAACTCTGCCAGCACCGAGGCGGCAATCCGCTCCGAGGCCGGCGGCACCTCGTAGAAATCACTACGGAGCCGTTGCAAGATCAGTTGCACCCGGCTGGGCTCGACTGGGGCAGCGCGATGTGGATCGGGATTCGGCACGCTCGACCTCTCCAAAACTCGGGCGCGCGACGCCGGCGCATGCTTGGCGGCACCCCGTCCGGGATGATGATCACCAGGTGAGTTTTCGGTTTTCAGCAGCCGATTCTGAAGCGAGCCCGGAGTTAGTCTGCTACCGCCGGTCTCTATCTCACATAGTAACTGGCCCTCTTGTGCCCTGCCAGCCCTTGACTGTCGGGTGCTCAGGGGCTCCCGGCGCGGGCTGTCGCAACTCAAGAAAATCCCTCGCGATCCGATGCTTTTCTCGAGTTTCTCCGAGTCCCCGATCATACGCCGGACACCCGGCGCTCTCCCAACCGCAGGCTCGAGCGAGGAGATCCATGCCGACGGTCAGAGTGCCCGATAGAATTCTGGTGGTGGACGAAGAGCCCACGGTGCGAGAAGCCGTGGAAGCCCATCTGACGCACCGGGGCTACGAGGTGCTCACAGTGGTCTCCGGGGAGGAGGCCCTGGGTATTCTGGCACGGCAGAAGATCTCCTGCATGCTCGCCGACGCGAGGCTGTTCGGCACCCGAAACGGCGAGCTGCTCTCCCGCGCTCTGGCCCGAGATCCCAACCTGGCCATAGTGGTGTTCAGCGCCAAGCCTCAAGTGAGTGATGCGGTGCACTACCTCCAGTACGGCGCCATGGACTACTTGCCGAAGCCTCTCGAGCTAACCCAAATGGAAGCGTCACTGCAGCGGGGCCTGCGGCGCCGCGAGGAGCTGGCCCGCGAACGGGGGATGGCGGGCGTGCTCAAAGAGGAGGTCATCAATCTCGGGGCCGAGCTGGCCCGCGAGCGGGCCAAGGTCAAGGGCCTGTCGGTGGCGACCCTGCAGGCTCTGGTTGCGGTGATAGAAGCCCGGGATTCCTGGTTTTCCGGGCACTCCCTCCGGGTGGCGCAACTGGCGGCGTCGCTAGCGGTCGAGACGGGACGATCCGACGAGGAAATAGAGCTGGTACGCCAGGCCGGACTGCTGCACGACATAGGCATGATCTCCGTGTCTGAGGGACTCCTGTCCAAGCAAGGGGCGCTCACGCCTGCCGAATTCGAGACGATAAAGCGGCACACCATTGTCGGGGCGCAGATCCTGGCCCCCATCCCGCATCTGGCCGGCGTTAGCTCGTTCGTTCGCGGACACCACGAGCGGTGGGACGGCAAGGGCTACCCCGATCAGCTCGCCGGCGAAGCGATTCCCTGGGGCGCCCGGTTAATAGGGGCCGCGGAGATCTACGACGCGCTCGCGACCGCCCGGCCCTACCGGGAACAGCTGACCCCAGAGCTCGCGGTCGAGCGCATGCACGAGCTCGCCGGGAGCGTCCTCTCTCCGGAGGTCCACCGGGCGCTGGCAGCCGTAGTGGACCGGGGAAGAGCGCTGGTCTTCGTGGATGATGAGCGCAGCAAGGAGCGCTCGCTGTAGGGCCCTGCATCTTGCCGTCACCCTCGCCGTTTCACCTTCCCAACTGCCCCACTCGGTTGGCATTTCCGCTGCGAACCCGATCCATCCTCCGGTAACCGTTTGCTCGACAAAGCCGCGTAAGTATCTGCAATAGTGTGTCTTAGACGGTGGATGCAGAGAACTGCATCTCCACCACTGCATTGATCAGCAGCGATGGTACAGCCGTTGCCTTCCTCTCCTGCCGAAGGTGAAGGCGCCTGCGGCGACCCAGAGAATTGCCGGGTTCCCAGCAGCGTCCGCCCCCGACCACACGCCGAACCTGGATTTCCGATGCTTCTTTCTCCCAATACCTGGGGGGCCGTGTGACTGCGGTCCCGATCGCGGATACCGAGCCCCGCACCGACGCACTCTGGGCCCGCTATCGCACCGCCGGAGACCCGGAGGCGCGGTCCCAGCTGCTGGTGCGTCACCTCGGTCTGGTTCATCACGTCGCGCGGGAAGTGTCCCGCCGAATTCCCTCGGTGGAGCTCGGCGAGCTGGTGAGCGCCGGCGCGTTGGGACTGATGAAGGCGTTGGACAGTTTTGACCTGTCCCGCGGATTGGCCTTCAGCACCTACGCGGTGCTCCGGATCCGGGGAGCGATCCTGGATGACCTGCGGAGCCGCGACGCGACGCCCCGCTCGGTGCGCATCAAGCGGAGAAGGATCGACGCCGTTGCCGCCGCGCTGGAAGGTCATCTGGGGCGCGCGCCGAACCCGACGGAGCTGGCTGAGCGGCTGGGAATCGACCTTGCCACGTTCTGGAAGTGGAGAGATGCCGTGGGGACCTATACCGAAACGGAAACACCCCATCCCGCACCGGGCCGCCGGTTCTCCCGCGATGCCGAGAATCATGCCGATCCGTCGGTGACACTGCCCACTCAGCGGTTGGTGGAGTCCGAGCATGTCGCGCACCTGCGCAATCTCATCGCGGGTCTGCCCGAGCAACAGCGGCGGGTGCTCGCGCTGTACTACTATGAGGAATTGAATCTCCGCCAGGTGGGTGAGGTCCTCCACGTCAGCGAGTCCCGGGTCTCCCAGATCCGGAGCCAGGCGTTACGGCGCCTCCGATCGGAGCTCTCGAAATCAGCCGTAGAGGGGTAGGCAGGCAAGCAGGGAAGGGAAGCACGAAGCCGAGGGGGCCGCAGCTCACAGAGCTGCGGCCCCCATAGCATGTGCGCTTTCCCGCCTATTCGTCATCCACCCCGGGATTCGGGTCCAGGTCCTGCTTTGCCTTGCCGAACTTCTCCTGCACCTTTCCCTTGATCTCCTGCGCCTTTCCCTTCAGCTGCTCTCCGGTATCGCCGGTGGCGCCGCCGACCGCGTTGCGGACCCTGCCTTCGACCTGCTTCGCGGTGCCCTTGAGCCGGTCCTTGGCCCCTTCGGTTGCCATGTCTTTCCTGTCAGTCATGTTCACCCCCATAACGGGTTCGAAGTCGAGAATGAGGGTAGAACATCGGCCCGATCCCGGGGGAGAACCGTGACCACCATCACCACAACGTCATGCCACGCCGACTTCAGCCGGTTGCGGCGTGCTCTCCGCGTAGTGACAGGCCGCCACCGTCCCCTGCACCGGGCGGAGCAGAGGTACTTCGGTGCGACACCGCTCGCTCTTGAGCGGATGGAAGCAGCGGGGGTGAAAGGGGCACCCGGGAGGTGGGTTCGAGGGGCTCGGGAGATCGCCACCCAGCACGATGCGGTTGCGCCGCGCGCCCGGATCGGGCTCCGGCACCGCGGACAACAGCGCGACGGTGTAGGGGTGACGGGGACGGGACAGGAGCTTGTCGGTGGAACCTTCCTCCACAATGCGTCCCAGATACATCACCGCGATACGGTGCGCGATCTGCCGGACGACGGCGAGGTCGTGGGCGATAAACAAATA
>JBGQLP010000072.1:0-11549 GCA_041500125.1 Gemmatimonadota bacterium
ATCACGTCGGTGGCGAGACCGAGGAAGAGCCCGTGGGCGACCACACCGGCCCGGGCCTGGAGCTGCACCGCCAGCTCCCGCGGCCCCTGAATCGGACCGATGGCGCAGTCGAGGATGAAGTTGCCGTGATCGGTGATGAAGGGATCGCCGTCCGGCGCGGTGCGAAGCGAGACCCGCGCCTGCGGAACTAGGCTATTGATGTACTCCATCTGCGAGCGCCAGCCGAACGACACCACCTCGACCGGCAGCTGCCGCCGGGTGCCCAGCACCGGGGAGAGCTTGGTCTCATCCGCCACGATGACGAGCCGGCGGCTGGCCTGGGCCACGATCTTCTCCCGCAAGAGCGCACCTCCCCGGCCCTTGATCAGGTCCAGGGCGGGATCGATCTCATCGGCGCCATCGATGGTGATGTCCGCCGGCCCGGCTTGGGCATCGTCGAGCAGCGGGATCCCCAGCCCGCGCGCCTCGGCCGCGGTGGCGGCGGAGGTGGGCACGCCAGCGATCTCGGCCAATGCCCCTTTCCGGAGCAGCCTGCCGATCAGGCGGATGGCAAAGAGGGCGGTGGACCCGCTGCCGAGCCCCACGACCATCCCCCGCTCCACCAGCTCCACCGCCCGCTCGGCGGCTTGTTGTTTGTACCGGTCCTGCTCGCTCACCCGGGGGAGCGACGAGAGCGGGACAGCTGCTCCCGCGCGGCGGTGACGACGTGGCCGGGCTCGAACCCGAAGTGCTCGGCGACGACTTTCATGGGGGCCGACAGGCCGAAGGTGCGCATCCCCAGGATCGTACCCTTGGGGCCGGTGAATTGCGCCCACCCGAAGGTGGAGGCCGCCTCTACCGAGACCCGAGCCTCGATCTCCGGCGGCAACACCCGGTCGCGATACTCTGCCGGTTGCTCTTCGAAGATCTCCCACGACGGCATGCTGACGACTCGGGCGCCGATCCCCTCGGCCTCGAGCTTTTCGCGGGCCGCCAGGCAGAGCGACACCTCGCTGCCGGTGGCGAGCAACAGCACGTCGGGCTTCCCCGACGGCGCCTCCGCCAGGATGTAAGCGCCCCGGGCGACACCACTCGCGGCCGCATACTTCGTGCGGTCGAAGGTGGGGAGCGATTGGCGGGAGAGCACCAGGCAGACCGGCCGATCCCTGATCCCCATGATCACTCGCCAGGCCTCGACCACCTCGTTCGCGTCGGCCGGCCGGAGCACGATCATCCCCGGCATGGCGCGGAGCGACGCCAGATGCTCGATCGGCTGATGGGTGGGCCCATCCTCGCCCAGGTTGATGGAGTCATGGGTCCAGATATAGATCGCCGGCACCTCCATCAACGCGCTGATCCGGAGCGCGCCCCGGCAGTAGTCGGTGAACACCAGGAAGCTCGAGCCGTAGGCTCGAAGACACGACAGCACCATGCCGTTGGTGACGGCACACATGGCGTGCTCCCGGACGCCGAAGTGCAGGTTGCGCCCGCCGTAATCTCCCCCATGTCCCGGCGCCTGGAATTCGCCCGCTCCCTCGAAGGTCAGCCGAGTCTTGGTCGAGGGCCACAGATCGGCGGACCCGCCCAGCAACCAGGGGACCCGGGGCGCGATGGCGTTGAGCGCCTGGGACGAGGCGTCGCGCCCGGCGATGCCCTTCGGGTCGGATGGAAAGACCGGGAGGTCCTTGTCCCAGTCAGGTGGCAGGGTGCGTTGCGTCATGCATCCGATCTGCCCGCCTTCCTCAGGAAACTTCTTCCGGTACGCCGCAACCAGCTTGCTCCACTCGGCGTGCGCGCTCGCTCCCCGCCGGCCGAGCTGCGCCTGGAAGTGCTCCCGCACGCCGTTCGGAATCAGAAACTTGGCGTCCGGATCCCAGCCGTAGAACTCCTTGGCCAGGCGAGCCTCCTCGTCGCCCAGCGGCTCGCCGTGGGCCTCGCGCGTGTCCTGTCTATGAGGCGCACCGTAGCCGATGTGGCTGTCGACGATGATCAGGGTCGGCCGGTCGGGCGTCGCGAGAAAGGTTTCGTACGCCCGGGTCAGCATGTCGAGATCGTTCGCGTCGCCCACCCGGGTGACGCTCCAGCCATACGCCAGGAACCGGGTGGCAACGTCCTCGCTGAACGCGAGATCGGTCGGCCCCTCGATGGTGATCCGGTTGTTGTCGTAGATCCAGCAGAGGTTGGAGAGCTTGAGGTGCCCCGCCAGCGAGGCGGCCTCGGAGCTCACCCCCTCCATCATGTCGCCGTCACCGCAGAGGGCGTAGACGTTGTAGTCGAACAGCTCGAAGCCGGGGCGGTTATAGGTGGCGCCGAGCCACCGGCCGGCCGCGGCCATACCGACGCTCATCGCCACCCCCTGCCCCAGCGGACCGGTGGTGGCCTCGACACCCGAGGTCATGCCGTACTCCGGATGACCGGGACAGTGGCTCCCCGCCTGGCGAAAGTTCTTGATGTCGTCCAGGGTCACCGCCTCGCGTCCCACTTCCTCGTACGATTGGTTGACGGCCTTCACTCCGGTGAGATGCAGCAGGCTGTACAGCAGCATCGAGGCGTGGCCGTTCGAGAGCACGAAGCGATCCCGGTTGGGCCAGCGGGGATCCTCGGGATCGTAGCGGAGGAAGCGCTGCCACAGGCCATACGCCGTGGGCGCGAGCGCCATCGGGGTGCCGGGATGGCCGGACTTGGCGGCCTGCACCGCGTCGATCGACAGCGTCCGGATGGTGTTGATGCAGAGCCGGTCGAGCTCCGCCGGGTCTTGGGTGGCCGCGGCCGCAGCCGGGGCGGTTCGGGTCGAGGTCATGACGCCGCCAGCGCCTCGGACTTGGACCCGATCCGCTCCAGCAGCGCCTTCCACGACTTGACGAACGCCTCGGCCCCTTCCCGCTGGAGATCGGCGGCCAGGGCGGTAACGTCCACCCCTGCCCGCCCGAACTCGGTAAGGACCGATTCGGCGTCCCCATCATCCTCCGCCACCGTACCGGGTATCTCACCGTGATCGGCGAAGGCAAGCAGAGTGGCTTCGGGCATGGTGTTGATGGTGTCGGGCACGGCCAGCGCCTCGATGTAGAACACGTCGGAGAGCTGGGGGTCCTTGGTGCCGGTGCTGGCCCAGAGCAGCCGCTGGGGCCGGGCGCCCGCCCCGGCGAGCTGCCGCCAGCTGGTCGAGTCGAGCAGCTCGCGGTACGCCCGGTAGGTCCGGCCGGCGATCGCAATGCCGAGCTTGCCGCGGAGCGCCGGGGGCACCCGGTCTTGCACCGCCTTGTCCCACCGGCTGATGAACACCGATGCCACCGATCGAACCGCGGGATCGAGACCGGCCGCCATCCGGCGCGCGATGCCGCGCTGGTACGCCCCGGCCGCCGCCAGATACTGCTCCCGGGAGAAGAGGAGGGTGACGTTGATCGGCACGCCGGCAAAGATCGATTCCTCGATGGCCGGGAGACCCTCCGGGGTTCCCGGAATCTTGATGAACAGGTTGGGCCGTTGGGCCCGCCGGTGGAGCGAGCGGACCTGCTCGATGGTGTGGGCCGTGTCATGGGCCAGCAGCGGCGACACCTCGAGCGAGACCCAGCCGTCGACACCGCCGGTTTCCCGGTGTACCGGCCGGAACAGATCGGCGGCCTGAGTCAGATCCTCCGTGGCAAGCTCGAAGAAGATCGCCTCGCCGGACCGGCCGGCGGCGGTTTTCGCCTGGATCGCGTCGTCGTACCAGCCGCTCTCGATGGCGTGCTGGTAGATCGTCGGATTGGAGGTGAGCCCGGTGATGGACAGCTCTTTGATATAGCGCTGGAGCGTGCCGTTCTGGATCAGCTCCCGGGTGATGTTGTCGAGCCAGAGACTCTGGCCCAGCTCATGGAGTCGTTGGGTGGGTTGCATGATGCTCTCCTACCGCCAGTCGCCGCGCTGGCGGCCGCTCGCCGCGGTGGCTGCGCCCAGCAGGGTGGGTAAGTCGTACTCGAGCAGGTCGCCGATCCGATCGATGCTCAGGTCGGCTGGCGGATAGCTCGCCAGAATGTCGGGGTCGTAGGCGTAGTGGCCCTGACGGGGGAAGACGGTGGTGACCCGTGGTCCCCAGGCCTGCTTCACCGCCGTCAGGATGCGGAGCTTGTCGTCCACCAGCACGTAGTGCTCCGCGGGAAAGCGGGCGGTCACGTCGTCCAATTCCCGCTCCTTGTGAATGTAGATCAGGATCCGGTTCTCCACCGCGGCGCCCAGCCCCGACTGCTCGATCTTGCGCGGCTGGAACACCACGTCGCCGTCGGTGAGGATGACGGTCGGGCCGAAGACCGAGAGCCGCTCCAGCACGTCGAGCGCGCCGGGGAAGAGCCGGTCGGCAAACGGATAGTTCACCAGAAACGACGAGATGGCGATCAGGCAAGGATCCCGGGGATAGGCGAGACGGTACCGCTGCAGCGCGCCGAGGTAGTCGGCGTAGCCCAGCTCCTCCCGCAGCTGCTCGAAGATGGCGAAGTAATGTTCCGCCGATCCGGTACCGACCTCGCGCATCAGGTACTGCCTCAGGTCCGCGATGATCCGGTCGTTGTCCAGCAGCGTGTTGTCCACGTCGAACAGGAAGACCAGCTCGCTTGGGGATGAACCCATGTGATCAAGCTCTTTCAAAAATTCACCACAGAGGGTTTAGAGGACACAGAGGGTTCCGACGTCCATTATGGTCCTCGTTTTCCCGCCACGGACATCAGCTACATGTTTTTTGTGGTCTTGCAAGACGAATTCCTTTTGCACTAGGAACCCACCCAAAAGATCCAGGATCGATACTCGTGGCGCGAGTACGAGGACTCCATGTGTCATCGGGACCCTCTGTGTCCTCCAAGCCCTCTGTGGTAAATTCTTTTGTATCCATGTCAACAATGCATCAGTCGCAAGCCCAGTCCTGATCCGGGTTATGCCAGCCGGCGCCGTTCTGGAGCAGGCGATCGGCCTCAGCCGGTCCCCAGGTGCCGCTCTCGTATTGGACGAGCGGGGTCGCGCTTCCCAGCACCGGCTCCACCACCCGCCACGCTTCCTCGACCGAGTCCTCCCGGGCAAAGAGCATTTGATCGCCCCGCATCGCGTCGCCCAGCAATCGCTCGTACGGCCCCATCTCATCGCTCCGGTCGTGGCAGGCGATGAGCTCGACGTCCTCTCCCCGCATCGTCTCCCCCGGCAGCTTGGCCCGGGCGCCGAGCGAGAGCACCACGTGGGGACTGAGCCGGAAGCGAAAGCGGTTGGGCGGCGCCGCGGCGCAGTCGGGGAAGAGCGCTAGCGGCGGCCGCTTGAGCTCGACCAACACCTCGGTGGCGGTCACCGGCAGACACTTCCCGGCGCGGATGTAGAACGGCACCCCCGCCCAGCGCCAGGATTCGACCTGCAGCCGCACCGCGGCGAAGGTCTCGACGTCGGAGTCGCGCGCCACGCCCTCCTCCTGGCGATACCCGCGGAACTGCCCCCGCACCACGTCGGACGGCTCCAGCGGACGCATCGACCGGAACGCCTGCGCCTTCTCGTCCCGGATCGCCTCGGTGCCCCTCGCGGAAGGCGCCTCCATCGCGAGGAGGCTCGCCACCTGGAGCAGATGATTCTGCACCACATCGCGAATCGCGCCCGCCTCCTCGTAGAAGCGTCCCCTCCCCTCGACGCCGATGCGCTCCGCCATGGTGATCTGGACCCGCTCGACGTAGTTGCGGTTCCAGATCGGCTCCAGGAAGGAGTTGGCGAACCGGTAATACAAGAGATTCTGCACCGGCTCCTTGCCCAGGTAGTGGTCGATGCGGAAGATGGCCGACTCGGGGAGGAACTGGTGCAGCGTCGCGTTGAGGGCCTGGGCTGAGGCGGTGTCGCGGCCGAAGGGCTTTTCCACGACCACGCGGGCATTGGAGGTGGCGCCCACTCCGGCGAGACCGGAGACCACGGTGGCGAACAGGCTGGGCGGGATGGCCAGGTAGTGCAGCGGCCGCTGGCAGCCGGTCAGCGCCTCGCGCAGCCGCCCATAGGTGGCGGGGTCCTCGTAGTCTCCACCCACGAACCGGAGTAGCCCGCACAGCTTGGAGACCGCGGCCGGGTCGGCCCCACCGTGTTGCTCCACGCTCTGGCGGGCTCGGGCCCGGAGCTGGTCCAGACTGTAGTCGGCGCGGGCCACGCCCACGACCGGCACGTTCAGACTGCCATGCCGGACCATCGCCTGCAACGCGGGGAAGATCTGCTTGAAGGCGAGGTCGCCGGTGACACCGAAGACGACGAGGGCATCAGAGGAGCTCATTCCTTCTCCCGGTGGCCGCCGAACTGATAGCGGAGCGCGGAGAGGAGCTTGTTGGCAAAGTCGCCCTCCCCCCGGGAGCTGAACCGCTGGAACAGCGCGGCGCTCAACACCGGGGTGGGAACCGACTCGTCCACCGCGGCGGCAATGGTCCAGCGACCCTCGCCCGAGTCCGACACCCGGCCGGCAAAGTCCGCCAGGTCCGGACTCTCCAGCAGGGCCCGGGCGGTGAGATCCAGCAGCCAGGAGCTGATCACGCTGCCGCGCCGCCACAGTTCCGCGATCTCGGCGATGTCGAGCTGATATTGATAGTGCTCCGGGTGGCGGACCGGTGTGGTCTCCGCATCCGCCTCCCGGGCGTGGAGCCCAGCGTCGGCGTGGTGCAGGATGTTGAGCCCCTCGGCGTAGGCCGCCATGAGCCCGTACTCGATCCCGTTGTGGACCATCTTCACGAAGTGTCCGGCGCCGGCGGGTCCGCAGTGGAGGTAGCCTCGCTCGGCGGTTCCCTTCGCCGATTGGCGGCCGGGAGTCGGGGGAGCGGCAGTGATCCCCGGGGCGAGCGTCGCGAATATCGGGTCGAGCCGCTGGACCACTGGAGCCTCGCCGCCGATCATCAGGCAGTAGCCCCGCTCGAGGCCGAAGATGCCGCCGCTGGTCCCCACGTCCACGTAATGGATGCCGCGCGACTTCAGTTCCGCGGCGCGGCGGATGTCGTCGTGGTAGTACGAATTGCCGCCGTCGATGACGATGTCGCCCTTGGCCAGGCGTGAAGCGAGGGCCGACAGCTCCTGATCCACCAGGGCCGCGGGCACCATCAGCCACACCGCGCGCGGAGGTTTGAGCGCGGCCACGAAGGCAGCCAGCGAATCGGTGCCGGTGGCGCCTTCGCCGGCCAGCGCCTTCACCGCCGGAGGGTGCACGTCGTAGACCACACACTCGTGTCCCGCCCGCATCAGCCGCCGGACCATGTTGCCGCCCATCCGTCCCAATCCGATCATGCCGAGCTGCATGGTAGTCATCGCGAGAGGGCGGCGCTTTCGCGCCCCTCGCTCGATGGCTCGGGGCAGGCTCTCGCGATGACTACACGCATGTTTGCTTCCCACTGGCGAGCTCCAGACCGCTGAGCGCTGCGCCGAGGAGCGCCGCACGGAGCGTTACCACAAAGACCGGCATTCGCGCCAGCATCTCGCCCAGACGGCCCTTGGCCACGAACGCGCGCATGAAGCGGCCGTCGTCGAGCGCGGGGAGAATCTTCTGGGGAATGCCGCCCGCCAGGTAGACGCCACCGGTGCTCAGGACTTTCAAGGCGAGGTTGCCGGCCTCAGCGCCCAGGATCGAGACAAACAGGTCGAGGGCGGCGCGGCTCAGCGGGTCCGGGACCGGGCCGCGGAGCGCGGCTTCGCCGATGAGGCGAGGCCTGTCTTCAGCACCAGCCGCGAGCCTGCGGGCCAGCTCGGTCGACTCGGGCGCCTGGCCGGAGTCGCGCAGATACTCATAGATGTTGAGAAGGCCGGGCCCGGAGCAGACCCGCTCCACGCTGACGTGGCCGAACCGGCGGAGGAGATGGACGAACAGTCCGGCCTCGCGCTCGGTGGTGGGAGCAAAGTCGGCGTGGCCGCCTTCGGAGGGAAATGCCCGATAGCGGGTGCCGTCCCATATAAGGAAGGCTTCTCCCAGTCCGGTGCCGGGGGCGATCACTGCCAGGGCGCCGCCGGCCACCGGCTCGCCGAGGTTGAGCGGGTGAAGATCGGTGGATCCGAGGACTAACATCGCGCCCGCGATCGCCTCGAGGTCGTTGAGCAGCTGGACCGAGCGAACCTGCAACTCCCCTGCGAGATCGGCCTCGACGAGGAGCCAGGGCAGGTTGGTGACCTGGGAGGAGCCGGCGATCACCGGCCCGGCGACCGCGAAGCTGGCTCGCTCGATGGGGAGATCGGTTCCTGCCAGGAACTCGCGGACCATCACCCCGAGCGACGGATACTTCGCGCTGGGAAATTCGGCTTCGAGCAGCGGCGCCCGGGGCCCGCGTTCGGCGGAGTACACGGCCAGGGAGGTCTTGGTCCCGCCGATGTCGCCCGCGAGGAGGAGGCTTGTTCGCCCGCCTGGCGCGGCGGGGCGGGTCTGGTCCAACGAGGCAGTCATCTATTGGGAATGTAGTCGGGTGGGAAGGGCCGGTAAGGCGGGCGGACGGACGCAGGTCGTCGCCTTTCAACGTCATTTCGAGCGTAGCGAGAAAACGGACGTCCTGCCGTTACGGCTCCGATGTCCGAACGCTAACCGGGCCGATTTCTCGCTACGCTCGAAATGACGTCTAGAAAATCACGGCGACCAACTAGGGTCATAGTCACTTGCCGGATGATCGGTCAACCTGCTTTGTCCAGTCCCATCTGCATTCATGACGTAGATGTCCGAATGGCCGCTGCTGTAACGGACGAATGCGATCTTCCGATCGTCGCGTGACCATGCGGGATCCAGGTCGTCGAACTCCAGGTCGGTGGTTAGCTGAACCCTGCCGGTCCCATCGCCGTTCATCACATAGATGTCGTAGTCCTCTGGGTAATGTTCGTTTCCCTCTCCGAAGACGTAGGGAGTCACCGAAAAAGCGATCTTACCTCCCGATGACCAGGTTGGGTCGCGAGCGGACTCGTCACCGCCGCCGGCTATGAGCACTTCCCGGCTACCGTCGGCGAGTACGAAACCGATGAAGCTGGGACTGTCGGTGTACGCCGTGAACGCAATCATAGCGCCGTCCCGGGACCACTCCGCAGAGGTATAGATCCCGTTGGTATGACTGAGCTGAGTGACGTCGCTGCCATCGGCGTTCATGACCATCACTTCGCTGAAGCTCGGCGCCCCTGGAGGATTTGCCTCCCTAATGAATGCGATCTTAGTTCCGTCGGGGGACCAGGTAGGTGAGAAATCCCATGCCGCACCATTGGTCAGATTGGTCTGACCGGTGCCATCGGCGTTCATAACGAAAACGTCGGGATATCGGGCAAATGCGATCCGCCTGCCGTCCGGCGACCATGCCGGGTCAGACTCGTTTTCCGGGGTGTTGGTCAGCCGGGTCAGTCCAGTCCCGTCGGGGTTCATGAGATAGATCTCAGAGTTTCCATCGCGAGAGCTGGTGAAGGCGATCCTGGGTCGTTGCTGAGCAGGGCACGTGATGCTGAACGCAACGGTAGCCGATCCCCCGGCCGCTATCGTGATGGTGCGCGGGTTATCGCCGGCGACAGTGCAGTGGCCTGCCACCCCGCTAAGTCGCACGCTATGGCTTCCCGGCTCGAGGTCATTGCGGTGCAGGGTTGCATTGACGCCGAGGGCGGCCTCGGCTCCCCCGTCAATCGCGACGGCGTAACCGTCGCCGTCGGGGTCGGGACCGCTCGTGGCGGTGGTGATCTCGAGGCTGCCGGTGGTCGGACTGGTGACGTCCTCCCCGCTGCAGCTGATACCGTTGAGCGCGCCGCCCGCGGCCACAAAAGTCAGGCCCGTGCGCCGGACTGCCGTACGCATCCACTCGCCCATACGACCTCCGCGGTCGCCCTATTTCGGGGAATCTTCAAGGTCCAGCTTCACCCGGGGCGGTCAAGCACGAATCAAGTCCTTTCCTGACCAATTCAAGACACAACCGCCGAGTCACCTGTCGGTGGCTCGGCGGTCATGAATCCTACGCGGCTGCTAGCGAACTCCCACCGCCGCTTCCTTCAGCACCAGCAGCTCGCCCTCGAGGACCTCGGGCCTGCCGAGCTGATCCTTCATTGGATCCTTCTGGACGAACTCCGCAGCCTTGCGGGTGGATTCGGAGGCTCCGGTCCTGTCCTCGAAGATGCTGATGGTGACTATTTCCCTGCCGCCCACGTTAACGGCACCGTAGCTATGGAAGCCCCGCACCTCCTGGATAATGGGGAGGAACCCATTCTCGATCCGGTGCTTGAGGTCGTCGATGGTCGCTTTGCTGGTGGGGGTCTTGGGGGTGTACCGCCGAATAGTCGCGTACATAGCTTCCTCCGGTATTGAGACCGCGGCCCAGTTGGCCGGGCTCGGGGAAAATACAAAAACCGGCAGAGCACAAGCTTGCTCAGCCGGTTTCGCGATTGGCTCCGCCCCGCGCTTGGGCGACCAGAACTGCTGCGCGGGGGTTCATGGCGCCTGAGAGACGATCCACTATAAGGCCGGGGCTTCCGGCGTCAAGACGGGCGGACGGGCGGACGGTCGGACGGACGGGCGGACGGTAACCGGACTCCTCATCCCGAGCGCAGCGAGGGACCTTGCCCGCCTTACTCCGGGCTTCGTAGCGAGCTCTGGAAATATTGCTGTAGGTACCTCACTTCGTTCGGGATGAGGAGCCCTTTCGACACACCGTCCGCCTGTCCGCCTGTCCGCCCGTTTAGCTGATCTGCTTGACCGCCTGGGGCGCGGGATTGATGCGGAAGCGGAACTTCTGCTCCACCAGCTGGCGCACCGTCTTCCCCGCGCGGATGGCGGGGCGGAAGCGCATCTGGCCGAGCGCGGTAATGACCGACTCGGTGAAGCGGGGATCGTCGCTGAAGGGCACCTTCACCGTGGTGGTGTCCACCATCCCGGTGGTGTCGACGACGTACGTCGTCTGGACCATGCCTTCCATGCCCAGCGCGATCAGCTCCCGGGGATAGATCGGTGCCGCGCTCGACTCGTAGCGCTCCACCATCTGGTCCACCTCGAGCACGCTGAAGGCGGTGTCGGGCACGAACATAGGCGGCGGACCGAAGGGCACCCGGCCCTTGGCACCGGTGCGGCCGCCCCGTCCCCGGGCGCCGTAGGCCCGTTCCCGAATCTGGAACCCCTCGTCCGGCTCGGTGACCTCCTTCCAGTCCTCCAAATCGCTGCCCAGCTTGCCCAAGTGCATGAGATCGAATTGCCGGGAGCGCTCGTCCACCCGGTCGGGCGGCAGGAGGAAGAACACCCGGGCCTCCCGCTCGTCGATGGGGATCTGCCGTCCCCCGTGGGTCGCCGTGGCGGCAAACAATATCAGCCCGGCGTGCACCACGATGGCCGCAGTGGCACACTCCGCGCTCTGCAGGAAGCTGCGGTCGGATTCCAGGAGGGTGAGGCGCATGGCGGATGCCTCAGACGAATCGAGGGCGAATCGCCTTCTCTCATATATGACGAATGTCCGGGCGTTCGCAAGACAGGTGGGCGGGCGGACAGGCGGACGGCCGGACAGGCGGACAGGCGGGCGGGCGGACAGGCGGACGGCCGGACAGGCGGACAGGCGGACCGGCGGCCAGGCCGACCGCCCGACAGAGAAGGAAAAACGAGCCGAACCACCAAACGGCCC
>JBGQLP010000073.1:0-10632 GCA_041500125.1 Gemmatimonadota bacterium
ACGGCGAAACGCTGGGCGCGGAACGTACTGCTGCTCTGGTCCGGTGCCGACCCAGAGCTTCAGCCAACGGTAAGGACGATGCGGGAGATTGTTGGGGGTCAGGGAAACTGACCCGATGGCAGAACTCGCCTTCGAGGAGGTGTTATGACCAGGATGGCCCTCGCTCTAGCAGGAGTCATGTTCGCGGCATGCTGCCCAAAGCCGTCCCCCGCTCCCGTACCCCTGGCAGATTGCCCCAAGGGCACCGCCCCGTCGACCGCAGCCCAGTTGGATGCATGCTTGCATGACGTAAAATTCGACCCCGCGCCGGAAGTCAGCGACTCGCAGCCGCTGACAGTCATCGGCACCCCGCCGGGAGCACCCTGTCCCGGTGATGAGAAGAAGATCCACACCTGTCGCTACGGGCCGATTGCGAAAATCGAGCCGGCGATCGGCGCTCAGAACTACAGCGAGGACGACTTGAGGCAGGGCAGAATTATCGCCCGACTCTCAATCCCTGGCAGCGAAACAGAGGGATACGCAAAGTTCGGCCTCAAACCGGGGCTAGTCACCTATTGGTGGGTACAGACAGACTCGAGCGGGACAAGCGGCAAGTCCGTGTTCGTCACCCAGACAAAGGACGGGAAAGTTGAACGTCAGCGGCCACGCGACCTGTTGCGCTACGTATACAAGAAAGGCGAGGAGCTGGCCCGCGCCATTGCACGATGGGTATGGAGTCTCGACGACGAGACGACGCAGGGAAGCTGCGGAGGCGGAAGTTGCCGCTGAGAGTCTAGGCTCTTACAGTCTGGCCGCGTAATCGGGGCGCACGATGATCTCCCCGCCCTGGATGATCTCCCGGTCCCAGGGCAGGATGATGAAGTTGTCAGTCGCGAAGGCGTGGAAGTCGGGTGAGTACTCGCCGGTCTTGAATGAGACCGCGCTCTTCACCTCGGCGGGCTTCAGGGCGCGCACCTCGCTGAGCGCCAGCTTCATCGTGCTCCCGGTGTCGCAGGTCTCATCCACTACCAGCACCCTGCGGCCGCGAATCGAGGGCGGTGGACCTGACACCAACATCGGCTGAGCCCCCGCCTCTTGCCGAGTGACGGTCATCGAGGCGAAGTCGGTCTGCATGATGGACGCGACGACTACGCCGGGAATCACTCCGGCCTTGGCGATGCCAAGGACGATGTCGGGCTGATACTCCCGGGCCACTCGCAGCGCCAATGCGCGGCAGATCTCCCCGAAGAACGGCCAGTCCACCTCGAGGACTCCACGAGGGCCGGAAGGGGCGGAGCGGCGCATGGTGGTGAAAGGTCCAGGGTCGAGGGTCGAGGTCGAAAAGGTCTACGGTCAAGGTCTAGGGAAAAACGTCTAAAGACAAGGTCTACTGCCGAAGGGGATACGTCTAGGGTTGAAAAGGTCTTAGACTTTCACCCTCGACCGTTACCTTTGACCCTGGACCCTTTTGACTCTATCTTATGCCGTTCCCAACGTGTTGTCCCCGTTCGACTTTGCTCGGAAAGCCCTGCTCGGCATGAGCTTCTGGCGACGCATGTTCGGTAAGGGATCTCGGGGAACCGTGAACCCCCAACGACTGGATTACCTCAACGAGGGCCTCGCCCTCGAGCGCCAGGGCGACTTCGAGTCGGCCTTGACCTCGTATCGGCTGGCGTTCCGAGACAATCCCGCCGATTCACGCATTCTGCTCAACATGGCGATCGCCTTCACCAAGACCGGGCAGCCGGAAGAAGCCATCCGGCACTACAAGCGCGCCCTGGAGCTGGACGACGGCCTCGGCGGAGCGCACTACGGCGTCGCCTTTCTGCTGCTGAAACGGGGCGACAACCAGCAGGCGGCCGACCACCTGCGCGCCTTTCTTGCCCGGCCGCCCAAGGGACCCGATGCCGAACGGTGGATCCGACACGCCGAGACCGCGCTGAAGGAGATCGGCGCCGGTAGCCCCGCACCGGAGACGACGTGAAGGGTCCGGCTCTCCTCGTTGTCTCTCTGGTGACGTTGGGCTGCAGCAATCTCACCGAAGGCGCCGGCGGCGTAGTCGGCCTCGAGATCCGAACCCCCGCCCTCAAGACCATCGAAGTCGGCGAGACCCTGCCGCTCTCCGCCCAGGCGCTGGATAAGAACGGCAACCCGGTGTCCGCCGAGATCATCTGGCGCGCTCCCGATCCCACCCTGACGGTGGACCAGGCCGGAGTGATCACCGGGGTATCTGCCGGAACCGGCAGAGTGCAGGCGTTCGTCGGGTCACTGGCCTCCAGCCTGGTGTCGTTCACCGTCATCGCCCGGGCAGATACGCTGGTCGTCACCGACTCGCTGTTCACCGTGGCACCGGCCGTCGCGGCCTCGCCACCTCTGGTAGCGAGTGTGCAAAGCCTTTCGGCTGGCCCGCTGGCGTCCCGGCCGGTCATCTATACCGTCCTCAGTCCGGCGGACAACTCGGTCCAGCTTCCCGGGGGCGTCCTGGTGGACACCCTCTCCACTGGCACGGATGGTGCGGTCTCGTCCGTGACCCTAACCCGACTCAATGCCGCTCAACCAGCCACAGCCATCGTCGAAGTACGCTCATTCCGGACCGGGGGGAGCATCGTTCCCGGGTCCGGCCAGCGGTTCACCGTCACCTTCCAATAAGGGGGCTGCGACGGCGCGGACCCTCAACGAGCTGTATTTCGGGGCGCTCGAGCGTTTCGGCTCCCGCCCGATAGCCGTTCGGGCCAAGCGGGGTAGCGAGTGGTATCACCTGAGCTACCGCGAGCTCGCCGACCGGGTCCAGGACCTGAGTCTCGGTCTGCTGGAGCTGGGAATCCGCCCCGGCGATCGGATTGCCATCCTGTCGGAAAACCGGCCCGAATGGGCCATCGCCGACTACGCCTGCCTTGCGGCGCGCTGCACCGATGTGCCGATCTACCCCACGCTGCCCGCCAAGCAAGTGGAACACAACTTGTGCGACTCGGGCGCGGTCGCCGTGTTCGTCTCCTCCCGTCACCAGCTGGAGAAGATCCAGAGCATCCGGCAGCAGATCCCCGCCCTGCGTCACGTGATCGTCTTCGACGACGCGAGTGCAGGCTCGGGGGCGCTGAGCCTGGAGCAGGTGTGCGCCCGTGGCCGTGCCGCGCGAGCTCGGTACCCGAGCTGGCAGCAGGACGCGCTGGCGGTGAAGGTGGACGATCTGGCGACGCTGATCTACACCTCGGGCACCACCGGTGACATGAAGGGCGTCATGCTCACCCACGGCAACATCACCTCCAACGTCACGACCTGCTGCCGGCTGTTCAGCTTCAGTGAGAACGACGAGTGCCTGTCGTTTCTCCCGCTCTCGCACATCTTCGAGCGGATGTTCGGCCACTATTCGATGTTCCACTCCGGGGTGTTGATCAATTACGCCGAGAGCGTGGACACGGTGGCGGCGGACATGGAACACCTGCGCCCCACGCTCATGGCCTCGGTGCCCCGCCTGTACGAGAAGATTTACGGCCGAGTGCTGGAGCGGGTGCGGAGCGGTTCGGCCCTCAAGCGCCGGCTGTTTTTCTGGGCCAAGGCTGTCGGCGAGACCTGGGTGGATCAGCGTCTGGCGGGCGGGACGATGTCGCCCGCGTTGTCCGCCAACTATTGGCTGGCCGATCGGCTGGTCTTTGCCAAGCTGCGGGCCCGCACCGGCGGACGACTCCGCTTCTTCATCTCGGGGGGAGCGCCGCTTTCAGCCGAGATCGCCCGGTTCTTCCACGCGGCCGGCATGCCGATTCTCGAGGGCTACGGCCTCACCGAGACCTCCCCGGTCATGGCGGTCAATACCTTCAAGCATCTCCGGCTGGGGACCGTGGGCCGGCCGATCCCCGGGGTGGAAGTGAAGATCGCGGCTGACGGAGAGATTCTGACTCGGGGGCCGAACGTGATGCCCGGTTACTACCGGAAGGCCGCCGCGACCGCCGACGCCATCGATCCCGACGGCTGGTTCCACACCGGCGACATCGGCCAGCTCGATCAGGACGGGTTCCTGAAGATCACCGATCGCAAGAAGGATCTCATCGTCACCGCGGGAGGCAAGAACATCGCTCCCCAGCCGATCGAGAGCCTGGCCAAGACGAGCAAGTTCGTATCCAATGCCGTGATGTTGGGCGATCGCCGGCGGTTTCCCATCATGCTCATTGTGCCGAACTACGAGACCCTTGGCTCCTGGGCGACGCGGGAGGGACTGCCGACCACGGACATGGCGGCGCTGCTGGCCCTGCCGGAGGTGCGGGCCAAGATGGAGAAGGAGGTTGGGGCGACCTTGCAGGACCTGGCCCATTTCGAGATGCCGAAGAAGCTGTTGCTATTGCCCCGGGATTTCAGCGTGGAGGCGGGCGAGCTCACGCCCACGCTCAAGATCAAGCGTCGGGTGGTGGAACAGCGCCATCGGGACGCAATCGAAGCGCTTTATGCAGATGGGTGATCAGGTGGGACTGCCCACGTTTATCGCTTCTTCGTACCCACCCAGACTCCGTCGGCGCTCGCCATCAGGTCGATAACTGATGATGACGGATCTGGCCCCTCGCCCACAACACGCAGTCCCGGAAGCACTACTCGCGCCGCTTCGCTGATCCAGTCCGATCCCGCTCCGTAACGCCTCCCCAGCACGACTCCACGCATGGACCCCGACTTGAGCGGGATTCGTCCTGCCCGAAGCGCGCTGAGACCGGGAGCCCCGGTCACGCTGGCCCCAGGATTCACCGCGACCAGCGCCACTCCGGGATTCAGCTCCGCCACCTCCCGCCACAGCGACGCGACCGACCCCACCAGCGTCAGGTAGCCACCCGGCCCGTGCAGTCCGGTGAGTGCGTTGACCGCTGCGGCATCGAGTACGGTCTCGCGCTCCTCTGGCCACTCAGGAGCGTCACCCAGATCCAGAACACCGTTCCTGACCTCGTAGGTTCGGCCGCACACCGGGCAGCCGAGGTGCCCCGCCAGTACCGAACGGCCTTCCATACGATCGGGCAGCAGGACGAGAAAGCTCTCGTCGTGATCGGCGGGACAGCGCAGGTGGTCGGTGAGCTCAATGAACATGGCGGGGCAGCGGAGGGTGAGCCGTCAAGTGAAGGCCGCGTCAGTGCGCGGTCGCCTCTGTGCTGGATCTCCTCTTACGCAGCGCACTGCAGCGGCCTGAACGCAGATGGCTCGCCCGGAGCGATGGCTGGGTATGGGGCCTAGACACTCACGGCTTAAACACCACCCACGTCAGCTTTCCCGCCTCCACCGTAATCGTCCGGAACACCTTCTTCCCCTCGATCTCGGTTCCGACCACGTAGGTCCCTTCCGGCACGTCGCTGACGGCGAAGTGCTCGCCATACAGCGGGTGCGGGTGCGCCTTGTCGCCGTACGTCTCGGCGTAGGAGAACGGCGTCTCCGCCGGATCCCGCTTCAGTATCCCATAGATCCGAGCCTGCGGAACCGGCGCCCCGGCCGCATCGAACACCTGTCCCGCCACGATCCCGGTGTTGGGAAGCGGCTCGATCCAGAGCTCCGGATTGCTGGTGTACGCGGGGAATCGCTGCAGCGAATCCACGATGGCACCGATCGAGTCGGTGGGAGAAGCGGACATCTCCAGGTGCAGATGATCGTTCGTGGCCCGGCCGGTGTTCCCCACCCGGGCGATCACCATTCCCTTGGTGACTCGCTGGCCCAGTTTGACCTTGAGAGCGGAATTGTGATAGTAGGTCGAGTAGATCCGGTATTTCTTGCCGTGGGCGGTAACCGTGGTGTCGTGCCGGATGGTGACCGTCAGCGCGCCCTGCTCCGCCCTCCCGGCGTAGACCACCTTGCCCGAGCCGATCGCGAGCACCGGCGTGCCATCCGGGTTGTTGAACTCGACCCCCTGGTGCTGCTGAAAGTTCCCTCCCATCGTCGAGCCGTAACGGTAGGTCTGGTCGATGAAGCTGTTGTCGCTCGTCCCGATGGGGCGGCGGAACCAGGTGGTCAGTGGATTGCGGGGTGGGGCGGCTGAATCCCCTTGCTGCCGGAGACAGGGCAAGGTATCGCTCACCGGCCGCAGTCCGCAGGTGGTCCCCACGATCAGCTGGCGCCCGATGAGCAGGGCATTGGCCGGAGGGAATGCGGCCGCGGCCAGCGGCTCGCTCTGCCATCCCGTCGCGGTACGATGGAGCCGCAAATTTCCCCGCAGCGTGGCCACCGTCCAGCCGCGCCGGTCGGCGGCCACCCGGCGCACGTACTCGCTGGGAAGGATCGGGTACACGGTATCGGCCGGTCCCCGGGCGCTGGGGCCGACCGCGTCGGTGATGGCGGTCCACTTGTTCCCGTTATCGGTGGTGACCTGCAAGCCATCGGCGGTGCCGATGACCGTGGTATCTCCTCGCACCACGATGCCGGAGGGGACCACGTACTGCCACTCCGGGCCGAGCTCCTTGAAGGTCCAGTTCTTCCAGGTGGCGCCATTGTCGGTGGAGACGCCCCACCCGTTCCCTACCGTTCCATACCACACCTCTCCTCGGGAGCCGAAGGCGAGGGCCTGGACAAAGTCCCAGGAGATCGAATGGCCCGTGGTGTCGTGCCGGATCGGCTGCCAGGCGGTTGCGCCGAGCGGAAGCCGGAAGATCCCTTGTCCATAGGTGCCGACCCAGATCGCCCCTTGCGCGTCCCGAGCGACGGAGAGCACATGCACTCCCCACCCGGTGCTGTCCGGCAGAGGAGGTAGCGGCCCCTGAGCTGCCACCCGTGCTCCGGCTACGCAAGTCAGGGCGAGAACAAGTTTCCAATTGCCTGCCATCATGCAGCTCCCGCGACAGCTATGGGTGATGGAATATGCTGCTGATCAGTGCCGCGGTACTCCGGCCGGCCCCAGACGCAACCAGTCGATGAGCACATGCGGCGGTCGCGACGCGACGAAGAGAATTGCCTCGGCCACGTCCGCGGAAGTCAGCATTGCGGCTCGAGGAAGGAAACCTTCCCGGTGGTCGGGGTCGACCAGGTCCCAGACCGCAGTGTCGGTCGGGCCGGGAGACACGAGAGTGAGCCGGACGCCGGTTCCAGAATACTCCGCCAGAAGGGTCTCGTGCAGTCCACGAAGCCCGTACTTGCTGGCGGCGTACGCTGCGTTCTCGGGAAAGCCGATGTGGTCGGCCACACTCCCTACAGTGATGAAGCTGCCCCGGCCCGCAGCCCGCATGGCGGGCAGAAATCCCTTGGCCACCGCAAATGGAGCCTCGATGTTGGCCGCGAGCTGCAGCTCGAGCTCCTTTGCGCTGGTGGACTCGAGCGGCCGGAGCAGAAAGGCGCCCGCGTTGCTCACCACGATGTCCGGCGCGCCGTGCTGCTCGATCACCCGGGCCGCAAGCCGGCCAACCTGCGCTTCATCAGTCAGGTCGCAGGGAATGTCCTGAAAGCGGCCGTGAGCACCCTCCCTGAGCGTTCGGGCCACCCGGATCACGGTCGCGCCCTCGCGCGCCAGCACCTCTGCTGTGGCAGCCCCGATGCCGCGTGACGCGCCGGTGACGAGCGCCACCCGGCCGGCCACGAGACTCACTCGGGGAGACGACCCCCGTGGGCCAGCCGCAGGAATTCGTCCCGGGTCTTGGAGTCGTCCCGAAAGATGCCGCGCAGCGCGCTGGTGACCGCCCGGGAATTCTGTTTCTCTACGCCTCGCATCATCATGCAGAAGTGAGCGGCTTCGATGACCACTCCGACCCCGGTGGGCCGGAGCACGTCCATGATGGCGTCGGCGATCTGGTCAGTGAGCCGCTCCTGCACCTGGAGCCGGCGGGCAAAGAGATCCACGATCCGGGCGACCTTGGACAGTCCCAGAATCCTGCCGTTGGGGATGTAGGCCACGTGGGCCCGGCCGAAGAACGGCAGCAGGTGGTGCTCGCACAGCGAGTAAAGCTCGATGTCCCGCACCATGATCATGCTCTGGTGCGACTCTTCGAACAGGGCGTCGCCGATCACCTCCTCGACGGTCATCCGATAGCCCTGGGTGAGAAAGCGCAACGAGGCCTCGACCCGCTCGGGCGTCTTGAGCAGTCCCTCCCGGGCAGGATCCTCACCCAGAGCGGCCAGGATGTCCCGCACTTTATCGGCAAACGGCTCCGGATGCGGTCTGCCCAGCTCCGGGTGAGTGACCCGGGTGCGCTCCGGGCGGGCCTTTACCGAGTCTTCACGCCCCTTCATAGTCGACATAATTCCTCGGGGTCTCCCACAGTCGAAGCCGAAGCTCCAGCTCGGCCGGCACGGCCGAGCGCAGCTCGCGCCAGCAGACCAGGGCGATGTTTTCGGAGGTCGGGATCAAGGATTGGAACCAGGGCACGTCGAGGTTGAGGTTCTTGTGGTCCAGATGGCGCAGCAAACGTTCCTGGGCCAGGTCCCTCAGCCGGTTGAGGTCCATGACGTACCCGGTGTCGGGATGGATTTCGCCCTCCACCGTGAGCTCGAGCTCATAGTTGTGGCCATGGAAGTTTGCATTGCTGCACTCGCCGAACGTCTCCCGGTTCCATTGCTCCGAAAACCGGGGATTGAACAGGCGGTGCGCGGCATTGAAATGCACGCGGCGGGTGACGCTGCAGCGGGGCATGTGAGCTGGGAGCTAGGAGCTAGGAGCTAGGAGCATCAATAGAAGCTAGTCGGTACAGCCTAGTCGGTCCAAGGAAATCACTCCCAGCCCTTGGCTCCTAGCTCCCAGCCCAAAAAAACGCCGACCTAAGCAGATCGGCGCCGAGTGAAACGGCAACGGAGAGGGTTATTGAAGCCCAATGAGAAAGCTCGGCACCCTCACCATGACGTCTGCCTTCCCCCGAGGGGCATGACATCGGCCACGGCATTCGGGTCCTTCATCGGACCTGTTGGCTCAATAACGTGGCTCCCCGCTACCGCTCACTCGGGTTTAAGATAGGACAGCACCCCGGGACCGTCAACCGACCACCAACGAGGTTCGTGCATGTCCATGACGCTTCTTCTGGCGCTCGTTTCGCTGGCTGTGTGGGCGGTGCTCACCTTTGGCGTGGGCCCGCACTCAGGAGCCATCCATTTACTCCTCGCCTTGGGAACCACCCTGCTGGTTCGCTGGTGGGCGCTGCGGGCGTGACCCTCTAGCATGATGCGCCATCTCAGGCGGCTCCTTCGGGCCCTCGGCCTCCGGCCCTTCCTACTCCCCGCGTACACCCGGTGGCGTGAGTGGCGGCTCGGAATCGGGTGGAATGGCCAAGAAGAAGGCTTCAGCCAACGTCAATACACCAGCCATGAGCAGTACCGTGCGCACCAACGCTCGAAACTGGCTTACATGGACAGCGAGGGGCTCCGGTGCTGCGATACGCGCCTGCACTCCGCCCTCGCGGCTCGGCTCCGTCAGAAAGGCATTCGACGGGGTAGCCGTGTCCTCTGCCTCGCCGCCCGGCGGGGAGGCGAGGTCCGGGCGTTTCTGGATTGCGGGTGTTTTGCGCTCGGTATCGATCTGAACCCGGGTATCGACAACCCCTATGTGGTGGCCGGGGACTTCCACGGGCTCCAGTTTCCCGACCAGGTCGTGGATATCGTCTTTACCAATTCCCTCGACCATGTACGCGATTTGAAAGCCGTGGTCGCAGAGATGCGGCGCGTCCTCGTCCCCACAGGGCAGGTGCTGATTGAGGCAATGGCAGGCGATGCTGAGGGGACGAAATTCGCTTACTACGAGTCGTTTGCCTGGCCAACTGTCTCGGCGCTAGTCTCACGACTCGAAGACGAGGGACTCGCATTGATCGACCGGGCCACTATCAGCGAGCCGTGGCTCGGAGAACACCTGACATTTGAGCTTCGTCAGCCTTGATAAATCCGGAACGCCTGGCAGCATGTCACACCCGCAAATGACCCGCCAGGTTGTAGCGCCTGGTAAAAGCCGTGTTGACGAATCACCACATTAGGCAACCCTTTGTCGGCTCCTCCTGCCCCGGTTTCGCGTAAGCTAATGCACTGCTAATAAATGTCTTGCACTCAGACTCTCAGGCCGTTGCCATCCCCTGCATAGTGGGCATAGATCGTGCTCCCGGGGACTTGGGATGGCCCACTTGGAACTCGCTCCTCAGGGACGGTTTGCGTGATTCGTTGGATGGAGTCTCTGGTTGAACGGGCGGGCGCTGCAGGGGCCCTGCCCACGATTCAGAGGCTCTGGGGACCCCCCATCGGACCTGCGTCCGGCGCCCGGCAGGCCGAGCTGGTACACCGCGGCCTGAATTTCTTCCTGGCTTTGACCGCCCTCGTTCTGTTGCTGCCGGTTTTCGCACTCCTTGCCCTGCTGGTCTGGCTCACCTCCGACGGTCCGGTGCTCTACACTCAGGTCCGGGTCGGACAGGACCGGCGGCTGCCGATCGATGCCTGCCAGAATCATCGGCGGGAACGCGATATCGGCGGGCGGCCCTTCACCATCTATAAGTTCCGCACCATGCGGGTGGATGCCGAGCACCACAGCGGGGCGGTCTGGGCCCAGCAGCGCGATCCCCGGGTCACTCCCATCGGCCGGCTGCTGCGCCAGTACCGGCTGGATGAGCTGCCCCAGCTGCTCAACGTGCTCAAGGGCGAGATGAACATCGTGGGGCCCCGGCCGGAGCGGCCCACCATCTTTGCCGAGCTCAGGGAGCACATCGCCGAGTATCCCCTGCGCCAGCGGGCCAAGCCGGG
>JBGQLP010000074.1:0-10616 GCA_041500125.1 Gemmatimonadota bacterium
CGGGCGCTGGAGAGCCGGGTCGTCAATGGCTACCGGCCGACCAGTCCGGGATCGAAGCTGGCGGACGCTGGCCGGCGTCCCATTCGGCCCCGCGCTCCCGGAAGCGCCAGGGCTTCGGCCCCCATCAGTCCTCGTCCGCTGCCAGAGCTGCGGCGTCCGCGCGATCTCGCCCGCGAGCAGAAGCGGCAATCGCGCCGGGAGCGGGGGAGCCATCTCCCAGTGCCCGATACCGGGGAGCCCAAGATCATTCAGAAGGTTCGGGGTCAGTTTGCCAGCTGGGCGGCGGTTTCGGCGGGCTGCATAGGGATCAACGTCGCCACCGGAATCGAGCACCCCTGGTTCCTCTTCCCCATGTTCGGAATGGGAATCGGGCTGCTCCGGAACTACGCCACCCTCTGGCAGACGGGGTACAGCTGGCGGGATGTGCTGAGTCGTCCGCCGGCCCCCGATGCTGTCGAGACCACCAGGGTCAAGGGAGTGCGAAGCGCCCGGCCGCTCCCGCTCCCCACCGCCGAAGAGTACGGAGCGAATCTCTCGGGGGTGATGCAGGTGCACGACGACCGCCTCGCGATCATCAAGCTCCTAGCCAAGCTGCCGCCGTCCGAGCGAAAGCTGCTCCCCGAGGTCGAGGAGACGGTCCATGCGCTCTACGAGCGGGCCAGCGATCTCGCCCGAACGCTGCACGCCATGGACACTAACTTGGACTCGGAGGGACTCGCGGCTATCGATGAGCGGATTGCGGGGCTGGCCCGGGAGCCGGACGACCCGGAACGGGCTCGCAGGCTCCGGCTGCTGGAGCGGCAGCGGCAGACCATCTCGGATCTACGGGGACGCCGGAGTCAGGTGGCCAGCCATCTGGAGTCGTGCGTGTTGGCCATGCAGAACGTGCGATTCGACCTGCTTCGGCTGCGCTCCGCCGGCGTGGCGGCGGTACTGGGAGACATCACCCAGGCCACGCAGCAGGCCAAGGCGCTCTCGCGCGACGTGGACAACGCGATTGCGGCGGCGGGGGAGATCAGAGAGGCGCTGAAATAATCAGAACGCTACGATGTCTTCCATCGCCCGCCTCAGACTCTCCACCTGGGGCAGGATGACGTCCTCCAGCTCGGGGGCATAGGCGACGAAGGTGTCGGTGGCCGCCACCCGCTTGACCGGGGCGTCCAGGTGGGCAAAGGTCTCATCCGCGATCCTCGCGGCGATCTCGGCGCCATACCCCCACGACAGCGAATCCTCGTAGGCCACGATCACCCGGTTGGTTTTCCGCACCGAGGCGTAGATGGTCTCCCAGTCCACCGGGGACAGCGACCGCAGGTCAATGACCTCGACGCTCACCCCATGCTGATCCTCCATGGCCTTCGCCGCCAGTAACGTGCGCTGGACTACCGCTCCATAGGTCACCACGGTCAAGTCGCTGCCGCGCCGTACCACCTTGGCCTTGCCGAACGGGATCATGAAGTTGGGTCCCGGGTTCGGCGCCTTGTTATAGGTCTGCCGGTACAGGTGCTTGTGCTCCAGGAAGATCACCGGGTCCTCACAGCGGATGGCCGTGCGCAGCAGGCCGTTGGCGTCGAGCGAGGTGGACGGGCAGACGACCCGGAGCCGGGCACGCCGGTGAACACCGCGGCGCCGGTCTGGGAGTGATACACCGAGCCACCCTTCAGATACCCGCCATAGGTCACTCTCACCACCACCGGGGCTGAGAATGCATTGTTCGAGCGCCAGCGCATGAGGGCCAGCTCGTTGCGCAGCTGCATGTAGGCTGGCCAGATGTAGTCGAAGAACTGGATCTCGACGACCGGCTTGAGTCCCCTGGTGGCAAGGCCGATAGCCCGGCCGATGATATTGGCCTCGGCGAGGGGTGAGTTGTAGACCCGGTCGGTGCCGAACGCCCGTTGCAGACCCCAGGTCACCTTGAACACCCCGCCCTTTCCCTTCACGTCTCCCAGATTCTTCTCCCGGCTGCAATCAGCCACGTCCTCCCCGAAGATCACGATCCGGGGATCCCGAGCCATTTCGTCGCGGAGACAGATGTTGAGCAGATCGACCATGGTCGTGGGATCGCCCACGAAGCGGGGATCATCCTCGGTGTCGAACTGCTCCGAGGTTGGATCGACATCGGGCGAGTAGACGTATCGGTAGACCGTGTCGGTGCCCGGCTGGGGGGAGGCCAGAGCCACCTCGGCCGCGGCCTGAATTTCCTCCTCTACCTGGCGGGCGATGAGGTCCAGCTCGGCCTGCGTAGCAATCCCCTGCTCGAGCAGGTAGCGGGGAAATCGCGCCAGCGGGTCTCGTTCGGCATCCGCCTGCCGTTCGGCGGGTGGGCGATAGTGAACCTCGTCGTCCGACAGCGAATGGCTGTAGGGCCGAATGACCCGGGCGTGCACCAGGGCCGGACCCTTTCTGGCGCGGGCGTAGTCCACCGCCTTGACCAGCACGTCGAAGGAAGCGAGCACGTCACAGCCGTCCACTTCCTGGATGAACAAGCCGGGGAAGCCGGTGAGTAACTTGGAGACCGATCCACCTGGGGTGTTCACCTCGACCGGGACCGAGATGGCATAGCCGTTGTCTTCCACCAGGAAGACCACCGGGAGCTTCAGATTGGTGGCGGTGTTCAACGCCTCCCAGAACTCACCCTCGCTGGTGGTGCCTTCCCCCGTGGTGCAGAGCACCACTTCGTCGCCTTGGATCAGCTGGTCTTTGTCGGGGATCCCCTCAATGCGGGAGTAGCGCAGCCAGGCCTCCGCACAACCCACCGCCTGGAGAAACTGCGTTCCGGTGGGGCTGGAGGCGCTCACGATGTTGAGGGCCTTGTGTCCCCAGTGGGAGGGCATCTGGCGCCCCCCGGAGTTGGGGTCGTCCGCCGCGCCAACGGCGGACAGGAGCTGCTCGGTGGGGGTCATGCCCAGGCCGAGACAGAGAGCGCGGTCGCGATAGTAGGTGTAGAACCAGTCGTACGCGGGGCGGAAGATCTTGGAGGCAGCCGCGAGCACGGCCTCGTGCCCGGCGCCGGATATCTGGAAGAAAATCTTGTTCTGCCGCTTGAGCTGGATCTCCTTATCGTCGATCCGACGGGCCAGCAGCATCAATCGGTAGAGATCGAGCAGCTCAGCCTTTTCCAGCTTGGTGGAGCTTTTGGCGCGGCCCGAAGTGCGTGTGGCCATGGAGCTCGGGGTTCGGGGTCACGGTCACAAATAGTGGATACGACGCATGGAAGATAGCGGGCGAAGGGCCAGCCGGGCAGGCGGCTATCGCTGAAAAACGAGTCGCCCTCCTACGACCGTCGCAAGTACTTGAGTCCCCTCGATCTCGGCAGGAGGGATCGCCGTCAAATCCCGATCCAGCAGCACCGCGTCCGCGAAGTACCCAGGAGCCAGCTTTCCCCGGTTGCGCTCGGCAAACACGCCGTACGCATTGCCGCTGGTGTAGGCCCGAAGGGCCTCTTCCACGGTGATCTTTTCACCGGGCACCCAGCCGTTGGGGTTCTTGCCATCGAGGGTTCGCCGCGTGACGGCCGCATAGATGCCGAGGATCGGGTCGAGCGGGGCCACGGTCCAGTCGGACCCGAAGGCCAGATGAGCGCCCGCGTCGAGCAAGGACCGGAAGACATACATGTTTTTGATGCGCTCGGGTCCGATTCGCTTTTCCGCCCAACGGCCATCGTCGATCGCGTGATACGGCTGCATCGAGGCGATTACCCCACTATGAGCCAGCCGACCGATATCCTGGCGCCGCAGGTGCTGGGCGTGCTCGACTCGGAACCGCCGGTCCCGAGGACCGTGAGCCTTGGCCACGCTGTCGTAGATGTCGAGCAGCAGGCCGTTGGCCCGCTCGCCGATGGCATGCACCGCGACCTGCAACCCGGCGGAATCGGCCGCTCCGATCCACGTACGCAGAGAGTCCTCCGGCGTCACCATGAGCCCGGAGGTCTCGGGAGCGTCGTTGTACGGCTGGAAGAAGAGCGCGGTCCTGGACCCGAGAGATCCGTCGACGTATCCCTTGACCCCCGCGACGCGGAGCCATTCGTGGCCCACGCCGTTGGCGCGGACCGTGTCGGCCATGCGGCGCCATTCCGCCAGGGGGACGTACACCGAGACCCGGGTCGTGAGCGCGCCTCGAGCCCGGGCCCGCTTGAGTGCCGCGACCTCGAACCAGGGCACGGAGACGTCGGCCACCGCGGTCACGCCTTTGCTTGCAGCCCACCTCAAGGCTCGCGCGATGGCCGAATCGCTCTGGGTCTCGGTGGGAATAGGGATCACGGCGAGAATCGGATCTTGCGCGTCGTCCTTGAAAATCCCGGTGGGCTCGCCGGCGCGATTGCGGACGATCGTGCCACCGGGAATGTCGCGGGTCTTCCGAGTGATTCCAGCCCGGCGCAGGGCGGCACTGTTGGCGAGAGCCATGTGACCGTCGAGCCGGTTTACGAAGACCGGGTTGTTCGGGGTCACCGAATCGATCCAGCTTCGCTCCGGAAGGGGAGTACCGGCCCAACGCTCGTGGTCCCAGTCGCCCCCGGTGATCCACTCGCCGGGACTGAGCCTGGCCGCGTACGCCTTGAGCCGGGCGATGAATTCCGCCGGCGACGCGGCGTCTCTCAGGTCAACGCTGGTGAGCTGGAGCCCGCCGTAAATGAAGTGGGTATGCCCATCCATGAAGCCGGGGACCACCATGCCCCTGCCATCACCGAGCACCTTCGTGGCCGGCCCCACCATCCTCGCGACCCTGGAGCTGTCACCCACTTCCGCGATCGTGTTGCCGGTGATGGCCACGGCCTGGGCCCATGGCCTGCTCGAGTCTCCGGTCCACACTCGACCGTAGAGGACGAGGTCGGCGGGTTTGGAGAAGGTGGCGGCGGCGCTGGATCCGATGAATCCGGCCAGGCCTATGGCGGCCCACACGGCATGAGGGGTTCGCAGCATGGGAGATGTGGCTTTCAAGGAAACTTGGTGAGCCGGCGTATGGCTTCCAGCTTCTCCAGCGCGCTTCCACCGGACGCGGCGGGGGCCACCGAGAAGAGATCCCGGATGTCGAGCAGAATCTCCAGCATCAGCTGGTCACGCATGTAGGCGCTGTCCAGGTCGATCATCCGCCCGTTGTCGGAGGCCTGCTTGGCCCGGTCATACGATTCGCGGTAGATCGCCTCGAGGTTGGCGAGGATGCGTTCGCGGGAGCGCATGGAGTCGGTTTAGGGTAGAGGGTTTTTCCGCTGGGGACGCGATTGACTCGCTCAATGATACGGCAATTTCGAGAACACTTGACATCTCTCCGACACGGCACTCCACGGCCAGCAGAAACGACCTGCAAAGAGTGGCTCGACCGCGAAGTTTTCTTCATCACCAGGAGTCGCATTGTAACGACCTAAAGCTCCCCGCGGCAACACCTTGTATTTCCGATCCGCCCGGCACCCTTCCTGCTCTTTACCAGGCCGTAACAGAACCCCTCTCCGGATACAAGCGCCTGACGACTTCTGCGACTGCCGATTGGACTTGGAGGCAGTATATGACCAACCGCCGCGGTTTTACTCTGATCGAAGCCCTCACGGTGATCGTGATAATCGGACTCATGGCGGGGCTGGCCATTCCCCGCTCCGGTGTAGCCACCTACCGAGCCAACTCCGGCGCCCAGGTAGTCACCTCGACACTCATCTACGCCCAACGTCAAGCAATCAGCCGGCAAGCCGATACTCGGGTTGCATTTGACGTCGCCAACAACGAGATGCGAATCCACGAAGACGCCGACAACGACAACGTGATCGATCTGGGCGAGCGGGTGACCATGACCGCCCTGCCCGACGGCCTGACCTTCGGCCTCGGCGCCGCTCCCGCCCGGCCAATGGGCGCGGCGATCGTGAACTTTACCCGGACGCAGGGCGGCCTGCCGATGGTGACCTTCCATCGTGACGGGAGCGCAAGCGAGAACGGCGGAGTCTACGTCACGACCATCGACGGACTCAGCGTCGGACGTACCGCGGACGTGCGAGCGGTAGAAGTCTCCCGCGCTACTGGCCGGGCAGCCTGGTTCTCCTATGGCACCGGGGCCTGGAAGGAAGGCCATTAAATGGAACGGCGCGGCTTCACTCTGATCGAGGTCATGCTGGCCGTGGTGATCCTGACCACCGTCCTGATCAGCGTGGCCCGGTACACCGGCCAGTTCCTCCACACCGTCTCCACTTCCACCGTGAGAACCGTGGCGGCAGAGGTGGCTCGGGAGCGAATCAGCCTGGTGGACATGGACCCGAGCTATACCACTCTGGCCGCCGTCTGGGCCGGAACTCAGACCGGCTTTCCCGGCTACCCCCAAATGAGCCGAGTCACGACCGTATCGCGGGTGACCGGGAACGCACCCCCGCGGGACTATACCGTCGTGACGGTCCGGGTAACCGAGCCCACCATGAGTCAAGCTATAGACGTCACCACGGTGGTGGCCCAGCCATGAAACCGCGCCACTATAGCCCATCCGCCGGCTTTACGCTGGTGGAGATGCTGGTGACCATGGTGATCCTCTCGCTGGTCATGGGCGCCACCATCACGCTGCTCCGCACCCAGACTCGCACCTTCCGGATCAGCGGGCAGAAGATGGAGCTCTCCCAGAACATGCGCTACGCCGTGGGGACGATCGATCGGGCACTTCGGACCGCCGGCGCCGGGGTGGCGAATCAGCAACCCATGTTCATCTACGGCGGGAACGATGTGGTGGCCTTCAACTCCAACTTCACCAACGTGAATCAGGATCGCTGCGCGGTCAACATCAACCCCGACGCGCCGGTCGGCTCCTATGAGATCCTGCCGCTGGCCTCGGCCTACACCTTTCCCAACACGGTGTTCAACTATCCGGCGATGAACTACACGTCGACCACCTGTCTGGCCGAGACCATCGTCTTCTATTTCCGGCCGGATTCGTCAACCGTGGCGGAGCCCAACGATTTCGTGCTGATGGAGAAGGTGAACGCCATGCCGGCCGAGCTGGTGGCCAAGAACCTGTTTGCCTACCCCGGCCGGCCCTTCTTCCAATACTTCGTGCATCCTCTGTCGCTGATCGTTCCGCCGGCAGCTCGGGACTCGCTGGTTCTGGCCGGTGCCGCCGGCAGCGGCATCGTGCTGCCCATCCGGCACAGCGTGGCGATCCACGGCAGTCCGGCCGACAGCGCGCTCGATCCCTCCAACTCGTACCTGGCCGACAGCGTCAAGGCGGTTCGGATCAATATCCGGGTGAGCAACGGGCTGACCGGAGCGGAGCAGCGGCTGCGGGATGTGTCGACTGTGGTGGGGCTGCCGAACAACGGCTTGGTTCAGCTCAAGGATTGCGGCACCGCTCCTCTGCTGACCGGGGCCCTCACCGTCATCCCGAACGCGGCAGGCAATCCGCCTGCGGTGACCCTGCAATGGGCCCCTTCGTTCGACGAAGCCGCAGGGGAGACCGACGTGAACCAGTACAACATCTACCGCCGGCTGCTGGCTGATCCCTCGTTTGGGAGCACGCTCCTCAGCGTCCCCGCGACGGGTCAGCCACCGCCGTACGTGTTCGTCGACAACGGGGTGGCGGCCGGAACCGACTATGTGTACGCGGTCGGCGCCCAGGACTGCACCCCGTCCGAATCAGCGAGACTGGTGAGCGCCACCGTTCGTCCGAACTAGCGCCCAATACCCGCAGGTCCTGGAGGATACGATGAAGACGCAGGGGATCCGCAACCAACGCGGAATGGCGCTGTTCATGGCGCTGCTGCTCCTGGTCGTGCTCGCCACTCTGGCGGTGGGGGCGATCATGCTCTCGGGCAACGCGAGCCTGCTGGGTAAGTACCACGCGAAGGACGCGGAGATGCGCGCCTCGGCCGACGCGGGCCTGGAGTGGGGCAGGGACACCCTCAACGGTACGCTTGGCATACTGGACGGCGCGCCTTTCAAGATCCTGCAGTTCCAGCAGCCGGTGCGGGACGCGGGGGGCGCCGTGATCCCCGGCTTCACCCGCTCCGTATTCGCCGGAAAGAGCGGTACCACAACCGGTCAGTTCGGCGTGTACGCCAGCGTCATCTCCCGAATCGACGACAATGCCGGACGAGCCGTTATCGTCCGCCGGGCGGAGCTGGCGCAGGAGTCGTTCTCTCAGTTTGCCCGCTTCGACGACACCACCGTGTCCAGCGTGGTGTTCGCCAACGGCATTCAGGTGTTTGGACCGATTCACACCAACGGCGTGCTCTACGTCGGGGCCAGCGCTACCCCTGCGGTCTTCCACGGTCTGGCGACCACGGCCAGCACCATCAACGCAGTGGCGAACGGGACGTTCCAGAAGGGCTACAAGCAGAACGTGGCTCGCATCAACCTGCCCACCCCGGCCAGCCTGGCGACGCTGGACGGGTACGCGACCACGGCGGGCCTGTCGATCGCGGGTGGCGCACTGGGCACGACGGTCTACAACCCGCAGACCCGCATCGAGTTCGTCCCGGTGGACATCGATGGCGATGGCGACTTCACCGATGATAACGAGGGTTTCATCCGGGTCTACCGGGCCAACAACACGACCGCGGGCGCGCTGAACTATGTGACCGCCCGCCGGTGGAACACGGCGTCGGCTACCGACCCCAATGCCATTTCGCCCAACTGCGGGGACGTCTCGGGCGGCGTGTTCATGACGGCGGCCGACCACAACAACGCCAGCGTGGCCCCGCATAATCACAACACCGCGAGCACGCTGGCCAATCAGCGGGCCTCGCTCAACCTGGCCAGCCGCCGCTGCTATCTGGGTGGCGATTCCCGGCTCACCAATGGCTGGGTGGTGAACACCCCGGCGCCGGGCAACTACGGCCAGTGGCTCAGGTGGCCGGGCTACGGGGCCGGGGCGGCTCCCGCAGCCATCGCCAACGGGACCATCCATCCGGCGCTTGGCGGTGGGCTCGTCGGCAATGCCATGGCCGACTATCTCTGGCCCATCAACCGGGCCTTCAATCCGAACTTCAGTGGCGTGATCTACGTGAACGGCAGCGTGGGGATCAGCGGAATAGTCCGGGGGCAGGTCACGGTGGCCGCCAGCGGCAACGTCCTGCTGGCCGACGACCTCATCTACGTGACGGCGCCGGGCAGCATTCCCGACTGCAACCAGAACGGGGCCGTCTGGGCCGACATGCTGGGCGTGCTCACCTCCCAGTTCTTCGTGATCGAGGACAACAGCGTGAACTCGCCCTTCCAGGCGGGCACGGCGGCCTACGTGAAGGGCTACGATGAGACCGCCGATGAGACCATCAACGGCGCTGTCCTGACCCTCAACTCGGTCATGTCGGAGGCCCTGGGCACCGGGTCCGACAACTCCGAGGTCTGCGCCGGCAATCCGGTGGGCCGCGGCTGCTTCAACATGGTGGGAGCGGCCATCCAGGGAAAGAACGCCGCCCGTATGCAGGGCTCCGGTGGTGGCGCCACCGGCTGGAACCCGCAGTGGACCTATGACCGCTGCGACGGCATCAAGGGGCCGCCCTACTTCCCGACGACCGGCCGCTACTACAAGAACCGGTACTACGAGATCGATCCGGTGGGATTCACCGTAGCCGGGTGGTTTGCGGCGAACCAGTAACGGGCCCGTCACGCCGGTGAAACGACGCTTTGGGCCGCGCAAGAGCTGTCATGTATTAGTCCGCTCAGTTTGCACTAATCCTTCATCCAGAGACGCGGATGGGACAGAGAACGTATTCTGTCCCATATACTTGGTTGGTGTCGACCCTACGGCACCCTTCCTGCTGATTGGGGTAGCCATGACATACCGACCTGTTCCTAGACGTTCGCCGAGCAATGGCCGGCGGGGCTTCACCATGGTGGAGATGGTTTTCACCTTCGTCGTCATTGCCATCATGGCCGCCATGATAGGGATCAAGATCGGGCCCGCCCTTCGCAAGAGCCAGGTGAACCGCTCGATCGCATTGGTGGCCTCGGATATGGAGGCCGCGTACACCCTTGCCGCCCGCCAGCGGAAGCCGGTGCGGGTGGACTGCAACTGCGGCGCGGGGACCTATACCGTGGCCGACCGCGCCGGGACCGTCCTGCTCAGCCGGAATCTCCGGGCCGATGGCGATCTGGGTGTCATGACCCTGACGTTCACCGCGGCACCCGCCAACGTACTGCCGATGGAGATCTTCCCGCCCGGCATCTCGGATAAGAACCTGACCGTCCGGATCACCTCCGGAACGAGCACTCGGGCGGTCTTCGTGACTACTGCCGGACAGGTGAGGATCATCCCATGAACTCGCGTATCCGCTTGCCGAAGCAGACCGGGGGCTTCACCCTGGTCGAAGTGCTGGTGTCGCTGATGATTCTCTCGGTCGGCACCGTCGCCCTCAGCGTGCTGCTGCTCCGCTCGGCCAAGCAGGCCACTGCGGCGTCCGCCCTGGTCTACCAGACCGCGGCGCTCTCGAGCGAGGTGGGGCGACTCAGTGCCCTGCCGTTCGACCAGCTGGCGGCGGGGACTACCTGCGTCAACGTGACCACCGGACCCTTCCTGCACCAGCGCTGCGCCGTGATCGCGGACCTGTCGGCCAAGTCGAAGCGGGTGACCGTGACGGTGACTCCTACCGGCGCGACCAACCTGGTGGCCCAGTCGACCTCGTTCGAGCGGGGTTTCGCCGGCACGAGCAACGGGAC
>JBGQLP010000075.1:0-10547 GCA_041500125.1 Gemmatimonadota bacterium
CGCATCCTGCTTAGCCTGGCTGCAGCGCTCGCCATCGGTGCGTGTAATGACGCACCGACCAGCAATTCCAACAACACCAATGACCCCTCGTTCATTACCAAGGGAGGAGAGCTTGACGGGAATCGCCACCCTGGCACCGTCCTCATCATTATGGACATCGGCGGGCACCCGGCTTTCCGCTGCTCCGGCAGCCTCATCTCTCCCACGGTCGTTCTTACGGCAGGCCACTGCGCCGGGGAGCCCGGCGAGTTCAGCGGGGTTCGGATCTTCAATGAGGCCGACGTCCAGAGCGACCCGACCTATCCCTTCCCCGGCGGTCCCAACACCATCGAGGCCACGTCATGGAAGGCGCATCCTCAATTCACCGAGGCGCTGTTCTTCTTGCATGACGTGGGCATCATCCACCTGTCGAGCCCGGTCAACCTCCCGGCCAGCCAGTACGGTCAGCTTCCATCAGTGAACCAACTCGACGGTCTGACGCCCGGCAACCAAACCACCTTCACCGCAGTGGGCTACGGCCTTCAGTACATCAACGGGTCGAGTAATCCGCCCAAGATCATGTCGCAGCGGATCCGGATGTTCGCCGAGCCGCGTTTGGTTCAGGTCAACACCCCTCTCACCGGCCCCTTCTCGCTTTTGCTCTCGAACAACGCCTCAACTGGTGGTACCTGTTTCGGCGATTCGGGCGGGCCGAATTACCTCGGCAGCAGCATGGTAGTTGCCGGGGTGACCTCCTATTCGCGGAGTGCCAACCACTGCGTTGGGAGCGGCGGAGTATTTCGCCTGGACAAAGCAGACGTGCTGGCTTTCATCAACGGCGAGCTATAGGATAGCGGCCTCGACCGACAAGATGGTTCAACCAAAACGGCCCAGCTCTAGCTGGGCCGTTCTGCATTGCTGATGGACGCACTATCTGCTCTTTAGCGAATCAGCCTCCGTCCCTACCGTATCCACCACCGTCGTGTCCGACTTGCTCGCGCTGATCCAGGCCTCAGTAGTGTCGGTCTGCTCGCCACCGAGCTGCAACGGCTCGGTGGAGGATGTGTCGGCGGGAATAACCACGCCATTGGCCCCGAGCAGGCGAAACAGATTCCACTGGGCTCGGCGGGCTGCGCCAGGCCGTGACCCGTTATACATCAGAGACACCAGCAAGGTGCCCTCAGGCCGTCCCAGATAGCCCACCACAGTGGATACTCTCCCCAGGGTACCGGTCTTGGCTCGGACGACCCCCGCGCCGGGAAATCCGCTGTTGAGGCGCCGCAGCGTCCCGCTCCCGTTGGCCGGTAAGAGCTGCGGGAAATTCCGACCCGCGGCGGTGGTGGGGAATTTGGCGAGATACGAAATGAAGGTGGACGGGGTCACCCGATCCTGGTACGACAGTCCGCTGCCGTCTACCAAAAAGACCCCGTCAGTCCTCCCGGTCACTTCCTGAATGTGCTCCATGAGATGCGCGGGGCCCTGGTCCTGTCCGCCGGCCCACTGGAGCAGCAGCTCGGCGCCGGCGTTGAGGCTCCGCCGGTTGATCTCGCTCGCCAGTGAGTCCAACGAGGGCGAAGCCACCTCGGCCAGGACTCGGGGGGAGCCGTCCAACGAAATCGGCATCTTGGCCGAGCGATTCCAAACGATGCCCGCCTGGCTGAGGGCCATGCCCCAGGCTGCGTCCAGCACTGCCTTGGGGTCGCTCGCAGTAGCCGCAAGCCGGCGAGAACCGGCTCGTATCCCGATCTTCCCAGTCACCACCCAGCCACCCTTTCTGGCACCCAGCCGGATACGAGCCCGCCGGCCGCTGCTGGTGGTAGCACTGACGGTCACCAGAGGGCCGATTCCCAGAGGCGCAGTCGCGATGACGCGGGGCCGTTGCCCAACTCTCTGGCCCGGCTGCACGGTCACCCAGATGACGTTCTCGTGCAGGGTGAGGGGCCCAACCAGAGGAGCGAAGAGCCTGCCCATGTGCCGGGGAGACCATACCGCGGGATAGACCGCGGTGGCCGGTCCATCCGCACTCTGGACCTGAAGCGGACCGGATAGTCTGCGGACTCCGGCGCTGGCCAGTTGTGAAGCCAGGTCGTAGAGCGTGGGACCGGAGCCTTCGGCTCGTTCCAGGGAGGGATCGCCGTTGAGTTCCAGGGCCCATTCACCCAACCACTCGCCCGTTGCCGGATCCACGGTACCGGTTCCGACCAGTCGGGTGGCCTTGCGGGCAGTCCCTCCCAGCACCGTGCGGGCATAGCCGGTGGTAAACAGCTTCACCGCGGAAGCCGGCATGAGCGAGGCATCCGCGTTGTAGCTCCAGAGCATCTGACCGCTTTGGTCAGCGATCGCGATACCCCAGTCACCCGGAGCTCTCCGGGAAGCCGATGCGTACCATTCGTTCATCCGTGAGCCGACCCACTGGGCATCAGTCTGAGCTTCCAGAACCGAGCCCGAGGTGAGCATCATTGCTGCGAATCCGGACAGCACGGTCAGGCAGCGCGGTAGAGCCGAGAATTGCACGAGGCTTCCATGTGTGAGTGGTCCACCCAGCTGATTTGCTGCGCCTATACAACTGCAATTTCAACCGCTCGCGGGTCGTTACAAGGCGGACAAATAGTCCCGATACCCTGGATCAGCGCGAGGAGTAACGCCAAAGTGTCTAGCGACTTGTGTCGAAAAGCCTCGCCCGGTGGCCCCTTTCGAGGCCGGCGCGCTCTAGGGGCGGAAAATAGCAAGTCCTGGGCCCTCAAGCCCATCTCGGATCGCGATTTTGGGGGTTATGGGGTGACCCCTATCACAGAACAGCCCTCCAGCCGCGGGTATGATACCCCGGGGCAAAAATTCGAAGTGGTTGAGTCCGGGATGTATGGGTGGCACAGCGGTTTGCGTGCCGCCGCCTAGTGCTGTCCCGGTCTCTTGAGTGGCCTAGCCGGCCGAGTCGAAGCCGAGCATGGGACCCAGGTGATATCACTGCAAGCGATCCGAGGAGGTCGAATGCGAGTCCATAATTCCACACGTTATGCCGCCATCGCCGCGCTAATCGGCGGGTTGGCGTGCGCAGGCAATAAGGCGCGTACCACCGATACAACGCCGAATGAGGCTGCCGCGGCGCGGGACACCACCAGTGGCCGCGATTCGGTGGGGGCGCAGACCGAGAACCCGCCGGGATATCGGGGCATGGAGCGCGATACCACCATGGTACCGCGAACCGGCCAGACCCCGTCGGATACGTTCCTGCAGAAGCAGGGGCAGGGCAGTCCGCAGGATACTGCCGGCTACTCCGGGATCGAGCGGGATACCACCCACCACGCGGTGGGCGCCGACACCACTGGCTATAGCCGGGATACGACTGGAGCCAGTTCCTCGCGGGATACGTCCGGAACGGCATCAGCGGACAGCTCGAGTTGGAATAAGTCCAGTTCCAGCGGTTTGGACTCCACCGGGATGTCGCGGACCGGCGACACCACGGGCTACAACCCGTCGCAGCAGTCGCGGGACTCGACCTCCAGGTAGGTAGGCGGGTAGGTGGGTAAGTGAGTAAGCAAAACAGACGACCCTTCGGCAAAACAATGCCGGAGGGTCGTGCCGTTTGCTTTCTTGCTTACCCAGCTACCCCCGCATACCCGCCGGTGACCCGACTCACGAGAGAGGTGGTCATCTCTCACCGCAATGGCTGGCATTTACAGCTAGTGTGAGCGCTGCGCCCACACGGGGCTGCCCTACATGAGAAGTTACGAACCAATGGAGGATAGAAGACATGCATCTCTCGATTCACAACCGCAGCTTGCTCCGGGGGATGGTGGCCGGTGCCGTGGCTCTCGCGGGTGCGTCAGCCTGTTCGCGCTCCGACCGGGCCTCTGCCGGCCGCGACACCACCCAGACCGGCGCGGTGGTCCCGGCTGACACCCAGGCGAGCACCTCAACCCAGCCGACCGCTTCCACGCAGCCTACGACAAGCACGCAGCCCTCTTCGGCGGATACCGCCGGAGCTCCGTCGGCCGGCAACAACAAGGCGTCGAGCGACAACGCGAAGGCCGCACATCGCACCGGGACAACTGGCGCTCGCGCAGCCGCGTCTGACAGCGGTGAGCAGGGCGTCGCCGGTTATAAGGCAATGGGTAACGACAGCTCGACGGCTTCAGCTAACGTCAGCGATACGGCGCAGGTTTCCGCGGTCCAGAGCGACTCCATGTCCGCGGAGCAGCCCACGGCCGACACCTCCGTCGCCAGTGAGGTCACGTCCGATACCACCAACGCAGGTGCGGCCCCCATGGCGCGGGACACCAGCGTTGCCCTGGCGCAGGGGGACACTGCGGTCCCGGCGCGGGTGGATAGCTCGAGCCAGACACAGGCGGATACGGCGACTATCGGGGACACTGCGGTCATCCTGACTCGGCCCGACACCGCCAAGACCGAGATGGCGATGGGCGGTGAGTCGGACACCACGGCCGCGGATACCGCAGCCGTCGCGAACGACTCCGCAGCAGCCGAGCGCATCCATGCGGACACGGTCTCCCAGAAGGCAGCCGAGCTCGCCAAGCATGAGGCAGCCCGGGTTCGGCCTCCCGCGGATTCCACCGCAGTGGGGGCCGCCGGTATTGCGTCAACCGGTAACATTGCCACTGGCGCCGACGCCGTGGTCCAGATGAGCCGCGGAGGAGTGCGTTGCTCCGTTGCAGTCGCGGATGAGCACCGGGACGTTCAGTGGGACATGGCGAGCTCCCCCGTCACCCTCAACCCGTGCGGCACCGGCACCATGACACTGCCGACAATCTGGACCGGGGAGAAGAAGTAGGCGGGTAGGCGAGGAAGCCAGTAAGCGGGTAGGCGAGAAAGCAAGATAGACGACCCTTCGGCATGATCCCGGAGGGTCGTCTGTCTTCGAGCTCATCGCTTTCTTGCCTACCCGCTTACCCGCCTACCCACCTACTTCAACAGCGCCTTCGCAATCGTCTGCAGCTGCATATTGCTGGTTCCCTCGTATATCGTGCCGATCTTCGCGTCTCGATAGTATTTCTCGGCCGGATATTCTTTCGAATAGCCATAGCCGCCGAATAGCTCGAGACAGGCCGAGGTGATCCGATCGGCGACCTGAGAGCTGAACAGCTTGGCCATCGCGGCCTGCTGGGCAAACGGCTGGCGCGCATCCTTGAGCCGGGCGGCGTTGTATACCATGAGGCGGGCAGCCTCGAGATCGGTCGCCATCTGGGCGAGTTGGAACTGGACCGCCTGAAACTCGGCAATGGCTTTGCCGAACTGCCGCCGCTCTTTGACATAGGCGGTGGCGGCCTGGAGCGCGCCGCTGGCGACACCGATCATCTGGGCGCCGATGCCGATCCGGCCTTCGTTCAAAGTCTCAATGGAGATCTTGTAGCCCTGCCCGACCGGGCCGAGCACATTCTCTTGGGGAACCAGGCATTCGTCGAGTATCAGCTCGGTGGTGCTGGAGGCCCTGATGCCCAGTTTGTTCTCCTTCTTCCCTATGGAAAATCCCGGAAAGTCCCGCTCGACCAGGAAGCCCGTGATCCCCTTGTAGCCTTTGGACGGATCGGCGTTGGCGAAGACGATGAAGAGGCCGGCCTCCGCCCCGTTGGTGATCCAGAACTTGCGTCCGGTGAGCACCCACACCTTCCCTTTGAGTTCAGCCCGGGTTGCGAGGGCGAACGCATCACTCCCGCTTCCTGGCTCCGAGAGGGCAAAGGCACCGAGCAGCTCGGTGGTGAGACGAGGGAAGTACCGCGCTTGCTGCTCCTGGCTGCCCCAGCGGAGCAGAGCATTGTTGACCAGGGTGTTGTGCACATCCACATAGATGGCGGCCGATGCGTCCACCCGGGCGAGCTCTTCGATGGCCAGGACCGCCATGAAAATGTTTCCGCCGCTGCCACCGTATTGCTCCGGCACCTCGATGCCCATCAAACCGAGCTCGAAAAACTTGGGAATTATGTCCGGCCGGAAGTGGGCTGCCTCATCCATGTCGTGCACGTGAGGCCGGACTTCGGTCTCGGCGAACTCCCGAACCGCGTCGCGGAACATGGCTTCTTCCTCGGACAGGACGGTCAGCGCCGGCGTAGCTGCCGAAAGGGTGGACATAGGTGGCCAGTGTGAGGGGTTGAGCGTCAGCGGGAAGATACGGGTGGCCGCACAAGGCTTCAACGGCCGCGTCGAGCTCTCGACCTTCCAGCCCCGGTTAGTTTCCGTCTCACGCCATGGCAATCACTACTCGCTCCTCGGCCAGCTCGTTGCTCCAACGGCTTCGAGAAGACCGCCCCCTGGCGGCGGTTGAGCTGCGACCGCCGCGGATCGGGCTCTCCCGGGCCGATACCATGGAAGTGTGGATCGACATGTACCACTCGATCCAGCGCCTGGCCCGGCGGGACACGGTCATCTTTCTGACCGACAACGCCGTGGGGCTGTCGGAGGAGGAAAACCTGGCCCACCTCACGGCCAACCTGGCGGGTGACGTCGACCCATCCCGCATCGTCCCCTTCCTGACATCCAAACATTCCGTCCAATACTGCCTGATGCATGCGGCGCGCGCATCTTCGCACGGCTTCGAGGCGCTCACCGTGCTGGGCGGCGATCACACCGCGGGTCCGCCACGGTGCGTGCCACACGCCCGGGAGCTGCGCGCCCTGATTCGGAAGCGGGTTCCCGGACTCGACCTGGGCGGTTGGGCCAACCCCCACCGGGATGCGGCGGAGCAGGTCGATTTCCTGCTGGATGGGCGGTTCGAGGCAGAGTTCTATCTGACCCAGGTGGTTTCCCACCACAGCATCCGAGCGGTGGAGCGCTTTCTGAAGGAGGCGCGGCGTCGAGGGGTGCCCTATCCCGGCGTGTTCGGCGTGTTCCTCTATCGCAGCGCGAATCCCGCCACCCTGGCCAAGCTGGCGGATTTTTTCCCAGTGCCGGCGGCCGAGCTCACCCGGGAGTTTGAGGCCGGGCTAACCCCTGAGGAGATCTGCGCCAAGACGGTTCGCGCGCTCCGGGAAGTGGGCGCCGATAAGGTTTACTTGAGCAATTTGGGATTCCAGCAGGTGGAAACGAGATACCGGCGGATTGTAGACCTACTATAAGAAAAGCGTAAGCGAGGAAAGACGTTTTTCTTCCCGCTCACGCTTTTCCTTTCCCGCTCACGCCTTTCAAAGACGCCATGACTTCGAGCGCGGTTCCGACCCGGCCTGCCGGCGCGCTCACCTGCACGCCTTGCACCAACCCCTTCACTGCCTCGATCATCTCGGATGCCAGGGCAACACCCTCGGCCCGGGCCGCGGCCGTGCCATGCTCCTGAGCTCTACGCATCCGCTCGACGACGTTCCCAGGCAGGTGCACGCCGGGAACCTCATTGGCCAGGAACTCGGCGTTGCGAAGCGAGGTCAAGGGCCAGATGCCCGCGATGACGGGCACTCGGGGCCGGGCTCGGTCGAGAAACCTTTTCAGCTGATCGGCATCGAAGACCGGCTGGGTGACGGCAAAATCCGCTCCCGCGTCGAGCTTCCAGGCGAATCTTTCGAGCTCCTTCTCCAGGTCGGCGCCCTGGTTGAGGGCCACCCCCACCACGAAGCGAGTGGGCTCGCCGATCGAGTTGCCACCGGGATCCAGGCCCTGATTCAGCCGATGCAGCAGATTGGTGAGACCGATGCTGTCGATGTCGAAGACCGCGGTCGAGTCCGGATAGGGGCCCATGGTTGGCGGGTCGCCGGTCACGACGAGCACGTTCCGCAAACCGCCGGCTGCCGCGCCGAGCAGGTCGCTCAGCATGCCCAGCATGTTGCGATCGCGGCAGGTGTAGTGGAAGACGGTCTCGATGCCAACCTCTCGCTGCACGATCAGCGCCGCCGGCAGCACGCCCATCCGGCCTTGCGCCCTGGCACTATCGAGCACGTTGACGGCGTCCACCCCGGCGTGCTGAAGAGCGCGGCATTGTTCGATCATCTCGGCCGCATTCCAGCCCTTGGGCGGCAGAATTTCCACGCTGGTCACGAACTCGCCACCGGCGAGCTTCTGCCCCAACCTTGACCGTTGGGCCAGTGGCGCCGGATCCACGCCGGCCGGGGGGCGCGGTCCGGCTGCCGGCAAACCGACGGATACCAGCCTGGGCTGCACGCTGGCCACATAGGCGTGAATCTTCTTGATGTGATCCGGGGTAGTGCCGCAGCACCCCCCGATGAAGCGGGCGCCGGCCTGGATCATGCGCCGGGCGTACGATCCCATGTATTCCGGGCTGGCGAGGTAAATCCGCCGGTCATCCACCGCTCGAGGCAGGCCGGCATTGGGCTGGGCGGAGATGGGCCGGTCGGTTCGCTCCACCATCCGCTCGATGGCGTCTAACATTGCTGCGGGGCCCACCGAACAGTTCAGGCCCACCACATCGGCTCCCAGCTCGGTCAGCTTAGCCGCGATAGTTTCGACACTGGTCCCGTACGTGGTGTTTCCGTCCAGTCCCACCGTCATCTGGGCGATGACCGGTAGATCGGTCAAACCTTTTACTGCGCAGAGCGCCGCCTCCATCTCGTGGAGGTCGCCGAAGGTTTCCAGGATGAATCCGTCTACCTCGCCATCCAATAAGCCACGAGCCTGGCGGCTGAAGAACCCGATCGCTTCCTCCCGGGCGGTTGGTCCCCACGGCTCCAGCCGGATGCCGAGCGGGCCAATCGCCCCGATGACCAGCGCTCGGCCGTTTGCCGCCCGGCGCGCAATCGCCACCGCGCTCCGATTGATCACCTCGGTCTCATCTTCCAGGCCGTGGCTCGAAAGCTTGACCGGATTGGCGCCGAAGGTGTTGGTCTCCAGGATCTCCGCCCCCGCCTGGACGTAGGCCTCATGCACTTCCTGGACCAGGGCCGGCTGGCTGAGGTTCAGCTCGTCGTAACAGACATTCACGAACATGCCCCGGCTGTACAGCATGGTGCCCATCGCCCCGTCGATGACGTGCACCCGGCTGTCGTCGATCAAATCGCGGAGTGTAGGCATCCTACCGTTCGTAGTTCAGGTTGGGGGCCAGCCAGCGCTCGGTGGTGGCCACATCGAGCGCCTTCCGGCGGGCGTAGTCCTCGACCTGGTCGCGCTCGATTTTGCCCACGCCGAAGTACTGAGCCTGGGGATGCCAGAAGTAGTACCCGCTGACCGAAGCCGTCGGCAGCATGGCAAAGCTCTCGGTCAGCGTCATCCCCGCCTGCCGTTCCGCTCCGAGGAGATCGAACAGGGTTCGCTTCTCGGTATGGTCGGGACAGGCCGGGTAGCCGGGAGCAGGCCGAATGCCCTGGTAGCGCTCCTTGATCAACCCTTCCTTGTCGAGCGCCTCATCCCGGGCATAGCCCCAGAATTCCGTGCGCACACGCCGGTGCAACAGCTCTGCAAAGGCCTCGGCCAGCCGATCGGCCAGAGCCTTGGTGAGGATCGCGTTGTAGTCGTCGTGGTCTGCCTCGAACTGTGCCACCAAAGCCTCTATGCCCACGCCGGCCGTCACCGCGAACGCGCCCAGGTAATCCGGTCTCCCTGACGCCCGGGTAGCCACGAAGTCCGCCAGGGCGAGGTTGGGGCGTCCAGGAGGCTTCACCATCTGCTGCCGGATAGTATGGATGACCGCCTTGCGCTGAGTCCGCTCCTCGTCGGTGTACAGCTCGATGTCGTCGCCGACGCTGTTGGCGGGGAAGAGCCCGAACACTCCCTGGGCGCGGAGCAACCGCTTTCTCACGATGCGATCCAGAAGGACACCTGCGTCCTGGAACAGCCCTCTCGCGGCGGGCCCGGTGAGCGGGTCGTTCAGTATGGCCGGATAGTGTCCCGCCAGCTCCCAGGTTTGGAAGAACGGCGTCCAGTCTATCAACGGCACCAGCTCGTCGAGAGGGTAGTCCTTCAGCGTCCGAACCCCGGTGAAGCAGGGCTCGGGCGGGGTGATAGTCGTCCAGTCGATTGCGAGCCGGTTCCGGCGGGCGTCGGCAATGGATTGCCGCCGCTCCTCGGCCTTCCGGCTCCCTCGCTGAGTGCGGACGTCCTGGTACTCCGCCTTGACGCTCGCCACGTAGTCCTTCCGCGAGCTCTCGCTCCGCAGGTTTCCGGCGACACCCACGGCCCGGGACGCATCGATCACGTGGACGGTAGGGCCCCGGTACTTGGGTTCAATCTTCACCGCAGTATGGACGCGTGACGTAGTCGCTCCACCGATGAGTAGCGGGATGGTGAATCCTTCGCGCTCCATCTCCCCGGCCACGAACGACATCTCCTCCAGCGAAGGCGTGATCAGACCGCTGAGCCCAATGATGTCTACGTTCTCCCGACGCGCTGTCTCCAGAATTCGGGCCGAGGGAACCATGACGCCAAGATCGATGACCTCATAGTTGTTACACTGCAGCACCACCCCCACGATGTTCTTCCCGATGTCGTGCACGTCGCCCTTTACCGTGGCCAGTAGCACGCGGCCGTTGGATTTGGCCTGGCCGTTGCCCTCGCCTCCCAACGCCTGCTTCTCGGCCTCGATGTAGGGGATCAGATGGGCCACGGCCCGCTTCATCACCCGAGCGCTTTTCACCACTTGAGGCAGGAACATCTTGCCGGCCCCGAACAGGTCGCCCACC
>JBGQLP010000076.1:0-10263 GCA_041500125.1 Gemmatimonadota bacterium
GCGAGCGGCGCTCGGCCTCCTCCGCCCGGGCCCGAGCCGAGGCCACCAGGGCCCGTGCCTCGGCTGCGGCCTGCTCCATCCGACCCGCGATCCGCGCCTCGGCCGCAATCAGCCGGTCCAACTCTCCCACCTGCCCGTCCGGGCCGGCCACGGGCCGGTTGCCGTTCTTCATCAGGACCTCCAACCGCAGGCCGCCCTCGGGTTCGAGGTGTTCTGCATGGATAGCTGGCGCACCAGGAATCAAATATTAACTTGGGATTAATTCGCCCTTCATACTTGGCTCCGCATCATGTCATATCATATGCCGCCCGCGCAGTGATCGGGTTTGTCTCATTCGGCTGTCCGAGGGCGCTGCCCAGATCGGAGGAGTCGAACAATGTACGTCCCGAGTCCCATTCCCTGGGCCGATGGGGAAACCCTCGGTGAGCACCTGGAATCGCGCGGTATCTCCCGTCGTCAGTTCCTCGAATTCTGCGGCAGTCTCGCAACCGTCCTCGGCCTAAACAGTCTCCTGGTTCCCGAGATCGCGCGGGCGCTCCAGACCGTGCGGCGCCCGAGTGTGGTGTGGATTCAGCTCCAGGAGTGCACCGGGTGCGTCGAGAGCGTCCTCCGCACCGCGGAGCCCACCATCGGCAACCTGGTGCTGGATCTGGTCTCCCTCGATTACTCCCACACCCTCATGGCGGCGGCCGGCACTGCCGCGGAACGGGCGCTGCAGGACTCCATGCGCACCAACGCGGGCAAGTACCTGCTGGTGGTGACCGGCTCGATCCCGCTCGAGGCCAACGGCATCTACACCACCATCGGTGGCCGGACCGCGAAGGAGATCCTGGAGGAGGCGGCCAAGGGTGCCGCAGCGGTAATCGCCATCGGGGCCTGCGCTCATTGGGGCAGTGTGCAGGCGGCGCGTCCCAACCCGACCGGCGCCGTAGGCGTCTCGAAGGTGGTCAAGGACAAGCCTGTGGTGAACATCGCCGGGTGCCCGCCGATCGGCGACGTGGTGACCGCGACCATCGTGCACTATCTCACCTTCAACCGCCTGCCCGACCTGGACGCCGAGGGGCGGCCGCTCTTCGCCTACGGCGCGCGGATCCATGACCAGTGCCCCCGCCGGGCCAATTTCGATGCCGGGCAGTTCGTCGAGGAGTTCGACGATGAGGCGGCCCGGAAGGGGTGGTGCCTGTATAAGGTGGGCTGCAAGGGCCCCGCGACCTTCTCGCCCTGTCCGATCTTTCAGTGGAACACACGGACCAGCTGGCCGATCGGTGCCGGCCATCCATGTATCGGCTGCACCGAGCCCGGCTTCTGGGACACCATGTCGCCGTTCTACGACCGGCTGCCCGACGTCGGAGGGTTCGGCGTAGAACAGAGAGTGGACCTGCTGGGCGCCGCGCTCGCGCTGGGAGCCGCCGCGGGGGTGACCGCGCACGCCGTCGCTACCGGGGTGCACCAGGTCCGTCAGCGACGGAGAGAGCGGGAGCTGCCCATCGTCGAAGGCCCGGACAAGGGGGAGCCCCATGGCTAAGACCCGTGTCGTCGTTGATCCCATCACCCGGATCGAGGGACACCTCCGCATCGAGGCCCAGGCCGAGAACGGCCGGATCGCCAATGCCTGGGCGACCTCCACGCAATTTCGCGGGATCGAAATCGTCATGCAGGGACGCGATCCTCGTGACGCCTGGGCCTTTACCCAGCGGATCTGCGGGGTGTGCACCGTCGTCCACGCGGTGGCCTCCTGCCGCGCGGTGGAAGATGCTCTCGAGATCACCATTCCGCCCAATGCCAACCTCATCCGAAACCTGATCCACGGCATGCAGTTCGTGCAGGATCATGTCATCCACTTCTATCACCTGCACGCGCTCGACTGGGTGGACGTGGTGAGCGCGCTCAAGGCCGATCCGGCCGGCACGGCGGCCATCGCCCGGAAGATCTCTCCCTGGCCCAACAACTCCGAGACCTACTTCCGCGAGGTGCAGGAGCGGCTGAAGAAGTTTGTCTCCGGCGGTCAACTTGGGATTTTCACCAACGGTTACTGGGGACACCCGGCGTACAAGCTTCCGCCCGAGGTGAACCTGCTGGCCGTGGCGCACTATCTGGAGGCGCTCGATTGGCAGCGCGACATCATCCGCCTGCACACGATCTTCGGGGGGAAGAACCCGCACCCGAATTTCCTGGTTGGAGGCATGGCCTGCGCTATCAACCTGAACGACACCGCGACGATCAACACCGAGCGGCTGACCGACATCCGCGACATGATCACCCGCGCTCAGCGGTTCGTGGAGCAGGTCTACTGGCCTGACCTCCTCGCCATCGCGGGCTTCTATAAGGACTGGGCCTCGATCGGAGGCGGGGTGAAGAACTACCTCGCCGTCGGAGAGTTTCCCGACGGAGACGTCCGCGACACGGAACGGCTGTACCTGCCGCGGGGAATCGTGCTGAATCGCGATCTGAGCCGGGTGTGGCCCTACGACCAGAACCAGATCAAGGAGTACATCACCAGCTCCTGGTACGAGTATTCCAAGGGAGACGACGCCGGCCTGCACCCCTATGAAGGCGAGACCGTACCCAAGTATGCCGGCCCTCCGACCCCCTGGAAGTACCTCCAGGACTCGCCCAAGTACACCTGGATGAAGGCCCCCCGCTACGACGGAAAGCCCATGGAAGTCGGACCCCTCGCCCGGGCGCTCGTCGGGTTCGCCGCGGGACACGAGGAGATCCGGACCATGGTGAAGGAGGTGCTCGACCGGCTCGAGGTCGGTCCCGCGGCGCTCTTCTCTACCCTGGGGCGGGTGGCAGCGCGTGGGTTGGAGACGGTGCTGCTCGCCCGCCGGATGAATGTGTGGTACGATCGGCTGGTTGAACGGATCAAGAGCGGTGACACCCGGACATTCGAGGGCGGCAAGTGGGACCCGGCTAGCTGGCCGGCCAAGGCTCAGGGATACGGGTACCTCGACGCGCCCCGGGGCGCGCTGGGACACTGGGTGCAGATCGAGAACCGGAAGATCTCCCGCTACCAGTGCGTCGTCCCCAGCACCTGGAACTGCTCGCCCCGGGACGGGAAGGGACAGATGGGGCCCTACGAGGCGGCGCTGGTGGACAACCACCCGCTGCTCAAGCCCGACCAGCCGCTCGAGATCCTCCGCACGATCCACTCGTTCGATCCCTGCATGGCCTGTGGAGTCCACGTGCTCGACGCCACCGGAAACCTGATCACGCAGGTGACCGTCCAATGACCACCCGGGCAGGGGCGCCTGGGCCGCGGCCCCAGGGATGGAAAGGCATCTCTCTGGCGCACAAGGTGCCGCCCCCCAGTGGGGACTACCACTGGGTCTATCTGTGGGAATGGCCGATTCGGATGATGCACTGGCTGGTGGCGCTCTCGCTCCTGATCCTGGCGGTCACCGGACTCTACATCGGACGCCCCTACTTCGTGACCACCGGCGACACCAGCTCCCACTACCTGATGGGCTGGGTCCGCTTTCTCCACTTCGCCGCGGCCGCCGTGCTGGTGGCGACCGTGATCGTTCGCGTCTATTGGCTCTTCGCCGGTAATAAATACGAGCGTTGGGTGGCCCTGTTCCCGGTTCGGCCGCGGGACTGGATCAACCTGGTCAAGCAGGTGAAGTACTACCTGATGATTCAGCCGGAGAAGGCGCCTCACTACCTGGGGCACAACCCGCTCCAGCAGCTCAGCTATACGGCAGTCTACGGACTGGCGCTGCTGCAGGTGATCACCGGGTTCGCCCTCTACGGTCAATCCGATCCGGGCGGTTTCTTCTTCACCGTCTTCGGCTGGATCGGTCCCCTGTTAGGGGGGATGCCGGTGGTGCGCTTCGTCCATCACGTGACCACCTGGGGATTCCTCACCTTCATCCCGATCCACATCTATCTGGCGACCCGGGCCGACCTCCTCGAGCGGGGAGGCGCCATCTCCTCCATCATCAGCGGGGGCCGGTTCGTGCCCTCGAGGCAAGAGTTCGTCGATGAGTGAGGCCGGCCACGGAGAGACGCTGGTGATTGGTCTGGGCAATCCGATCATGGCCGACGACGGGCTCGGCATCGCCGCCTTGGAGCGGTTGCGCGAGGGGTGGACCCTCCCCGAGTCGGTGCGCCTGGTGGACGGCGGTACCTGGGGGATGAACCTGTTGCCTCTCATCGAAGAGGCAGCTGAGCTACTGCTCCTGGACGCGATCGACAGCGGCAAACCGGTCGGCGAGCTGGTCGTGCTCGAGCGCGAGGAGGTACCCCGATACTTCGGCCTCAAGCTCTCCCCCCATCAGATCGACCTGCGAGAGGTCTTGGCCTTGGCTGAGTTGCGGGGTGGCCTGCCGGAGAGGCTCGTGGTAATGGGCCTACAGCCCGCGCGGGTCGAGATGTTCCCCGGCTTGAGCCCGGGGGTCGAGTCCGGGATGGATCAGCTGCTGGCGGCAGTCGCAGCGCAGTTGGAGCGGTGGGGACATATGGCGACGCGGTTGGAGCCCCTCACGAGTGCATGAGCTAAGCATTGCCCTCGAGGTCTGTCGCATGGCAGAGGAACGGCTCGACCCGGAAGAGCTGCCGCTGCTCGTCACTGTAGGGCTCGAGATTGGGCAGGACGCGGGCCTCGAGCCGGGTAACCTGCAGTTCTGCCTCGAGGCGCTCCTGGCCACGCCGCCATTTACCGGGGCACGGCCGGTCATCACCAGACTTCCCGGTGACGCGCTCCGGCTGGCGTATCTGGAGGTGGACGATGGCCGTCCGGACGATTGAGGTACGCGAGCGGGTGATGGCCCGCAACGATGAGCTGGCGGCCGCGGTGCGGGACCGGCTGCACCGGGCCGGCGTGGTCGCGTTCAACCTGGTTTCGTCACCCGGCTCCGGAAAGACCAGCCTCCTGGAGCGTACGCTCGACCAGCTGGGGGAGGAGCTCGACATCGCGGTCGTCACCGGCGACGTCCAGACTCAGAACGATGCCGATCGGCTTGCGCGCCGCACCACCCGGCTGGTCCAGGCAGTGGTCACCAATGGGGCTTGCCACCTCGATGCCCTCCAGGTCGAGACCGCCCTGGGCTCGCTGGACCTGGAGCGGACCCGCCTGCTCTTCATCGAGAACGTAGGCAACCTGGTGTGTCCGGCGAGCTGGGATCTCGGCGAGGAGGCCAAGGTCGTGGTCTTTTCGGTCACCGAAGGCGAGGACAAACCGGTCAAGTATCCCAAGATGTTCCAGCAGTCGCGTTTTGCGGTGCTCAATAAGATCGACCTCCTCCCCCATCTGCGGTTCAGCGTGGACGAGGCGGTCGCCAATGCGCGGCGGGTAAACCCCGAGCTCCGCTTCTTCTTTACGTCGGCGCTCACCGGCGAAGGGATGGACGAGTGGTACGGCTTCCTGCGACAAGAGGTGCGCGCCGTCGCGACGATCCCCGCACCGTAGTGGGTGCCGTGGCTCCGAAACGCGCCGCCCTGCGCCTCGACGTGACCGGGGTGGTCCAAGGGGTCGGCTTCCGGCCGTTCGTCCATCGGCTGGCGCTGCGCCACGGGCTGGCCGGTTGGGTGCGCAACGCCTCCGGCGAAGTCCAGATCGAGGTCGAGGGGACCGGCGTCGGACTCGAGGAGTTCCTGCGTGAGCTGCGCCAGGAGGCGCCCCCACTCGCCCGCATCGAACGAGTGGAGACCCAGCCTTCGCTCCCCACCGGCATCGATGGCTTCACCATCCTGCGGAGCGCGGAAGAGCCCGACCGCCGGCAGCCGGTTCCCCCCGACGCCGCGATCTGTTCGGCTTGCGAGGCCGAGCTCTTCGACCCGGCCAACCGGCGGTATCGCTATCCGTTCATCACCTGCACCGACTGTGGTCCCCGCTTCACCGTGATCGATGCGCTACCCTACGACCGGGAGCGCACCAGCATGCGGAGATTTGCCCAGTGCCCCGCGTGCGCCAGGGAGTACGAGGCTCCCGGCAACCGCCGCTTTCATTCAGAGACCAACAGCTGCGCCATCTGCGGCCCGAGAGTCTGGTACCAGGGGACGAGCCCGCCAGCACGGGCATGGGATAGTGACGCCCTCCAGCAGTCCGCCGCGCTCCTGCTGGGTGGTGGGGTCTTGGCGCTGCGCGGCCTCGGCGGCTTCCACCTCGCGGTGGACGCCACCAATGAAGCGGCGGTGGCCCGGCTCCGCGCCCGCAAGCATCGGGAGGCAAAGCCGCTCGCGGTGATGGTTCGCGGCCTGAGCGAGGCGCAGGCACTCGGGTCGGTGGGGCCGGAAGAGGGGCGCCTGCTCACGTCGGCCGAGCGGCCCGTGGTAGTTCTCCAGCGCCGGGCGGACGCCGCGCTGGCCGAAGCCGTGGCTCCGGGGCTCGACACGGCCGGCGTACTCCTCGCCGGCACGCCGCTGCACCACTTGCTGCTCGACCTCGTGGGCCGACCCCTGATCATGACCAGCGGCAATCTCAGCGAGGAGCCGATCGCAACCGGGAACGACGAGGCGCTGGTGCGACTCGGTGAGGTGGCGGATGGGTTCCTCCTGCACGACCGGGAGATCGTCGCCCGGTACGACGATTCCGTCATCCGGGTGGCCGGCACCACCTCGATCCTCCTGCGCCGGGCCCGCGGCTACGCGCCCCTGCCGCTCGAGCTGCCCGTCGCCAGCCCGCGACCGCTGCTCGCGGTGGGCCCCCACCTGAAGAACACGTTCACCCTGGTGCACGGGGCGTGTGCCTTCGTCAGCCAGCACATCGGCGACCTCGAGAGCCTGGAAACGCTGGAGCATTTCGAGGAGGCGCTCGCCCGGCTGCGTGGCCTGTTCCGGATCGAGCCGGAGATCGCCGTGCGCGACCTCCACCCGGGCTATCTCTCCACCCGCATCGCGGAGGGGCTCGGCCTGGAGCGGGTCCTCACCGTCCAGCACCATCATGCCCACGTGGCTGCCGTTCTCGCCGAGCACGGACTCACCGGCCCCGCGGTCGGCATCGCCTACGATGGAACCGGGTACGGCGATGATGGCAATGTCTGGGGCGCCGAGATCCTGGTCTGCGATCTGGAGGGCTACCGACGCATTGCCCACCTTCGGTACGCGCCCATGCCCGGTGGCGATGCGGCCGCCCGGGCGCCCTGGCGCGCGGCACTCGGATTCCTGGCCACTGAGCCCTCGGGCGCTTCCGCGTTCCGACTCGCCGGCGACGGAGTGAACCCGCTGGAACGCGCGGTGGTCGAGCGCCAGCTCGCGTCTCGACTCAACACGCCGCTGGCCTCGTCCATGGGGCGGCTCTTCGATGCGGCAGCGGCCGTGCTCGGCGTGCGGCAGGTGAGCCACTACGAGGGACAAGCAGCCATGGAGCTGGAGGCGCTGGCTGGAAGACGCGCCGGGCGCGAGTTCCGCTGCAGCCTAAACGATGGCGACGACTGCTCCTGGGTCCTGGACCCGCTCCCGCTGCTGGTCGAGCTGGGCGAGCGACGCCAGCGGGGCGAGTGTCTCACCGATCTCGCTGCCGACCTGCATGAGAGCATCGCCTGCGCGACGGCGGGCCTGGCGCGGCGTGCCTCCGAGGCCACCGGCCTCTCGATCGTGGCACTGGGAGGGGGAGTCTTCCAGAATGCCCGCCTGTTGATCTCGGTGCGGGAGCGGCTCGAGCGGCTGGGCCTGGAGGTGCTCCTGCCCCGGCGATTGGGACCCAACGATGGCGCGGTGAGTTATGGCCAGGCTGCGGTCGCCGCCGCCCAGCTTGTCCGCGAGAGAGCTGGCGTGACGTTGGCCTGAGGAGGTTCTCATGTGTCTGGGCATACCGGGACGGATCGTCGAGATGCACGACGATCGTGGGCTCCTGATGGGACAGGTGGATTTCGCGGGGGTACGCCGGGACGTCTGCCTGGCCTATCTGGCGGGGATGGTGCAGCCGGGCGACTACGCCATCGTCCATGTCGGGTTTGCCATCTCGAAGGTAGATGAGGAGGAGGCGCGCCGCACCTTCGAGGCGTTACGCGAACTGAGTCAGCTCGAAGAGCTCGACTGGATACGCGAGGTGGCGGAACGGAGCCTCGCCGCAGGCGAGGAGGCCGGACCATGAAGTACCTGACCGAATACCGCGACCCATCGGTGGCGCGAGGACTCATCTCCAGAATCCGCGAGCTCGCGACCCGGCGGTGGGTCCTGATGGAGGTCTGCGGTGGCCAGACTCACACGATCGTCCGCCAGGGACTGGATGAGCTGCTGGGCGATTCCGTCGAGATGATTCACGGCCCCGGCTGCCCGGTGTGCGTCACCCCTCTGGAGCAGATCGACAAGGCGCTGCGCCTTGCCGCCGATCCGTCGGTGATCTTCACCTCGTTCGGTGACATGCTCCGGGTCCCGGGCAGTGAGTGCGACCTGCTTCAGGTCCGGGCCCGGGGCGGAGAGGTACGGGTCGTGTATTCTCCTCTGGACGCCGTGCAGCTCGCCATAGGTAACCCGAACAAGCAGGTGGTGTTCTTCGCCGTGGGCTTTGAGACCACCGCGCCGGCCAATGCCATGGCGGTCTGGCGCGCCCGCGAGCTCGGCGTGCGCAACTTCAGCATGCTGGTCTCTCACGTCACGGTGCCCCCGGCCATGATCGCCATCCTCTCGGCGCCCGACAACCGGGTCCAGGGCTTTCTGGCTGCGGGGCACGTGTGCACCGTGATGGGGTGGACCGAGTACGAGCCGATCGCGGCTGAGTACCGGGTGCCCATCGTGGTGACCGGATTCGAGCCGGTTGATATCGTCGAGGGGATCTATCTGGCGGTCCGGCAGCTGGAGGAGGGTCGCCATGAAGTGGAGAACCAGTACGTCCGCTCCGTCCGGCGGGAGGGTACTGCCCCCGCCAAGAACCTGGTCGCGGAAGTCTTCCGGTTGGTAGACCGGCAGTGGCGGGGCATCGGTCAAATCCCCGGGAGCGGGCTGGCTCTGCGCGAGGAGTTCGCCGATTTCGATGCGGAATACCGCTTCGATCTGGGGACAATTCAGGTGGAGGAGCCATCCGAGTGCCGCGCCGGCGATGTCCTCCGGGGCCGGCTCAAGCCGCATGAGTGCGCCGCGTTCGGCTGCCGCTGCACACCCGAGCATCCACTCGGCGCGCCGATGGTCTCTTCCGAAGGCGCTTGCGCAGCGTACTACAACTATGGGCGCTTCCGGCACGCCCAGCGGATGGGGGTCTGAAATGGCGGAGCAATTCCTCGCCGGCGGTACGTTGACCTGCCCTGTGCCGCACACCGCGAGCGACCGGGTGCTCCTGGGCCATGGGTCCGGTGGCAAGTTGAGCGCCGCGCTCTTGAAGGAGCGCTTCCTTCCCCACCTGGCCAACCCGGCGCTCCTTCGTCTGGGCGACGCGGCCGTGGTGCCGGTCGAGGGCTCACAGATCGCCATCTCCACCGACACCTTCGTGGTGAGCCCCCTCGAGTTTCCCGGCGGGAACATCGGCTCACTCGCGGTCCACGGTACCCTCAACGACATCGCGATGATGGGGGCGCGCCCGCTCTACCTCACCGCGGGGTTCGTGCTCGAAGAGGGGCTCCCGTTCGAGGTCCTGGATCGCATCGTACAGGCGATGGGCCAGGCGGCCGCCGCGGCGGCGGTTCCGCTCGTGACCGGTGATACCAAGGTGGTTGAGCGGGGCAAGGCGGACGGCCTGTTCGTCAACACTACGGGAGTCGGCCTGATGCAGCCCGGATTCCGCCCGGCCCCGGATCGCGCCGAAGCGGGAGATGCGATCCTGGTGAGCGGCCCGCTGGGCCGCCATGGCATGGCGATCATGGCCGCCCGGGAAGGGATCGCCTTTGAGACCCGCATCGAGAGCGACTCGGCGACGCTGCTTCCACTGGTTGAGCGCCTGGGGAAGACCCTCGCTGGGGACGTCCATGTGCTACGGGATCCGACCAGAGGCGGCCTGGCCAGTGCGCTCAACGAGATCGCCGCCGCCTCCGGCATCGGGATCGAGCTGAACGAAGCGGCCATTGCGGTGCCGGCCGACGTCGCAGCGGCGTGTGACATGCTCGGGTTGGATCCCCTGTACGTCGCGAACGAGGGCGTGCTGACGGCCATCGTTCCCGCCGCTGCCCGCGACGCCGCGCTCGCGAGTCTCCGCTCGCATCCGCTCGGTGCGGCGGCGGCATGCGTGGGGCGCGTGGTGCGGGAGCATCCCGGGCTCGTCGTCCTTCGAACCAGCATCGGAGGCACCCGCATCGTCGACCTGCTCCCGGGCGACCAGCTGCCCCGAATCTGTTAGCTGGCCTGACTCGCGCACGATCGGCGGCTCACCGGTCTTGTGTCGAGCGTACTCCC
>JBGQLP010000077.1:0-9895 GCA_041500125.1 Gemmatimonadota bacterium
AGCCCCTTCTTCGCCTGGATCGCCGTGATCGCCGCCGTCAACGTCGTCTTCCCGTGGTCCACGTGCCCGATCGTCCCCACGTTCACATGCGGCTTGGTACGCTCAAATTTGGCCTTCGCCATTGGTCCTCTGATCCTGGTTGAAAGTCGGGAGTCAGGCCTCTCCGCCTTCTCCGTCCTGGTACAAGCTCGCGCGCGGGATTGAACCGCGGACCTCATCCTTACCAAGGATGCGCTCTACCAACTGAGCTACGCGAGCGACATCTCGCTCAGTTTGCTGCGCCTTTCTGTCGGGACCCCCTGGTCCCCTCGAGAGCGGGCGACGGGACTCGAACCCGCGACCCTCAGCTTGGAAGGCTGATGCTCTACCAACTGAGCTACACCCGCGTTGTCGGCTCCCTGCTTCCCCGCTGAGTGGTGGGGGTAGGATTCGAACCTACGTAGGGCGTTAGCCCGGCAGATTTACAGTCTGCTACCATTAGCCACTCGGTCACCCCACCGAGCCGTTCGTCCTACCCTCATGTGAGACAGAACCCCGCCGACAGAAGCGGGGTCCGTGTCGAGCACATGAGTTGTCGGGCGCTGCGGAGCTGATGAGGAGAATAAGACCCCCTAATTCGCTGGCTACTAAGCGCTTAGCAGGCGTCGGCTCGGAGCGTCCGAAAATAGACAGACCACTAGAGTAATGGCACTCAACGACTTGTGCAAGGGGTTGCCGCCCCCAAACGCTACGATTTCGAGCTGCTCCCCTTCCCCGCCAGGTTCTTCATCCTCGCCGGATTCTCGTAGACCATCACGTGGGCGTACGGCGTGCCGGCGAACATCACGTAAGCGCCTGACGCGTTGGGCCGAGTCGGAAGCCCGGTCTTGGCGGGATCGAGTGGCCACATCAGCATCCAGTGCGGCGGCTCCTTGACGTTGTGAGTCTTGGCGCTCGGCGTCATCTCGATCTTGCCGTCGGCGGTCTCGTAATGGACTCCGCCCTGCATCATGTACGCGACGCCGGGCTCATTGTTGCTCGGCTTGTCCTTGCGGGACATGGCCGAAGTCATCCAGTCCCAGGCGTTCTTGTCGGCGCAGTATGCCGGAATTCCCATCTGGGGAATCGAGGCGCAGGTAAAATCGTTGCTGCCGTCGCGGACCACGTTCACGTTGCCGTCCTTGTCGAAGCGGGCGATTCTCGCGTCCTTGGAAATCGAGAAGGGGGCACCGCCTTCTGCGTTGCGTATGTAGGCGGCGTCGGACGATGCCGCGGCGGGTTTGGTTGCCTGGGCGATGAGCGCGGCCGGTACGGCAAGGAGACAAGCGGCCGCTACGAAGGGAGGAGCGATACGCATAGCGACGACTCCAGAGGGAAATGAGGAGCCGCCAAGCTACGGGTAGGTACCTTGCTGTGCAACGCTTGGGCCAATTTGGCTCAGCGGCCGAGCCTTCCAAAAAAGCAGCCCCGGGATCACCGGGGCTGAGCTGCTTCTGCCAACCGAGCTGACGAGGGGAATCGAACCCCTAACCTGCTGATTACAAATCAGCTGCTCTACCAATTGAGCTACGTCAGCCTGAACAGGGCGAAAGGGGAGTGAGCCGCATAGTAAGGAGTAAATATGGGTGAGTCAACGAGCTGGCTCGGCCGGACCAGAGCTGCTACAGCCAGAGAAAGGCCGCCTGATCGTGCCCGGTGACGCCCGCGATGACGCGTTCGTAGACCTTGGGTCCCGCCTCACCATTGGTGAACGCCACCACGGCGCGCGAGCGGGCCAGGTCCGCGATGACGAAGTTGCGGAAGCTGTTGTTGGCCCCCCAGTGCCAGAGGACCTCGCCGTACTCGTCCCGCTGGATCCCCCACCCCAGACCCCAGAACAGCACGCGGTTGAGCTGAATGCGGGGAGTGAGCATCGCCGTCCTGGCTTCCGGGCTGAGCTCCAGCCCCCGCTCGGACGGCGGGGCCACCACGCGCACGAGAAATCGGGCGTAGTCGCTGACAGTGGTGAGGAGTGAGCCGGCCGCGCTGGGGATGATGTAGAGCGGCACCGCCGGCCACTTGGGGTTGATCAGGGGAACGGCTTTGACGGCATCCTCGTAGCGCCACTCGAGCACCGGCTTGCCCCACTTCTGGGCCAGATGTTCCGCCTCCAGACCGATGGCCCGATACACGTCCACTTCGTTCCCCCGCTCGTCCCGCCCCGCGGCCTTATGGGACTCGTACTCCGGCAGCCAGATATAGCTGCTCCGGTGCATGCCCAGCGGGCTCAAGATTTCGTCACGCATGTAACGCGCGAATGGCGTATCCGTCACCTTCTCGACCACGCGTTGCAGGTAGAAATACGCTTCGCCGGAGTAGCTGAAGGTCGTGCCGGGCTCGGCCGCCGGCGCCAGCGGGCCGGGCCGCTCTCTCCAGTTGGGCAGACCCGAGGTGTGCGAGAGCACATGGGTCGCGGTGACTCTCCGCATCCGAGAGTTGTTGGCCTCTGGAGATGGGAGATAGTCGTAGAGCGGCCGATCGAGATCGATCTTGCCGGCATCGACCAGCCGGAGCACCGCGTAGGCGAACAGTGGCTTTCCCAGCGACACCGCCTCGAAAACGGTTTCGTAGGAGACGGGGGTCAACGGCTCCAGGGTCGCCCGGCCGAAGCCCCCCTTCCAGACCTGACCCTGAGTGACGATGCCGAGCGCGAGCCCGGGCACGCCGGCCAGCTCGAGCATGCGGGGGAGGGAGCGGAGCAGATCGGGACTGGGAGTCCAGTTTGGCCCTGGGAGAGTCTGCCGCGCGGGAGCGACGCCTTGGAGGGGCCACACCTCGCGCGGCCGGAGCGCGGTCAGCAGCGCACCGGCACCACTCATCACAATGAAACGACGACGATCTAGCGAGGAGCCCATGGTGCGTGACGTCCTCATCGGTCGGGGGCGAAGGCCTCATAATCCCTACGCGGCGCGAGTGAGCCCGTTTCAATGGGATCGCGCTCACTGCGGTATTGAGGTGTAGACAGCGGGAGATGGAGAATGGTTGGACAGAAGTGCAGAGTGCCGCTGCGCATCAGAATGTTACGAATGTCACCGCCGAGGGATCCTAAACTTTGGGCACGGCTGTGCGCACTACTTCGATAGATCCGTCTCTCGAGTCACGTACCTGAAATCCGTGCTCACCCAAAAGAGCGCGGATACGATCAGCCTCGGCGTAGTTTCTTGCCGATTTGTACCGGGCTCGTGCAGTAGCCCAGAGTCTGGCCCACTCTTCTGCGGCCACCGGATCGGAAGGTGGCACCTTAGAAGGAGTTACTCCGACAGTTGACGAGAATCCAGTAACGGCCAACTCCCCCGTCTTAGGCTGCACGACTATTGAGCGCACTTGGCTAGCCACGCCGAGCACTCCCTCGGCCCGCTCCCAGGCAGAGATAGCAGTCGGCCCCGGACGGTCTCCCGCATCCAGCGCCGCATTCCCTTCATTCATATAGGCGAACATGGCAGCCACCGCCCGCGGCGCGTTGAGGTCGTCGTCCAGCGCCTCGGCCAGGTCCTGGGTCAGCTGCTCAGCTGCCCGGACAAACCGAGGTGAATCGGTCTCCGATTTGGCCTGGAGCAGCCGGTTCTGGAATTCTCCCAGCCGGTGAGATCCTTCTCGCGCCGCCGCCAGCGCCTCGTCGCTCCAGTCGAGCTTCTTCCGGTAATGGGTCCCGAACATCAGAAGGCGAAGCGCTTCAGCGGGGACTCCATCCTCCCGAAGATCGCGAGGAGTGAGGATGTTGCCATACCGCTTCGACATCTTGGTGCCTTCGATATCCAGGAACTCGCCGTGCAGCCAGTAGCGGGCGAACTCATTCTTCCCCGTATAGGCGCAGCTCTGCGCGATCTCGTCTTCATGATGGGGGAAGATGAGATCCACGCCCCCGGCGTGAATGTCGAGGACGTCGGTGCCCCAGTGCCCGCCGACCAGCGCGAGCGCCATGGCCGAACACTCCAGGTGCCACCCCGGCCTGCCTCGACCGAAGGGCGCGTCCCAGGCGGCGCCCACTTCCTCATCGCCCGGCTCGGCCGCCTTCCAGAGGGCAAAGTCGCGCGCGTCTTCCTTGGAGTACTCGTCGCTGCTGACCCGCTGGCTGGCGCCGGCCTTGAGCTGCCGAGTGTCGAGTCGAGAGAGCCGGCCGTAGGCGGGAAATCGGGCGATGGAAAAGTAGACCGACCCGTCTTCTCCCTTGTACGCGACGCCTTTCTTGAGCAATCCCTCCACCAACACCACCATCGGCCCGATGAAATCGGTGGCGCGGGGATAGGCCGACGCGTCCCGGATCCGGAGATAGCGCCGGTCCTCGTGGAACGCCTCGATGTACTGCTCCACGTGCTCCCGGAGGGGGATTCCCTTCTCCCGTGCGGCGGCGATGGTGCGGTCGTCCACATCGGTCAGGTTCATGACCTGGAACACATCATAGCCGCTGGCCTCAAGCCAGCGGCGGAGAAGGTCCTCGAACAGGAAGGTCCGGAAGTTTCCGATGTGCGCGTAGTTGTAGACGGTCGGCCCGCAGGTGTAGAGCGAGACCCGTCCCGGCTGGAGCGGCTCGAACGACTCCACCTTGCGACTCAGCGTGTTGTAGAGCCGGAGCGCCATCAGCCGGCGGCTCCGGCCGACGCGGCCGCTGCCATGGCCTCACCCGGGGCGCCGCCTTTGACCGTCACGTGCACCCGCCGCTGCTGGAAGGGGCTCTCGATGGCCTCCTTGGAGAAGCGGTTGATCAGCCGGCGGCGGAACTCGCGGGCCACGTTCCACTGCGAGCCGGGCTGAGTCTTGAGCAGGGTCCGGATGACGACGGAGTTGTCGGTCAAGGACTCGACGCCGAGCACCTCCACCGGTCCATCGAGCTGGAGCCCCCAGACCGGATCGGTGGAGAACTGGGCCGCCTCATCCCGCACCACGCCAAGCGCTCGATCGACATCCTCGGTGTAAGGCACCGAGATGTCCACCACGGCTCGGGCCCAGCCGCGGGTCTTGTTGCTGATCACCTTCAGCTCTCCGTTGGGAATGACGTGCATGGTCCCCTCCAGATCCCGGAGGACCACCACGCGCAGGGTCATGCGCTCCACCACCCCGCTCTTCCCGGCCGCCTCGATCACATCTCCCACCGCGAACTGATTCTCCAGCAGGATGAAAAACCCGGAGATGATGTCGCGGACCAGGCTCTGGGCTCCGAACGAGATCGCCAGCCCGAGAATGCCCGCGCCCGCCAGAATCGGCGCGATGTTGATGAACACATTGAAGGTGAGCAGGACCGCCAGCGTAATGATGACCACCCGCCCCACACTGCGGAGGAGCTGGGCGATCGTCTGGCCCCGCTTCTCCCGGAGCGTGGTGACCGAGTCGTCGTGGTCGTCCACCGACATCTCGATGCGCCGGGCGATCAGGTTGACGATCCGCAGCCCCAGCCAGGCCAGGAGCCAAATCCCGAGGACGCGAAAACCGCTCCGCAGGACGGTTTGGCCGTCTACCCTGAGGGCGACGGCGATACGATCGATCAGGTCTTGAAGCGAGGCCAGCAAATACACCATAACTCCCAGAAACAACGCAATTTGGACGCGCGGATGGAATCCGGCGACGAACCCTAAGGTTGGCGCAGGCGTGTCACGGCGTCAACCAGAAGTAGCTCGCGGTAGGGTTGGTCCTCAGGACCGCTGACGCTGGGCGGGTGGCTCGCGGCAAGAAGCGACCAACCCTTCCGAGCGCTGCAGCGCGCTTCGTCGGAGAAGATCACGCAAAGCACTTACGTGCACTGACGCGCTCTTCAGGGCGGTCGCTTCTTGCCGCTACCATCAGATCCATTGAGGAGGTGACGGGGCGGGTCCGGCGATACGGAGTAAACGATTTGGCTGCGCGATACCGGGATTGCGTGGGTCAGGCAGTCGGCTAGCACCTCTTCTGGAGGGCGGTCTGGAAGGGGAACGCGGAAGCCGGTGGGGTTGAGATTAGCTCCCGGAAATATGTCGTTCAGGCGCTCGACATCAGGTAGGTAGGGAGTAGCAGTTACGACCTGCAAGGCACGCCACTGGATCAGCCGGTCGGCATCGAGCACCACTGGTTCCTTCCCCTCTCGGAGAGCGACCCGGCCGCAGCGTCGGAGGAGAAAGCCCAGATCGGCACTTACCAGAATTCGACCACCCTGAGCACAGTGGATCTGAAGCCGATGGGTTGATTTACGGGTCCAGGCCCCGAGTGTCTCCCCTGGCCGCACCTGGTCCAGCAACAAGGTGAGAGGATGATTGGGTGGAAGCGGAAGCGGCGGCCCCGAAAACATGAGCCAGGATCGCATGGACCTCGCGTTACGACACCATCAAACCGGCGCCGCCAAGATCCGAAAACAACCACCTTCGTGCTTTCGTGTTCGTGTTATTCAGGCTCCATTGAAGTACCTAGCGGCGTGCACTCGGTCAGGCCGTCACCAACCCGCGCCGTGAAGCGAGGTACTCCTGCCGACCCTGGCGGACTGCGTCGAGCAAGGGAGCCGGATCGAACCGCACCGGGTCCGTGGCCGGCAGACCGGTCTCGCGGGTGGCAGCCTCACAGGCGCGGTGGGCGGCCTCGTCGCTCATATCGTAGGTGTTGAGCGAGATGCCGATGACCCTGGTGGGATGTACCGCCGAGCCGATGGTCTCGTAGAGCCGGATGTATTCGCTCAGCGGAGGAATTCGAAGCCAGGCGGCCGGGCGGTAGTCGCCGAGGTACTCCCGGGTCGATTGGTGGCAGAGAATCATCGCGTCGGGACAGGAGCCGTGCATCAAACCAAGGGTTACCGCGGAGTAACCGGGATGGTTGATGCTCCCCTGCCCTTCGACCAGCACGATGTCGGCATCGCTGCTTCCCTGCAGCACCAGCCGCTCCGCAGCGCCGGCGACGAAGTCCGCTACCACTGCGTCCACCGCGATTCCCCAGCCCTCGATCATGATGCCAGTCTGGCCGGTGGCCACGAAGCGGGTCCGCAGTCCAGCGGCATGGAGTCCCCGAATGAGTTGCAACTGGGCCGTCATCTTGCCGACGTTGCAATCCGTGCCCACAGTCAGCACGACGTACGGCTCCACCGATTTGGCGGCGCCGGAAGCAATCGGGAGGTCGGCCGGTGGCCTTCGAATATCGAAGATCTTTCGGCCGCTCGCTCTCGCCTTGGTCGCGAGGATCGGGTCGTCGCTCAGGAACGTGTGCAGCCCACTCCACAGATCGCAGCCGGCGTCGAGGGCCTCGCCGAGCCAGCCGAGCCATTCCTCCGGCAGCCGCCCGCCTTGAGGAGCGATGCCTACCAGTACGGCCGTCGGCCTCAGGGCCAGACCCGCTCGAATGGAGCCGACGACCGGAATGCTGCCACCGAACCCGAGCACGTCCTGCACCGTCTTGCCGGCCTGTTGCCGATCGAGAACCGCTACCGCGCGCTCGGGGAGATAGCGAATCACCGAGTTGGCGGTCTTCGAAGTCATCGGGCCGAAGTCGCCGTCGGCCAGGATCAGAAAGCGCGGAGCCGCCATGTGCTAGGGGGTGACAGGCTGAGATGTGATGGTGGGCTTGGCCCCGGCAGGGATGGTACCGCTCTGCTTGAAATCGCCGACCGGGTCTCCGTACACCTCGCCGAGCAGGATGTGGCGGAGCAACACCATGATGAAGGTCAAGATCGGCACGGAAATGATCAGCCCGGCAAGGCCAAACAGCTTTCCAATCAACAGCACGCCTGCAATGGTGATGACGGGCGGGAGATTCACCTGCCGTTCCATCACCACTGGCGCCACAAAATTGGCTTCGATCAGATGCACCCCGATGCCCAGCGCCCCTACGGCAAGAGCCTTAGGCAGGCCGAACACACCGAGCGCAAAGAGTGCCGGGACCAGGGTCGACAAGAGAGTCCCGAAAAAGGGCACGATCGCGGCGATGCCGGCAAACACTCCGAACGCGAGAAAGTAGGGGATCCCCAGGATCCAAAGACCGAGAGTGGTGAGCGCAGCGAGGAGCACCATGGCGATGAGCTGCCCGACGACCCACGCCCGGAGGGTCACTCGAAGGTCGTAGAGAATGACTTGAGCCAGCTGTCGGCGCGCCGGAGGAACCAGCGCTATCAACCCGTCGAGATAAATCCCCGGATTCCTGGCCATGTAGAGCGCCATGACGAATACGCTCACCCCCTCGATAATGAACTCGACGCCTCCTTTGAGATACGGCACCAGCGCGCCGCGGAGAAAGCCGAACATCTCGTTGAGCGAAGTGGCCAGGAGACCGGGGGCACCGCCTTCGGTGACGCCGCGGCGGAGCACGGGAATGCTGCGGAACAGCCGGTTGATGCTCTGGTCGAGCTCGCTCAGAAATTTCGGCAGGTTGGTGATGAAGTCCTGGACCTGGCTCGCGACGGCAGGAACGATGAGGAATACGACGCCAACCAGCCCGCCGAGGGTGAGGGTGACCGCGGCGCCGAGCGCCAACCCCTGTGGAATCCTCAGGCGGCGCCGGAGGAATCCCGAAACGGCATCGAAATAGACCGCCAGGATTACGGCCAGGAACAACACCAGTAGAACGTCGATCGTGCGGACCAGCAGGGCTACAACTACGACGGCGAGGAGTACCCACCAGAGTGGGAACCCTCGCCGGCGTTCAGGCTCGGATTCTGCCATCAGCGCGCCTTCCCCTCATCCCCCTCCTCGATCAGCTCGGCGTCGCGCACGTCGTCCTTTCCCTTGCCCAGTTGCTTGGATCCCTTCCCGGCCCGTCCGGATGGCAGCATGCCCATCTTGGCCTTGAGCTCGAGCAGTTGCTGGTCGGAGCTGCCCTTATACTCCAGGGCCTCGAACTGTCGGGCCAGCTGATCGCCGGAGACCTCTTCGTTGAGCTCGGCTGCGGCGAGAGCCTTCCGCTCGGTGGCCTCGATCTTCTCGGCCATCCGCTCGAACGTTTCGAACGCGCTCTTGTCGGACAGGCCAGACATCGTTTCCTGAATCCGCTGCTGCGCCTCGGCCCGCTTGGACCGGGCCACCAGGATGTTCTTCTTCCGCTTGGCCTCTTCGATCTTGTCGTTGAGCTGGCGGAGCGAGAGCTTGAGCTGCTCCGTCTCGGCCTTGTGCTTGAGCCAGGTCTCCTGCAGCTGCTGGGCGCCTTGCAGCTGCTCGTTGTAGCGGCCGAGCGCCTGCTTGGCCAGATCGTCCCGGCCCTCCTGCACCGCCATCATGGCCCGCCGCTCCCAATCCTCGGCCTGCTTCTTCATGGCGTCGGCATCGGACTGCAGCTTCCGCTCATCCGCGATGGCGGAGGCCACTTGTTGCTTGGCCTTGGCCAGCTGGGTCTTCATGTCGACGATCAGCTGATTCAGCATCTTCTCGGGATTTTCGGCTCGAGAGATGAGATCGTTGATGTTCGACCGCAGCATGGTGGAGAGACGGTCAAAGATTCCCATGGCACTTCACCTTTCGCGGTAAGGCGCCAACGCGCCGAGGTGCGAGGCCAACGCCAGGGTGATCGAGTCGAAGCTCGCCTCGAATTCGTTGTAGTCGAGGTTCTACAGCTCGAGCGTGTCGGTGAGCACCACGTGGTCGCCTTCCAGCCCGTAAGACCCGTGGACCAGCTCCCGGGCGTTGTACTCGAGCAGCTGGCGGAACAGCTCGCCCCGGCGCGGCTCGCTGGCCGGCAGCTCCATGACCCGAACCCGGAGAATGACCACCGGCGGAGCGTAGTGCACCACCACTTCGGCGTCGTCCGCTGTCCGGGTGAGCCACAGGTTGGGCTCGACTTCGCTGACCACCAGGCTGCCCCCGTCGAGGCGGTCGAGAAATGACTGGATATCCTCTCGGGTGATCATCGCTCGACTCTCCCCTGTTGCGGGTCCGCCTGGCGGACGTTCGCGAGGAGGCGCTCGGAGAAATCTAATCGCTCCTCCACCTCGGCCAATCGG
>JBGQLP010000078.1:0-9428 GCA_041500125.1 Gemmatimonadota bacterium
CCGGTGGTGTAACTCCGGCTCTCCGCCAGCAGGTAGGCGCGATCCTTGGTCTTGCTCAGACCGAGGAAGTAGAGCGAATCGGGCTCGCTCACCACCTGGGCCACGACGGTATCGCCCAGCGCGCGGCGCAGGATCCGGTCAGGACGGTGCGCGGCGTTGTCGCGGGTGAAGAAGAGGGTGCGGTTATCGGCCGCCCACTCGAGCCCGTAGCTCACGCTGTCGATCTTGTCGGGGAGGAGCCTGCCGGTCCGCAGATCCTTCACGTCGACCGTGTACCACTCCGATCCGGTGGTGTCCTGGGTGTACGCGAGCAGCTTCCCGTCGGGACTCACCTGTCGCAGCGCCACTCGGGAATACCCGTGCCCGCGGCCCAGCGCGTTCTCGTCGAGCAGAACTTCCTCCGCGGCCGAAAGGCTGCCCCGCTTGCGGCAGAAAATGGGGTACTGCTGCCCCTTCACCGTGCGGGTGTAGTAGTAGTACCGTGGTCGAGCTCGGGCACCGAGAGGTCGGTCTCCTTGATATGCCCCACCATCTCCTTGAAGAGCCGCTCCTGCAGCCCCATGGTGTGCCGCGTCATCGCCGCCGTGTAGTCGTTCTCGGCGCGGAGGTAGGCGAGCACTTCCGGCCGCTGCCGCTTGTCGTCCCGCAACCAGGCATACGGATCGGGCCATTCCACGCCGGCGACAGTGTCCACGTGCGCGACGAGCGCGGCGACCGGCGGAGTCGGCGCTCCGGGCCTGGCGGCGACCTGGGCGTGCAGCAGCTCGGGCGAGAGCCGGGTCGAGAGGAGCAGCGCGAGAACGAGGGTCGGGCATCGGCGGGCAGGACGAGACATGCCGGGGCTCTGGTCTGGGGAGGACACCATGTCGCGGAATGACCCACGATAAGCGCCGTTTAGCAGGTGCGCAATAATGGAGAGAGATGCCTGGAGGGTCAGAAATGAGAGGACAGACTGGTGGGACCGCACCCCGAGAGTGTGGGGTCCGGGGAGCACGTCAGGCCGCGGGCCGTACCTCGCGGTCCGCTACATCCGGCCGTTCGGGGATACGCGGTGCTCGCCGCTCCATGTCCTTCAGGATCAGGAGCTGAGCCAGAACGATTGCCTGCTCGACGCTCGCTGCGGCCGGCAGGCCGTGATACTCGGGCTGCATAGTACCCTTCCTCCCCGAATCCTCATCACAGATCAGGGATAGGCCTCCCGGAGCTGCTGGCTTCCGGTTGTCCCTCGCGGAGAACACATCTTCCGCGAGCTCGACATTCTCTCATGAAGCTGGTCTTCCTCCCCGCAAGATTGCGCCGAGCTGCAGTCTAGCCATGCAGGGGATGCTGTCCCGCGAGAAATTCCGCCGAGCTGCAGACTAGCAACGCGGGATGGAGGAAGTGTCTGCATCGAGCGTGCCAGCACGGATGGACGGGCGGACAGGCGGACCGGCGGACAGCCAACACGCACTTTGTGAGCGACGGCGACAAACTCCGAGCCGACGGGAGCCGTCACCGTGGCGACAGTCACAAAATCGGCCCGGCGGGGACAACATCGTGATAGACTGACACAAAGTCCGGGAAGGAGGGAACAGTTTCGTCGTCGGCGGGAAGGATCTTTACGTCGGCGGGCGACATATTCCCGGCGACACCTTTCATTTAAGGGTCGTCGGGTCGCGGGTTTGGATCGGCACCCGCAGGTTTGCCGGCGGCCGCCTCCACTTCGTGGCTGAATGCTGTCGTATTGAATCGGCCGGCGTCGTATCGCTGGCGGCTGGTCTCACTTCGTCGCCGGCGGTCGTCGTAGTTGATTCACCTGGTTCGTCATCGCAGTCGTCGGGCTCGCCATCACCAGCGTCAGTCTCACCATCACAAGCGTCAGTCTCCCCTTGACCAACGCCGGTCACCATCTCGAGGCTGGCTGGTCGCACCTCGACGCCGGCGGTTCAGACATCGACGCCGACGGTCACCGTGTTGAACTGCACTGCTCCCGCATCGAGCCAGCTGGGCTCGAAATTGATTTGAAACCTCGCCAGAAAAAGTTGGTTGGTCCGATCTTTCTTGAAAAAGTGGACACGAGAAATCTGGCACACTCTCTGCGATATCCATTTTCCGGCGAATGATGAACGGGCGCATTCGCCCAATGCATTCACATCCACGTACACCGGCGGCGCCCGTTCGCTGTCCGGCCAACAAGATAGGTGTACCATGTTAGGGAAGACCCGTAGGAAGTTGGACATGGGGACGCGGGTGCTGGAGTTCACTCGGCTGCATCCAGACACCAGTCCCGCCTTTGTTTCCGCGGTGGGGCGTCTCCAGGAGCGGCTGGCTCGAGCCAAGCAACTGGCCCAGCAGTTCAACGATGGCCGGAGCGCGGTGCATGTGGCCACGGCGCGCAAGGTCGAGCTCCGCCGGCAGATCACGCGGACCCACCTGCATCACCTGGCCAGCGTCGCCGAGATGGCATCGGTGGAGGAGCCGGAGCTGGCGCGGAAGTTCGTGATTCCGCACGATGCCACCACCTACCGGGGGTTTCAAACGGCCGCGAGCGGGCTGGCCGCGGAGGCCCAGAGCCGGAAGGAGCTCCTCCTGAAGCACGGACTCGCGGAGGAGGTGCTCACCGGACTCGATGTGGCGCTCGACCAATTCGAGACGGCGCTCGAGCAGGGAGCCGCGGGCCGGCTGACCCACATCGGCGCCACTTCCCAGCTGGACATGGTGGCCGACGAGGTGGTTCAGATCGTGAAGGTGATGACCGGTCTGATCCGCGTCCGATTCGCCAGCCAGCCGGACCTCGTGGTGGAGTGGGAGAGTGCCAGCAACGTGGTGGCATCGCCCCGGCCGGCTGAGACCACGCCATCGGCCGGCGGGACATCGAGAACGAGTGAAGTGAAGCCCGCGGCATGAAGTCAGCAGTCGTTGCACCCGGATCACCAGAAGCCCCGCCGGAGCTTACATTCGGCGGGGCTTCTGATAACGGTACCAAACGCCGGCTGACGGTGACCTGCAGGGATCCCAATCTCTGCTACGAAGCTCCGCGCTCAGGATGATGGGCGCGACAAGGGTGCGGCTCTCCGGAGCGTGCGTCAGTGAGCGGTCGGTGTACTTGGGGTCTTCTCGGTTGAGCGAACTGCAGCACGCGGAGGAGAGTGCACCCGTCGCGACCATCATCAAGCCTTCTGTTTCGACAATTTCAGCGGTTCTGGTACCGTGGCACGTTCGATGCAGAGAGGTGGCCGAAGAAGCTTGCGTCGGCTCGAGCCAGGAGCTCCAGTGGGAAAACAGGACCTGTATCTGGACTGCCTCAGAAGAACGGTGGAGGTCTACCGGCGGGGGACGTTCAATCGGCACGATTCGGTGGCAATCATGGCCACCTGCATTGACATCCAGATGAGACAGGACCCGGCGGATGATAAGACAGGTCCTGTGGTCCGGGATGCGGGAGCTGTAGCGCGGCTCGAGTTGGCCGAGCCACTGAACGCAGACGACCAGGTCCTTCAGGAGCTCTATGCCGAGGCCAGCACGTTCTGGGCAGCGGGATTCGGTAAGCTGAAACTGGTCAAATAATGCCGGTGCTGCTGAGAGCCTCCATGGCGGCATTGCGACCATTGATGCCGATGACGCTCCCGCCGGGGTAGGTTCCCGCCCCACACAGAAAGACTCCCGCCATCGGCGTTCTCGGCTTCAGTCGCTGATCCCACATGTATGCCGGCAGACACTCGCCCTGGAAGATGTGCCCGCCGCTGAGCCCGGTATGGCGCTCAATATCCGGTGGTCCCATGACCTCCATATGCAGCACGGCCTCCGGGAGGTTGCTGCAGAACCGCCCGACCGATTCCAGCGCCACTCGGCTCACCTCCGTGCGCCGGGTATCCCAATCACCCTGCTGAAAGCGGTAGGGCACCGGCTGGGCAAAGATGCTCATGACGTGCTCCCCGTCGGGTGTCACGCTGGGGTCGTGCGAGCTCTGGAAGTAGAGCTCAGTCCAGAGCCGGGAAGGAAGCTCGCCGGCCCGGGCAGTATTGTGCTGTGACCGCCAGGCGGATTTGCTGAGGGGCGTGTTGACCTGGCCGAAATGGTGCGGCTCAAGCGTCCCGGGACGGGCCCTGAAGTTAGGCAGCTCCTTCAGGGCAACGGTGATTTTGACCGTGCAGCCGGTCATGGGGATGCGCTCCACTTGGGCTCGCCAAGTGGAATCGGCGGCATTCCCCAGCAGACGGAGTGTGGTGCGGGGATCGGCGTTCGAGATGACGACCGGAGCTCGCACGTAGTCACCGCTCTCCAGCTCCACCCCTTCGCCCGGCAGGATCCGGCTCACCGGCACTCCGGCAGCCAGCAGCGCTCCCGCATCTCGCGCGACGTCCGCCAGGAGAAACGACACCCGACCCATTCCACCCTCGATGTAGCCCCACATACCGGGAATTCCACCCATCCGGCCCGACGCATGGTGAAAATGAATCGATGCCGTACCCGGCTCGTGCGGGGTGGCGTTGGTGCCGATCACGCCTTGCCCCAACAGTGCTTCGTGCAAGCGCTCATCATCCAGATAGCGCTCCACGAACTCCACCATGGACCACTCGAACAAGAGGGCGATCGCCTCCCGGTCGCCGCAGAGCCGGGACTCGATCTGCGCTCGGCTGGGCGCCGGCCCGATCCAGACGTCGGCCGGACCGGCGGGTCGCAGCGCATCCCGCACCCGCCGTTTCAGCGCCGACATCGCTCGCCAGCCCGAGAGATCTCCCGGCGCGAAGCGGCTGATCTCCGCCTCCGCGCGCTCGTCGTCGCCCCAGAGCTGCACGCTGGTTCCGTCGTCGAAGGGGACGAACATGCCCGGCATGGCCGGATGCCACTCCAGGCCGCGCCCGATGAGGTCCAGCTCTTCAATCACCAACGGATGGAGCAACCCGCAGACGTAGGCGCAGGGTGAAACCCGGTATCCGGGCCAGAACTCTTCCAGCGTGCAGGCTCCCCCGATCCGTTCCCGGGCCTCCAGCACCAACACTCGCCGGCCGGCGCGCGCGAGGTAGGCGGCGCAGGTGAGTCCATTGTGCCCCGCCCCCACGACGATGGCATCCCACGTCGCTCTGGCAAGCTCCTTCACCGGACGAGGGAGGCCGACCAGGCCCAGGTTGCTGGACGTCGGCGTCATGGCAGCACTGCCTCGTATTTCTCCAACAGAGTTCACCCTTTCTTCACAAGGCACCATCGATATTGGGCGCGCCGATTGATGAACGTGCACCTTCCACGGCGCGAAGCGCTAGAGGTTAGTACGATGACAACGCTGAAGATGGGACCGGCCGAACGAATTCCCAACGCACTACAGCCCGTTGCTAAGACTGCGTCTGGGGCGGTCCGGGGCAGCGTTGCCGATGGGGTAAACAGGTTCATGGGAATACCCTATGCGGCGCCGCCATTCGGCGCCAATCGGCTGCGGCCGCCGCAACCGGTCGAACCCTGGGGCGGCGTACGAGACGCCACCACCTTCGGTCCGATGCCACCCCAACTGCCGTACCCCCCGCCCTGGGACGGGCTCATTCCCGAGCGCGCCCCCCTCGGCGAGGATTGTCTGAACCTCAACATCTGGACTCCCGACCCGGGGTCGGCCGGGCTGCCAGTCATGGTGTGGATTCCTGGCGGCATGTTCGAGGCTGGATCCGGTGCGAGCTACGACGGGAGCCGTTTCGCCCGCGACGGGGTCGTCTGCGTAACCATCAACTACCGGGTCGGCGCCGAGGGTTTTCTCTATCTTCCTGACGGAGACGCCAACCTCGGCCTGCTCGACCAGATCGCCGCCCTGGAGTGGGTGCGGGACAACATCGCGGCCTTCGGCGGCAATCCCGGCAACGTCACCATCTTCGGCCAGTCCGCCGGTGCGATGAGCGTCGGCACGCTGCTCTCCATGCCCCGCGCCGAGGGTCTGTTCCAGCGGGCGATCGCGCAGAGCGGAGGAGCCCACCAGGCGATGTCGGCCGAAGCCGCGCGGAAGGTGGCCGGTCAGCTCGCCGGGAGGCTCGGCGTCGAGGCAACCCGGGAGGCGATCGCGGCGCTGCCGGTCGGCCGACTGCTGCAGGCCCAGGCAGAGTTGAAGGCCGACCTCATGGCGCATCCCGACCCGGAGCGCTGGGGCAATGAGGTGGTGCTCGACGTGCTGCCTTGGGAGCCGGTGATCGACGGGGACGTGGTGCCCACGCGGCCGATCGATCGGATCGTTGCGGGCGCCGGCGCGGACGTCGACCTCATGGCCGGCGCGACCACCGAGGAGTGGAACTTTTTCCTGGTACCCAATGGCGCGATCGAGCAGATCCCCGCCGAGGCTCTGACCGGAGCTATCGCGGCCTACGGGCTTCCGGTGGGAGCGACGCTGGCCACCTATCGCACGGCGCGTCCGGGCGCCGGCGCCGGCGACCTGCTCTCGGCCATCCAGAGCGACCGGCTCTTTCGCATCCCCGTCCTCCGTCTGGCCGAAGCCCACGCGCAGAGCTCCTCGGCCACCTACATGTACGAGTTCGCCTGGCGCTCACCCCAGTTTGGCGGCCGACTCGGCGCGTGCCACGGGGCCGAAATCGCTTTCGTGTTCGACGCCCTCGGCGACGGGACCGAGCCTCTGGCGGGACCCAACCCTCCGCAGAGGCTGGCCGACACGATGCATGCCGCCTGGGTAGCGTTTGCAAAGAATGGAAACCCCGGATGGCCGAGGTATGACCTCACCCGGCGCGCGACCATGCGCTTCGACACCAGGTCAGAAGTGGTGGACGACCCTCGATCGACCGAACGGATGTTGTGGGAAGGCGTACGTTAGCGAGGGATGGAAAGATGCTCACTCGTCGACCCGCTTTTCATCACGCTTAGCATACTTGTCATTGCCTTCGGCGTGGGTGTCTCCGGGGCTTGGACGGGCTCCGACGCGGCCCGGCTTGCCGCGCAGCAGCCTACGCCCTGGCTCGGGGTGGCAGAACGGATCAACGATGTCACCCCTCGAACACACCATCCGTGAAAGAAGGGAGCTTCCGGCAGTCACTCGACCCGCACCGCCTCGATGGCGATAGTGATCTCCACGTTGTTGCCGACCAGGTCGGTGCCGGCGATGTTCTCATTCCAGTTGATGCCGAAGTCTCGCCGATCCACTGCTCCGGTGGCCTCGAAGGCGATCCGTTCGTGCCCCTCGCCATCCTTTGCGATTCCGCGGTACTGTCCTGAGAGTACAACAGGTTTCGAGTGCCCCTTGATGGTGAGAATGCCGCTCACGTCTACGGTGCTGTCGGTTGCCGCAAACCCGGTTCCCTGAAACGTCATCCGGGGAAAGCGGGCCACCGCAAAGAAACGGTCGGAGCGGAGGTCGCTGTCGCGGTACGCGTTGCCGGTATTCAAGCTGGCGGTCTGCACCTGAACGTTCACGGTGCCGAGCTTCCAGTCTCCGTCTTTGGTCGTGAGAACGGCGTACCATTTGGTAAAGGTGCCGCGGACCCGGCCAACCAGATGCCGAACCCCGAAATCAACCTGCGAGTGCACCATGTCCACGACCCACTTCGTGTCTTTCGCGGGTGGGGCAGTGACCCCCGCGATGGTCTGAGCCGCCGCGCCCTGAGCTCCGGCCAGCATCACCGTGGCGAGCATCCTGGCGACCAATCTTGCCTTGCGAGGGGTCATAGCTACCTCCGGATTGTTACCCTCACGCTACGCACAGCCCACAGGGCTGCATGAGCGGAGGGCTACAATGCTGAAGGTAGGCCAGGCTTCATGAAGGCAGGCTGAAGAAAGCGTGCGAAGACCCTCAGGATCGCCCAAAACGAAAGCCCGCCGTCACTCGCTGACGTCGGGTCTCGTGTCGTTCCACTTCTAAGTCGTGGACCGCCTCAGGCGGATGCGCCCTTCATTGGGCTGCCACGCGTCCTTAAACTAGCACTCTCCTCATGAAGCGGCCGTGAAACCAAGGTGAAGCTTCCTGGTCACTTCGCGTCGAGCGCGGCCTTCCGGAAGTCGTCCAGCGACGTTCGGTGCTCACCATACTCGGGCCGATTGAGCTTCATCTCCGCATCATATCGCTTCAGAAAGCCGGCGTAGGCCCGGCTCAGCCCGGCGTTGTCCTTCCGAAAACGCGCCACCGTTCCCAATACCATGTATCCGAACAGGTGACCTGGGGTCTGGGCCAGGATCGTGTCCGCCAACGCTCGTGACGCATTCACGTCCCCAGTGTGCACTTTGAGGAGGGCGACATGATATCTCGCATCGGCGTCGATCGTGTCGAGCTGGCCATAGGCCATGAGCGCCATCGGGGTGAACCGTGAAACCGTTGCCTCATCGCCGGACTGAGCGGCGGTCATGATCCGGTTGTAGAGCCGGTTGAACCGCTCTCGAGGGCTCATGTTGCTGATGTCGGGCGGGGCCTCGGCCGACGCGCTCGACGATCCATCGGCGGCTTCCACCGGCGCGGCGGCGCTGGGCGATTTCCGAACCAGCATGACCAGGAGAACAGCCAGCAGCCCGACCATCGAGAGCGCCGCAACGAGCCACGGAGTTCGGTCGGGGAAGACGGTGCCAGCGTTCCCGCCGACTGTCAGACCGCAGCTCGCGCAGAACCGAGCCCCGGGAGAGACGGGCGCACCACAGCCTCGACAGGCGCTACCCTCCCGTGGGGCCCCGCAGTTGGAGCAGAACCTGCCGGCTCCCGGGGCTCCGCAGGTGCCGCAGGGAGTGGCTTGAGCACTGGTCATCGGTATGAGCCGGAATAGAGAAGCGAATACTGAAGCGTCAAGCTCTCAGACGTGCGCGGGCGGGCCGCCGATGGCGGCGGCCGGCATTGCCTTTGGTTCCGGCACGAGGCGCGGCTCGGCCCCGAGCCAGTACAGGCCGTTCGCCATGATGCAGAACCCGGTCGCAGCGAACCAGACCATCGCGGCCCCGACGAAACCGGTAAACAGCAGCCACCAGACGCTGTGTACCAGTACCAGCACCGATGCCAAGGAAATGTTGATCCCCACGGCCAGGTAGATGCGGCGCTCGAGATACCACCGATCGGTCTGCATGAAGTACAGATTCCCCCGGGTGGCTGCTTGGGTCCCCAGCATGGGGGTGAATCCGAGCCGGCACAGCACGTTCCCCACGATGCAGAAGCCGGTCAGCGCCACGTTGATGGAAGCCAGTCCGACTGCGATGATCGCCAGGACCCAGCGCGGGTCGACCAGCGCCGCCAAGGCCGTGGTCGCGAGGAGGATCACGCCGGCGATGAGCCAGACCGTCCGCTCGATATACCAGCGATGGGTCGGGACGATGTAGATGCCGGAGCGAAGAGGCATGGGTTAACGATATCTGGGAGTACGCTCGACACAAGACCGGTGAGCCGCCGATCGTGCGCGAGTCAGGCCAGCTAACAGATTCGGGGCAGCTGGTCGCCCGGGAGCAGGTCGACGATGCGGGTGCCTCCGATGCTGGTTCGAAGGACGACGAGCCCG
>JBGQLP010000079.1:0-9221 GCA_041500125.1 Gemmatimonadota bacterium
CAACGATCTGGCTCGGCTGCTCCCGGGAATAATTCCCCATCCAGCTGTGACCCCGATGCCGGTTGATGTCGCCAGATTTCTCGAGGGGATGCTCAACCCTAAGGTCGATCCCCCCCGAATTCTCTACGCCGGCAATCTGGTACCGAGCAAAGGGGTCGATGTGCTCTTGCGCGCGGCCGCCGAGCTCCAGCGCCGGGGGGTCAATTTTGAGCTCAAGATTCTGGGCCAGGGTCCAGCGCGGAACAGTCTGGAGACGCTGGCTCGCGCGCTGGGCATCGACGGCCAGGTGATCTGGTCGCCTTTCGTCGACCAGCCTCTCATGCCTCGCGAGTATGGAGCGAGTACAGTTACGGTGCTTTCCAGTCGGGGCAAGGCGGAGGGGCTCGGCCTCACCTTGGTGGAGGCCCTGCTTGCGGGATCCGCCGTGGTGGGCACGGCGGCGGGAGGGATTCCGGAGGTTGTGCTGCATGAACAGACGGGACTCATTGCGCGAGCCGATGATCCAGTCGACTTGGCGGATCAGCTCCAGCGATTGCTGTCCGACACCTCGCTGCGCGAGCGTCTCACCCGGGCAGGGAAGGAGCACGTCCTGCGGACCTATTCGCCCGAGTCGGCCATCGGACGGTTCCTCGACATCTACTATGCCGTCGCCGATCATCAGTCGAACCGCTGAGCCTCCCGAAGACTGGGGGCCCTTCGCCCGGGCGCACGGCACGTTCTACCACCAGCCGGAGTGGGCGATCTGCCTTCGCGACATGTACCGGCTTCCGCTCGAGTGCTACTCGGCTCGCGTGAGCGGCCAGCTGCGCGGTCTTCTCACGGTTGCGGAGGTGCCTGGTCTGTTGGGGCCCCGCCGGCTGGTGAGCTTACCCTTCAGTTACGCCGCCGGGCCGCTCGCACTCGACGGTCCGACTGCCGACGCCCTGGTGGCCGCGGTTCGCGAGGGCGCGCAGGACCGGCGCTTCAAACGGGTAGAGATCAAGTCGCGCGGCGAATTTCCACCGGCCCCGGGATTTCAGCGGATCTCCCATTACGAGACCTACGAGGTGCCTACCGACGGGGGGGAGTCCGCGGTCTGGGAGCGCTTGCATCCGGGGAGCACCCAACGAAGCATCCGTAAAGGTCAGAGGGCCGGCGTCGTGGTCCGCCGGGGGGAGACGGCTGACGACTGGCTGGCCATGGCCGAACTGGAGGAGCGCACCGCGCACGGGCACGGCCTACCTTCGCCTCCTCGTCGCTTCTTTGTAGAAGGCTGCCGGCGGCTTCAGGCGGCCGGCCTGGCGGCGGTCTACCTCGCGTTCACGCCCGCCGGCGCGCGAGCGGCCGCGATCACGATCTGGAAGGGTCCGCGCTCGTGGATTTACGGGTTCGGCGCCTCCGATCCGGCTCACCTGGAGCACCGCCCCAATCACGTGCTACTATGGACCGCGATCCAGGACGCGGTGGCCGCGGGCTGCCGATTCGATCTCGGCCGGGTAGCGCCAGAGCAGGAAGGTCTGTTGGAATTCAAGCGACGCTGGGGTGGACAGGCTATACCGCTGGCCTATGATTACTGGCCGGAACCCGGAGGACTGAACCTGGCCGCCCGCGACCGCGGTGCACTGGCGGTCATGGGACGGGTCTGGTCCCGCCTGCCCGCTCGGGTCGCGCGGCTGGGCACGGGCCTCTACCGCTACCTGGGATGAGCTCGTGAGCTTCGCCTGGCGGCTTCGGAAAAAGATTCTCAAGCGGTGGGCTCGCAACGCCTTCTTTCCCGGCTGGCGGGTGAGGCTACTTCGGCTTTGTGGCTTCCGGATCGGCAGCGACGTGTATATCGCCGACGACCTCCTTATCGTCGAGGAGCTGGCCGAGCGGGACAACCTCACCATCGGCGATCGGGTCAGCATCGCCCCGCGGGTCACCCTGGTGACCTCATCCCATCCCAACCATTCGCGTATCCGTGGATTTGCCCCCATATCCCAAGGCGCGATCGTCATCGAGCACGATGCCTGGCTTGGCGCGGGGTGCGTCATCCTGCCGGGCGTGCGCATTGGTAGCGGAGCGGTAGTCGGTGCCAACAGTGTCGTGGCGAACGACGTGCCGTCGCTTCATGTGGTGGCGGGACAGCCGGCCCGCACCGTCCGGCAGCTGACTCCCGAAGCGGGGTGGCAATGATCCTTCTGGATCGGAGTCAAGACCAGTTGCGGCCGGCAGAGCGTTACGGCCTGGAGGTCCTGCTCGACCTTTCGCGACTGCTCATCACCGAGCAGGCCGACTGCGATCTGGTGCGGCTCAAGGTGGTCGAGCGCGACTCGGCCGGCTCGGCGGCGGCAGACCTGAGCTCCAAGGCGGCGCTCGAGCTTGGCGACGGCGAGGTCCGGATAACCACCGCGGCGCTGCGCGGCGTCGCCGAGGTCGCCGGCGGCGCCATCGAGCAGCGCTCGACCGCAACCGATCGCCATAGGCGGGTGCCCGCTGCAGAGAACCCTCTGGTCGCGGCCGGACAGAGCCGCCGGCCGGTGGTCTCTCTGCTCGGTGTCGAGCTGCGCCGTGCGGTGCTCGGCGCCGCCGGGAGACGCCCGGTGCGGCTGCTGGCTCCATGGCCGGAGGGCCACCGGTGGGCCGCGCTGCTGACCCACGATCTCGATGTGGTGGAATGGTGGGGACTGTTCCCCCTGCTCCGCATGGCGGAGCTGAGCCTGAAGGGCGACTGGGATCGATTCGGCCGAGTCGCCCGTGCGGCCAGGCGGAGCGTCGGCCGGGATCCAGTCACACGTGGCGTCCACTCCATACTCCAGCTCGAGGCGCATCATCTGATCCGGGCCACCTGGTTTGTGATCTGCCAGGAGCCCAGCCTCAGGTCGATGCTTTCGGGCGATTCGACCTATCGGCCCGACAGCCCGGCTGTAACCCGGATACTCAGCGCCTTGACTCAGGCTGGCCATGAGATCGGCCTTCACGGGAGCTTTGCCACGGTCAATGATTCAAAGCGCATGACCGCGCAGCGCCGCACACTCGGTCGCCTGGCTTCCGCGCCGGTCGCTGGAGTGCGCCAGCACTTTCTCCGCATGCGTCCCGGGCTCACCCAGCGGGGCATGGTCGAGTCCGGCTTCGAGTACGATGCATCGTGGGGCTTTGCCGATCGGAACGGCTTCCGTCTTGGAGTGGCCGACGTCGTCCCGGCCTGGGACGCCGCACGGGAGACGCCGCTGCCGCTGGATCTGGTCCCTTTGATCTGGATGGACCGGGCTCTAAGCAAATACGCCGGCGTCGAAGAACCCGGCCGCTGGATCGAGGATGCCCGGGAGCTGGCCCGCGAATGCAAGGCGGTGGAGGGAGCCTGGGTCGGGCTGTGGCATCCGAATACCACGGAAGCGCTCGGATTTCCCGGCGCCGAACCGGCCTTCGTGAGCCTGCTGCAGTCCCTGGCCGACGACCGGCCCTTCTTCGCCTCGGCTCACCGGATCGTTCAGTGGCGGCGGTTTCGCCGATCGGTGCGGGCAGCCCGGGTTACCGCCGACGGCAGAGTGATTCTCCGAACCACCGCCGGCCAACGGACCGTCATCGCGATTGAGGACGAGTCGGGCGACACCACTCGGGTCCAGGTGCGATCAAAAGGGTCGAGTGGTGCGGCGTAGCATCTGGCGCATCGTGCAGTTCGGGGTGGGGGCGCTCCTGGTCGGCTTGGCGGTTCGATCCATCGCAGTCAACTGGGAAAACCTCCGGGCTCAGCCGATCGAATGGCGGTTCTCTCCTGCGTGGATCGCCGCCAGCGTGCTGGTAGTCTTCGCGGCGTATGCCATGCTCATCGAAGCTTGGCGTCGGGTTGTGCTCAGCATGGGGGAACGCCTGGGGTTCGGACCGGCGGTCCGCATCTGGTTTCTCGCCAGTCTTGGCAAGTACGTTCCCGGGAAAGTCTGGGCGGTTGCCGGCGCGGCGGTCCTGGCCCAACGGGCAGGAGTGGATCCTTCGGTCGCCGTGGCAGCCGCCCTGGTACTTCAAGCGTTGGCCATCGCCAGCGGTGCCGCGGCGGTTGCGGTGACTGCGCGTGACGCCTTTCAGGCGGCCGGCCCGGGCATGCTGCCGCTGGCGGCAGCAGTCGTCCTACTCTCATTCGCCGGCATAGCAGCGCTTGCCTCCCAGCCGGTACTGAATCGGGTAAACCGTCTGCTGCCGAGCTCGATCCCTCCACTCCGCGCCGTGCCTCCAGCCAAGCTCGCCATGGCATTCGCGGCCAACCTCCTGGCCTGGGCCGCATACGGCGTCTCTCTGCTGTGCCTCGCCCGCGGGTTGCTCCCTGAGGTCGCATTGAGCCTCCCGCAGGCCATCGGGGTGTTTACCTGCTCCTACTTGGTGGGTTTTCTCGCCTTGTTTGCCCCCGGAGGGCTGGGTCCGCGAGAGTCGGTGTTTCTCCTCATGCTCGCCGGCGACATCGGGCTCAAGCCAGCGGCAGCGCTGGCCCTGGCCAGCCGTCTCCTGCTTACCGGAACCGAGGTTCTTCCGGCAGTTCCGCTGCTGCTCCGACGCACAGCGCGGCGTCCCCCCTCGATTCGAGAGGCCTGAGTGGCTCAATCGCAGCCCGCCGACCTGGACCGGCTCCCTCGCTGGGCTCCCTTGGTGGTCATGGGCGTTCTGACCCTGCTCGCCTTCCGGCAGTACCTCGTGAGCGGGGCAGGGGAGATGCTGCTGGGACAGGACACTGTGGCGGCCGGCATCATGTTCCGGAAGTTTTTCGTGGAGCACATCCGCGCGCTCGGTCGGATGCCGCTGTGGAATCCCTATCTCTTTGGAGGCGTGCCCACGATCGAAGCAGGCAGCGGCGACATTCTCTATCCCGCGTCGGTGTTGCACTTTCTGCTGCCACTCACCAGCGCCCTGGCGTGGAAGCTCATCTTGCATGTGTATCTCGCCGGCGTGTTCATGTACCTGGCCGCTCGAGCGCTGGGGGCGCGCCGGTTCGTCGCCCTCTTCGCCGGCTCGGCTTACCTCCTGTCCGCCAACCTCGTGAGCCTGGTCTGGGGCGGCCAGGATGGGAAGATGTACGTCATCGCCCTCTTTCCGGCGGCGCTGTGGCTTCTGATCACCGCGCTGGCCCGGCGCTCGTGGCTCCGCTTCATCTGGCTCGGTGTAGTGGCGGGCCTCATGGTGGTAGCGCACCCCCAACTCGCGTACTACGCCTACATCGCGCTCGCCGCGTACGCGGTTGGCAGCCTCTGGGTCCGCCGGCGCGACGGTGGCGCCTTCATCGCGACCAGTCTTGCCGGGGCCATGCTGGCGGCGGTGACGGCCGTGGGGGTCGCAGCCGTGGTGCTCCTGCCGATGTACCGCTACCTCCGGGAAGATTCGCCTCGCGCGGGTGCCGGCCGCGGATTCGAGTACTCGGCCAGCTGGTCATTGCACGCCGAGGAAGCGCTTTCGTTCTTCATACCGGAGTTCTCCGGAACCGATGTCCAGTCGGAGACGTACTGGGGAAAGAATCCGTTCAAGCACAATTCCGAGTATGGCGGAGCCCTGGTCTTTGTGCTCGGGATCGCCGCATTGGCTGGCCTGAAAGGCGACCGGCGGCGGTGGGGACTCGGAGCCATGGCGGCGGTCGCTCTCCTCTACGCCCTGGGGGCGGGCACTCCGGTGTTTGGGGTCTTGTATGCGGTCATCCCTGGGCTCAAGAACTTTCGCGCGCCGAGCCTGGCCGCGTTCGTAGCGATCGCGTCGTTCACCCTCCTTGCAAGCTTGTTGCTCGAGCGGGTGCTCGCCGAGGGAGACCAGCGCGCCCGGAAGGTCATGACCAATGCGCTGATTGGGGGGACGCTCCTCGCACTTCTGATCGGGGTGATCGCGCTCGCCGGCGGACCCGGCCTCTATGGTACCTGGAGCTCGATCTTCGGCTCGGCCGAAGGCGGCTCTCGCGCAGCCGCCTTCGCGGCCGATGTCCCCCGCATTGCGGCAGGGGCTCTCATCGTTGCGCTCCTGTGCGGCTTAGCCTGGCTCGCGCTATTTCTCTGGGGCAGGGGGATTCTCCGTCCAGTGCATGTTGTCATGATATTGACCGGGTTGACGGTACTGGATCTGCTTCGAGTGGACAGCCGGTACATTCAGATCGTCCGTTACGACGACTTCTTTCCTCCCGACCAGGGGATTGAGGCCCTTCGTTCCCGGCTCGCGCCTGGTGAGCGCGTGCTCACCGTTGGCGGGGTGTACCCGGAGGGATTTCTGGCCAGCTACGGCGTACCCGAAGTGTTCGGCTACCACGGAAACCAGCTTCGCTGGTATAACGCACTGACCCGCTATGACGCGCGACAATCCGCTCGGAGCGCGGAGGAGCTGCAACAGTACTGGCTCAGCTTCCTGAGCAGCGCTGCGCTCCGTACCCTGGCCGCACGGTACATCCTGTTGCCGGGACAGGTGAACCTACCCGGCCTCAGACTCCTTGGCGCGGACCAGAGGGTAGCGGTCTACGCCAACGAAGCCGCCCTGCCCGCCGCCGCGGTGGTGCCCGAGGTGCAGGTCGAGCCCGACTCCGCTCGGCGGATCGGCATTCTCTGGTCGCCCACTTTCGACCCCGCCAAGACCGCGATCGTAGAGCAGCCGGTCCTCGCCATCGGCCAGGGGGGTGGCACCGGCACGGCCACCATTGAAGGCAACGGAGATGACACCCTGGCCGTGCGAGTCCGAACCAGCGGGCCGGCGCTCCTCACGGTGAGTCGAACCTACCACCCATCGTGGGAGGCGGAGCTCGACGGTGCGCCCGCTCCGGTCATCCGGGCCAACCATGCGTTGATGGCGGTGCCTTTGAGCGGAAGCGGTGAGCACCGGGTGGTGCTCCGCTACCGTCCCCGGATCGTGTATCTGGCGGCTACCATCACGGTAGCGACCTGGATCATGGTCCTCCTGGTGACGGCTGCCGCTGCGACCCTCGCTCTTCGTGGGCGACGTGGCTGAGCGACTGCTGGTCGTGGTGCCGACGTACAACGAGCGGGCCAACCTGCCGTTGGTGGTGCCTGCCATCCTGCAGCAGGATCCGCGGATCGAGATTCTCGTGGTGGACGACAACTCGCCCGACGGCACCGGCCAGCTGGCCGACGAGATGGCCGCCTCGACACCCCGGGTGCACGTCTTGCATAGAGCGTCCAAAGCTGGCCTGGGGAAGGCCTACCTGGCTGGCTTCCGCTGGGCACTGGAACGCGATTTCGACCTGATCTTCGAGATGGATGCGGATTTTTCGCACGATCCGAGGTTCCTCGGCGACTTCGTGCGGGCCGCGCAGGATGCGGACGTCGTGATCGGCTCGCGCTATCGAACCGGGGTCAATGTGATCAACTGGCCGATCTCCCGCTTGCTCCTGTCCATCGGCGCCAACGAGTACGCCCGCTGGATCACTGGGCTTCCTCTGGCGGACTCCACCGGCGGCTTCAAGTGCTTCCGACGCGAGGTACTCGAGGCCATCGACTTCGAGAAAGTGCGCTCCAACGGCTACGCTTTTCAGATCGAGATGAGCTTCCGCGCCTGGAAGAAAGGCTTCCGGGTAGTAGAGATTCCCATCGTGTTTACCGACCGGGTAGAGGGCCAGAGCAAGATGAACAAACGCATTGTTCGGGAAGCCATCTGGATGGTGTGGTGGCTTCGGCTGCAGTCGTTGATGGGACGGCTGTGAGAGGGACGCTCTTCTACAAGATGAGCGGCTCCGGCAATGACTTCGTCATGCTCGATGGGCGCTCGACGACACCCGACCGATGGCCCCCCTCACAGGTCAAGGCCATCTGCGACCGCCGCACCGGGGTAGGGGCCGACGGCCTCGTTCTGCTTACGCCGGCCACCTCCGACGCGGTTCGGATGAGCTACTGGAACTCGGATGGCTCGCACGGTGCCTTGTGCGGCAATGCGGCCCTGTGTGGTGGCCGCCTGGCGGTGCACCTGGAGCTGGTGCCCGCCGGCGAATTCTGCCTGCTGACCGACGCGGGAGTGGTGCGCGTCAGCTCTCCTGCCACCGGGGAGGGGGCGGAGATCAATCTTCCGGATTTCGACGTCCCAGGCGAATTCCGCGGCGCATCCTTGAAGCGGGGCGAGCGCTGGATGACGCTGTTGGAGGTGGGCGTCCCCCATCTGGTGATCCGGGTCGACAATATCGAGGCCGTGGATGTGAGCGGCCGCGGCAAGTCACTGCGCTTCGATCCCAGCCTGGGGCCGGCCGGAGCCAACGTGAATTTCGTGGGCCCGGGAGCCACCCCTCTCGAGCCGTGGCTCATTCGGACCTACGAGCGCGGGGTGGAGGCCGAAACCCTGGCCTGCGGCACCGGCACCGTCGCAGCGGCGGCCAGTCTGGTGGCTAGAGGCGAGGCCACCCCTCCCATGCGGTTTCGGAGCAGGGGAGGCCCGGAGCTCACCGTCCGCGGCATTCTAAAAGGCTCCCGGGCAACTGGGGTCTGGCTTGGGGGACAAGGCCGATTGGTGTACAGAGGAGTCTGGGAGGGTCGTTAGAACGTCTCCGCCGACGCTATCCTTATCTCATTCCGCTGCAATCACTTCCACAAGTAATCCTCGCTTCGCACCGGGTTCTCCACAGTTTTCCCCAGGCGCGCTTAACATAACATATCTTATACGTCCTTCTAGGGACGGTACAAAAAAGGGGGAGGCCTTCTAGTCACGACCGCTCAGATCACATCTTCCCGTCGGTCAGCTCCGCCAGCCGGACCTGCGCCTCGGTGAAGCTGGGTGAGTCTGGGTACTTCTCGAGGACAGTCCGGTAGGCTCGCTTGGCTTCCTCGCTCTTTCCGCCTTGCCGGAAGGCGCGGCCCGCATCGATCAGATAGGTCGCCTTGAGGTATGGGACGTCGGCCGCGTTGGACGCTTGAGTGTAGGCGTTCCCAGCCTCCGCCCACTGCTTGGAGTTTTCCAGCGCAGCCCCCAGAAGACCGCTTGCCGGCGCCGCATACTTGGCCGGCGGCTTGGTTGCCAGATACTCCTTAAGGCCGACCGCGGCCAGCTCGCTCTGCCCGTTGACCATCCGCACCTGGTTGAGGGTCACGACGGCCTCGCTCGCAGCGTCGGTACCTTTGTAGGTGGTGATGAGCCTCTGCAACTCGCTCGAAGCCAGCGGCAGGTTGCCGGCCTCCGCTGCCGCCCGAGCCTGATTGAGGCTGCGGGCCGCGAACTCTTCCTTCCGCTTACCGCTATCGAGCACGAACCAGGCGACGATTGCTGCCGCAGCCAGAACCACCACGGCGGCCGCGAGTTGCCGCTGGCGA
>JBGQLP010000080.1:0-9153 GCA_041500125.1 Gemmatimonadota bacterium
CGAGCATCACGCCGGCTTTCGCCAGCTCTTCGTTGAACTTCCCCATCTCGGTAAGGAGCTTTCGGTCAGGCAGGACGCCCGCCTCAGAGTTCTTGTCGGCTTTGACTATCACCATGAATCGCATTGTCGTGTCTCCTGTGAGCCTTGGGCTGTTGGCATCCATCCTCTACTTACACGTCGAACGAACGCCAGCGAAATCGACAACCGGTTAGCCCTTTAAAGGGATGAGCCTGCGCAGCTGAGGGTCGGGCAGGAAAAGTGCTCCCCAGATCAGCAGGGCGACATAGATCGGGAAGAGGATATGAGTGAGGAGCGGGCTACCGACCCGCACGTGAGTAGCGACTGCACCGCCGAGATAGCCGGTCAGCAGGATCGCGCCAAGTACCGACGTGCGCGGAATTACATAAATGAGGAGACAGATCAGCTCGACGATCCCGATGCCACGGACCACCCCTGCCGGATAGCCAAGCGCAGTACTTCCCTCCACGGCCTGTGGGAGCTTCATCACTTTGATGAGGCTGTCGAAGAGCAGGAACAGAACCGCCAGTGCCCCCATGATCCGTCCAGCCCAGAGTCCCTTGTTCGAGACGGGAGCAGCCCGAGTACCCGAGGTCATGAATGTCGTCCTCCCCAAAGGATGGCTACGATGGCAATCGAGAGCGGCCGCATCTGAGCTCTCAACTACACGTCGAACGAGGGCGGCGAAATCGACAGGGCACGAGGGGTAGGATGGACCATGGCAGGCAAGTGCTTACCACCGGAGGGTTTGGACCGGGCCTATGTACCGCCGGTGACGATGAGCACCACGGCGGCCAACGCGCAGCCCACCCCGGTGAGCTGCCACCGGTTGAGCCGCTCGCTGAGGACGATCCGGGCCAGCAGCACCGTGCTGGCTGGATACAGTGAGGACAAGGTGACCACCAGGCTGAGCGGTCCCTGCTGCGCCGCCAGCAGATACAGCGCATTGGCCGACATGTCGATGACCCCGCAGACGGCGGCCAACCCGAGTACCCTCGTCGGCATCCGGAGGGACTGCCCACTGGCGATTGCCGATAGCCCGAACAGCGTCACGGAAACCGAGCGCGACACGACGAGGGGCCACATTCCGGCCTCAGATTTCGTCTGGGCGAGTGCCAAAAGGAAGAAGCCAATCGCGACACCCGAGGCTAGCGCCGTGGCAATACCACTGGCCTGCTTCCGCGAGGCTCCCTGTCCTGAGAGCGTGGACCCAGCCGAGGTTTGCTGCCGGCTGACCAGCACGATGGACACGATGCCCAGCGCGATGCCTGCCATCGCGAGCGGCATCGGGCGCTCGCCGAGCCCAACTGACACTACCACCGGAATAGTGACGGCACAGACGGCCGTCGTCGGCGCGACCACCGCCATGATTCCGATGGCAAGCGCGCGATACAGCAACGCAACGCCGATGCCGCCCGTCAGACCGGCACAGGCGCCCCAGAGCAGATCGGCTCGGGTAGGCGAGGCGTGAGGCAACAGCGGCAGCAGCAGCGCGAGCACCAGGAGCCCGCTGAGCTGGGAGAAAAAGACAACCGGGATGGTGCCGGCCCGCCGGGTGGCGAGCCCACCGGCAAAATCGCCGGCACCATAGAGCACTGCCGAACCGAGCGCCAGAAGGTAAACCACTTAAGCGCTATCCACTCACCAAGGCGAGGATGTTGCCGTCCGGGTCCTTAAACCACGCGGCCTTCATGTCCCCGCCAACGTGCACATCGCCCTTGCGGGTAAGGCCCGGCATGTCGTAATGCTCGAAGGTCACCCCTTTGGCCTTGAGACCCTGCACGATCTTTTCGATGTCGTTTCCCACTCCCCAGGTCGCCGCAGTGGCCTGGTTGGTGCCGGCGAACTGGGATTGATAGACAAGGACCTTAGAGCTCCCGCTCTTGAAGACCAGCGCCTCGGGCATCTTGTCATCGAGCATCTGAAGACCGAGGGTATCCTCGTAAAACCTTCGAGCGGACTTCGCATCTCTGACGGCAATGGTGGCCGCCGCATCTTTGAGGGCAAGGGTCGCCGCCGCCTCTTTAACGCCTGGCATTTCCAGCCTCCCCCGCCTGTGCCGCGCTGGTTTGTCCTGCATTCGAGTCGGTTTCCCAGACGGCGAACAGATTGCCTTCGGTGTCGTGCAACTGGGCGAACCACCCCATTCCCGGCACCGGGCTCTTGCCCATAAGAACCTTGGCCCCGAGGCGCTCAGCCTTGCGGACGAAATCGTCCACGCTTTCGACGTTGATGTAATTGATTGAGGGCTGGTTCGGGTACATGCGGCGCATGAGCCCCCCGTTCACGCCCGGCTCGGTGGGCCGCCCCGAGGCATCGGTTGGAACCGTCTTCACCATCCAGTATTCAAAGTCCTTGTCCCGGTACTCCATCCCTTCACTCGAGCCCTCGAAGCGCTGGATATCCCAGCCGAACAGCTCCCGATAGAACTTGGCCGCCCGCTCGGGGTTGTCGGCCGGAATCTCGAAATGCACGATCGTGTGAGCCATGGTGTTCCTCTCTTTCCGTGAACGAGGGCAGCAGCGTATTCTGCCGCCCCGAGTACATACCGGTTAGTATGTATCGTTCGGGACCGGCGGCGTCAACCCCGGTTGACAGCCTTGCGGCAGAATTGTTACATACCAAGTGGTATGGAAAGCCGTTCCAGGGAGAGACATGGCCAAGACACCAGCACGACGGCGCGCGCGGGAACCCGACGTCACCCGGGATAAGCTGCTCAAGGCCGCGTTCGAAGAGATGTATCGGCGGGGATTCCAGGCGGCGAGCCTGGACACCATCCTGGCCCGGGCCAAGGTGACCAAGGGCGCGTTATATCATCACTTCCCGGACAAGGCGGCGCTGGGCTACGCCGTGGTGGACGAGGTGGTGAAGGGCCTGCTGTTGGAACGATGGCTCGGCGTACTGGATCGCTTCACCGGAGATCCCCTGACGGCACTGCAACGCACGCTGCAATACCGGGCCGCCAACCCCGGACCGCACGAGATCGAGCTCGGTTGTCCGCTCAACAACCTGGCCCAGGAAATGTCCCCCATCGACGAGCGGTTCCGCCGGGCGGTCAACGCCACATTCGATGCCTGGAGGGGTGGGTTCGCCCGGGCCCTCGAGCGGGGGCAGGCGGAGGGCTCGGTGCGGCAGGATATCGATGCCAGGAAGGTGGCGTCCTTCGTGGTGGCCGCGGTGGAGGGCTCGTCCGGCCTGGCCAAGAGCGCGCAGAGCGCGGCGATGCTCCGCTCCAACCTCACGGTTTTAAGCGAGTTTCTGGAGAGCCTCCGTCCGGCGGCACGGACGCGGGGAAGGAAGGGGGCGGCAAAGAGGGGCGCCGCGAATTAAGCTTCGCGCCATGCCCAAGACCAACTCTGCGCTGCGGGACGAGGCCGAGGCCTCGTTCCTCGAGCGCCTGCGCGCGGCAACCGACCTGCTCGAAACGATAGTGGCGGATCGGGGACTCCTCGCTCAAGCCCCACCTGACGACCAGCGGCGGCTCTTACAAGCGGCAGGCCAGGTATTCGTGCCTGACATCGTTGCCCGGCGCCGGCTGGTGCGAGCCAGCATTCGGCGGCGCAAGGCGGAGCGGGTCGAACGAGAGGACCGGGCGCTGGATCAGACCGGGATCCGAACGCTCCGCCGGCAGACCGTGTTCACCAGTCCGAACGTTTTCCCCCCCACTGACTTCGAGCAGCACAATGTGGCCGGTGATCCGGATTTCAGAGAGGCCATAGAGCCGCAGCACTGCTACGTCTGCAAAGAGAAGTACACGGTTCTGCACCATTTCTATGACCAGATGTGCCCGCCCTGCGCGGCATTCAACTTTGCCAAGCGTACCGAGCTCGCCGATCTGCGGGGCCGGGTGGCGCTGCTGACGGGCGGGCGAGTGAAGATCGGTTACCAGGCCGGCCTCAAGCTGCTGCGGGCCGGCGCGCACCTGATCGTCACCACCCGGTTCCCCCGTGACTCTGCGGCACGCTATGCCGCGGAGCCGGATTTCGACCAGTGGGAGCACCGCCTCGAGATCTTTGGCCTCGACCTGCGCCACACGCCCAGCGTGGAGGCGTTCTGTCACGAGCTGCTCGCTACCAGAGAGCGGCTCGATTTCATCGTCAACAATGCCTGCCAGACCGTGCGCCGTCCTCCCGAATTCTATCAGCACATGATGGCAAGGGAGACGGCGGCCCTGCACAATATGCCGGACCATGTCCGCGGCCTGCTCGGCACCTACGAGGGGTGGCGCGGCGTCCATCTCCCACTCGACCCCGCAGTAGCGGTCACCCCGCTGGCCTTTGAGCGGCGGCTGCCGAGCATTGCCGGGCTGGCCAACTCGGCGGAGCTGTCTCAAATCCGACTGTTGCCGGAGGAGCGCAGCTCACTACAGCATCTGTTTCCCGAGGGGCGCTTGGATCAGGACCAGCAGCAGGTGGACCTCAGAGAGCGCAACTCCTGGCGAATGCTGCTGGCCGATGTGCCGTCGGTGGAGCTGCTGGAGGTCCAACTCGTCAACGCCATTGCCCCCTTCATTCTGAATGCCCGGCTCAAGCCGCTGATGCTACGCACGCCGGAGCGGGACAAGCACATCGTCAACGTGTCCGCCGTCGAGGGACAGTTCTACCGGAACTTCAAGACCACCCGTCATCCCCACACCAACATGGCAAAGGCCGCGCTGAACATGATGACCCGCACGGCCGCCGCGGACTACCATGGGGACGGGATCCACATGAACAGCGTGGACACCGGCTGGGTGACGGACGAGGATCCGGCGGAACTCGCGTCCCGGAAGGTCGCTGAGCACCGGTTCCATCCGCCGCTGGACATCGTGGACGGCGCCGCCCGCATTGTCGACCCAATCATTGCCGGGTTCAACTCAGGCGAGCATGTATGGGGGAAATTTCTGAAGGACTACCAGCCGACAGATTGGTGACCGGCCAGGCTCTCATGCCGCGGACGCTGGTGTGAATCTGGGCGGCTGGCCCTTACAGGGTTTTCAAGAACGCGATCAACGCCACTCGCTCAGCGGGCTTGAGCCCGAGGAAGCGGTCGCGCGCCTTGGCGCCCTCCCCGCCATGCGATTGGACCGCCTGCTCGAGCGTGGTGTCCCGGCCATCGTGGAGGAAGTTGGGCTTCAGCCGTACGCCGATTAGCGGCTCGGTCCGGAACTCGGCTGGGGTTGCCTCGCCCAGACACATGTCGGCCAGCTCCGGACCCATGTCGTGCAGCAGTAAATCGGTGTAGGCGGCAACCTCCTGGTGACTCAGGGCCGCGATGGGAGAGGCGCCGGTTCGCAAGCGGGGGATGTGGCACCCTGTGCACCCGATATCGTCAAAGATCTTTCGGCCGCGTTTGGCGTCCTTGCTCGCCTTCAGCGGAGTCGGGGCCGCAAGCAACCGAACGAAATCGTTGGTCCGGTTAAGCGCCTCCTGATCGATTTCGGGTTCGGGCACGGCATCGACCCCAGGGGGAATCGGTTTTCCGCCGACAGTCTCCTCGGTCGGCACGGCCGGGCTGGTGATGCCCATCTCGGCGGAGAACGCCCCGTCGTTGAACTCGTCGAGCCGGGGGACGAGAGCCTTCCGGCCGAAGCGGCCGATTCGGCCATCCACGAAGTGGTTGGGCCGGCCGGATATACCATCGCCATTCCGGTCGTCCGGATCCGCGTAAGAAAGAATGACCGAATCGGGCACCAGATCGAGCAGTCCGCGTCCGAATAGCACGGGCGTGGTCCGCCGGGCCCGTGCGGTCGCGTCCGGCGGCACCGGCTCTGAGTCTATGCCGAGCGCGGCCTTCAGCGCAGGGGTCGACTTTAACTGGAAGACGAATCCTCCCTCAGCGGCGAGCGGATCACACACCGGCGGGTGGAACGCCGATGCATGCAGTTCGACCTCGTCGCCTACCCCACCCTTCACCGGATCCTCGTGGCACTCACCACAGCCGTCGGAGTTGAACAGCGGCCCGAGCCCCGTCTCGGGAGTGAACGTGCTGTCGAATACGACTTTCCCTCGGTCGAAGCTGGCTCGCTGCTCCTTCGTCAAGCCGCGTACCGGGTCGCCCGGCTTGACCGGTTTCTGACACGCCACGATTGCGACGCAGAGCAGGACTGCGCCCGGGGACGCTCCCGCCCGGATCACTGGACCGGCTCTCGCTTGGAGCCGGAGGGCTCGATCTTCGCGACTCGATCGGCGACCAGCCCGGTAGCTGTCATGCGGCACTCCGCCCGCACAATGTCACCGGGCTTGAGATCCGCCAACGACATCTTGGCGCCGTTGCTGGCAAACTGGGTTACCGGCGAGGTGTGCATCTGCACGACGCGCAGCGCATAGCCCACGCCGACGACGAGATCGAATGATGCGGTCTTGGGGTGCACCGCCTGCACGGTGCCCTGGTAGGTGTACGTGGTACGCTGGGCTGAGAAGGGCGCCTGAACCAACAGTGCAGACAGGAGCACGGCCGTGATGGCGAGTGCCTTCATGGGACCTCCCTGTGCAATCGGACCGTCCCTGAATAACTAATCGGGTGCCACCGAAGGACAAGCTAATCCTGCCCTCGGTGCCCTTCCGAGATATGGCGTAGAGTGATGAAGCAACAGTATGGTCAGCAGCGGGAGGGGTCAACCGTTGCCGCATCGGTGCCTCGAACGTCCTGATGCGACGTCGAGGACAGCTCCACGTCTGACCCAATGTTTGAAGAATTGACTTTGTGCAGGGCGGGCCGACGCACAGGGGTCGCCGCGACTCTCGTTCTCTGGCTCACAGGCGTCCAATTTCGTATCGTTCTGAGACTCTCACCCAGGCAATGATTCGCTCTTTCGTGAGGCCGATTACGGAGGGCACAAATTCATGCTGTCAGGCGCCCCTCTAGCCCTGCCGATGGTCCGTCTTCCTCGTCTCGGTCGCGCCGCCCTGCCGGGGCTGATCGCTTCCCTCGCCGCCTGCTCGCACGCAGCTGCCCCCCTCGGCGCGCCGACCGCCGCCGGGGGCGCATCCGACGTTTACATCGAGCCCGACTCGGGCGAGCGCCACCTGCGGCATATCCGACAGCTCACCTTCGGCGGCAACAACGCCGAAGCGTACTTCTCGCCCGACGGGCGGCGCCTGATCTTCCAGCGGCAGGACAGCGTGAGCACCGGATGCGACCAGCAGTACGTCATGAACGCCGACGGAAGCGGGCTTCGACGAGTTTCGAACGGACTCGGCCGCACTACCTGCGGCTACTTCTATGAGGGCGGCCGGCGCATCCTCTACAGCTCCACCTTCGCCGAGTCGCCCGCATGCCCGCCCCGGCCGGACTATTCGCAGGGGTACGTCTGGCCGCTGAACAATCTCGAGATCTATACCGCGCATCCGGACGGAAGTGATCTCCGCCGCCTTACCCGGAACGACGCCTACGACGCGGAGGCGACGGTTTCACCCGACGGTCGCCGGATCGTCTTCACCAGCACGCGCGACGGCGACATCGAGCTGTACACGATGAACGTGGACGGAAGCGACGTGCGCCGGGTGACGCACCGCGTTGGGTATGACGGCGGCGCCTTCTTCTCGCCCGACAGCAAGCAGCTCGTCTGGCGGGCAACGTATCCTGAGACCGCCGCCGACTCTGCCGACTACCGGCGGCTGCTCACCCAGCGGCTGGTGCGACCCACCCGGCTCGAGCTTTGGGTGGCCAACGCGGATGGGAGCGGCGCGCGGCAGGTCACCCATCTGGGCGCGGCGAGCTTCGCGCCGTTCTTTCACCCCGATGGGCGGCGGATCATTTTCGCCTCCAACTACCCCGACGCCCACAGTCGCAATTTTGACCTGTTCCTGGTTGGAGTGGATGGCAGCGGACTTGAGCGGGTGACGACGAACGCCGAGTTCGACGGTTTCCCCATGTTCAGCCCCGACGGCCGCCGGCTGGTCTTCGCCTCCAACCGGCACGGGCGCGAGCGGGGCGAGACCAACATCTTCATCTCGGACTGGCTGGAGTAGGCTCGTAGAGTCTCGACCTTCGAGTTGCCCGTCCTGGGCTCGAGCCGAAGGCGGCCTGTTGGGGCCAACCAGGACTCTCCTAATCCAGAGGGGCCGCCATAACTTCACGATGAAGCGTCGCCGGCCGAGTCAGCTTCCCCGGTGGCCGTGCTCGCCGTGGTCGGCCTCTTCCTGTTCCACCGTCACGGTCGTCTTCATCCAAGGGTGGATGCAGCACATGAACCGGACGGTCCCCGTCGTCGCGATAGGCTCCTCGGTATCCTTGCCGCCCGGGGGGACGAACTCCGCCGGGCTCAGGCTCAGACACTCCGGCGCGACGTGCGGCGTGCCGGCGAGCTGATTCAGCAGCGGCACGATCCCGCCACCGTATTCTGCCACCTTGGTGAAGGTGTGCACTTCGCCGCCGCGATTGAACGCGACGATCCTCTGGCCCATCTCTGCCTCGAGCTTGGACGGACGGTTGCGCCACGCGCGCACCGACTTGTTCGCGGTGAGCTCGGCGATGAAGCGCGCGAACGTTGTGCCGTGTCTGCGCGTGCACGTACCCGGTCCAATCGCCGCGTCGAAGGTTGTCCGATCACACTTGTCGAGCATGTCGACCTTGATCGGGCGACTTCGCGCCGACGTCTTGTCGGCAGAGAAGGTCGGTTGAGTGAGGGTGCTGGCGGGCTCCACGGGGCGACTCGCATCACCGCATCCGACCGACATCGACGCGATCACGGCGAGCGCGGTGCTGTAGCGGACGACGTTCATGACGACCTCCCGGCCTACGGCCTAGTTCCGCGGTAGAAGACTATTGGTTTCCAGATGCTTGGCGTGGAAATCGAGCACTCGCACGCGCTCGTTTTCCAGCAGGACCTTGAAGTGATTGGGGGCCATTACATGAGCCGAGATGTTGACGGGTCTCATTTCGACCTCCTCATTGCAGAGAGATTTGTTTCAGATCTAGCTGCCTCCGACAACTCCGGGTCTGGCCAGGAATCGACGTGCATGGCTGACATCCCGGCTGTGCCCGACCTGCCCGGCAAGCTCGGAGTTGCGGGTCCAGTATGCGGCCCTCAGCAGGAGGTCGCAATGACCGTCAAATACTTGATCCTAGCAGCCATGATCGCTGGGCTGCGGATTTGTGAGCAGTGTGAGGCATCCCTTTAGTTGTCCCTCCCCACCATCCCCCTCCATGCTC
>JBGQLP010000081.1:0-8879 GCA_041500125.1 Gemmatimonadota bacterium
CAGCGGACGAGGACTGATGGGGGCCGAAGCCCTGGCGCTTCCGGGAGCGCGGGGCCGAATGGGACGCCGGCCAGCGTCCGCCAGCTTCGATCCCGGACTGGTCGGCCGGTAGCCATTGACGACCCGGCTCTCCAGCGCCCGGCGAAGCGCGTCCGCGGTGGGCCAGCGGTTTTCCGGGTCCTTTTCCAGGCAGCGCGCGACGGCCAGGGCCAGGTCCTCGGGAGCGTCGGGCCGCCGCTTCCGCAGATCGGGCGCCGGCTCGGTGATCTGCTTCATGAGGATCCCGGCCACCGACGGCGCGTTGAAGGGGAGCTCGCCGGTCAGCATCTGGTAGGCGACCACGCCGAGACTGTACAGATCCGAGCGACCGTCGATGTCGCGTTCGCCGGCCGCCTGCTCCGGACTCATGAAGGACGGCGTACCGATCGCCACCCCGACGCCGGTGAGTGTCGCTCCCGAGGTGGACGACAGCGCTTTGGCGATCCCGAAATCGGTGACCATCACCCGCCCCCGGGTCCCCTCCAGCAGGATGTTGTCCGGCTTGATGTCGCGGTGGATGACCGAGAGAGCATGGGCGGCGCTGAGGGCGTCGGCCGTCTCTTTCATGATCCGGCGGACTTCTTCCAGTGGCAGGGGTCCCCGCCGGCGGATTCGGGCGGCCACCGACTCGCCGTCCACGTAGCCCATGACGAAATACACCAGCCCCTGGCCCTCGCCGACGGTGTGAATCGGTACGATGTGAGGATGGGAGAGGCGGGCGGCAGTCTGGGCTTCCCGGGTAAAGCGCTGCCGGATGTCCTGCTGGAAGGCGAGCTCGGGCGGGAGGACCTTGATGGCCACCCGGCGCTGCAGCCGCTCGTCTCGAGCGCGGTACACCACACCCATCCCGCCGCGGCCGATCTCACCCTCTATGGTATAGGCGTCCCCCAGGGCATCGGCGAGCCGCGCAGGCAGCGGCTTGGCGCTCGAATCGGTCATCGCGCCGCTGCCCTAGCGGTTGGAAAGAAGCTGACGCAACATGGCAACCAATCTGTACCCGCGCTCCGGTGTGGGCAACGAGGTGAGCTGGGAGCTAGGAGCAAGGAGCTGGGAGCGAGCCGCTTTGTACTAGGAGTTGAAGTTGGGAGTCTGAGCTCCTGGCACCCAGCTCCCAGCTCGCAGCTCCGACGCCATATTGGCAGCCCTCTCCAGTGAACCGGGCCGGGAGGCAGTCCCGGGATTCTGGCAGGTCGATTCGGGAACCAAAGAGTACCCTAAACTCTTCTGTTAAAGCGCTCGGAGGGTCGCTGGTGAGTCTACCAGGCTGGCACGGTGGGTGCATTTATTCCCCCGATCTAACGTTGGACTGTCATTTTTGCCCCGAGTGTGGGGCTTTGTTAGGAGTGCTTTGAATGGCCGAACGATTGACTTTGCCCGTCCTACCTTTGAGGGAAGTCGTCCTGTTTCCTGGTGTCACCGCGCCGATAGGAGCCGGTCGCCCCGCCACCCTGCGCGCCATCGAGGCCGCGCTGGCGAGCCCGGAGCGATTGGTGTTCGCGGTGTCCCAGCGTCAGAACGTGGAGAGCGTGACTTCGGACGCGCTTTATACCATCGGGACGATCGCCCGCATCGGACAACTTCAGCGCGGTCTTTCCGGCATGCAGCTGCTACTCCATGGGGAGAAGCGCGGCATTGCCATTCACTACAGCGATAAGGACGGCTACCTCCAGGCGGTCGTGCGGGAAGCCGAGGAGATGCTCCCGCTCAGCCCTGAGGACCCCGCCTTCGTTGCCTTGCACCGGGAAGCCCGGGCTCGAGCAGCCGAGCTGGGCCAGAAATCCGGCCTGCCTGACGAAGTCGTGCAGCAGGTGCTCGCCGGCGTCAACGAAGCCGGCAAGTTCGGAGATCTCGTCGCCGGATACATCGACATCACCCCAGCCCAGCGGCAGATGCTGCTGGAGACCCTGAGCGTAGAGGAGCGGCTCCGGCGGGTGCTGGTTCACATGCAGCGCCAGATCGGAGTGCTCGACGCTCAGGAAGACATCAAATCGCAGGTCCAGGAGGAACTGGGCGAGCGGCAGCGGGAGATGTTCCTCCGCGAGCAGATGAAGACCATCCAGCGGGAGCTGGGTGAGGGAGACGAGCGGGACGATCTGGAGGAGCTGAAGGAGACCCTCGCCGCGCTCGACCTCCCGCCGGAGGCCAGAAAGGAAGTCGACCGTGAGTTCGGCCGACTGAGCCGGATCGGTCGCGAATCGATGGAATCGCAGGTGATCCGCACTTTCCTGGAGAATATTGCCGAGCTGCCGTGGAACGAGCGCAGCAAGGAGCATCTGGAGCTGCCCGACGCGCAGCGGATTCTGGATGAGGATCACTACGCCCTGGGAGATGTGAAGGACCGGGTCTTGGAGTTCCTGGCCGTCCGCCAGCTTCGGCTGCAAATGGAGTTGCGCGAGCCGGCCGGTGATTTCGGCGGGGACGGCGCCGGCACCCTCGGGGAAGCCAAGGCCGGTCATAAGGCAGAGGAGGTGGCCGCGGGAGAGTCGACCGACGTGCCCCAGGCCACCGCGACCGTCCCGGCGCCGAATGCGCCTCCCAAAGGGAACGAAGATGATCGCATCGCCAAGGGCCCCATCCTGCTGTTCGTGGGTCCGCCAGGCGTCGGCAAGACTTCAGTGGCCAAGTCGATTGCCAGGGCGATGGGACGGAAGTACGTCCGGATCTCGCTCGGCGGAGCGCGGGACGAGGCTGATGTCCGGGGTCACCGCCGGACCTATGTCGGTGCCATGCCAGGCCGCATCATCCAGGGAATGAAGCAGGCCGGAACCAAGAACCCGGTGTTTCTGCTGGACGAGGTGGACAAGCTGGGAATCTCCTTCCAGGGAGACCCTGCCAGCGCGCTGCTGGAAGTGTTGGACCCGGCCCAGAACGACACGTTCGTGGACCACTACCTCGGCGTGCCCTTCGACCTGAGTGAAGTCCTGTTCATCGCGACGGCGAACTTCATTCAGAACATTCCGGGTCCGTTGCTTGACCGGATGGAAGTGGTCGAGTTCGCTGGGTACACCGAGCGGGAGAAGCGGGAGATCGCCCGGAAATATCTCATCCCAAGGCAGTTCAGTGAGAATGGGGTGAGCCCGGATCAGCTGACAATCACCGACGAGGCGTTGTCGGAGGTCATCACCAGCTATACCCGTGAGTCTGGGGTGCGGCAGCTTGAGCGTGAGATCGGCCGGCTGGCCAGGAAGGTGGCTCGGAAGATCGCCGCGCAGGAAGTCGAGCGGATCACCATCGATCGTGAGATGGTCGACGATCTGCTGGGACGCCCCAAAGTCCATCCCGAGAAAATGGCTCGGGAGGACGAAGTCGGGGTGGCGACCGGGATGTACTACACGCCGACTGGTGGCGACATCATGTTCGTCGAGGCATCGACCATGCGTGGCAAAGGGGAGCTGGTGCTGACCGGCCAACTCGGCGATGTCATGAAGGAGTCGGCCCGGGCCGCCTGGACCTACGCCAGGTCCCACGCGGCAGCGCTGCAGATTCCAGACGAGATGTTCGACCGGGACATCCACATTCACGTCCCAGCCGGTGCCATCCCCAAGGACGGTCCGTCGGCAGGCGTAACGATGGCTTCGGCGGTGGTGTCCGCTCTGTCCGGGCGCGCCGTCCGCCACGACATCGCGATGACGGGGGAAATCACGCTCCGCGGTCGGGTGCTTCCCATCGGAGGGGTGAAGGAGAAGGTCCTCGGCGCGGTTCGGGCGGGTCTGACCCGGATCATTCTGCCGAAAGAGAACGAGCCGGACCTGGAGGATTTGCCGAAGGAAGTGCGCGACCGGATCGAGGTGTTCCTGGTGCAAGAGCTGGGCGAAGTACTCGCCTTCACTCTTCGGGGTGCCACCTTCCGCGAAGGCCGGCTCCTCTTTGGAGACGAGAAGAACCCGCGTGACGTGCTGCCGCTTTCAGCTGGGTTTCGGCACTAAGCGGGTAGGCAGGTAAGCGGGTAAGCGGGTAGGCAGCACTAAGGGACCTCCAGACACAAGCTGTATCTGGGGGTCTTTTAGTTGGAGGCTTACCCACCTACTCGCCTACCCGCCTTCCAGCCTCCCCGCTTCCCCGCCTTAACGCCCTATCCGCCGCCTGCGCCAGCTCGGCTGCCGTGGTGCCGTCCCGGGGAAACACCGCGGAACCGGCCCGCACCGGCAGAGGGATGACCTCACCTCCGGTGGTCTTCGCCGGCTGCTCGCCCAGGACCTGGTGCAGCTTTTCCGCCAGGACGGCGGCCCCGCTGGCGCTGGAGCCACGCAGCAGCATCCCAAATGCCTCCCATCCATAGCGTCCGATGACGTCGCTCGCCCTCACATTGGACCGGAAGACGCGGGCGACGTGCAGCAGGATCTCCTCTCCTGCCCTGGGTCCGAGCCGCTCGCTGAGCCGGCGGAAGCCATCCAGCTCGAAGAGGACGAAAGCGAGCGGCTCACCGTGACGCTGGCTGAAGTCGACCGCGCTTTCCAGCTCGGCCATCAGGGTGGCGTGATTGAGAAGACCGGTGAGCCCGTCGCGATGCACCATCTCGCGGAGCCGGCGGCCCCGGGTCGCGTGGGCGATGACCATCTGCACTAGCAACTCCGAGCTGGCCGAGCTGGGAAAGAAGTCGTCGGCACCGGCTTTGAGCGCCGAGATTCGATCTCCTATGTTTTCGTCCCCGATGAAAATCACGGGTAGCAAGTGGAAGCGCGGGTCCTGCTGGACCATCCGGGCGAGCGCGAATCCGTCGGAGCCGGGCAGCCGGGTCTCCATGAGCAACAAATCGGGTAGCTCACGCTCCAGCGTGTCGAGGATTGCGTGAGCGGGCAGGCAGCGCGTCACTCGGACGTGCGCCTGTTCCAAGGCCGAAATGTGCCCGGCCACCATGCTCGGGTCGTGGTGCGCCAACAGCACGCTGGAGGGAGGTGGGCCGATCCGGGCAAAGGTGCGAGCGTATCGTGGCAGCTTTTGCTCCACCTGCTCAACCGGAAATACCGCGTCTACCCCAGCGGCAACCGCGCGGAGCCGGTCCACTGGCCGAAGCGTTTCAACCAATACCACGGCACCCGGTCTCCGGTACGGGCTGTTGGTCCAAGCCGAGGCAATGGCCGAGAGGTCGCCGTCGCCCGCCTCTCCACCAATGACAACCAAGTGGGGCAATTCCTCCACTGGAGTGGCAGCCGGGTCGTCCTGCCGGGTGGAGAATCGGACTTCGTAGCCGGCCGCCTCGAGCTCCTGGGCAATGCGCTCGCGCTGGGGACTGGGTCGCATGATGACGAGCGCCCGCGGTACCGGCGCAGGAGACTCTCCCCCTGCGGTGGCAGGCAGCTGCGCTGCTGCCCGAGCAACCGCTATGGTCAGCCGTTCAACGATCGACGAGAGCCCACTGGTGTCAGCCGGCGCCGGGTGCGCCATTAGCCAGCGCTCTGCCTCCTGCGCAATGGCGCTCAGGGCGCCGAAGCCAAATGAGCCCCCTGATCCCGCCAGCCGGTGCAGCCGGGCTCGAAGGGACCCGGCCGCATCGAGCGAACCCTGGCCCAACGCCTTGATGTCTGCTCGCAGCTCATCCAGCCGCCCGGGCATCGTCGCCAGGTACTCGCGCTGAAGCTCCAGCAGGGCTGGATCAAGCTGGTCAGTCATTGGTGCCGAACCGCTCCAGGGCTAGCCGAGCCGCCGCGATGAAGGCAGGGGCCGTGCTCCAGTGTCCCCGCACATCGTTGCCGGTGCGGGCTCCGACGATGGCGCTCCGGTCGTCGACCACAGCGATGATGGGCATACCCGGCCACCTGTGCTCCCGGGCCACCACCTCGACTCGGGCGAAGTCCAGATCGACTGCCCCGGTGGACCAGAGCGAGACCGCTATACCGGATGAGACTGGGCGGCGTAATGCTGGGGCGAGCAGAGGATATGCATCGGGTGGGACGAGCAGAAGTACAGATTGTGTGGCTCGGGCAACGTCGTGGGTGATTAGCTGCAGCACTGCCCTACCTGATTCGATTTCAACCACCGTGGGCGTATTGGGCACCGAAATCTGTTCCAGCTCGGTGCTGAGCCGTTCGAGGGCAAGGCCATGGTTGTTGGAGATCCGAGCGATCAACCCAGCCGGCGCTTCGGGACGGTACCGCTTGGGTCGGCTACCCTCCACTCGCGCTGCTCCCTTGGCAACTAGGCCCTCGAGGGCACTATACGCGTTGGCCCGTGCCAGGCCGGCTGTCCTGGCGATGGCGTAGCCGGTACCCGGTCCGTCGGTCAGCAGGACCTCATAGACATGGGATTCGGTGGGAGTGAAGCCGAAGCTCGTAAGGTCCAGGTGCATAGGTAGTAGTATTGCATACTACCCACACGAATGCAACTGCTAAGAGTAGCTGAGGGACCAACCCAGGACCTTTGCTATCAACGCTAACCTGAAGGTGATATCGGTCTCCCGACCCTCCGTCGTCTTGGCGTCCAGATGCAGAGGGTAGTAATGATAGGTGATCTTGTTCCCTGGCTTGGGTTGGGAGCGCAAGTTCTTGGGCCGCCAGACCCCGAGCTCATCACAATCCTTCAGCAGGCGCCCCAGAACTTTGGTGGCCACTGGAGCCCACTCCAGTGCCCCCATCCGAGCGAGGAGCTCGATGTAGTGCAGGGCCAGAGGAATGTCCTTGGGGACTCCCTTGGAGTCGGCATCGATTGGATCGCCTAGGATCAGATGCTGCGGTCGGACCGTCTTCTTGCCGACCTGAATGACAAAAGCCTTCTTCGGGGCGGGCTGAGCCAGGTAGTGGCCGAGCCGCTCGGTGAACCCTGCCCGCTCTCGCTGGAGGTTCGGCATAGACGCCAGCATCGCGACAGAATACCAACTCGGTGGGTGCGCCTCGGGATGGAGCGCGATCTGCTTGCCAGCCTTGATGAACGGCTTCTCGGCCAAAGGGCTGCGAAGGAATTGGGAAATGGCGTTGGCAACCTTGTGGCCCGAGCCGCGGAGTCGGGGGTCATCGGCATACCCGGCCTCCGCGAGGGCTGCCGAGGCTGCCTCCCGCATGATCCCTCGTGCCCAGGCCTCCGCCTCGGGGTCTGACTTTACGGACTTTTGAAATTCGAAGAGGAGGGAAGGGTCCTCGTCCCGGGACAACAGCCGGAAAAGGACCCGATCCGCGAGCTTGAAGGGGCGGCTGGTCCGCGGCCATTCGAGCTGCAGGAGTCGGCGGTACTGCGGGATAGTTCCGACATCCTTGATTCCCTGGGCCGCCGAGGCGGCGAGTCCCAGCAGGTTCCCACCCCAAATCCCATTGTCCTTCTGTTTCTTCACCACACCTAGCGCGGTCTTGGAGTCGGCAATGGCGAGTTGCGCCGCCTCGATCACCTCCGGAGCGGCGTATCCCTCCGGTGCGAGCTCGCGGTAGGTACGGTACCGAATCGACGCCCCGGCATTCTCCAGCAGCCAGGTGAGCGGGATCCGATGCTCGGAAGGCAGGTCCAGAATTGCTCCCGGGGGGACGGTGGGCAGGCGCGAGCGGCGGTGAAGATAGCCGAGGGTTAGAAGGTGCGGAAGGAGCGGTGAGGCGCACCTTTCGCCTTTACCGCTCTTTCCGCCGCTCTTCCCCCGCCTGCCGGAACTCCGACTGCGCATTCCACTGAGGCTGGGTTGGCGAGTTGGCTACGGCCACTGCTGTACGCACGATGACGCGAAGCTGTTGGGCAGCGCCATCGTACTTGAAGGATGGCAGAACCTCATCACTGGGTTGGTGGTACCGCTTGTCGGTGTACTCGTTTTTCTTCTGTTCCCCGTAGCCGGCGGGTTGACCAACGTAGTCGAGCCCGTTCTCGATGGAGGTTCCCGGGATACCCGCCCGGGCAAAGGGAAAATGATCCGAGCGGAAGTATCCGCCTCGGATGAGGGCATCCCGATTCACGCTCACCCGTAGGCCTTCGGCAGCTGCGGCTCGGGTAAAGACAGCTCCCAAGGAGGACTGATCCAATCCGAGGGCCGATACGTCGCGAGTCTTCCCGTAGAGATTCATCACATCCATGTTGAGGATCGCCGCCATACGGCTCAGAGGGATAGGAGGCTTCGCGATGAGTGCCTGTGACCCAAGCAATCCGGACTCCTCCGCCGTGAACCCCACAAACATGATGGATCGGCCGGGGCGCACTCCGCTTCTGGCGAATGCCTCGGCAGTCGCCAGCACGGCCGCGGTTCCAGAGGCGTTGTCCTCCGCCCCGTTGTAGATCGAGTCGCCCGCTACCGGCGTCCCGATACCGAAGTGGTCGTAGTGGCCGCCGATCAGAACGGCCTCGCGCGCGAGAGGACCCCGCCCGGGCAAACGGCCGACGACGTTGCTGGTCTCCGACCGGCTGATGGCGCTCTGCACGGAAGCCTCCACCTGGAGGCCTAGCGGTAGGGCCCGAAACTGCCGAGTGGCGGCCTTGTCCATCAAGGCGTTTAGATCCTGTCCTGCCTGACGGAACACCCGTGTAGCGGCCTCCTGACTCAGCCACCCGGCAACCAGGAGAGACGTGGGAGGGACCTCGATTCGGACCTGCGGTCCGGTCCAGCTCGACTTGACCGTGGTCCAGGGATAGGTGGCGCTCTCGGTGGTGTGTACCAGGAGGATGCCGGCGGCACCCTGGCGTTGGGCCTCTTCGATCTTGTAGGTCCAGCGCCCATAGTAGGTGAGGATCGGCCCCCGAAAGATCGTGCCGTCCCGGAGACCCGGATCGTTCACCAGGACGACCACGATCTTGTTCTTGACGTCCACGTCTTTGTAATCGTCCCAGTCGTATTCCGGAGCTACGATGCCGTAACCCACGAAGACCAGCTCGCCCGTAGCCTTGATTGTCGAGTCGTTGCACATCGACCAGAGGACGTAGTCATCGCGGTATGCCAG
>JBGQLP010000082.1:0-8684 GCA_041500125.1 Gemmatimonadota bacterium
AGCGTCCATCTGCCGCCGGCACTCCGGGCCCGACTCCAGGATGAGGATCAGCGGCTTCGGGTTCCCACCTGGGAGGAGCTGCAACAGCTCTCTCCGGAGGAGCGGCGACTGGTGGTAGATTACTTCCGCCGCCTGTCCCAGCCGTCCACGAGGTAGATCTCATGGCCGCCGTGATCTTGTCGCTTGTGTTCATCGTCGGCCTGTCGCTACCGGGCTCACTCGGTGCGCAGCAACCGAGCATGACCCAGGCTCTGGACCTGGAGCGCAGGGGCGACTACGCCGCGGCCGTCGAAGCCTATCGGGCCGTGCTGAGCACCAAGCCTGCCGACCCTTCGGCGCTGCTCGGCCTCGAGCGATCCCTCCTGCCGCTGAATCGAAGCGACGAGATGCTGCCGGCGCTTCGCACCGCCCTGGCGGCCGCACCGACGAGCCCGGCTGTCTACGGCATCGCATTGCGCACCTGGGCCGCGGCCGACCAGTTGGATTCAGTCCGCAGCATGGCGGAGCGGTGGGCTCGGATCGCTCCTACCGACGAGACTCCCTACCGTGAGTGGGGCGCGGCCGAGCTTGGTCGCCAGAATCGCGCGGGGGCGCGCACAGCCTACCTGCGTGGCCGGCAGCGACTCGGGCGCCCCGATGCGATGGCCGCGGAATTGGCGCAACTTGCGCTCGCCGAGAACGACTACCCAAAGGCGCTTCGCGAGTGGCTCCTCGCGGTGCGGCGGCTGCCGGGCTATCGGGCAACCGCGGTGTCGACTCTGGGGCAGGCACCGGACTCCTCCCGCGCGGATCTGCTCCACCTGCTGGCCGGAGAATCCGATCTGGTCTCCCGCCGGCTCGAGGCCGAGCTGCGGGTGCGCTGGGGCGACCCGGTCGGAGGGCTCCGGGTACTGACCGCAGCCATGCCTTCCGATCCGGTGCAGTCGATCGCCGCGCTGCGAGGGCTGCTCGATCAGCTGCGGACGTTGCGGACCTCCGAAGGCAGGCAGGTGCAGGGACGGGTACTGGAGGCGCTGGCCGAGCGATTGCCGCCCGCCCAAGCCTCCCGCCTCCGGCTGGAGGCGGCGCAGGTGTACTCGGCGGCCGGCGATCGAGACGCGGCTCGCCGGATGTTGGGAGGCCTGGCGGATGACCGCGGCGCGCCGGCTGCCATCTCCTCCGGCGCCGCGGCCACGCTGGTGGGAGTGCTCATCAGTGAGAACAAACTGGATGAGGCGCAGAAGCGTCTGGCCGATCTGCGTCCCAACGTCGCGGCTGACGAGTACGACAGCCTCCGGCGAAAGGTCACAGTGGGACTGATGCACTCGGGTGAGCTCGTGCGCGCCGATTCCACCATCGCAGCCGACAGTAGCGTGGAAGGCCTGGCGCTGAGCGGCCGGATCCATCTGTACCGCGGCGATATCCGGGGTGCGGTGGAGCGATTCAAGGCCGCGGGTCCGTATACCGGGGATCGGGTGGAGGCCACCGGCCGGACTGGGTTGCTCGTCCTGCTGCAACCATTACAGGCGGACAGCCTGCCCGAGCTGGGGCGGGCTCTGCTCCAGCTCGAGCAGGGCGACACCGTACAAGCAGCCACCGCGCTGGAACAGGTAGCCGCGCACTTGCCACCTCCATACGGGGGCGCGGAGCTGAATCTGCTGGCTGGCCGGCTGCTGCTCGCTGCGGGTAAGCCCGCTGACGCGGAGCGGCTGCTGCGCGCGGCCGCGGTGCGGGACGCGTTGGCCACCGCGCCAGCAGCTGAACTGGCTCTGGCCGAGCTCTTGGTGTCGACCCATCGTCCGGGTGAGGCGGTGGATGTCCTGGAGCACCTCATCCTGACCTATCCCCAGAGCGCCCTCGTGCCGCAGGCTCGACGCAAGCTGGATGAGGCTCGCGGGGCGGTGCCCAAGACATGAAACGAAGAGAATTCGTCTGGCGCGCCGGCGTGGGGCTGGTCGCGATCTCTCCGGCGTGGTCCTGGTCTCGCCGATGGGTTGCGGCGCCATGGCTCCTGGTGCCGATGGACGACGCGCAGACCGATCACCTCAAAGCCTACGGCCTCACCTTTCGTGCGCTCAAACGTGGAGTGAGGGCGGAATGGTTTCTGAACTACCGCAGCGGCGCTTTTCTCCTGCCGAGCGATGCGGCCACTGCCCGAGACGCGGCGCTGGCTGGTGTGCAGGTGGAGCCCTTGGATGACGAACAGTTGGTGGCCATCCGGGGACAGGTGCAAGGCGGCAACATGGATGCCGTGCCGCTGGAGAAGCCGCCGAAGGTGGCGGTCTACGCTCCTCCCAACGCGCCACCCTGGGACGATGCCGTCACCATGGCCCTCAATTACGCCGGCATCGATTTCGAGAAGGTCTGGGACGGCGACGTCCTCTCCCGCAAGCTGGGGAACTACGACTGGCTGCATCTGCACCATGAGGACTTCACCGGCCAGTACTCCAAGTTCTTCCTGAACTATGCCGGCTCTCCCTGGCTGGTGGAGATGGTCGAGCAAAACCGGGCTATGGCGCGCTCGCAGGGTTTTCCTTCGGTGCCGGCGGAGAAGCAGGCTGTGGCCGTGGCCATCGCCAATTTTGTCGAGCGGGGTGGATTCCTCTTCGCCATGTGCACTGCCACTGAGACCCTGGACCTTGCGCTGGCTGCCGATGGGGTGGACATCGCCGCATCTTATGCCGATGGCAGTCCCATGGATCCGAACGCCAGCGCAAAGATGAAGTGGAATCGCGCGCTCGCGTTTCACGATGCGCATCTGGAGCTCAGCCCCACCATTCCGGTGTACTCCGATATCGACGGGCACCAGGTGAACTCGCCCGACCGGCGCCAGCCGCTCGGCTCCTTCACCTTGTTCAACTTCAGCGCCAAGATCGATCCGGTGGCCACCATGCTGGTGCAAAACCACCGTCAGGTCATTCCCGACTTTTACGGCCTCACCACCTCGTTTACCCGGAAGACCCTCAAGCCCAGCGTCACGGTACTGGCGGAGGAGCCGGGCGCCCCCTGGGTCAAATACATTCACGGTGAGCATGGGCAGGGGACGTGGACCTTCTTCGGCGGGCACGACCCGGAGGACCCCCAACACCAGATCGGTGACGTGCCGACCGACCTGTCGCTGCATCCGCACTCGCCGGGGTACCGGCTGATTCTGAACAACGTCCTCTTTCCCGCAGCCAAGAAGAAAGAACTCAAGACTTGAGCGAGCGCATTGCCCCGGGCATCCGGGCCTATCTCGCGAGCGAAATCGCCGCCGCGGGAGGCCGGGAGGTTTCCTTCCTGGCCCAGGTGGACCGCGACGGGGTAATCACCGGCGCCCGGGTTGCGGCGCGGGGGACGGTGGACGCCGTACTCGCGCTGCCCGCCGCGGCGGCGCGAGGCGAGATCCTGCTGCACAACCATCCCAGCGGGATGCTGGATCCCTCCGTGGCCGACCTCAATGTGGCGGCCCACCTGCATGACGCCGGGGCCGGATTCGGCATTCTGAACAACCAGGCCACCGAGCTCTACGTTGTGGTCGAGGTGCCCCGGGACCGTCCCGTCGTTCGGGTCGATCCCTTCGACATCATCGATACGCTGGGCGAGCGTGGTCCCATCGCGGCCCAACTCAACCGCTACGAGGATCGCCAGTGCCAGCGAGACATGGCGGCGCACATCACCGATGGCTACAACGACGGCGGCGTACAGCTGCTGGAGGCGGGCACCGGGGTAGGCAAGTCGTTTGCCTACCTGGTGCCGGCGCTCGCCTGGGCCCGCGCCAACGGCGAGCGGACAGTGGTGAGCACCAACACCATCAACCTGCAGGAGCAGCTGGTCGGCAAGGACCTGCCGCTGCTCCGCCGGGCGCTGGCGACCGACGAGTATTCCCCCACCTTCGCGCTGCTCAAGGGCTGGCGGAACTATCTCTGTCTCGCGCGCATGCATCAGGCCGTCTCGGCGCAGCGCACGCTGCTGGAACAGGACAAGCTCGATGAGCTCGTCGGCATCGCCGAATGGGCCGGCCACACGGCCGATGGAACCCTGAGCGACCTGCCGGTTACGCCCAGCGCGGAGGTGTGGGATGAGGTGAGCGCCGAGCCGGATCTCTGCACCCGGCTCAAGTGCGCTCACTTCGATCGCTGTTTCCTGTTTCGGGCCCGCCGCCGGGCGGCCGAAGCCGACGTCGTCGTGGTCAATCACCACCTCCTGGCCGCCGACCTGTCCGTCCGTCAGGCGCAAGACAACTGGCAGGAAGCCGCGGTGCTCCCACCCTACCGGCGCCTGATCCTCGACGAGGCCCACCACCTGGAAGACGTGGCCGCCAACCACCTCGGCATTCAGGTAAGCAGCCGGGCGGCCCGGCGGTTGCTCGCCCGCTTCGAGCGCAATGGGCGGGGCCTGGCGCCGACCCTCTTCCACGAGCTCAGCAGCAGAAGCGATCTGCTGAGCCAGGCCAGCCTGGATCTACTCCAACAGCGCCTCCTGCCCGCCATCGGAGACGCCCGTCGTGCTACTGACGGGCTCTTCCTCAGGCTCCTCCAGCGGTTGGAGGATATTCCCGGGGGCCAGCTGCGGCTGGATGACTCTTTTCCGGAAGACCGGGTCTGGCAGGAAGGGCTCGGCTTCGATCTGGACGCCACGTTAGGGGCGTTCCGGTCGCTGCGCGAGACGGTGGAGACCATCGCCGACCGTCTCGCGCAAGCGGAAGAGACCGAGCGCCGGATTCAGCTGCTTCAGGAGCTCAGGGGAGTGATGCGGCGGCTCGACTCGTTGTCCGACGGGCTCAATCGCTCGCTCCGCCCAGCGGGTGGCGGCCCTCCTACGGTCCGGTGGATGGAGCGAAGCTCGCGGGGTCAGAACGTGAGCCTCTCGGTGGTGCCGCTGGATCTCGCGCCCATTCTTCGGCAGCTGTTGTTCGATCGCTTGGAGACGGTCGTGTTGACCAGCGCCACCCTGGCCGCGGCGGGAGAATTCGACTTCCTCGAGTCCCGACTGGGGTTGAACGGCGAGTCCTCTCCGGTCACGGTCCGGGAGATTTTCCCCTCACCCTTCGATTATCCGTCGCAGTGTGTGTTCGGGGTGCCCAACGATCTCCCCGAACCCAGAGACGACGAGCCGGGGCACAGCGCCGCGGTGGTGCAGGTGGTGAGCGATCTGGCCTACGCGTCGGATGGCGGTATGTTCGTGCTATTCACCAGTCACGCCGCACTCCGGCGCGCCGCGCAGGAGCTGCGGGCCGGGCTGGGCAACCGGTGGCCGATCCTGGTGCAGGGAGAGTCGCCACGGGACGTGCTGCTGCGGCGCTTCCGTGAGGCGGAGAACGCCATCCTGCTCGGCACCGATTCCTTCTGGGAAGGCGTGGATGTGCCGGGTCGGGCGCTCCGGACGCTGATTCTGAACAAATTGCCCTTCAAGGTGCCGTCGGAGCCGATCACGGCGGCGCGGCTGGAGCGCCTGGCCGAAGAAGGGCTCGACGGATTCATGAATTACCTGTTGCCCCATGCGGCGCTCAAGCTGAAACAGGGATTCGGCCGGCTCATTCGCAGCCGGCAGGATACCGGTGTGGTCGTGCTCCTCGACAGCCGGGTGGTGACCAAGCGCTACGGCCATCTGCTGCTGAGCGGACTGCCGCGGGCTGAACGGGTGATCGGCAGCTGGAGCCAGGTGCGAATCAAGTGCGAGGACTTCTTTGCCCGGCAGGGGATCGGCGCGCCCGTATGATGCCACTCAAACCGTCGAAGATCATCGGAATCGGCCGCAATTACCTGGAGCACGCCCGGGAGCTCGGCAACGAAGTGCCCGAGGTGCCGATCCTGTTTTTCAAGCCGCCCACCGCGCTGATCGGCACGGGTGATCCGATCCTGCTGCCCAACGTCTCCCAACGGGTGGAGTTCGAAGCCGAGATCGGCGTGGTCGTTGGCCGGCGGATCCGCAATGCCGATCCCGTCCTGGCGGAGCGAGCCATCGGGGGATACGTGTGCGTCAACGATGTGACCTGCCGCGATCTCCAGAAGGTCGATGGCCAGTGGGGCCGAGCCAAGGGGTTCGACAGCTTTTGTCCGGTGGGACCTCGGCTCGCCACCGGGCTCGACTGGCGGGAGCTCGAGCTGGTCTGCCGGGTGAACGGCGTCGAGCGGCAGCGGGCCAAGGCTACGGACATGCACTTCTCGATTCCGGAGCTGGTATCGTTCCTGAGTGGGATCATGACCCTGGAGGTGGGCGACCTGATCGCCACCGGCACCCCCGCAGGCACCGCACCGCTGCACGATGGCGATGTCGTGGAGGTAGAGATTCCCGGGGTCGGCATTCTTTCCAACCCGGTTCGCCTGGACGGCAAATGATCGGCTTCAGCAAACGGCTCCAGAGCCTTCCCGGCTATCCCCTGGCCGAGATCCCCACCATCAAGCGGCGTCTGATCGAAGCGGGGGTCGATGTCATCGACCTCGGTGCCGGCGATAACGACACCCCGCCGCCGGCCGTCGCGGTCGAGAGCATGACCGCGGCCCTCCACAATCCAGCCCTCAGCAAGTACGGCTTCCAGCAGGGCTTGCCGGAGTTCCGCCAGGCGGCCTCGCGCTGGATCGACCGGCGCTTCGGTATCCGGTTCGACCCCGCCACCGAGATTCTGCCGTTGATCGGCTCCAAAGAGGGGCTGTCACATCTGCCGCTCACGGTGATCAACCCCGGCGACGTAGCGATCGTGCCGGAGCCGGGTTATCAGGCATACCTCGGAGGCGCTCTGTTGGCGGGCGCTGAGCCATACATTGCTCCCCTCCGGCCGGAGGACGGCTTTCTCCTCCAGCTCGATCGCTTGCCACCGGAGATCCTCCGCCGGGCCAAGGTTGCATTCCTGAACTATCCCAATAATCCGACAGCGGCCGTGGCCACTTCCGGGTATCTTGAGCTGAGTGTGGCCGTGTGCCGGGCGCACGGGATCCTGCTGGCGTACGACAACGCGTACTGCGAGCTGACATTCGATGGTTACCGCGCGCCCAGCATCTTTGAGACTGCTGGGGCATATGATGTGGCGCTCGAATTCTTCTCGCTGTCGAAGAGCTACTCCATGACGGGCTGGCGACTGGGCTTTGCTGCCGGCCGCTCGGAGTTGATCGGTGCGTTGACCCGGGTGAAATCGTACGTCGACACCGGACCGTTCCTGGCGGTGCAGAAGGCGGGGGCGGCCGCTCTCGATCGGAGTGATGAGCTGGTGGCGCCCATTCGAGCCGAGCTGCAGCGCCGGCGCGATGCGGGAGTCGATGCGCTGCGGCAGGCCGGCTTCACCGTCGAGTCGCCCAAGGCCGCGATGTACTTGTGGGTTCCCCTGCCTCCAGATGTGGCATCCGCCGGGTTCGCCAAGCAGACACTGGAGGAAGACGGGGTCGTCGTCTTGCCCGGCAGCGCGTTCGGGCCGGCGGGCGAGGGCTTCTTCCGGATTGCGCTGACCGTTGGCCCCGAACGGGTGCGGGCGGCTGCCGAGCGGCTGGGGCGGGCGCTGCAGCGGGTACGCAGAGGACCCCTTGCCTCCACTGTTTGACCTCGGGCTGCCGAAACGCCGGCCCTGGCCATGGATCGCGATCGTGGCCAGCGTGGTGCTGCACAGCTTCCTGTTATTTGGGTGGGTCGGTGGCCGGTTGCCCAACGTGCCGCACCGGCCGGGTCAATTGATCGTGCTGGCTCCCCCATCGCAAGGCGCCGAGGAGGTGCCCATGCGGTATCAGCTGCCTGAGGCTGCCGCGGCACGCACCGGGCGCAAGCTGGCAGATAGCCGCCGTCGCGCGGCCAGGCCCGAGCTACGCAACCCGCCTGATGCAGTAACTGTGTTGCCCGAAAAACGGCCCGAGAGGGTGCTGACCGACACCGGCAGCGCTCCCAGAATCCAGCCACAAGCGCAGTGGGGAAGGATCGGTCCCGGTCTGGCGCAAGGAAGGCTCTGGGTGCGGCCGCTTCCGCTTCCTCCGCGGGAGCTTGCTCAGCGGCTGACCAAGACCAGGGCGGAGCTGGTGGACAGCGCAGTCACCACTATCGTGCAGGCCTACCTCGACTCCATCGCCAACGACCCCGCCACCAGGAATCAGGGCCTGCCGAGCTGGACCACCCAGATCGCGGGCAAGAAATTCGGGCTGGACTCCAAGAACATTTACATCGCGGGGCTGAAGATTCCCGCTGCGGTGCTGGCGTTACTGCCCATCCCCGTCGGAAACATCGATCAGAATCGCGCCTACAACCACTTCATGGATCTTCGGGCGGATCTCCTCTATGCGGCCCAGCGAGCCCAGACGCTGGATGAGTTCAAACAGGTCATCCGCGAGATCAGGGAGCGTAAGGAGCGGGAACGGGAGTTCGAAAAGAACCAGCGGACGGCGCCGCCGCCGGAGGAGCCGCTGACGCCTTAGGGGCTATTGGCTATTCGCTATGGGCTATTGGCCAATAGCCAAAGACCAAGAGCCACTAGCATCTCTCCTCACTTCTCACCCTCTTCCAGCCCCAGTAAATCCGCCAGAGCCCGGTCCACCACCTCCGATGCATCGCCCTCGATAATCTTCTTGAGCACGTCCGCCGTCTCCAGGGGCAGGCTGTTGGGATGCACTCGGTCGCGTTGGAAGCGGACGATGTTCCCCAGCGGGACTGGCGCTACTCGCGGGTCGTCTTCCTTATCTGTCTCTGACTCCAACGAAGACTCGTAGGAAGAGCTGGGCACGCTGGCTGACCAGGGCTCCTCCGCGTCA
>JBGQLP010000083.1:0-8458 GCA_041500125.1 Gemmatimonadota bacterium
CCCGGCATGGCCGGGGTGGTCATCGACGTCAAGATCTTCAGCCGGATCGAGGATCAGGTGGTCGAGAAGGACCGGGGCGAGCGGATCGGTGAAGTCCGCCGGATCGAGAACGACGAGAAGGCGCGGATCAGCGCCGTCATGCTCGATGAGCTCACCAACCTGCTCGACGGGCAGGAAGTGGCGCTGATGCTCAAGTCGGGCACGGTGGAGGAGTATCTCCCCGTCGGGACCAAGCTCAATCCGGTCGCACTGCAGGATCTCGAGCTGGCCGACGTCGATCTCAAGACGCTGCGAGTGACGAACAAGGCGGCCAACGAGCGGATCCGGGCGGCGATCGACATGGCCGCGCGGGAGCGGGCCAAGGTCGAAGAGAAGGCCGAAGATCAGATCGACAAGATCCTCCAGCCGGACGAGCTGCCTCCGGGCGTCATCCAGCTGGTGAAAGTGTATATCGCCGAGAAGCGGAAGATCTCGGTGGGCGACAAGATGGCGGGACGGCACGGCAACAAGGGCATCGTCGCCCGGATTGTGCCGGAGGAAGACATGCCGTTCCTGCCCGACGGCACTCCGGTGGACATCGTGCTCAATCCGCTGGGTGTGCCCAGCCGGATGAACGTGGGTCAGATCCTGGAGACGCACCTGGGGTGGGCTGCCCGAATCCTGGGCTTCGAAGCGAAGACCCCGGTGTTCCGTGGCGCCGACGAAGCGGAGATCGGGGCCCTGCTCCGTTTGGCAGGGTTCCAGTGGGCGGCTGAGGGGCTTCGGCTCCGCAACCGTCCGCCCCAGCCGACGCCGCAGGCCATCACCCGGATGGTGGCCGACCTGAAGAAGGTGGCGCCCAACGGCGAGCGCACCACGCTGCTCGAGGCTGGAGTGGCCATGCTCGGCTCCCGCAGTGCTTCGCAGGAGACCCGGGACCTGTTCCAGGCGGTACGGGACTTCATGGTGGACGCCGCCAAGGAGCTGGCCGAGCGCGAGCTGGCGCAGCGGCGGCAGGAAGTGGAATTCCACCGGGCTCGCCTGGAAAGCGAGGAGGCGGGTCGCGACGACAAGGCGTTCACCAAGGCGCTCAAAGAGGCCGAAAAGATGGCCGGGCAGTCGCCGGCTGAGTTGCTGGAGTCGATCGGCAAGCCGGCGCTGGCCGGCCTCCTGGGACCCAAGGGAGAGTCGAATGTGGATGCGGCGGCGGACGAGCTGCTGCGGGCCGCGGGCTTGACCCCGGCGGGCAAGGCTCACCTGCGGGACGGCCGGACCGGTCATCCCTTCGAGGGTGAGGTCACGGTGGGCTCGATCTACATGCTGAAGCTGAGCCACCTGGTGGACGACAAGATCCACGCCCGGTCGATTGGTCCGTATTCGCTGGTCACCCAGCAGCCGCTGGCCGGCAAGGCCCAGTTCGGCGGCCAGCGGTTCGGTGAGATGGAAGTGTGGGCACTCGAGGCCTACGGCGCGGCGCACGTGCTGCAGGAGATGCTGACCGTGAAGTCGGATGACGTAAACGGCCGCAGCAAGGTATACGAAGCCATCGTGAAGGGGCAGAATCTGCCGGAACCCGGCATCCCCGAATCGTTCAACGTATTGGTGAAGGAACTGCAGGCGCTCGGTCTCAAGGTTACCCTCGGGACCACCGAAGCCGGCGACGAATAAGAGGTTCTCAATGATTGATTTTCGTAGCGGTCGCGAGCCCAAGAGCTCGAGTTTCGACTACATCAGCATCCGCATCGCCGCCCCCGAGGAGATCCGCGGGCCGCGCGACCCCAAGGAGCGCGAGCGCCTGGAGCTCCAGGGCCAGCGCACCTGGTGGTCGTGGGGTGAGGTCACCAAGCCGGAGACGATCAACTATCGGTCGTTCAAGCCGGAGAAGGACGGCCTCTTCTGCGAGCGCATCTTCGGTCCGGTCAAGGACTGGGAATGCCACTGCGGGAAGTACAAGCGGATCCGTTATCGGGGAGTGATCTGCGACCGGTGCGGGGTCGAAGTGACGCTCAGCAAGGTGCGGCGGGAGCGCATGGGCCACATCGAGCTCAGCGTGCCGGTGGCCCACATCTGGTTCTTCAAGACCCTGCCCAGCCCGATGGGCAACCTGATCAACATCACGCTGCGCGATCTCGAGCGGGTGATCTACTACTCGAGCTACATCGTGATCGATCCGGGCAAGCAGGAGGTCGAAGAGAACCAGCTGCTGGATGAGGACGAGTACCTCACCCTCCGGGCCAAGGCGCGGGACGAGGGAGACACCACGTTCAAGGCCGACATCGGGGCGCCGGCCGTGCGCGAGCTGTTGGGCCGGATCGACATCCGCCGGCTGGCGGAGGAGCTGCGCTCGGGCGTGGCCACCGAGACCAGCCAGCACCGCAAGAAGCAGATGCTCAAGCGGCTCAAGATCGTCGATGCGTTTCTGTCGTCCGGTGATTCCGGCGATCTGGCCAACGATCCGGCCTGGATGATTCTCGACGTCATCCCGGTCATTCCGCCCGATCTCCGGCCGCTGGTGCCGCTCGACGGCGGGCGCTTTGCCACGTCCGACCTCAACGATCTATATCGGCGGGTGATCAACCGGAACAACCGGCTCACCAAGCTGATTCAGCACAAGGCACCGGAGGTCATCCTCCGGAACGAGAAGCGGATGTTGCAGGAGGCGGTTGACGCGCTCTTCGACAACGGACGCCGCTCGAAGGCAATCCGGGGCCGGGGCAAGCGTCCGCTCAAGAGCCTCAGCGACATGCTCAAGGGCAAGCAGGGCCGCTTCCGGCAGAACCTGTTGGGCAAGCGGGTGGACTATTCCGGCCGCTCGGTGATCGTCGTTGGCCCGGAGCTCCGGCTGCACCAGTGCGGTCTGCCGAAGGCCATGGCGGTCGAGCTGTTCAAGCCCTTCATCATCCACAAGCTGGTGGAGAAGGGCATCGCCGAGACAGTCAAGCGGGCCAAGAAGATCGTGGAGCGGGAGAGTCCCGAGGTGTATGAGATCCTGGAAGAGATCATCCAGGATCACCCGGTGCTGCTGAACCGCGCGCCCACGCTGCATCGACTCGGCATTCAGGCCTTCGAGCCAGTGCTGGTGGAAGGCAAGGCCATCCGGATTCACCCGCTGGTCTGCGCGGCGTTCAATGCCGACTTCGACGGCGACCAGATGGCGGTCCACGTGCCGTTGTCGTTCGAGGCTCAGCTGGAGGCGCGCCTCCTGATGATCTCCTCGAACAACGTGCTGAAGCCGTCCGACGGCCGGCCGGTGGCGGAGCCGTCGCAGGACATGGTGTTGGGCAGCTACTTCCTCACCAAGCTGCCGGCCGGTTTCGAGGAGGAGCTCCGGAAGGCCGGCGCCGGGAAGACCGAAGAGGCACGGGCGCGGCTGTGGAACGGCTGCAAGCACTTCGGCAGCCTGGCCGAGCTGGAGATGGCGCTGCTCAACGGCAGCGTGAGCTATCACACGGCCATCTGCTTCTGGTACATCCCGCCTCGTGAGTCGGAGGACGCCACCCCCCGGTGGCTCCGGACCACGGTGGGCCGGGTGCTGTTCAACAGCATTCTCCCTCGTCGGGTGGTTGCCGAGCTGGGCTTCCGCGACGAGCTGATGAAAAAGAAGAACCTGTCGGAGCTGGTGCTCCAGAGCTACCGTCGGGCCGGGTTGGCCGATACGGTCACCTTCCTCGACCGGCTCAAGGACTTCGGCTTCCGCTTTGCCACCATGGGTGGTGTCTCCATCGGAATCGAGGACCTCGAGATTCCGGCGGAGAAGGCGGAGCTCCTGACCGAGGCCGACGCGCGGGTCAAGCGGTTCCAGCGCGCCTACAACACCGGTCAGATCACCTTCGGCGAGCGCTACAACAAGGTGATCGACGCCTGGACCCACGCCAACAACGACGTGGCCGAGGCGATGATCAACTCGATGCGGGTCTCCCGCGGCGGCTTCAACCCGGTGTTCATGATGTTCGACTCGGGCTCACGGGGCAGCCGGGACCAGATCCGGCAGCTCGCGGGCATGCGCGGCCTGATGGCCAAGCCGCAGAAGAAGCTCACGGGAGGCATCGGCGAGATCATCGAAAGCCCGATCAAGTCGAACTTCCGCGAGGGGCTCACGGTGCTGGAGTACTTCATCTCCACCCACGGCGCTCGCAAGGGTCTGGCCGACACGGCGCTCAAGACCGCCGACGCCGGCTACCTGACCCGCCGACTGGTCGACGTCGCACAGGATGTGACGGTGACCGAGGAAGACTGCGGAACGATTCTGGGTCTGGAGATCGCTGCGCTCAAGGAGGGCGAGGATATTATCGAGCCGCTCCGGGAGCGCATCCTGGGCAGCGTCGCCAGCGAAGACGTCTTCGATCCGCACGAGCTGGACAATGACGGCGATCCGAGGCTGCTGGTCGAGGCCGGCAAGCTGATCGACGAGGACATCTCGAACGCCATCGACGACGCTGGGATTGATAAGGTCAGAATCCGTTCGGTCCTCACTTGCGAGGCCCGGCGGGGAATCTGCCGCATGTGCTATGGCAGAAACCTGGCCACCATGGATATGGTGGACATGGGCGAAGCCGTGGGCATTCTGGCCGCGCAGTCCATCGGCGAGCCGGGAACGCAGCTGACTCTCCGGACCTTCCACATCGGTGGAACTTCGTCCCGCATCGCGGAAGAGGCGGAGCGCCGGGCCCGGTCGGACGGCAAGGTCAAGTACACTGAGGGTCTCGAGTGGGCCGATGTGCCGGTGGAGTACGAAGACGGCACCAAGTCCACCATCCGGGTCGTGCTCACCCGCGAGGATGAGTCGGCCTCGGACGAGAGCAAGGAAGGAATTCTGGTCGTGGACCCGAAGGACCCGAAGCGGGTACTCAACCGCTATCCGGTTCCCGAGGGCGCGCTCCTGGCGGTCAAGGAGGGCGAGATGGTCAGCAAGGGCGACAACGAGCGCCGGGCTACGATCCTCTACACCTGGGATCCGTACAACGATCCCAGCATCATCAAGGCCGACGGCGAGCTCCGCTGGAAGGACCTGGTTCCGGGCGTCACGCTCCGCGAGGAGTTGGACGAGGGCACCGGCCTCCGCAGCCTGGTGGTCATGGCCGATCCCGACCGGGAACTCCATCCGAGCGTGCTGGTGTACATGAGCAACCGGAAGGATCCGCAGGAGTACACCCTGGCGGAGGGCAGCCGCGTCATCCTCGGCTCGCCCACCGATCCGGTCACCCGGGGAATGGATATTCCCGACGCGGCCAACCCGTGGAGCACCAAGTTCCACGTGGAAGAGCGGCCGATCAACGAGGCGTGGCCCAGCAAGACCAAGAAGGAAAGCAAGGACAAGACGGTCTTCCTCAGCACGCCGGTCAAGGTGACCAAGGGCATCACGGTCACCAAGATTCCACGACAGGCGTACAAGACCCGGGACATCACCGGTGGTCTGCCGCGTATCGCGGAGCTGTTCGAGGCCCGGCGGCCGAAGGATCCGGCCACCATCTCCGAGGTCGATGGGGTGGTCAAGTTCGGCGAGATCAAGCGCGGCAAGCGGGAGATCTTCGTCTATCCCGAGACCCCGGCCGGGGTGGTGGAAGAAGTCGAGCCCCAGCTGTACGAGGTGCCGGCAGGCAAGCACCTCCGGGTGCACGAGGGTGATCGGGTACGAGCCGGTGACCGGCTGACCGAAGGCCCGGTGAACCCGCACGACATCCTGCTGATCAAGGGTCCTCGTGCGGTGCAGGAGTACCTGCTCAACGAGGTGCAGGAGGTCTACCGGTTGCAGGGCGTTCGCATCAGCGACAAGCACATCGGCGTGATCGTGCGGCAGATGCTGCAGAAGGTGCGAGTGACCGAGCCGGGCGACACCGACTTTCTCGAGGGCGAGACGGTGGATCGGCTCACCTTCCGCGACGAGAACGAGCGGGTGGTGAAGCGGAAGGGCACGGCTGCCCAGGCGGAGCCGGTGCTCTTGGGCATCACCAAGGCGAGTCTCACCACGCAGTCGTTCATTTCGGCGGCTTCGTTCCAGGAGACCACGCGGGTGCTGACCGATGCCGCCATCCGAGGGGCCAAGGACGATCTCCTGGGTCTCAAGGAGAACATCATCATCGGGCACCTGATCCCGGCGGGCAGCGGCATCTACCGCTACGCCGAGATCGACATCGAGCCGCCGGCGGGCTATGAGCCGCCGCCGCCGCGGATCGAGGAGGTTCCCGTGGCAGCGCCGCAGCTCACCGCGGCGGGGTCGCTGGCAGACGAGGAATAGGGCCCACCTCTGGTGGGCCAGCGGGTAAGCAGGGAAGCGGGGAAGTAACAGCAAGACAGAGGGCGCCCGGAGTAATCCGGACGCCCTTTTTGTTTACGCCAGTCTATTGCTGCTTGGTATTTCTGGTCTCCATCATCGGCATCCATTTTCCGTCAGGTCCCTGCATGTCCATCTTGAAGCTGTACGACGTTGGAGAAAGCTCCTTGATGACGACCCGCGACTTGTACTTCTTGCCTCCCATCGTGCCTTCATCAGTGTAGGTCCAGGTGTCGCCCTTCAATGTTCCCTTCGGAACGCTCCCCATCGTCATACTGGAGTTGTCTACTCCGTAGTACGTGTACACCTTCTGCTCGGGGCTGTAACCAAGGATGCCGATGCTCTTGGTCGGCCCGGTCGGCGTGGTGCCCTCGGAATGACAAATCACACTGTAATGCCCTTCGAACCACTCGCAATTGTCCGAGGTGGTCATCTTTCCGCCGGGACCCATCGGACCGGGCTTCATCTCGCCCTCAGCGGTCCACTTACCGACAAAGTAGCCGAGCCGCTCCTGCTCGGGGCCTGGCTTGGATGGTGGCCCGCCCTGCGCGGCGGCAACGTGGAAGCTGATCATCGACGCCACGGCACCTGCTGCAAGCGTATGAAGCACACTTCTCATCGTTCCTCCTAGTTAAGCTGGTAATTCGGGAAAATGCGGCCGCGGCTTGGGCTCCGTCAACCCAGTCGCGATTCGAAACGTGAGCCTCGGCTAGATCGAAGAAGAAACAAAAGCGGGTCTAGCGCCAGCGGAATAGTTTCAGCGCCAGCGCGAAGCACACCACCAGCCAGGCGGTGATAATCGCGAGCTCCGGGGCCACGATCGGCCAGCCGGCTCCGCGGAGGATGTTGGCTCGCAGAGCGTTGATCACGGCGGTGAGCGGTAGCGCCTGAATGAGCGGTTGGATCTGGTCGGGAAAACGGGCCGCGGAGAAGAACACTCCGGAGAAGATCCACATCGGAAGCATCACCAGATTCATGAGCCCGGACGCCCCTTCCATGGTCTGGGCCCGGGACGCAATCAGCAATCCGAGCGAGGCAAAGGCCAGCGAGGACACCAGACAGATCAGGACGAGCAACGGCAATGACCCGCGCAGGGGCACTCCGAACACCAGCACTCCGAAGCCGAGAAGGAGGCCGACCTCGATGAAGAGGAGGGTGAGCCGGGAGAGCACGAAGGAGGCGAGGAATTGCCACCGGGCCATTGGCGTGGCGATGAGTCGCTTGAGCAGTCGCTTCTTCCGGGCATCCACGATGGCAAAACCGAGACCCCAGATTCCGCTCCCCATGAGGTTCATTCCCAGGAGTCCGGGGACCAGGAAATCGATGTAGCGGGCTCCCCGTTCCCGGATCAACCGATCGGCCACCGGCACTGGATCCCGCCGGCCGGCAGCGCGCTGGAGCGCGTCATCCACCAGGAGGCGGCCGGTTCGGCTTTCCGGCCGGGTCTCATCGTACCGATACTCCACCCCATCGCCGGGAATCGGAGCCACCACCAGCGCCACATCCCCGGTGCGGAGCGCCTCGGCTGCGGCGGAGTTGCTCAACAGGAGGACCTTGATCTCCTGTTCGTGCCGAAGCGCCTGGATCAGCTTTTCCGCAGTTGGCTGATCGGTGACCACTCCCACCACGGTCCGTTCCGGTGCCCGATTCCGAAACGCGATGCCGAGTCCGGCGGCAAGCAACACCGGGAAGATGAAGACCCAGAAGACTGCTTCCGGCTCGCGGAAGAACTCTCGATATCTGACTCGAGTGAGCTGCACCAGTGGGTGCTCGGTCCAGCTGCCCCGCTCAGTCATCGCGGAGATGCCTGCCGGTCAGCGAGACGAACACATCCTCCAGCGTGGCTGAATGAGTCTTGAGCTCGGCCAACTGAACCCCTTGGCGCCGAAGCTCCTGCAACAGCGCCGGCATGGCGCGGTGCAGCTCCTCCACCTGGAGGTGATAGGCGCCGTTCCGCCGGTCGGCGGTGCGGACTCCGTCGATCTGCCTCAAGACATTCTCGTCGACGGTGCTTCCTCCTGCCAGAGCGAATTCCAGCACGTGTTCCGCGCTGAGGTCCGCGATGAGTTCGGCCGGTGTCCCCAGTGCAATCATCCGGCCGTGATCGACGATCGCCACCCGGTCGCAGAGCCGCTCGGCCTCTTCCATATAGTGGGTGGTAAGCAGGATCGAGCGGCCGTCCGACTTGAAGCCTTCGATCAGCTCCCA
>JBGQLP010000084.1:0-8453 GCA_041500125.1 Gemmatimonadota bacterium
CTGTGGCCGCTCGGTTTGGTCTTTCTCGCCTCCTATTCGGTGCTGGGGCTGGTCGGCGCTGGCGTCGGAACGGGCCTCATACGGCTCAGAGCTCGCCGAGCACGATCGCGATCGGGATGAGGCAGGCTGCTAGCTGGGACGTCAACTCTCTTGCTGGAATGCGATTAGAAACGCCACCTTTCAGGTGGCTCCACCGACCTGGCAAGCACGCCGGGCTTTCGCGTTCCCGGCAAGTTCCTGGCGCGGCTGTGGGAAGATGGCGAGACGCTCGTGGTGAAGTGCAGCGACGACGAGCGCGACTTCCGTCTGAAGGCCGATCCAGAGACGTTTCTTCTCACCGACCACTATCGGGGCTATCCCACGGTCCTCGTGCGACTGGCCCGGGTCACGAAGGCCGACTTGCCAGCTTTGTCCTGTCTTGGAGGTGCGCATGGCGCACATTAATGATTGCGTGCCGGGCCGCCAGGCCCGGATCCGCCAGACCGGCGTGGGCCGGGTGGCCGGGAAGACGGGGACCATCGTCGAGGTCTCCCGCATTCGCCGGCCGCCCACCGGACCGCTGCAGGACCGGGTGACGGTTGACATCCCGGCGCATGGGGAGATCGTCGTCACCCCGAATGACGTCGAGGTCCTGTCCTGAGAATCTGGATCGACGCGGATGCTGCCCCGAGGGACGTCAAGGAGCTCGTGTTCCGCTCAGCCAAGCGGCTGAACATTGAGACCGTCCTGGTCGCGAACCAGCGGCTCCAAACACCCATTGGCAATCCGCTCGTGAGCGCAGTATGGGTCGACGGCGGAGCCGACGTGGCAGACCAGTATATCGCATCGCATGCCACGGCCGGTGACTTGGTGGTGACCCAGGATGTGCCTCTGGCGGCCCGCTTGGTACCGCTCCAGGTGGCTGTGCTGGACCCCCGGGGCGAGGAACATACGGCTGAGACCGTCGGCGAGCGGCTCTCGGTGCGGGACTTCATGGAGCAGGCCCGACTGGCCGGAGTCATCACCGGCGGCCCCCCACCGTACGATGCCCGGGCAAAGCAGGCGTTCGCGGCTGCGCTGGACCGGGTGCTCTCGCGCCTGGTCCGTCAGCCGTGACGGTGGGCGCGACCGAGTCAATGAAAGCATCCGTCTTTATCGCGACCAGCCTGGACGGCTTCATCGCTCGACCCAACGACGATCTCGATTGGCTGCCGCCGGGCGGTGGCGAAGAGCACGGCTACGAGGCGTTCATGGCCACGGTGGATGCGTTGGTCATCGGCCGCCGGAGCTTCGAGAAGGTGCTGACTTTCGACCCGTGGCCCTATGGTGAGAAGCCCGTTTTCGTCCTCAGCATGCGCCCCCTCGCCCCAGCACCCGCCGGGGCCATCGTGGAGCGCATGTCGGGGTCTCCAGCCGAAATCGTTTCGCACTTGGCCGCGCGGGGCGTGCGGCATATCTACGTGGATGGCGGGATCACCATTCAGCGGTTTCTCCAGGCCGGACTCATCCAGCGTCTCATCATCACCCGTATTCCCGTGCTGCTCGGGGCCGGGATCCCGCTCTTTGGCCCGCTCCAGCGCGACATCATCCTCCAACACATTGGGACTCGGCAGTACGCCAGCGGCATGGTTCAGAGTGAGTATCTGGTTGTCGCCTAACACGCGCCACCTGGCGATCCTGCTTCTGGCGGCGGCTGCCGGGGCGGTACCAGCGCCGTGAGCGGCCGTATCGTCCAGCTTAGCCTCAAGCCTCGACAGGGACGAGCTCGGGGACTTCCCAAGCGACCGGTGTCTGCCCTCACCATCACTACCGAGGGTGTGCAGGGTGATTTCAACCGGTGGCGGACTGAAAAGGCCGGTGGCGATCCTGATCAAGCCGTCCTGCTGATCAGGGAGGAGATCCTCGCCGATCTGCGGGCCGAAGGCTGGCCGATCCAGCCCGGCGACCTGGGTGAGAACCTTACCGTGGCCGATCTCCCCACGGACGCTCTCCGCCCCGGAGTGCAAGTGCGCCTGGGCCATGTTGTGTTGGAGGTGAGCAAGCCCTGCGATCCATGCACGAACCTCTACTCGCTCCCCTACGTCGGCGTGGACCGGGGAGCTGCTTTCCTTCGAGCACTCCAGGGCCGCCGCGGATGGTTCGCCCGGGTAATACAGGGCGGGACGGTCAGCACGGACATGCCGGTTCTGGCCGCAAGCGCCCCGTCCATATAGGAAGGAACCCATGGCCGCACGGCGGGTCGACGTCTTCTTCTACGGACTCTTCATGGACGAAGCGCTGCTGGCTGGAAAGGGCGTCCGCCCCAGTGATGTCCGACCCGCTGCGGTTCCGGGCTTCGCTCTGCGGATTGGAGCCAGGGCGGCGCTCGTTCCGACTCCGACCGGCCAGGTGCACGGCCTGTTGATGAAGCTCACCCACGAAGACATCGAGAGGCTGTACTCTGAGCCGAATGTCCGGGCATATCGGCCGGAACCGGTGCTTGCCACGCTGCGCGACGGCGACACGGTCCCGGCCCTCTGCTACAACCTCCCAGAGGCGCCTTCGCCCACTGAGCGGAACCCGGAATACGTCGCCAAGCTCCGTTCCTTGGCGCAGCGCGTGGGGCTCCCCAGCAATTACGTCGCGTCCATCCAATGAGCGCTTTGGACTGGCTCTACAGCCTAGCGCACCCTTTCGTGTGGCATCCGGGTCGTGCCCTGATTGTAGGCCTGGCGCTGGCCCTCCTGGCCGTCGGTTTTCGAGACCGAGGCGGACGCGGCCTTTTCCTGGCAGCCGCTGCCTGGGCGGTTTTCGCGCTGTTGGAATTCATCGCCTGGCGGGAGCGAGCCGACATTCGGGTCGATCTGCTGGTGACCTGGCCGGCCCTGTGCCTGACTACCTTCGCGTGCCTGGTGGCTTGGGTGTACCGACTGGCGAAGCAGAGCGAGACGTAGAAGGGAGATACCTACGAAGCGACGGGAGCCTCGACCTGCTTTCGCTGACGAGCGCCGAGCTCCTCCCACAGGTCACGTGACGGACGGTGGATGGCGTCGGCGCCGATGGTGCCCACGAGGGAGCTCCGGTACTGGGGGGCGCTGACCCGCTCGAGCTCGCCACGGGCATGCTCCAGCCGCTTCGCGATGCCCAGCCGTTCTGCCTCGTCCTGATGGCCCGCCCGGGCCAGGAACTCGCTCAAGCTCCGTACGTGGCGCTCCCAGAGCGCCACATCCCGCTGCTGCTTGATTGCCAGCCGCTCGCGATACCAGTCACTCGCCAGCAGGGCTTCGCGGGTAAAAAGTGCGCGGATCTCTGGATGATGCGCGTCTTTGCCCTCGTAATGGCCGTATGCCATGATGTGGAGCAGCGCCTTGAGCGGAGGACACAGATCCTCGATGGTGCCGTCCGCGAAGTAGGCCTCCGCCACGGATTGCTGCGCCTCGACGATGTTGTTGACCCCGTCGGCGAAGACCGCCGGATCCTGAATCTCGGGCCTGAGGATCTCGTCGGTGAAGACCGCGGTCGGGGTGTCGAACACCCGCCCGAAGAAGGTGTGCACGAACTTGGCGGTGATGCGGTAACCCAGCCGGCTGGCGAGCACCTTCTTCCCCGCGAACTCATAGTCCTCCAGCTTCTCGAGATGCCCGGCCTCGATCAGTCGCTTCGGATCGCGCTCGTGGGGGAACAGCCGACACCAGATCTCGGGAATCAGCAGACTCACGTCGTGGTCCACCCGGCAGCGGGGGCCGATGAAACCGGCGGCGGAGCTGAAGCCGGCGTACCCGGTGAGCAGCATGGAGACCAGCGCGTTGTTGAGATCCGCGGCCGCTGGCAGGGCGTTGAACGGCCCCTTCGTGAGGGCGCCCTCCGAGCCTGCACCGGTGGTGCTCGGCGACGTCCCCGTCAGCGAGCACACATAGTCCATGAACAGCTCGGGCAGCTCCTGATAGTGGATGGGTCCGTACACGCAGAGCGGGCGGACGCCGTCCTCGGGCCGGTTGTTTCGTCGACCCGAGAGCACGCTGATCACCGGGAACAGGACCGGGGCGTGGAGCGGCAGCCGTCGGTTGAGTCTGGCGCCCATCTCCGCGACGTACCGGTCGCGGGGTCGCGCGATGTCCGGCCGCACCTGGAGATAACGCGGGTTCTTGCTGGGCTTACCCCCGATGAGCCGCGGCTGGGCCGAGCAGATGGAATAGCCGTCGTCGGTGCGGGTGGCGTTTCTAGCCACATGCTCGCGCATCGGCTGGGTGAAGGCGTCGTGCCCCGCCACATCCTCGAAGATCTCCTGCGCATCATCCCGGGTGAGCGGCTGAAAATTCGAGCAGAAGAGCCCGGAGCCCGCCATATCCTCCTCGGTCTTCCGGTCGAGACCCGGATGAATCGCGTCGTCAGGCCGCTGGAACAGCCTGAACTCGCAGTTCTGCGCCAGCTTGAGGCTGGGGTGGCCGTCGTACTCACCGGGGAGGCCGACCAGCCGCCGGGCCAGGACGACCACTGAGGCGGTGATGTCGTCTTCCATCTGGACCTTGTCGGCTGCGACGAAGTCCTGCCGCAACTTGTAGGTCCGCCACGCGCCGTTTTCCTCGCGCCCGATCCGGAGATAGCTGGCCACGAGGCGGCGTCCTTCATACTTGAGCTCGTGTCCGGGCGCTCCGTTGATGATGTCGACGCTGAAGTGGCTGCGCCAATCGTCGCCCCACTCCGGCCGATAAAAGCGCTTGACCACGAAGACCAGGGCCCGCACGTGATTGGGAATGCTCTCCAGCCAGGCGTTGTACTCCGGGGTGAACTCGGACGGATTGGGAGTGAGCAGCTTGATCACCGAGCCGAGCGACCGGTCGGGGGACAGGATGGGCCGGGAGGACCCCCGCCCGTCGCCGGCGCGAAACTCGGGCAAGCGGGCGTCGTCATAGTCCCGGTCGAAAATCTCCTGGACGATCGCCATGTCCTCCTCGAAGCTCCGCACGTAGAAGGACCCCGGAAGCACCGCGTCCACCAGGCTCTTGCTGATCTCCGACTTTCCACCGCCGGAAACGGTGCACGGCTTGTGGCAGAAGGCGCCCTCTGGGACGGTCCCGATCAGCCGCCAGCTCGGCGCCGATGGGTGCCGGGCCATGCGGATCTTGTAGCCGCTCGGGTGGATGTAGATGCGGCCGGGCAGCAGCTTGAGGTGTTGCTCCTGCCCCCGGCTCACCCACCGGATGTCCTGACGATGGACGTCGATCTCCATGTCCTCCGGCATGTAGTGGATCTCGGGATAGATGGCGTCGGTGGCATAGCCCGACGGGTGGTACTTTGCTCGCTCCCCCACCAGCGCGAGAACCTCGGCGAACCGGTGGTTGGCGCTCACGATCCGCACGAGATCCGGCACGAAGCGATCACCCAGATTGAAGGTCGCGAATGCCAGCGTTCCGCCCGCGTGCTCCTCCTCGGCCAGACCGAATAGATTCGCGCTGTAGCCGATCTGGGTCTTGACCTCCTTTTTGCAGTAGCCGAAATAGTTGTCGGCCAGGATCGTCACCATCACGCCCTCGACCCCGCGCGAGGTGATCTTGAAAGGCCGACCGTCGTTGTACAGCTCGCTCTCATCCGACCAGCACATGCCGGCGGCCTGCTCGGCGTCGGTGGCCCGGCTCAGGTGCGGCAGGCCGAGGTCCTTCTTACGCAGGCGGGTGAGGTGTGGCGCGAGGATGATGCAGCCGCTGTGGCCGGTCCAGTGGTCGACGTCGAGGGCCGCGTCGTTTCCCGGCAGGTAGGGGTCGCCGGCGTTCCCGAAGATGCTCTCCAGGAAATCCAGATTGGAAACCAGACCGCCGGGCACGAAGAACCGCACCTCCATGCGCATTTCCGGCAGCACCTTCGGAACCGCCGGACAGACCAGCGGCCGCAACAGCAGCGACACCATCGTCTCCACCGGTTCCGGCCAATTCGCGGTAAACGGCAGGCGCATAAGCTGGGGCGGTGGACGGAGAGCTTCCTGGAGCAGCCGGAGGTATGCCACCAAGGGGACCCGCATCTTGTCGGCGGGAATGGGGAGGCCGCCTTCGGCCACGTGAAATACGCCCTGGGTGGTGCGGCGATCCTTGATGGGGTTGTGCAGCACGCCGTTGTCCAGGCGATAGCTCGAGATCAGCTCGTTATGCCAGGCGTCGCCGTCGATCGGCAGGGACAGCTCGCGGGCAAGCCCATAGTGATCGAGAATGAGCGTCTCTCCGGGAAGCCGCACCGGCTGGGGAAACGCTGCCGACCGCAGCAAGCCGTCGATGTAGTGCTGGATCCGGCGGTCGGCGGGGCACAGATGCTCAGAGAGCAGCCGGGTCTGCTCCCGATACCTGGCGAACAGATCGCCGGCGAGCTGGTGCACGTCCTCATCGCCGGTGCCGGCTGGCACCTGCACGCCCATCGCCGCGAGCTTGAGCAGGATGGACCGAATGGCCACCCGCCGCTCCGGCAGCCACACCGCGCCGTCGGGCCTGAGTCCTACTGCACGTTCGAGGTCCATGCATCAACGTCTCACCCGGCAGCCTATCCGTCAACCACGGCAATGGTCCAAAGGGGAAGCAACGTTGCTGGCGATGGCGCAGGCAGCTTATTTCTGAGGCCTCCCGTCCCCCTCATGGCGAAGCGAGGACGTAATGCCGCGTCATGCTATGCGCTGTCGCTGGGTCTCAGTCCTGTATCTCCTTCCCGCTTTTGGGTGCGCCCGCGGTCGGGCTGAACGTCCACGCCAGGACAGCACCACAGCCTCACACCCCGCCGACTCGGCCAGAGTGATCCCTGTGGCCCGGGATTCCTCTTTGAGGGCCAGTCGCTCGGCTCCTGAATCTCGCGCCCTCGTCCAACCGGCAGACCTGTCGCCAGCGGTTCGTGCGACCTGCGACTCGGCATTCGTCATCATGCACCAGGTGCTCGCGCTCGACGTCCGCCGGGAAGACGGTAGCTACTTCGATTCTGCCCGGGAAACATCGCGCATCGGCTGCCGTCTGACTGCGCAGGGCTCGTTCGCCACGCTAGGGGATTCCGTGGGTCCGGTCGACGCCGTTTCCAGAGCCTTCGAGAGGCACGGTTGGAGAGCCGACCTCCGGTACATGGCCGACGGCCCCGACGGCTCGGACGTTGGCGTGCGCCGGCGCGATATGTTGTGCCAGGTGGTGGGACATTGGAATGGGGGGGACGACGAGGAGGACACTGCGGCGATTCCTCGACCGCGAACGGAAGAGGAGAATCGCTTCGAGGCCATCGTCGAGTGCGCCAGGGACATCGCGTCCAATCAGGATGCCGGCGTGCCCGACTCGATGTGGCGTATCGCCTCGAGCGTCGGACTCGACAGTGTCTATGCCATCTCGGTTCGGATGCAGTATCCGCCGTACCTGGATGGCGACTTCGACGGCGACGGGGTGGGCGACGCGGCCGTCCTCGTCGAGCATCGAGCCAGCGGCAAGAGGGGCATCCTGATCCTGCGCGGTGGCCCGCGACAGGTCTACGTGCTGGCTGCCGGCAACGCCACAACCGGGCCGGACGATCTGTCATGGATCGATCAGTGGGACGTATGGCGCAAGAGAGCCACGATGCACCTGACGATCCACGACCGGCCGAGCACTCAGCTCATTGCCGATGCCCTCTGGGTCGGCCGGCGTGATTCAGCGAGCGCTTTCTATGTCTGGACCGGCGGCGGCTACAATTGGGAATCGCATGGGAAGCGATGATCCCTACTCCGAACGCGCAATGACCGAGCAGCGTATTGTCGGTTTCCGGCAAGACGAGGAACAGCACTGGGTGGCGGAGCTCGCGTGCGGCCACGCCCAACACGTGCGCCACACGCCTCCCTGGCAGGTGCGCCCGTGGGTGCTGACCCCCGAAGGACGCAGCAGCCGCATCGGGACGCCGCTGCCCTGCCGCCAATGCGATGACGCGGAGACCGATCGTGAACGTTGAGAGCATGCGCCTTGCTGAACGGGTGCGGAGGGCCCTGGTGGAGAGCGCGCTGGCCGGCTACGAAGACGCTGCCCTAAGGGGACTCTGCTGCGAGGGCGCCTGGGAAGCGGCCGTGTCGGCCATGCGCCAGCAGAATCTGATGCCGCGACTGGAGGTTCCTCGCGTCCTCTGTCGCGTGGCTGCGTTCAACGCGACTGAGAGGCGCCGCTAGAGTGATCGAATGGCGCGCGCGGAGCGGTGCGAGCGGTGGAGCGTCTGAAGGCTGAGCCCGTCCTCTTATTCCGGCCTCTCACGCAAGCGGATCTCCCTCTCCTGCATGAGTGGCTCAACCGGCCGCACGTCGCGGAGTGGTGGAGCCCGATGCCCACCCTTGCGGAGGTCGAGGAGGAATTCGGACCGCTACTCGGCCACCAGTCACCCACGCGACCCTATGTCGTCCTTGGCGACGGCGCGCCGATCGGCTACATCCAGTCGTACGTCGCGATGGACTCGGGGGACGGTTGGTGGGAGGACGAAGATGATCCGGGCGTACGGGGAATCGATCAGTTTCTGGCCCATGC
>JBGQLP010000085.1:0-8372 GCA_041500125.1 Gemmatimonadota bacterium
GACCGCCCCTGCGAGCGGAAAGCCAGGTCGCACATAGGGCACATATACGATCCGCCCCTCGAACAGCTCGCCCACCAGCCGCTCCGCCTCGGCATCCCTGATGTTGGTGAGGCTCATCGTCGCGACGTCGTGGGTGTGGGCGATCACCTTATAAGGAAGGAGGGCGTGCAGTGGGGTCTCCACGCTCGGCGCCGGCCCCTCCCCCACCATGCAGCTCGCCATGAACCGCATCATCTCGGCGTCGCTCATCGAGTCCGCCTGGCGCAGCGCCGCCAGCCGGCTGAGGGAGAGCCGAGTGAAGCCGTCGCGGCCGATGGTGCGGAGATCGGTGCCGCTGCCCTTTACCAGGAGGGTGTCGCCATCCTTGAGGGAGGTGTTGCCGCCGCCGGGCTGGACCAGCCGGGGATCCCCGCCGATGAGGTGGGAGAGGTGGACCAGCTGGTCGAGCGCGTCCGCGCCGGCGGCTTCCCTGCCGGGGCTCCGGTGGGACTTGGTTTGAGATTTTGCCATGATGGGGAAGATGCGGTCTTGAGGCTTATAGCGCGAGGCGCGCGGGCACCAGCTAACGTTATCTGGCTAGGCTTCGAGGCGCTTTTATTAACCACAGAGGCACAGAGGACACAGAGGGATCGCGGAGTCGAGTGGTTCACGACATCGCGGAAGCGACCATCCACAACAATTTTTTTGTTTTTGACCAAAGTGGTTCAGTCAGAAATGCCCGCGATCGCGATGTCGTGAGCTCTAGTGCTTGAGGATCCCTCTGTGTCCTCTGTGCCTCTGTGGTTAAAAAGGGAACGTCCATGAGGCAAGCCCCGACGACGAAACGGTCGATGACGCTGGACGCGCTGGACCGGCTCCAGCGGGATACCTTCGGCTATTTCCTGAAGGAGGCCAATCTCGCCAACGGCATGGTGCCTGACAGCACCCGGCCGGGCTCGCCCGCCAGCATCACGGCCATCGGCTTCGCCTTGACCGCCTACCTCATCGGCGTGGAACGCGGGTTCATGACTCGGCGGGAGGCGGTGGACCGGACGCTCGCGACCCTCAGGTTCTTCTGGAACAGTCCGCACGGCGAGGAGCCCGACGCCACCGGGCACCGCGGCTTCTACTATCACTTTCTCCACATGGATACCGGGCGCCGGGCCGGGGAATCGGAGCTCTCCACCATCGACTCGACCTTCCTCCTGGCCGGCATGCTGTCAGCCGCCGAGTACTTCGACGGCGCCATTCCGGAGGAGCGGGAGATCCGAACGTTGGCCGACGGGCTCTACCGGCGAGCCGATTGGCAGTGGGCCCAGAATGGCGGGAAGACGGTGACCCATGGCTGGAGGCCCGAAACCGGGTTCATCCCCTACCGCTGGGAAGGCTACTGCGAGGCCCTGATACTCTACGTGCTGGGCCTGGCCTCGCCGACCCATCCGCTCCCGGCGGACAGCTATCCGGCCTGGACCCGTACTTACGACTGGAAGACGCTCTACGGGCACGAGTTCCTCTACGCGGGCCCGCTCTTCATTCATCAGCTCTCCCACCTGTGGATCGACTTCCGCGGCATCCAGGACGAGGTCATGCGCGCCCGGGGAATCGATTACTTCGAGAACAGTCGCCGGGCCACCTACGTCCAGCAGCAGTACGCGATGCACAATCCCTTGAACTACAGAGGATACGGGGAGCATTGCTGGGGAATCACGGCGTCCGATGGCCCGGGACCCACCTGTTTCGAGATCGACGGGGTCGAGCGATGCTTCGAGGATTACACGGCGCGCGGGATTCCCGACGGCCCGGACGATGGCACCATCGCTCCCTGGGCGGCGGTGGCCTCGCTACCCTTTGCCCCGGAAATCGTCCTGCCGGCGCTGCAGCACTTCAACGATGCCTATCCCGAAATGACCAGCGAGTACGGCTTCAAGTGCAGCTTCAACCCGACCTTCACTGCCGGGAGCCAGACGCGGCGAGGCTGGATCTCCAAGGGATACTACGGTCTTGATCAGGGGCCGATCGTCATGATGATCGAGAACTATCGCACCGGATTCCTCTGGAACCTGATGAAGCGGTGTCGCTATATCATGGAGGGACTGCGCCGGGCGGGCTTCACCGGTGGCTGGCTGTCCCCCCGGGTGGCACCTGGCGCCTCTGGATGAAGCCCTCGGCGCGAGGCAGACGCCTGAGACCACACCTGGCGTTTCTCGAATCTCGCTCCCACATTCGAACGTCCTCTGCGACCGGATCCGAGATGACGCGAGCGATGGCATGCGTCGCATTCCTGGTGCTCCTCACCAGAGGCGGACCGGAGCACAGCGCGCGATCCAACGCGCGCGCACCGGATCTCCCCTTCGTCCTCCCCAACGACAACCGGTTGCCCGCCGGCCGCCTCTCGCATGACACGCTCGAGCTGCACCTGGTCGTCGGCATGGCCGTCTGGCGCCCCGAGGCCGACAGCGGCCCCGCGATCGAGGTGGCGGCCTTCGCCGAGGAAGGAAAGGCACCGCAGGTTCCCGGCCCGCTGATCCGGGTGCCTGCCGGCACCGTGATCGCGGCAACGGTCCGGAACGAACTCGCCGACTCGACCCTCCGGATCTACGGTCTGGCCACCCGTCCTGCCGCCGTTCACGACAGCCTGGTCCTCCGGCCCGGCGAGTCGGGGGCGGTGACCTTCTCTGCCGGCGCGCCCGGGAGCTACATGTATCGGGCATCGCTCGGCGCCAACGGCCGGGATCTGGACGACGAGCGAGAGCAGATCGCCGGCGCCTTCATCGTGGACCCTCCCGGCGGGTCGCCGCCCGACCGCGTTCTGGTGCTGAACATCTGGGGGACCCACGTAGACTCGGTCACCTATCGCAACGCGCTCGCCATCAACGGCCGCTCCTGGCCCTACACCGAGCGCATCGAGGCCACCGTCGGGGACACCCTGCGCTGGCGGGTGCTCAACGCCAGCCGGCGACATCACCCGATGCATCTCCACGGCTTCTACTACCGGCTGGAGGCGCGGGGCGACGGTTTTGCCGACACGCTCTACTCCGCGGGTGCCCGGCGGCTGGTGGTAACCGAAGCCATGCTCCCGCGCACGACGATGGCGATGACCTGGGTGGCCGCGCGCCCCGGCAACTGGCTCTTCCACTGTCATCTTGGTTTCCATGTGGTGCCGAGCGCGCGGCTCCATCCCCCAGACCCGGATAGCCACGACCCCATGGCGCACGATCCCGGGGTCCACATGGCGGGGCTCATACTGGGGATTGCGGTTCGTCCCCAGCCGGGCACCCGCGAGCCCGCCCGAGGGAAGGCGCGGCGGCTTCATCTGTTCGTGCAGGAAGGCATGCGGCGAGGCCGAGCCCCACGGGCGATGGGCTTCGTGCTGCAACGGGGCGCTCGGCCGCCCGCGGCGGACTCGGTCGAGATTCCGGGATCGGTCCTGGTGCTCACCCGCGGCCAACCGACCGATGTCGTGATCGTGAACCGGCTCAGCGAGCCGACCGCCATCCACTGGCACGGCATCGAGCTGGAGAGCTACTCCGACGGGGTCGCCGGATGGAGCGGTGCCGGCGACCACCTGGCCCCGTCGGTCATGCCGGGCGACTCGTTCACCGCCCGGCTCACCTTGCCGCGGGCGGGAACCTTCATCTATCACACTCACCTGAACGACATCGAGCAGCTCACGTCGGGGCTCTACGGCGGCATCGTCGTGCTCGAGCCGGGCCAGCGCTTCGATGGCCGGCGGGATCACGTGTTCGTCACCGGCTGGGACGGGGAGACGCACCCACCGACACTGCCGCATCTGCTCATCAACGGTGACTCGCTGCCGGGCCCGCTCGTGCTCACCGCCGGAGTCGCCCATCGCCTGCGTTTCGTCAACATCGGCCCCGCGGGACTGTTCCGGTTCGGCATCTATCGGGACACGTCCCTGGTGACCTGGCGAAGGCTCGCGAAGGACGGCGCCGACCTGCCCCCCGCCCAAGCCATTCGGGCGCCCTCGGCGCAGCGGATTGCGGTCGGAGAGACCTACGACTTCGAGCTGACGCCAGAACCGGGGCGGTACCGACTGGTTGCGGACTTTCGAGAGAAGCCGCTGTGGACGCAGGAGCTGGTCGTGAGAGGATCCCCATGACCACCGGTCAGACCGACGCACCGCCCATCGCCCCCGAACGGAAGCCCCGGGACGAGGAGATCGACGTCTACGGACTCACCAACACCGGGAAGGTCCGCAGCGAGAACCAGGACCACTTCCTCATTTGCGCGCTGAAGAAGCAGATGGTGGTCCATCAAACCAGCCTGACCCAAACCGATCACCTGATGGCGGACCCCGAGCGGCTCGCCTTTCTGATGATGGTCGCCGACGGCGTGGGCGGTGGGAACAAGGGCGCCGACGCCAGCCGGATCGCGCTCGAGGCGGTGATGGAGTACGTCAGCCACAGCATGCGCTGTTACTATGCCGCCGGCTCCAAGGACGACCGGGAATTCTACGACGCGCTCAAACAGATGGCGCACCAATGCCACTCCGAGCTGCGGCGGCGGGGCGAGGAGGACCCCGATTATCGGGGCATGGCCACGACCCTCACTCTCTACCTCGGCGTCTGGCCCCGGGCCTATCTACTCCAGCTGGGAGACAGCCGCTGCTACCTGCTCCGCAGCAATGAGCTGACCCAGATCACCCGCGACCAGACCATGGCCCAGGAGCTGGTCGATCTCGGCATCATCCCCCGGGCCGCCGCCACGGTCGGCCGGTTGGCGCACACCCTCTCCAGCTCGATCGGAGGACGCCAGACCGCCCCCGTCATCACCCGGTTGGACATCAAGTGGGGCAACGTGGTGCTCTTGTGCAGCGACGGGCTCACTAAACACGTCTCTGACGAGCGGATCCGGGACCGGCTCCGCTCGATGACCTCCGCCCGACAGGCATGCGAGGATTTGCTGCAGGACGCGCTCGCCGATGGTGGGAGCGACAACATCACCATGATCGTGGGGAGAGCGCTGCCGCACGAGAGCTGAACCCGCTCGCGATGACTGACGGGTCAGGCGCGAAGGCGGAACTGGCGTTCTGCGACGTGACCGTTACTGCCAACGAGGGTCGGTGGGGTGGTGCCGAGCTGGATGGCGGCAGGTTGTAGTACGTCCAACCCTCCGAGTGACTGTAGTAGCGGTACGGGTCCGGATTGGCGGTCGTGGTCTGCGAGGAGTCCGCATTGGCCTTCCCCGGGTAACCGGAGCTCTTGGAGGGGCTGCGATCTGTAGACAGGCGCGAGTGACCCGGCGCCTGGGCTGCCGCCGGTATCGCAAGCGTCACTAGAAGTGCTACGACGAGTGCAGGGATGCGCATCTGGCTTTCTCCAGGATTCTGGGGCAACTTTTGCAACCCCTCGCGATGGTGAATGGTCGTGCTCTCACCCTCCGCGCTTATCCTAGACCAGGCCAGTCAAGCCCGCGTCAAGTCCTCCACGAGTATACGGGGAGGGAGCTGAGGGTCACTTTTGCAGCGCGAGGAATAGACCGCCGGTCACCATCACGACTCCGATCGCCATCTTCACCGCCGCCGCGGCCGCCCGACCGAGCACCGCGCCCCATCCCGCTTTCGCCGCGACGCCCGAGTGCCGCTGCCGGGTGTACTCGAACACCGCCGCCCCCACGAACGCCCCGACGAAGCCGCCGATGACCGACCCGATGATCGGCACCGGCACCCCGACGATTGCGCCCACGATCCCGCCGATCAGCGCGCCCCAGCCGGCTCGGCTCGATCCGCCGTATTTCTGGGCGTAGCGGAAGCCGATCCAGCTCTCGAACACCTCGCCCAGCAGCGCCAGTGCCGTCGCCCCGCCAATGAACCAGACGCTCAGGGTCTGGAAGTTGGTGAGCCAGCCGTAGCCCAGGATGCCGAGCAGGATGAGCCAGAGCCCCGGAAGGCCGAGGGGGATGAGCAGCAGCCCGACGACGCCGGAGACGAGGAGGATGAGAACGGGGGAGAGGTTACCGGTCATGGGGTAAAAAGTAGTCATTGCGAGGGGGCGATGCCCCCGAAGCAATCCCGTGGCCTTCCCGACCTGACCCACTGGATTGCTTCGGGCGCTCTGCGCCCTCGCAATGACTACCTACGCTGCGGTCCCTCGCAGTGACTAGCGGTCCTTAATCGCCCTCCTGTCCGCCCCGCCCGCCATCCACCGGCAACCCACTCGGCACCCGCCCCGGCACCAGCCGCTGGAGGTTTCGGGCCGCCGGATCGGTGAGCGCCTTCATGAACTCGGTGACCTCGTCCACCGTCTGCGGCGCGAACACCACCCCGGTCAGTAAGGGATCCCGGGTTGCCAGAATGTCGCTGAAGGTCGGCAGCACGGTGCCCCGGAGCGCGGGCTCGAGCTGGTTGATGTTGAAGTTCTGCAGCTTCAGGGCCGACTCGCTGTAGTGATCCACGAACTCGCGCAGGCTGAAGAACGCGCCGTCGTGGCCGTACGGAGCAGTCAACTCGACGTTCCGGAGCGGCGGCGTGCGGAAGGCATATCGGTCCGCCAGGAAACCGGTCTCCCGCCCCCGGCCGAAGTCATCCCGGCCACCCACACCGTCCCCCTTGCCCGGTCCGAACTGCGCCAGGGCGACGTTGTGGAATAGGTTGTCGGTCAGCGCGGGGCCGTTGTGACAGATGGAGCAGCGGGCACTCATGAAGTCCTTGGCGCCCAGGAGCTGGACCTGAGTCATCGCCCGGTCGTTGCCGGCCAGGAAGCGGTCCCAGGGCGAGTTGTTAAACGCCAGCCGATCGGTCACGAACCCCGCGACGGCGTTGCTGGCGTAGGCGAAGGTCATCTGATCGAAGCTCGTGCCGGGATAGGCCGCCTCGAACATCCGGCGATACTCCCGGATCTGCCCCAGCCGCACCATGAGCGCGGCCCAGACCTGCTCCGGATGATCGTCCCCGATGGCGGCAAGCTCGTTGCCGCTGAAGGCCCGCATCTCCTCCCGGGAGAGCACCGGGAAGAGCGGCTGGGCCGAGAAGGCACCGAACTCGAACACTTGGGTCATGGCGGGGGTGAGCGCCGCGCCGGCGGGAGTGTGGAAGTTGCCCAGCTCGTCCTTGCTCACCCGGCCGTCCCAGAAGAGCGGCTTCAGGGCGAACACGTTGAACAGCGCCGGCGAATTGCGGGGGATGAAGAGCCCATCCGGATGGACCCGCTCGGGTCCCAATCCGGCGGCGCCCTGCCCCACCGAGAGACTGCGGCCGTCGCCGGTCGCAAAGCTGGGGAGATGGCAGGTCATGCAGGAGATGTCGCGGTTGCCGCTCAGGATCTTATCGAACGCCAGGGCCTCGCCCAGCCGGACGAGCGCCGGCCGGACTTGGGGAGGCTGTCCCAGCGCGGTGATGCCGCGTCCGGCGGTGAGCTGCCGGACCTCGGCGGCCAGCGCGTTCATCTCGGCGCTCGAGAGGGACGGGGCCGCAGCCACGCCAGGAGACGTCGGCTCGTCCCGGCCACACGCAAGAAGACCTATGAGGGTCGCGGATGCGGCGAGCATCCGGATCCCCACGTTGCCTACCATAGGTGCCTCGCTTCCATCGGCGATTCAGTTTTTCGTGGGATGGCAGGAATGGATCCCGCCGGCGTTGATTATGCAGAGCGGGCCGGTCGGCAGCAAGTGGCGTGGGTTCTCCAGCCAGTCATTGCGAGGGCGCCCGCGCGGCGGGTTGGTTACCTGCGATGAAGCGAGTACACGTATGCCGCGACGGCACAGACCTGATCGTCGCTCAATTGCGCTCCACCCATCGGCGGCATGGGAGACGGGTACTCTTTCGGGTGAGCTACCCCATTGCGGACCAGTGGGATGATCGATGCGTAGGACCCATCGATGTTCAGCCAGCGCGCATCCGTCAGGTCGGGAGCGAGGGCTGTTCCGGTGGCGCTCGAACCGTGACAAGCGAAGCAATTGCCCTCGCTGCCGAAGATCAGGCGTCCTCTATCCACGAGGGCTTGACCCGTCGCCGGGCACCCGCCCACCTCGGCTGCCGCGGTGGCGGTGGTCTTGGGCGTGGCACCGGTGTCGGCCTGACCGCCGCCCATCATTGGCATATGGCCGGACATCATCCCGCCCGATGACGGGGATTTGGAGCACCCGCCGCCGACCACGAGGGCGCCCCAGGCTACCGCACGCGCCAGGGCGAGTGCTCTTGTCGGGAGTCGCATAGAACCTCCGAGCAGGACAACTGTCCACCCACTGAGAAACCTAGAATGGCGCCAGAATAGTCATTGCGAGGGGGCGATGCCCCCGCGCCCTCGCAATGACTCCGCAGCCTATACGAACATCAAATCGTTGCGACTGGTCTCTGCCTGGTTCCCTTGTGGTACTGCGCGAGACGCCTCGTCCATGATCAGCCGCAGGTCGCCGTTCGATTGGACCAGGACATC
>JBGQLP010000086.1:0-8346 GCA_041500125.1 Gemmatimonadota bacterium
CCAGTCGGTCCGGGCCGTAGCCCAGGCCTGCGCCGCGAATCCCTTGGCGGTAGCGATTCCGTGCCACCGGGTGATCCGCCACGACGGAGGACTGTCGGGCTATCGCTGGGGCGTGGAACGCAAGCGGGCGCTCCTCCAGCGCGAGGCGGGCCGGTGAGGACAGTTAGACGTGGACGTCATTTCTCGTTACGCTCGAAATGACTCGTTTGGGACCGCCCGTCCGACCGTCGATTGGGAACGGGTAGGACAGGACCTCGATGCGCGAGGCAATGCCATGCTCGAGAGTCTGCTCGCTCCCGACGAGTGCCGGGCGCTGGCCGCGCTGTATCCCCGCGCCGACATGTTTCGCAGCCGGGTGGTCATGGCGCGTCACGGGTTCGGCCGGGGCGAGTATCAGTATTTCAACTATCCCCTGCCGGACCTAATCGCCGGCCTCCGCACCGCACTGTATTCCCACCTCGCACCGATTGCCAACCGCTGGAACGAGGCCATGGGCATCGACGTGCGCTATCCCCGGGAACATGCGGACTTCATCGCCCGCTGTCACGCGGCCGGACAATCCAAGCCGACCCCCTTGCTGCTGCAGTATCAGGCGGAAGACTACAACTGCCTGCATCAGGACGTCTACGGCGAGCACCTGTTTCCGCTTCAGGTAGCCATCCTGCTTTCCGAGCCGGGGCGAGACTTTACCGGCGGAGAGTTCGTGATGACCGAGCAGCGTCCCCGCATGCAGTCCCGGGCGGAGGTCGTGCCGCTCCGGCAAGGCGACGCCGTCGTGTTCACCGTCCGGAACCGCCCGGTGCAGGGAAGTCGCGGGGTGTATCGGGTCAATCTCCGGCATGGGGTCAGCCGGATTCGGTCCGGGCAGCGTCACACCCTCGGCATCATCTTCCATGACGCGCAGTGAAGCGTGACGTCGCGGCGACGGCGGGCCTGAACGATTCTATTGGCGTCATGCCAATGTGATGATTAGGTCCGCCCGCAGGGCGGACGTGCACCCGTCGAACGATTCGAATATCCCCGCCACGAAACCCCCGAAGCCGACTCCAACGCCAGGTAAGCGCCCGTGACGGCGATCACAACTGGATGTGGCCCATGCGGTTAGGTATAGAGCTAGATTAGATCTAGCTCAGCAGCAGACGTCTCAGTTGTGAAATCCGCGACCGAGGAGAAAGTCGTTGACTGTTCCCGGATTGCGCCGCGGCGAACGGGTCCGCAATATAGGGCGTCCTCCCCGGATGGGATCTCCCCCGGCGGCGTCATGACCACGACTATCACCTGTCTCCAGTGTGGGGGCTCCCTCGGCCCCGCAGACCGCTTCTGCGCCCAGTGTGGTGCGGAGCTCCTGTGGTGCGCCAGCTGCGGCGAGTTTCTGCTGCAGGCGGAGCAGTCCTGTCCCAAGTGCGGCACCCCGGGCATTCCCCGACCGGAGTCTTATACCATTCCTTACGAGCTGACCGAGGCCGACTCCCCGTGGGCTGAAGTAGTCTCCCGATTGAAACGCGCCACACTGGGCGAGTTCGAGATCGGGCACGAGCTGGGACGTGGGGGCATGGCGGCGGTCTTTCTGGCGCACGAGCTGTCGCTGCACCGCGACGTGGCCATCAAGGTGATGTCACCCGGCTTGCTCATGGGCGACGGGATGATCGAGCGGTTCCGCCGCGAAGCGATCACCATCGCTCACCTCAATCACCCCAACATCGTCTCGGTCTACTCGGTCCGCGCCGCGGAGGGGCTGCACTTCTTCGTGATGCGGTGCGTGCCCGGCCGCTCCCTGGAACAAGTGATCAAGGAAGCAGGGAAGCTGTCGATCCCGATGGTTCGCTCGATCCTGTATCAGGTGGGGTCGGCCCTCGCCTATGCCCACCGATTCAGGGTGGTGCACCGGGACATCAAGCCCGCCAACATCCTGGTGGACGAGGAAGGCAACGCCGTGGTCACCGACTTCGGCATCGCCAAGGCGGCCGAGGGTCCCACCCACACGCATACCGGATTCATGGTCGGCACGCCGGCGTACATGAGTCCGGAGCAATGCAGCGGCGGCGAGGTGTCCGGGGCATCCGACCAATACTCCCTGGGCGCGGTAGCCTACGAGATGGTCACCGGCCTGCCCCCGTTCAGCGGCTCGACCTACTCCGTCATTCAGGCCCACGTCGAGCGGCCGCCTCGACCGATCCGGGAGCACTCGGCCGATTGCCCGCCCGATCTGGAGGAGGCGATTCTCCGGATGCTGGCCAAGGATCCGAACGATCGGTGGCCAGGGATGACCCAGGCCCTGAGCGCGCTCGGCGCAGCGCCCCTGATGGAAGACGACCCCCTTCGTTCGGAGCTCAGCCGGCTCGCCACAGCGGGGCGGAACAACGGATTCCTCGGATTGCCGACGCCTATCAGCCAGCCGCCCCGGACCAACGCGGTTCTGCACGTCACCCCGCCCGGCATGATGCGGGCGATCACGATCCTTCCTCCGCCGCCCGCCGTCGAGGTGGGAGACAGCTTTCTGTTGGTCGCCCGGGTACACGAGGACAATGCCTCCCATCTTCCCAGCCGGCCGGTCGAGTGGAGCAGCGACAACCCTGGCGTGCTCCGGGTCAACGCAACCAAGGCGGTAGCCACTGCCATCGCCCCCGGCTCCGCTCTCATCACCGCCACCTGCGATGGCAATCAGGGCCGGCTCCGGGTCACCGTCGCTCCGCCGCGGGCTGATGCGATCACGGTGAAGGGGCCCGAGAAGCCGGTCTCGGTGGGTGATGAGGTGCGACTGGAGGCCATCCCGCGAGACAAGCGAGGCCGCGTGGTCCCTCGCCCGGTGACCTGGAGATCGGAGGACGACTCCGTGGCCACGATCAGCCTGGATGGAGTGCTGGTCGCCCGGTCAGGTGGGTCCACCCGAATTTCCGCCGAGCTGGACGAGGCCCGCGCCAAGGTGACGGTGACGATTATGCCGGCCCCCGTGGCGGCGGTCCACATCTCGCCGCCCCACGAATTGGTGACTGCCGGCGATTCTTTCGCCTTGACCGCGACGCCACTGGATCGGTGGGCCGGCACCCTGAGCGACCGGGCGGTGAGCTGGAGCACGAGCGACGTGAGAGTGGCGGTAGTCACTGCGGGTGGCTGGGTAATGACGCGGAATCCCGGATTGGTGATGCTCAGCGCCACCTGCGAGGGCGTAAGCGCATCGGTCAGCTTCAACGTGGTGTCTCGGGAGGCGGCGCAGCCCGCTCCGGCGGCCGTTCACCCACATCTCTCCTCCGGGCCGTGGAACCTGGATGAGCCGGTCGAGGTCCCGCAGCCGGCGCGCTCGCGGCCACGGTGGATCGTGGCGGCGGGCGGCGCGGCACTCGTGATCGGCACCCTCTGGCTGGTGGGTGGGCGCCGGATGATGACGCCCAGCTCTCCTTCGGAAACGGCGGTGGCGGACGCGGACTCCGGTTCACGCGAGGTGAGTGGAGCTCCGGAGAAGGATACCGCTGTCCCGGCCGCGGTGAATGACAGCAGCGCTCCCGGTTCGGTGATCATCCCCCAGCGTCCAGGCCGTTCGCGGACCCCTGACTCTTCCGCTCGGCCAGTCGCGGAAGCCCAGGGCCGGCGAGGGCGGGTGGCTCGAAATCAGCCCCCCTCCGGATCCGTTGCTGCCGCATTGTCCATTCCGCCCCCCGAGCCACTGCAAGTGGGCGACACCGTCACGCTCGTCGCGGCGGCCCTGGATCCTCGAGGAAGGCCACTCAAGGCCGCGCATGTCAGCTGGAGCTCGAGTCAGCCCCAGGTAGCCGACGTGGATGCCGCGACGGGAAGAGTTCGGGCCTACACGCCGGGAACCGCGCTCATCATTGCGCGGAGCGGCACCGAGTCGGCTATCGCCCCGGTCTCGGTCCTGCCTGCCGCCGTCGCCGCCGTCCGGGTCGAGGGAGCGCGCCCGCTCAAGGTAGGGGACACGCTCACGCTTCGAGCGGAGCTGCAAGATCAGCATGATAAACGACTGAGCGACCGGCCCATCGCCTGGGAAAGCAGCGATGATGAGGTGGCAGGGGTGGACCCGGCCTCGGGTGCGATCGATGCCCGTGCTCCCGGGTCGGTGAACATCACCGCCACCTCCGAAGGGAAGTCCGGCCAGGTGAGCCTCACCGTGTTGCCCGAGCCACGGACCGGCCGGCCGGAGCCGGCGAGTGACACCGCCGCGCCACCGGCGGAAGCCCCTTCGACCAATGACGTGGCCGCGGAGCGGGAGCTGGTCATGGACCGGATGAAGACGGGGGTGGAGCAGTGCTATGGCGCCCTGCAACAGAAGGACGTGGCCCGGCTGGCCGAGCTCTACAAATCGGCCACCAAATCGGATCAGGAAAAGCTGAAGCGGTTGAGCCGGATTCTCCGGACCAATGAATGGGCTGCCCAAGTAGGAGAGCGGGTAGACGGGACTCAGCGATTCGACAGCGCGACGGCGGCGATGGATTTCAGCTTCCAACTGACCTGGAAAGACGCCTTCGGCGGGCGGCTCAGCAGCAAGCCGGTCTTCCGGGTGGAGTTTGCCAAGAACGGCGACAGCTGGGACCTGTCCAGCTGTCGTATTGTAGGATCTCCCAAGCTCTGAGCCGGCGGCTCAGCCGCCGATCCCCACCGCAAAACCGAGTCGGAACACCACGTTCGATCCCGAGCTGGAGTCGAATGATGACGAGGTCCCGCTAGCCTTACTCCTCAAAGTGCCGCCGCCTAACCGGTCGTAGCCGTAGGTCGCCCCGACGTCCAGATTGACGCGGGGGCCCAGACGGTAGAGGAGCCCTCCTCCGCCGTTGAGCTGAATGAAGTTCGACGTGATCGAGAGATCTCCGCCGGTAAATCCGACCTTGAGCAAGGAAAAGCGGGCCGACACGTAGGGAGCCAGCACGTTGCTGCCGGTGTGAATCCGGTAGCGGGGCTCGACGAACCCACCATAAAGCTTGGCGTCCTCAGAGCGGTTCTGAATGTGGTGGATGGTATACTGGAAGCCCCCACCAATCGAGAACGCGCTCGGGGTGTAACGGATCTGAGCCTCTCCACCATAGCCGTCCTGCAGTCCCTGGAATACGCTCCCGAAGACGCCGTTATAGAGGCCGGACGCCTGCAGCGATATGGCCTGGGCCGACTGCGCCTCCAGCTCACCCCAGAGTGGTGGGGCGATCGACAATGAAATGAGTAGGACCCAGGCTCGGCGCATAAGCGTGCTCCAGTCGGGTATCAATTCTATCGATGCACGCCACGTGGCCGTGGTGAGCTAGAAGGTACTTTCTGAGGCGTGAAAACAGGCGCCTTGAACTCCGACGACTGATTCACAGAGGGGGACCCCGTAACTGTGTAGTTAAACGTGACTGGAGACCCCTTCACTTGTGTAACATCAGCCCCGGGGTAATGCGCTTTGACGCATGAAGGTCCCGGTTGCGACTCGGTTGTGACGACGATGCTCGTGGACCCACTGCCGTCAGTAGGTGTCTTCTTATCCACGGAGCCGTCGCAAGCTCGCCATTGAACAAAGACCCCGGGAACCCCGTTCCCGTATTGGTCGAGAACTTGGACAACGAAAGCCGAGGCGAGGTCCGTACCCGGCGGAGCGGATTGGATGGGATCGTCCCCGGAAATCTTCGTCAACGAGTCAGGCGCAGCTGCAGTCCCTTGGATCCGAACGAGCAGGGGCGCGACGGTTTCCGAAACCCTGATCACGACCTCCTGGTCGCCGGCAGTAGTTCCCAGCTGCCAGGAATCGGCTGTTACGGTGCCGTCGGCACCGCTTATCTCAGTCGACGGCGACACCGAGACTGTGCCCACCCCAGGCGTGAGGGTGAACGGTGCATCGGCCACGGGTTGTCCCGCGACATCTGCCAGAATTCCTATTGGCACGGCGCTCAGCGTGGTGCCCACGGTGGCTGAAGCGGGAGTGGCGGTATTAACGAAGATCTTGGCCACGTCACGCAGTGTCACCTGCGCCGAGACGGCTTGCAGGCCCGTGCTACTGAAGGTGAGCGTCTTGAGACCAGGACTGCCGGCGATCGCGAGATCGGTGAACAGCGCGCGCCCATCGGCACCGGTGCTCACCGTGCTCGAACCCATGAGCGTGCCGGCATCCACTGAGGCGATGACGGGGGTGCCGGCCTGAGCCACCGGATTGCCGCTCACGTCCTGCAGCTGAATCACCGGCCCCAGCACTACGCGGCTCCGCGTGGGGGTTGGCGGCGTCACGGCAACAGCAAGCTGGGTGGCCGGTCCCGCGCCGAGGGCGATCGGGTTCGACATGACCCCCGTGAGGCCCTGCGCGCTGAACGAAATAGTGTAGTTACCAGCCGTTCCGGTCGGCGTGAGCCCGCTGAACGTGGCCAGTCCTCCCGCGTCGGTGCTCGCCGTCGCATTCAGGAGCGCGCCATTCGGTCCGGCCGCAATTGAGGCTGTGATCTGTACGTCCGCCTGAGGTGCCGGATTCCCATCGCGGTCCACCACCTGGATCACCGGTTGCTGAGCGAAAGGTGAGCCATTCTGCGCGGTGGCTGAGGGCTGCGTTGTGACACTCAGGCGTCCGGCAGCTCCGGCCCTTGCCATCGCCGTGAAGCGGACGGGGGTGAGCGAGGAACCTTCTACCCGCGCCGTTAGGGTGTACTGAACATTGGCGGTCGTCCCCAAGGTCCAGTTGGTGACCTGAGCGACACCACTGTCGTCGGTATTTGCCATCTCCGGAGAGATCGAAGCATCGCGATCGGCGGTGAAGCTTACGGATACTCCAGGTACCGGATTGCCGGCGGCGTCCTTCACCACCACCGACGGGGCGGGATCGACTGGGGAGCCTACGGTCCCCTGATACGTCAACGGTGCAACACCGGTGAGTTGGGCCGGTCCCCCCGCGCCCACCATTATTGTTCCGGAGACGACCTCCAACGCGGGCGCGGCCACGGTGAACCGCAGCGTTCGGGCCCCGCTGGGTCCGACCAGTGCAAGATCGCTGTAAGCCGCGCGGCCCGCGGCATCGGAGACCACGGCAGTCCCGCCGCTCAGCGTCCCACCACCCGATGCGATGGCCGCGGTGACCTGCACCTGTGGCACCGGTTGGTCGTCCGAGTCGAGCACTTCGACGATGGGTTGCTGATCCAGCGCGATGCCGTTTCGAGCAGCCACGGACGGAGCCTGCCGCAACACGATCCGTGCGGGTGGAGGCCGGACTGCCTGAGCCGAAAAGGTCAGCGGTGAGCCGTTCAGCGGCGATCCGGACGTACCTGACGCCGCAGCCTGGGCGCTCTGGGCGCCCGGCTCGGTGCCTAAGGTCCAATGGGTCCAAGCACGACCATGGACGTCCGAGCGGATCTCGGTTTCTGCGAGGGATCCGCCACCCTGCCCGACGCTGAAGGTGACCAACACATCCGGCACCGGTCGGAGATCGTCATCGGTAACGAGGACCTCGATCGAGTCAGGCAACTCACGGCCGGTGGCCCCGGTTTGACCATCTCCCCCGCCCAGGGTAAGGTGGGTCGGAGCAGGCTGTCCGATCCCGATACAGAACGGCCCACCGCAGTCGGACCCGCCGCCGCATCCGTAGCCGTAGACGCCGAGCGCAAGCACGGACGCCAGCGCCCAGATTCTCTCGCGGGAACGGGGAAGCCGGAAGGAGGTCTTCATGGGTTTCTCATGGTCAAAGATTCCCCCGCCCGGCCCGCTGTCAAGTTTGTGACTTGCATCACGTTGCGTCCAGCGCTCGAATCGGCCGCGGTGTCAATGGCACCGCGCGCTGCCCTGATCGGTGAAGCTGGTTCCGGCCACCGGAACGAATTCCCACTCATACCAATCGGAGTGCAGGGTCAGCTTCAAGACCCCGAATCCCTCGGAGTAGCGGATTTCGCTCTGCGGTGGTGACGCGCCCTTCTGGCCGCCGAGGCTCCGCCCCCCGGTCCCCACCACGAATTGGCGTAACCCCCGGGACAGGTCGAGGCCGCCGTCCGCGGTTTGGGGTGCGAATCGCTCGTAATTGTGATGGTGGCCGCTGATCACGATCTCGGCGCCATGATCGTAGAGGATCTGCCACGCGTCGCGCATCAGGGTGGACCCCGAGTCCGAGCTGAACACGGGGTGATGCCAGATGGCCACGGTACACCGGGTCTGATGGGCTTCCAGATCGGCCGTGAGCCACTGGGCTTGCGGGCTGCCGGCCCGTGCCGGGAGGTTGCTGTTGAGCGTCACGACGTGCCACGAGCCGACCTCGTAACTGTAGTAGCCCTTATCAGGGTCGCCCGCCGCTGCGCCGAAGTACCCGAAGTATCCCGCCGCACCCGGTGTCTCGTACTCGTGATTGCCGGCCACGGGGCGGGTACGGGCCTTATGCCGGCCCCAGGTCGGCCCGTA
>JBGQLP010000087.1:0-8240 GCA_041500125.1 Gemmatimonadota bacterium
CGGCTCCCCAACGTCATCGCCTCTTCCTGGTCGTGGGTCACGTAGACGACCGTCGCGCCCAAGCGCCGGTGGAGGCGAGCCAACTCGGCCCGGGTCTCTACCCGGAGCTTGGCATCGAGGTTCGAGAGCGGCTCGTCAAACAGGAACACCTTCGGCTCCCGCACGATGGCACGGCCCAGGGCCACCCGCTGGCGCTGGCCTCCCGAGAGCTGCGCCGGCTTCCGGCCGAGTACCGGCTCCAGGCCCAGGGCGCGCGCGGCCTCCTGAACTCTCCGATCGATCACACCCCGCTCGGCGCCTCGCATTCTGAGCCCGAACGAGAGATTCTCGCGGACGGTCATGTGGGGATAGAGCGCGTAGGTCTGGAAGACCATCGCGATGTCGCGGTCCTGCGGCGGGAGGTCGGTCACCTCGCGATCGCCGATGAAGATCTGCCCGCCCGTCGGCGTCTCCAGCCCCGCGATCATGCGCAGCGCGGTGCTCTTACCGCAGCCCGACGGCCCCACCAGGACCATGAACTCCCCATCGGCGATTTCGAGGTCGAGCCCCTGGGCGGCGACATGCCCGTTGGGGTAGGTCTTCCTTATAGCCTGCAGACGAACGGAAGCCATGATCAGCCCTTCACCGCGCCGGCGGTGAGCCCTTGAACGATGCGGCGCTGGAACGCGAGCACGAGGAGAGTTACCGGTAGCGTCGCGATCACGGCGGCCGCGAGGATCTGTCCCCATGGCACCTGGTACTGTCCCCGGAAGAGCGCGATGGCCACCGGAACGGTCTGGCGCTCGGGCCCCAGCGTGAACGACAGGGCAAAGAGGAATTCGTTCCAGCTATATACGAATGTGAGGATGGCGGTCGTCGCCAGTCCGGGCAAGGCGAGCGGAATGATCACCTCGCGAAAGGCCCGAAGCCGGCTCGCGCCATCCACCATGGCCGCCTCCTCCAGCTCCGCGGGCAGCTGCCTGAAGAAGCCCACGAGCAGCCAGACGGTCAGTGGCATGGCAAAGGTGAGATACGGCAGGACCAAACCGGGATAGGTGTTGATCAGGTGCAAGGCCCGGAGCAGCATGTACAGCGGAGAGACCACGGAAATCTGGGGAAACATGCCGACTGCAAGGATGAAACCGAGGATCATTGTCTTTCCCCGGAATTGGAGCCGGGCGAGGGCATAGGCGCAGAGCGCGCCGACCGCGACACAGAATGCGGTCGTGGTCCCCGCCACGATCAACGAGTTGCGGATGGGCACCCAGAAGTTTCGCTGGGTGAACAGCGCCCGGTAGTGGTCGAGCACCAGCTCCCGGGGAATCAGAGAAGGCGCCTGGAAGAGGCGGGCCTCAGGAGTGAAGGAGGAGAGAATCGCCCAATAGAACGGAAAGGCCGTGGCGGCCACAAATATTGTGAGCACGGCGGCAGGCCACCACTTGCGGGCGCTCATCGCTTCGAGCCCATCAGCTCGGCACCCAGGAATCGGATGTACACCAAGGCAAGGCTGAAGGTCAGGACGAACACGATGACCGAGAGGGCCGACCCGTAGCCGAATTGCAGATTCTGCAGCAGCGCGTTGAAGGTGTACAGGGCGATCGGCTCAGTTGACGTCCCCGGTCCTCCACCCGTGAGTGCGTAGATCAGGTCGAAGACTCGGAACGCGTCGAGCGTGCGGAAGATCAATGCGACCAACAGGGCCGGCTTGAGCAGCGGCAGGGTCACATAGCGAAACTGGCGCCAGGCGGACGCCCCGTCGATTCTGGCGGCTTCGTACAGCGAGGCGTCGATATTCTGCAGGCCGGCCAGCAACAGGAGCGCCACGAACGGCGTGGTCTTCCATACATCCGCCAGAATGATGGGCACCCAGGCCGCCTGGGGATCCACCAACCAGACCACCGGCTGTCCCACGATCCCCAGGCCGACCAGCGCTGCGTTCACGATTCCGCTTTGACCTTCGAACATGAAACGCCAGAGGAGCGCGGATACGACAGTCGGTATCGCCCACGGTACCAGCACCGCCGCCCGCACCAGGCCCCGGAATCGAAACGCGCCATTCAAGGCCAAGGCGAGCCAGAGGCCGATCACCAGCTCGAGCGTCACGCTGGCCACCGCGAAGAAGGCGGTGTGCCCGAGCGCGCCGCGAAAGCGGGGGTCGCCGAAGGCCTCCAGATAGTTGGTGAGCCCGACAAAGGGACGCCCCAGCCAGGGCATGCGGAGGTCGTGCAGATGGAGCGATTCCCAGAAGGTCCACACCAGGGGAAAGAGCGCGACCAACACGATGGTCAGGACCGCCGGCAGGACCAGGCCCCAGGCCAGGCGAGCCTCCTTCGCTTCGACGCCCCGTCCCGGCTCAGCGCCGCGCAGTGGGCGCTCCGGTGCCGAGTCCTACCCGATCCAGCAGTTGCTGCATTTCCGTTTGGGCCGAGGCCAGGGCTGCAGCTGGGGTGGTTTGCCGAGTGAGCGCTCGATGCAGGTAAATCTGCAGGATTTCTGAGAGCTGGTTATACACCGGAGTGACTGGGCGGGGCACGGCATACTCGATGACTCTTCGCGCGGTTGCCGGTGGAATCTTGAGATCCCCCACCAGTTGGTCATCGTCATAGAGTCCCATCCGCGCGGGAAACTGGCCCACGACCCTGGCCCGCTCTCGCATCTGCTCTGGGCGAGTGAGATAGTCGATGACCGCCCAGGCCGCCTCGGGGTTCTCCGTCCGGCGGTTGATGGCCAGCTGAGCTCCGCCGAGCGCCGCAGTCGGCGACCCACCCGGGCCCGCCGGCATCGGCGCGACGCTGAAACGCCCGGCTACCCGCGACGCCGAGCTGTCCTGCAGGAGGCCCACCGCATACGGCCAGTTCCGCATGAAGGCCGACTCCCCGTTCTGGAAGGCAAAGCGGCTTTCCTCCTCGTGCCAGGTAAGGACCGCCGAAGGCACAATTTCCTCGCGGTAGATCTCGTCCCGCATTTCGGTGAGTGCCTTGCGGCCCGCGTCGGAGCTGACCACTACCCGCCCGCCCTCGACGATCTTTCCCCCGAATGCCCCGAGGTACTCGAGAAAGTTGGTGACCAGTCCCTCATAGCGAGCGCCTTGCCAAACGAGCCCGTAGGGCAACCCGTGCTGTTGCCTGGCGCTCTTGGCGTCACTGACCAGCTCCGCCAGCGTGGCCGGCGGAGCCGAGACCAGGTCGGTCCGCCAATACAGCATCCCGACGTCCACAAACCAGGGGAGCGCGAACAAGGTGTCCTGCCACCGATTGGCGACGATGGTGTTGGGAAAGAACGCGGCGGTGTCGGGACTGAAGTGGTCCAGCGGGAGGATCCATCCGGCGGCAGCAAACTCTGGTGTCCAGATGGCATCCAGCTGCAGGATATCCGGATCGGTGGCTCGGGCGTTGAGCCATTGAACGTACAGCTGATGCCGCTGATCGGCCGCGTCGGGAGTGTCCCGGCGCACTACCCGGATGCCCGGGTGCTCCGCATTGAAGCGAGCCAGTTGGCGGGCGAGCACCTCGGCCTCCGCGCCGAGGGAGCTGCCGGGAAAGGTGACGATGATGGGACCGCGATCGGACTGGCCGGCGCAGGCGGCGAGCAGCGCGGCACTCAGTAGAGCGGCGACTAAGACCGGCCTTCGCCGGTCAGCCACGCTGGGGCTCGGCCAGGATAGAGTGCAAAGGGGGCGGACCTCCGGGAAGGCTATTGGCTATTGGCTATTCACTATTGGCCTGGGCTGGACGGGAAACGCAGCAGCCCGTGGTCCATGGCCAAGAGCCATTTTGCTGCCGGATAAGCCGCAGCGCCAGCCTGGCCGGGTCCGGGAGGCCTTTAGTTCTTGGACTGAGTCCGAGAGGCGTGGGAGGAAGACTCTGGCAGCGGAGGCGTCTTCCGGTAATCCGGCATGGTGACGACCAGCCCATGGTCAGCCGTGTTCTTGGAGTATCCGGCCACCAGCTGAGCGTTGTATTGGTCCAGAAAGAAGTCGAAGGGATCCTCGGACTCGGCGTCTATAATCAAGAGATCGGCGTCGTGCATCGTGAGTTTGCCGAATCGCAGCACCCCGCCCCGGTAGTACATATAGTTCTCCGGCTTGGGCTGCGGCACCTGCAATGGCCGGATCGCAGCCCCTGCGGCTGGCTGAAATCCCAGCACGATCTCACTGTCGGTCACCTCGAGAGCACCCACGTGCCCTTTGACCAGCGGCGGCGGTAACAACTCTGCAGGCGACAGGAAGAAATCGTCCTTCTGAATGCGTACTCCCCGTGCGCCCTTCAGCTTGACCAGCTTCTCCACGTGAAGGCCCAGAAATTTCATCAGCCCACCGACTCCTATCCCCACAGCCTTGATGGAGCTCGGATGCAACCGCAGCTCCCCGGCTGGAGTAAGAGTGAGCTCGCCCACCATGGTGAACGAAATCCCCCGCATGGTTCCCTGCTGCTTGATCAGCCCCTTCTCGATCGTAATCTTGAGGTGCCGGAGCGGCGATCCCGGGTAGGCAAAGGTGTAGTGATTGAGTAAGTCGCTGAGGCCGCTCGGTGTAATCCCTATCCGAGCCGTGTCGATCCCCAGCACGAAAGAATGTTTGTCGTCGAAGTACGGCGACTGATCCTGCGACACCGGCTGCAGCGCGCCCCTGAGGTACCCGATGTGCATGATGATGCTCGAGTCCACATGGAAGTCGACGTGCTGCATTTGCACCTCGACATTCTTGGCCGCTTCAGTTTGAGCCCGGGCCTCGCGTCCCGCTATCAGTAAAAGCGCCGCGAAACCGAGAAGCCTTGCCTGCCCCAGAAGCATGCCGGACCTTCACGAAGGAGTCTTCCGGAATGTACAGGATACTGATCGTTCTCGTGACTGGAATTGCCCCAACGCTGGGTGGCCAGCAAAGCAATTGTTCCAAGATCCCCGATTCCACCGCCATCCAGCCGGTCGGGGCCTTCTCGAACATGCGCTTCACCGAGGAGCATGCGTACGGGTATACCGTGGACCTCTGGAGGGCAGGAAAATGTCTGTTCGGGCTGTTCGAGGCCTCGGAGGGTCTTTCCGGCGATACGCCGACGGGGCTGCTGAACCCGGTTCGCCACGATGCGGCAACTGGGAAACTGGCTTTCGCTGCCCGGCTGACTATGGGCGTCACGAAGCCGAACAATGGAACCGACTGGGTTCCCTCTCGGGACTCCTTCGACTTCAATGGCCGCCTGGGCACCAGAGTGCTCAAGGGCAGGCTCAGCCGCTCGGATCAGCTCCGGCCGGAGCTGAGAGCAGTGGACCAGGAAATTGTCCTGCCGCTTTCGAAGCAGCAGCAGGAGTTCATGATCCAGGCCGGCAACTTTGCCGAGTGGCACAAACAGGCGGAGGCGATCCTTCAGGCCCGCGGTCCCAAGTGGTAAACCAAACTATTCCGCTGACGCAGCCGGCCCGGGTGCTGCCTCCGGATGGGGATGGGTCCTAACGATCCGGCGCCAGAATTTCGCAATGATCCAGGACCGGAAGCCATCCAGAATCTCGTAGATGGTCGGGATGACCAGCAGGGTGAGCAGGGTGGAGGTTATGACTCCGCCGATCACCGCCCGCCCCAACGGCGCCCGAAAGTCGGCCCCCTCTCCCCGGCCCAGCGCGACTGGGATCATTCCCGCGATCAGGGCGATGGTCGTCATCATGATCGGCCGCAGCCGGATCCGGCCAGCTTCGATCAAGGCTTCGCGCAGCGGAGTTCCCTTCTCGTGGGACCACTTGGCAAAGTCGATCAATAGGATGGCGTTCTTGGCCACGATCCCCATCAGCAGGATGACGCCGATCAGGCTCATAATGTTGAGGGTGTCGCCGGTGACGATGAGCGCCAGCACCACTCCGATGAGCGACAGCGGCAGTGAGATCAGGATCGCCAGCGGATCGAGGAACGACCCGAACTGGATAACCAGTATCAGGTACATCAGCAGCACCGCCGCGCCCAGGGCGGTGAAGATGCGGGTGAACACCTCCGCCTGATCGCGAGCTTCCCCGCCCTGGGTGATGCGATAACCGGTGGGGAGCACCAGGCTCTGCAGCTTGAGGTTGATGTCCCGGGTCACCTCGGTGAGGGCGCGCCCCTGGAGATTCGCCTGCACTGTTACCACCGTCTCCCGGTTCAAGTGATTGATCTGCGCCGGCCCGAGCGACTGGCGAACGTGCGCTACCTGGCCGAGCGGGAGGGTCACCGGGACACCGTCGGCGCCCGTGATCACCAGGGGTAATCGCTCGAGGTCGATAGTGCGTGCCCGAGCTTCGGGTGCCAGCCGCACGGTCACATCCCGGGTCTCACCGGTGGGGTCGACCCAGTCTCCCGCGTCGATGCCGGCGAACGCGGGCCGCAGCGATTGAGCCACCTGGGCCACCGTCACCCCGAGCGAGCCCGCCAGACCCCGGTTCAGATCCACCACCAGCTCGGGCCGTTCCCCTCGGGTCGAAAGCCCCACGTCCACTGCGCCCGGCACCTGACGAACCAGGGCCGCGGCACGGGTGGCCAGTCGGGTGAGCACCGTGGGATCCTCGCCCCTCAGCTCGATCTGGACCTGCTTCACGGCACCGCCGAAGCCGCTGGTGAAGACCGAAGTTTCCGCCCCTCCGATCCTGCCGAGCTCCAGCCGGAGGATGCGGCCGAACTCGTCCTGGTTGATGCTCCGCTCCGCCTTGGGGACCAGCCGGACGTAGATCAGGGATTGGTCCACGCCCGGGGCCATGAGCGGGATGGGGGTCCCGACCGCGGTGTAGGTGTACTTCACCTCTTTGTGACTCCGAGCTATTCGAGCCACTTCCTCGGACTTGAGCCGGGTGTATTCCAGGTTCGAGCCTGGAGGGGTCTGCACGATGAGGCTCACTTCACTCCGGTCGCTGACCGGAATGAAGCCTGCCCCGCCCACGGTACCCTGCAACACAATCGCGCCGACAAAGGAGCCGAAGGCGATCAGGACCATGGCGAGGCGATGGTCGAGCGCCCACGCAATCACCCGCTGGTACCGCTCGGCCTGATGGTTGAACCAGGCATTGAAGCGATCGAGCGCGCGGGCGATGGGATTGCGCCGCTCGTGCGCTTCGACCTGCGGGTCGGCCCAGTAGGCGGACAGCATCGGGTCCAGGGAGAAGCTCACGAACAGAGACACCAGCACCGCGCAGGCGATGGTGAGGGCGAACGGCTTGAACCATTGACCCGCGATCCCATACATGAACGCCACCGGCACGAACACGGCAACGATCGAGAAGGTGGTGGCTGCCACCGCGAGCCCGATCTCGTCGGTGCCCTCCAGGGACGCCTTGAGGTGGTCCTTTCCCATCTCGATATGTCTGACGATGTTCTCCCGGACCACGATGGCGTCGTCGATCAGGATCCCGATCGACAGCGAGAGCCCCAGTAGCGACATCGTGTTCAGGGTAAACCCGAAGGCCCAGATGGCAATGAATGCGGCGAGGGCCGAGACCGGCAGCGCCAGGCCGGTGATGACGGTCGAGCGCCACGAATTGAGGAAGAGGAAGACCACCAGCACGGTGAGAAGTGCGCCTTCGACCAGCGCCTCCTGCACGTTGGCGACGGCTCGGCTCACCCGCTGGCCGGCGTCCTGCACCATCTCCAGCTTGACCGATTCGGGCAGGCCCAGCTGCAGCACCTTTACCCGGGCCTTGATGGCATCACTCACTTGGGTCGTGCTGTAGCCCTTGGACTTGATGACCTCGAGTCCCACGGCCTGACGGCCGTCGTACAGCGCCAGAGTGCGGGGTTCCTCACTGCCATCGTAGACCTTGGCGACCTGACCCAGCCGAATCGTCTGTCCCTTTCGCTCCACCACGACCAGCTTGGCGAAATCGGCCGGCCCTTCCGCCCTCCCCTGGAGTCGGATGGTCCGCTCCTCCAAGGTGCCGTTGAGCCGGCCCACCGGCGCGGCCAGGTTCTGCGCTTCGAGCGCTTGGACCACCTGCGCCACACTCACGCCCGAAGCCTCCAGGGCGGTGGGCAACAGCTCCACCGTCATCTCCCGCTTGATGCCACCCACCACACTCACCTGCGCCACTCCCGGGATCGCCCGGAGGGCGCGGGCAATGCCCGGATCGGCGATACGACTGAGGGTAGTGGCCGGCACGCTCGGAGAAGTGAGCGCCATGGTCATCACCGGCGCCTCCGAGGGGTCGAACCGGGTCAGCACCGGCTCTTCCATCTCGGTCGGCAAATCGGCTCGCTTGGTGGAGATCGCATCTCGAATATCCTGTGAGGCCTGCTGGATCGGCTTCTCGAAATC
>JBGQLP010000088.1:0-8103 GCA_041500125.1 Gemmatimonadota bacterium
CCCTTGCGCGAGGCGACGTGGTAAGCGGCTTTGATGATCTGCTCACGCCGGATCGCTTCAGCGGCACGTTGTCCGGGCATATTGCTCCTCAGGGCGAAGCTGACCCGCTCTCTCAAGAGGATGCATCCAGGGGGGAACTGCTATGCCAGTATAGCGGCTCAAAATACAGCTCTGACGAAGCAAACTATTGATCCAGCGTTTAATTGACATCGACCCACTATTGGCCCGGTACGCCAATGATGCGTGTTCCCGCAGGACTATCCCTTGAGGGTCCCCCCATCGTACGCCGGGTAGCTAGGGTCGTAGAGTGTCAGCCCAAGGTACTCGCGCAAATGCGAAGGCTCCGGAGCTCCGGCTAAGGCTTCGCGGTACGCTACCCTAGCCACGGCCTCCGCGACGGCGAGAGACACCTCTCGCATTCGCGGGATCGCCGGATAGACCGCCCCATGCTCCAGTTCAGCTTGCGTCGTAGCAGCGGCGAGCGCCTCCGCCGCCGCCAGGAACATCGAGTCCGTCACCTGCCGGATTTGGCAGCCGACGACCGCGAGTCCCAGCCCGGGAAAGATGTACGCATTATTCGCCTGGGTTACCATGCGCTTCTGAGCGCCCCACTCCACCGACCCAAATGGACTCCCGCTGGCGAAAACGATCTGTCCGTTTGTCGCCCGAAAGGCCTGGGCCGGAGTGCATTCGGCTTGCGAGGTCGGATTCGACATCGCGAAGATGATCGGTCTCAGGTTGAGGCTCGCCATCTCCCGGAGCACAGGTTCGGCGAACAGACCCGGCTGCCCAGATAGGCCTACCAGCGCAGTCGGCCGGAGACTCCGGATAGCATCAACCAGATCCGGTACTTGTACGTGCGAATGCGCATATGGCTGGTGCTGAGGCGCGAGCCCGCTCCTTCCATCAACGATGAGCCCATCGCGGTCGAAGAACCAGCAGGTACGCCGCGCGTCGGCATCAGCCATCCCCTGAGCGCGGAGCGCAGCGACGATCAGGTCAGCAGCGCCGACCGCTACTCCGGCGCCTACAAACAAGATCCTTTGCTGGGCCAATTCAGTGTCGGTCAAACGCCCAGCATTCAGCAGCCCCGCCAGGACGACCGCCGCTGTCCCCTGCACGTCATCGTTGAAGACGCACGCCCGCAGGCGGTACCTCGCGAGCAGGCGAAACGCATTCGGGGTCGCGAAATCCTCGAACTGAACCAGGGTACCCGGAAATACTTCGTTCACGGCCTCCATGAATTCATCGAGCAGGCTATCGTATGCTGCACCGCGGAGACGCGGCTCGGGCACTCCGATGTAATCCGGGTCCTCCCGGAGGGCTTCATTATCGGTGCCAACGTCCAGCATCACTGGCAACCCAGCGGCTGGATCCAGGCCTCCACATGCGGTGTAGAGTGTAAGCTTCCCTATGGGAATCCCCATCCCGTGCGCGCCGAGGTCGCCCAGCCCGAGGATCCGCTCGCCATCGGTGACCACGACGGCTTTCACCCGGCGCTCAGGCCAGTTGAGGAGGATGTCGCGGACGTGGCCACGATCCCTCGCTGACACATAGAGGCCCCTCGGCCTCCGAAAGATGAGACCGAATTGACGGCACGCCTCTCCAACGGTGGGGGTGTAGAGGACGGGAAGCAGTTCGGCCAAGTTGTCGACGACCGTGCGATAGAAAAGTCGTTCATTGCGATCGAGCAGCGCGACTAAAAACAGATACTTGTCCAGGAGGGAGTGAAGGCGCCGCAAATTTGCTAGCACTCTAGACTCCTGCTCCTCCTGAGTGAAAACCCGCGGTGGGAGCAGTCCTCGGAGTCCGAGTACCTCTCGTTCGACCTCGGTAAATGCCGTGCCCTTGTTGATCCGGGGATCATGCAGGATCTGCACCCCGTACAAGGCTCTCCTGTCCTGCGGCTGACGTCGCAAATCGGGGGAGTCCACCACCGAGCCCTCGGGCGGGTTGTCGATCATGATCCGTCTTCGAGACGCCCCAGCAGTCGAAGCATGCCATCTAGAATCGTGAGTGGATGCGGGGGACAACCCGGGACCCAGAGATCGACGGGAATATCCTCGGGGACCCCGTTGCTGACTTCGGTACTGCCGCGGAAGGGACCACCGTTAATAGCGCATGCGCCTACCGCAATCACGATTCGCGGTGTTGGGGTCGCCTCCCACGTCTCGTAGAGTGCCCGCTTCATGTTGGTGCTGACGGCTCCCGTCACGACCAGCCCGTCGGCATGTCGCGGCGAGGCGACGAACTGGACACCGAACCGAGCCAGATCGAACACCACGTTCCCGAGGGCCACCAGTTCTGCTTCGCAACCATTGCAGCTTCCCGCCACCACCGACCGCAGGCGCAGGGACCGGCCGAAGAGACGCCGCATCTTGGCCTCGAGCGCCGTCGCGAGCTCGACCTCGCCGTCCGGGCTCACGAGACCGGACCGTGTTCGGGCGGCCATGCGGTAGTCCTGCGTAAACGTGAACCCGCCGTTCACGCAGGCGTCCGCTTCCTCCGGCGCGAACAGGGAGGCGCCCACGTCGACTTCGACGCGTCCCTCGGCCTCGCGCGTCAGCACGGCGGACGGCACTCGATCGGCGCAACCGAGGCAGGTACCGTCGCATTTGGCCGGGTCGAGCACGGGCCGGCCGCGAAACCGGTCGGGAAAATCGGCGCCTCCCGCTGGAAATCGCGAGGTCCGCGTCCCTTGCTGGAGGCGCACCCGGAGAAACTCGAGCATCAGAGGTCGTGCCCCGCATAGGAAAGGTTGAAACTCTTGTTGCAAAGCGGAAAGTCGGATATTTGATTGCCCGGAAGCGCCGCCGCCACGCCTGCCCAGTTGTGGAATGAGGGATCCACCACCTTATATCGGCGGATGCATCCGGTCGCGTCCGTGATGACGGCGTGCACGATCTCGCCCCGCCAGCCCTCCGTCATCGCTACCGCCAGCTCTCCGGGTCGGAGCGCGCCACACTCTACCCGCACGGACCCTGCCGGGAGATACTGGAGTTGCTCCATCACGAAGTCCAGCGAGCGCAGGATCTCCAGCCGGCGAACCAGGCAGCGTGCGAGCACGTCTCCGGCCCATGCAGTCGAGACCGGAATGTGGGCGAACCGAAAGACACCGTACGGGTGGTCATGCCTCACGTCGCGGGGAACGCCGCACGCCCGGGCGGTTGGCCCAACCAGGCCCAAGCTGACACACTTTTCCGGTGACAGCCCGCCCACTCCCTCGAGCCGGGCCTGTACCGAGGCATTTCCCAACATCAGGTCGGCGGCGGGAAGTAGCTCCTCGCGGAGCCTGGTGAGACGGTCACGCGCCTCCGCCGCGATCGGCGGCGTAAGGTCGAACGCGACGCCCCCCGGTCGGACCAGGCCACGACCGTAACGATTGCCCGTGATGGTCATCAGCAGGTTAAGGCATTCGCCGCGCATACGACCGAAGTAGGCTGCCGCTGGTTGGTAGGCCACGTCTCCCGCAATCGCGCCCAGATCGCCAATGTGATTGGCCAGCCGTTCCAGCTCGAGTGCGATGCCGCGAATGGCCTGCGCCCGCGGGGTCTTGCGGCTGCGCGCGAGTGCCTCTATGGCCGCGCAGTGCGCTCCGGCGTGGCCGATTACGGTGTCGCCGGCGATCGCCTCGGCTACCAGCACGGACGGTATCCTGCCCGTGGTCTCTAGCAGCTTCTCTACCCCACGGTGCTGATACCCTAGCATGATCTCGAGGAACAGGATCTGCTCTCCGTGAGCCTGGAACCGGAAGTGCCCAGGCTCAATGATGCCGGCGTGGACGGGACCGACCGCGACTTCGTGCACCTCCTCGCCGGCGAACTGAAAGAACGGGTAGGCTTCCCGGTCGAGCGGCTGAACCTTGCCGTTCGCGGGGACGTGGTCCGGCGAGTGCCTACGGACGGGTTTGAGCCACGGATGGCCGGTGGGGACAACGGCGCACTGCTCCGCGATCTCACGTTCGAACAGATGCGCTTCGGGACAGTCTGGAGTGAGAGCGGCATAGGAGTCGCCAACCACCGTTGCACAGGCTCCGAGCACGCCGGCGTCATCATCCGCGAGCACGGCGAGGAGCAAGGTCTGGCCGGCCGTCTCCGGCATCCCAAAGAGGGAGATGAGGCGCCACCCCCTGCTGACCCCATTGATCACCCATTCTCGGAACCGGTCTATGGGCTCACCAGGGACCGCTGTGAATGGCACCGCACGCCGATTCCGTAGCCCCAGCTCCTCCAGGCCACTCATGGCACAACCCCGCCGAGGGAGGCGGTCGCTCTAGCTAGCACGTCGCGTAGCGGGAGCGGGAGATAGACTCCCAGCACCAGCAGCAGCAACACCAGGACAACAGGCCCACTGAGACGCAGCCCGCCTGCTCGGCGGTCCGTCGCCAAGCCCCTGGGCTCACCGTAGAGGACATCGAGGATCGGGCGAGCCATGCCGACAAAGATCGTAGCTAGCAACACGACGGTGATTGCCGCGACCCACGGGTGCCCCTGTCCTATCGCTGCGCCGAGGATGGTGAACTCGCTCACGAACGGCCCGAAAGGTGGTGATCCAGTCACCGCAAACAGGCCGGCCAGAAGCAGCGCGCCCGAGGCCGGCGCCCGCCTCAGGACCCCCCGGATAGAGGGAGCGTGCGACGTCCCGGTGACCAGCACGATATTGCCGACCGTCAGGAACATCAGGCCCTTTGTCAAACCGTTGTTCAGCACGTGCAACACAGTTCCATACGTGCCGCTCCCACCCAGCCCCAGCCCCAGCACCAGAAGTCCCATGTGCTCCACGCTGGAGTAGGCGAGCAGGCGTTTGAGATCGGTTTGACCGATCATGAACGCTGCCGCTACTACCAGCGAGAAGATGCCAAAGGCGAGGAGCAGGGGCTGCATGAAGGCAGCTTGTCCCGCGGCTGACATGACCTGCGCCACGCGGGCGAGGCCCAGAAACGCGCAGCTCGTGAGGGCGCCGGCCATCAGGGCAGCCACCAGGCTGGGAGCCTCACCGTACGTGTCTGGCTTCCAGGCGTGGAGTGGCGCGAGTCCCATTTTCGTCCCGAATCCCACGAGCAAAAATACGAATGCCGCGCGCAGAAGGTCCGGCTGCAACGTCCTCGCAGTCAGCACGAGGTCCTCGACCAGCAGCGGGCGGCCTTGAACCTGGGCCGCCGCCAGGAAGAACGTGCCGAGCAACGCCAACGCGATTCCCACTGAGGATAGAACGAGGTACTTCCACACCGCTTCCAAAGAGCGCCGATCGTGTCGGTGATACACCAACGGGGCCAAGGCGAGGGTGGTGGCCTCCATCCCGACCCACAACAGGGCGAGGTGATGGCTAAGCGAAACCAGTGACGTTGATGCTAGGAACCCCAGGAGGCAGCCGACGAAGGCGCGTCCGCCCCTCGGACTCTCGGTGCGTAGATAGCCAACCGCATAAACTGCGACGACGGCGAACAGCACGGTCACAACCGAAAGGACGATGAGACCGAGCGCATCAAGCGCAATCCAGTCATCGAAGACCGGAGGGGCAGGGGTAACCCAGAGCGACACTACGATGGCAAGGTGTGCGATAGTCGCGGTGAGTAGCCAGGCGTTCCGGAGGCGGGCAGACCGATGGGCGTAGGCCGCCGCCGCAGCAACCAGCGGCACGACAACGAGTCCGAGAAGGCGCATCAGTCCCTGAGCTCCGTCAGCCGGGCGGAGCTGAGCGAATCGAACTCACGATTGATGTGGAAGACCACAATTCCCATGATAAACACACCCACGAATACATCGAGCAGCACCCCGAGCTCTACCAAAAAAGGGACCCGTTCGGCCTGGCTCAACCCGAACACGTAGATGCCGTTCTCGAGAATCAAGTAGCCGACTACCTGCGTCAGGGCTTTGTTTCGGGTCGTGAGCACGATCAGGCCGACGATCACGGTGGCCAGCGCTACCGGAACGAGAAGGGCTGTCTGCGACTCGGGCAGGGGGAGCCGCTGGGAGACCGCGAATGACAACGCTACGGCGATGGCACCGACACAGAGGGAGGCAGTGAATCCGATGACCGGCTCGACCTCCCGCCGGACCGATGCCTCGCGAATCGCCCGATGCAGGAATGCGGGCAAGACAAACGCCTTGACGATCAGAGTGCCGACGCCGAGGCCTAGAATATGGGGCGAGAATCCGGGATGCAGGGCAACGGACAACGCCGCCAGAATGGCCCCCTGCAGCGCGGCGGCACGAATGGTCGAGCTCAGCCGGGTGGTACCGAGCACCCAGAAGTCCGTGAGCACTACGAGCAGGAGTAGCAGGTCGGAAAGGTCGGTCATGGCTACCGCAGCAGGAGGATCACGCCGAAGCCGGCGAGGGCAGAAGCTGCCACTAGAAAGTGCGGTATGCGGTCCATCCGCAGGCGTGCCATGGCGGCCTCGATGATCCCAACGACAATTGCGATCACGGCGAGCCCAGCAATCAGCATAGCCGCCGCTATCCACGGACCGAACTGCGCTCGAGGAATCAGGACGCTGACGACCAGGGCACCGAACAGCGCGAACTTGACCGCCCCGGCGTAGAGGATGAGCGCCAGGTCGGGCCCGCTATTGTCCAGCACCATGACCTCGTGGATCATCGTGAGCTCCAAATGGGTCGCGGGATCGTCGATCGGCACCCTGGCGTTCTCGGCCAGCAGCAACATGAAAAGGCTCCCACCCGCGAGCACCAGGGACGGAGCGGCCCTCGGCCATGCGCCAGCCAGGGGCGCCCCCAGCATTGTCCCGAGGGAGAGGCTGCCCGTCGCGAGCACCAGTACCGTGAGGGCGAGAAGCAGCGCGGGTTCAGCAAAGGCCGCCACGGTTACCTCCCGGCTTGCTCCCATACCCTCGAAGCTCGAACCGGTGTCGAGGCCTGCCAGCACCATCGCGAAGCGGCCCAAACCCAGCAGGCCGGCGAACGCCACGAGATCCCCGGTAAACCCGAATATCGAGACGTAGCCGTCGAGCGGCAGCAGAAGGGCAGCGATCAGTACACTGGCTGTTAAGACCACTGGTGCGACCCGAAACACCAGCGTGGTGGTCCGGCTGTAGACCACGCCTTTGCGTACCAGCTTGGCCAGATCGGCGTAGAGCTGCAGCACTGGGGCACCCCGGCGTCCCGTCAGGAAGGACTTCGTCCTGGTCGCGATCCCCGGGAGCGCCGGTGCGACCAGCAGCATCGAGACCAACGTGACCGGTTGCGTGATGGTCATCGCCCACCCCGGCTGTGACCGACATACAGCAGCAGCGCGAGCAGCGTGAGAATCACGTAAACCAGATACCAGCGAAGCCGCCCGGCTTGGACCAGGCGCGCCCCCTGAGCGATGCGCCCAAGCCGCCGCATCGTCGGGGTCACGAACCCGTCGAGCACCAGGTCAACTGGATGGCTGTGAAAAGCACTCGAGTTCGCCTGCGACCGGATTCCTGCCAGGGGTCCGAAGCTGTTGAGCAACGGGGCGGCGTAGGATGACGCGGTATACTGCATGCGAGCCGTGAGCGGCCCACCCGCGCAGCCCCAGGTACTGGCATATACCGCCGATAGCCCGGATCGCAGGTGATCGCGGGCGACCCAGAGCGCCGCGGACAGCACGGTCAAGGCGAGGGCGAGGAGCGTCAGGCTCGGCAGAGCACCGGTGACATCCGCCAGTGCTGCGCCGGGTGACGAGGTAGCTTCGATGACCGATAAGCCAACGGCGCCCGCCGGAGCGACTGCGAATGCCGGAAAGACGCCAATGGCGAGGCAGGCCGCCGCCAAGGCCAACATAGGGACCAGGGAAACAGGGCCGCGCTCGGTCGCCTGGGCGCCCGCCGCTGAACGAGCCTGGCCGAGAAACACTACGCCGTCCACTTTGGTGAAGCAGGCCAGTGCCAACCCGCCGATTAGCGCCAATCCTGTCGCCACCACGCTGGCGACCCTCAGCGCGGTCGTCTCCTGACCGCTGCGGAGAAGGGCCTGAAACACGATCCATTCGCTGACGAACCCGTTGAGCGGCGGCAGCCCCACGATCGCCACCGATCCCAGCAGGAAGGCCGCCGCCGTGAGCGGCATCCGCCGACCCACCCCGCCCAGCTGGTCGATCGCCCGGGTGCCCGTCGCCCGC
>JBGQLP010000089.1:0-7832 GCA_041500125.1 Gemmatimonadota bacterium
CCCGCATCGGCGCCTCGCGCTGGTAGTTGTATTCGATGTCTCCCGCCCGCTGTTGTTCCGGGGTGAAGTACACGTTGAAGTAGGGGTTGAAGTCGCCGCCGTACGACGAGGCCCAGGGGAAGGTCCAGCCCATCCGCCGCCGGTACGCCTGTAGCTTCGGGAGCGGCGCCCGCGACACCGCCGACAGGGTGACGTCGTGGTTGGCCAGGTGGACGGCGAACCCATTGAACCCGTCGGCGATCGCCGAGCAGGCGGGACACCCCGCCGTATAGTCGGGCCCGAACATGAAGTGGTAGATCAGGAGCTGCGAGCGCCCGCGGAAGAGATCGGCCAGCGAGGCTTTTCCCTCCTCGGTCTCGAAGCGGTACTCCTTGTCGATCCGCACCCAGGGCAGCTCCATCCGTCGCCGAGCCACCTCGTCACTCTGCCGCACCAGCTCCTTCTCGGCCTCGAGCAGGTCCAGCCGGGCGGCACGCCACTCTTCCCGGGTTCCGGCAGCGTGGCCGCTCTTGGTCTTCTTTTCTTTCGTCTGCGTGGTCATCGTCTGCTTTCCTTCCAGTGTAGTCACGAGTCCCTTGCGTCCTGCTTGAAGCTCAACGACATTCTACCATATGGTTGAATATTTGTCCATGAGAGCGGATGCGCAACGGTTGAATCGGGTCTACGGCGCCATCGCGGATCCCACCCGCCGGACCATGCTGGGCATGCTCGCCGGGGGCGAGGTGACCGTGGGGACGCTGGCCGAGCGATTTCCCATCTCCTTCAACGGGGTCTCCAAGCACGTGAAGGTGCTGGAGCAGGCCGGCCTGGTGCGGCGGAAGGTGCGGGGACGGGAACATTGGCTCCGGCTCCGCCCTGCCCCGCTCCGGGAGGCGACCCGTTGGCTGGACCACTACCGGGAGTTCTGGGACACTCGGCTGGACGCGCTGGAAAATTTTCTGGTGCAGCAGGAGGAGCGCTCTACGAGTAAAGGCCGGCGACCGGGCAGGAGGAGCGGGAGGTGACCGCCGCCGGTGGGTCGGGCGAGACCCTGGTCGTGCGGCGGTTCATTCCGGTGCCAAGGGAGCGGGTGTTCGCCGCCTGGCTGGATCCAGCGAGCCTGGCCCAAATGGATGCGGCCCGGCGGAGCGACCGGTGCCACCGCGGAAGTGGATCCCCGGGTGGGCGGGAAGTTTCGGATCGTGATGCTGCACGGGCGGGAGGAGTTCGAGCACACCGGCGAGTACCTCGTCATCCAGCCGCCGGCGCGGCTGTCATTTACCTGGATCTCGAAGGCCACCGATCACAAGTCGACGGAAGTCACCATCGAGTTTCGGCGGGGCTGGACCGACGTTCTTCGGGACCTCGAGAAGACCCTGGGCCGCCTACGGAATGGCGGGTTCCTGTAACGCCGGCTTGCTCGAGAACGGCACCACGCCGATGGCGGTATGCAGCTCATCGGGGAAGTACACCGCTCCATCCTTCATAACCAGGCGCACCTTCCGGAGCACGCTCACGTCCTGGGTCGGATCGCCCGGCACGAGCAGCAGATCGGCGCGCTTGCCCCGGGCGATCGTGCCGAGCTCACGATCCACCCCCAGGTGTTCGGCGGCCCCGATGGTGGCCAGCCGGAGCACATCCTTGGGCGGAATCCCGGCGCGCTGCCACTCCTCCAGCTCGCTGTGGAGCATGACGCCGGCGATGTCATCGGTCCCCGGCACGATATGGATGCCGCGGTCGAACAGGAGCTTGAGGACATCGCGGAGCGTCTGAGCCGAGGCGCGATAGATGGAGTCCTCGCCCGGCTTGATGTCGAGGAGGGCGACCTTCCGGTAGCGCTGAATCGGGCCCGGCATGTGATCGAGCCAGGGAGCGTCTACCGGCGTCACTTGCCCGCTGCGGGAGAGCATGAGACTCTCGAAGGTGGCGAGGGTCGGGTCGTGGCCGACCCCCCGCTTCCGCATGTCGGCTATGAGCTGCTGCAGGCGAGGGTCCTCCAGGCTGAGCTTGGCCGCCCGGAGTCCGAGGGCGGTGAAGCGGAATGGCGTGCGGGTGTCCTCCTTGTCGGTGTTGATGAGGAAGCTGAGGATGAGCTGGTTGATGTGGGTGACCTCGTCGTAGCCGTCCCGCACCACCCGGGGTGAGCTGGAGAAGGCCGGCACGTGACCGGCCACGCGCATGCCGAGGCGGTGCGCCTCCGCGGCCATGGGAGCGACCCAGTCAGGCGGCACCGAGTTGTAGATCTTGATCTGCCAGTAGCCGTGCTCCCCGTACCACCGCACCTTCTCCAGCGCCTCCGGCAAGCTGTCCACCACGAACCCGGTCCGGGCCGAGAATGGGGTGCGGCCCTCGATGAACCCGGAGCGAAGTATCCGGGGTCCCATCAGCGTGCCCTTCTCCACCCCCCGCACGACCGCGTCGAGCACCGAGTTGTCGTTCCCCATGTCCCGCACCGTGGTGACTCCGGCCGCGAGATGGAGCGGCCCTTGCCAGACGCCGTAGTGGCTGTGCAGGTCGAACAGGCCGGGGACGAGCGTGCCGCCCTCACCATCGATCCGGATGGTGCTATCGGTGGCCTCGAAGTTCTCCGCGATCAGGGTGATGCGACCCTGGTAGGTGACGACCGATGTCGGCTGGGACAGCGTGCCCGTGGCCGGATCCAGCACCCGCACATTCGTGAACTGGACCGGGCGATCCCAGCGGTGGGTCAGGCGCGTGGTCTCGGTGGCGAGCAGCTCGGTCTCCAAACTCACCCCGAGCTCATTGAGCTGCTTCGCGCTCTTCTCCCAGGCCTCGGGCAGCAGCACGTAATAGCTGCTCAGCGAGCCGGCCCAGCGCCCGTCGGGCCCGGTGAACACGAAGACCGGGGCGAGGTCGAGGCCCCAGAGCGCCCAGACCGTGATTTTCTCTCCGGTGCCCTTAAGGGAGACATCGCGCACCCGCTCGGCGCGCATGGAGCCTTCCGGCCAGATGGGCAGGATGCGCCCCGGCGCGGCCAGGAGGGCCGGCAGGTACAGGGCGTAAAAGTAGGGGCTGCCGTCGTTGGGGAGGTACGCGGCCGTTCGCGTGACCGGGGCGTTTCCCCGGTCGTTGAGACTCTGCCACTCCGCCCGGTTCCCCCTCAGGCGGAACGATTCTTTCACCGGGCTTCCGAACGTGCTCTTGCCGGCCTGGCTCAGCTCCCGCGGCAGTCCATCGATCCCCAGCCGCCAGGTTTCCCGAATCTTGGGTCCTCGGCCATTGTCATCGATGAGAAAGTCGGTGTCCACCCGCGCGCCTTTGCGGGTCACGTCGAGGTGTCCGATGCTTTCACCATTCACGATGACGAGGTAACGCTCGGGGGCCTGCGCAGCGGCGATGGAAGCCGTGGCCGCGAGGGTGATAAGACTGATCGGTATGCGCATAGGATGTGGGAAGGAGATGGCGAGAACATACCGCTTGGTGAGCGGTCGCGTGAGACCGGAGCATCTTTACCGGGTCGCATCCCCGCCGGGGCCGAGTATCCCTACCTCGGCTGGCTCCACCGGGGCCACGCCGATGAGCAAGAGGAGCCGTCCGTTGTCGCCCGGTCCTTGGCGCGCGGCTGACTTCTGGCTGAATCCCGGCTGATCAAGTAGGATCTTGGAGAATACCTTATCAGAGGGACCCCGGATCGGTCGTGAGCAGGCGATGGCTTTCCTCTCCGAGCGCCGGGGCATGCAGCGCGAGGCCGTGGGCGAGCGGGTGGGTCTCGCGCCCTGAGGAGTCAGCGCAATGCCTCCCCTCAATGCTAGCATCCCCGACCTCGAGCTGGTCTGTTTGGGCCCGCCGACCGCCCGAGTTGAGGGGAACCCGGCCCACCCGGAGGTGCTCTGGCGCAAACATCTGGCGTTGTTGATCTATCTTGCCCTCTCCCCCCACCGAACCCGCACCCGCCAGCATCTCCTTGGGCTTCTCTGGCCTGATCGAGAGGAATCAGCGGGCCGGCACTCCTTGAATGAGGCTATCCGGCGGCTCCGGGTGCACCTCGGTCCTCACCGTATTAGTTCCGACGGCGACTCCGTGACGCTGAGCGATGCTGGACTGACGGTCGATGTGCTTGCAGAGACCTCCGCCATGGCCGGCGAGTTTCTCGAGGGCTTCAGCCTCAGCGACGCCACCGCCTTCGAGGAGTGGGCTGCCGCTGAGCGCGACCGGTACCGAGCTAAAGCAGTGGCGGCACTGGTTCGGGCCGGAGCTCAAGCGCTGCTCGACAGCGACACTCTGACTGCGCAGGACCTTGCTCGCCGGGCACTCGCACTCGAGCCCTACTCGGAGCCTGCCGCAGGCCTGCTCATCCGTTCAGCCGCGCTCGGGGGCGATGCCGTGGGCGGGCTTGCGGCATACCACGCATTCTCGGACCGCCTGGCGACCGAGCTTCGGGAGCAGCCGAGCCGCGAGCTCATCGCCCTGGCTGATCGAATTCGTCATGGTCGATGGCGTGGGTCGGGCTTCCGGCGTGCCGGGTCGGACATTCCGCTCATTCGCCGGGCGTCGCATCGCGACGCACTGGCGGTGGTGGCCGATGTGCTGGTCTCCGGAGCCCGAACTCTGATTGTCACCGGTGACCCGGGGTCGGGTCGCACCGCGCTGGCAGCTGAATGCCTGGATCACTTCGCCTTAGAGGGTGCGGTGCTGGCGACTGCCCGGCCGCTCGAAACTGACCACGACGCCCCGTGGAGCACCCTGCGAGCGATCATGCGCGCAGGTCTGGCCAACGCAGCTGGTGTCGCCGGCACTGACCCGACGGCCCTGTCCCTCCTTGCTGATCTCGTGCCGGAGCTCGCCACTCGCGTGGTCGCGCGCGCGCCGCGTGATCGGGCCGAGGTAGCAGCCGCCATTGGCGCACTGCTACGCTCGGTTGCGGAGGAGACGCCAGTGGCGCTGGCGATCGACGACGCCCAGTTCGCCGACGGGGCGACGGTCGGTGCACTGCACGCCGCAATTAGCGAACTGGACCATCTGCCCGTTCTCCTCGTCGTCGTCACGTCGCCTGGCGTGGCGCGATCGGGGCCTCCGGAGTTGCTCGAGCTCTGCGCCTCGGTGGGGGGTAGCGTTCCTGGTTGCACGGTACGCCTGGATCCACTCTCGGTGGGGGAGGTACGGGAGCTGGTGCGGTTGGGTGCTCCATGGTGTATTGAGGAGGCGGCTCGCGACCGCCTGGTCCGGCGGATCGGGGCAGAGACGACCGGCAACGTGTTCCTCATTGCCACGCTTTTGCGCGCGCTGGGAGAGAGTGCTCTACTGCGAGAAGATGTTTTCAATTGGCCGGTACCCGACCAGACGTTGGATTCGCCATTGCCGATCAGCGTGCCGGCTCTGGCCCGCATGGCCATCGCTGCCAGGGTGGGCCGACTCGACGAGGCATCCCAGCGAGTCTTAACTATCGCCAGCGTGCTTGGACTCGAGATGGACCCCGAGCTGCTTGCGAAGCTGGCCGATATGGCCGAACCGCGGGTCCAGGACGCTCTCACCACATTGGAGCGGCTGGACTTTGTCGTCTTTGACGGCGAGCGATACGCTTTTTCCGCTCCGCTTGTCGCCCAGGTTATCCGCGGGGAATTCGTGACTCCGGGGGAACAGCGGATACTCCAGCAACGAATAGTGGGACTGCTCGCGCCGCGCCTAGATCTGGAGTCCCGGCTCCTGAGGACAGAGTTCCAGGCAAGGCTTGAGCCGGGGAATCAGGTGGTGACGCAAGCACTCGCCATCGCGCGCGAAGCCATTGCGTCAGCGGCGCGGCGCACGGCCACCCGGGCCCTTGCCGTCGCCGAGCGTGCCATCGGCACCGGCAATGCCGCCGGTGCCGTTGAGCTGGAGCAGCTTCGCCAATCGCTGCGGAGTCAGCCGGATTTGTCGGCCTCCGCCCTGGAACCCGGAACTACCTGACTGGATCGCTCGGGCATAGAGGCACCGCGTCGGATATACTAGCGATCACCGTACGGGCGAGAGCTTTACCCCGGATCACGTTGCGGGTGGGCGAGCACTCGTCGATGGGCGGCAGGGGACGTGTAGGCGGCAACGGCGCATGGTCAATCGTTGCGGGGACGGCGCTTGCGTTGGGGCCCGTTGTATCAGAGCATGCAGCCAAGAGCCCGAGGGCACCGACCAGAACTATGAGGTGGTGGGACACTGAGTACCTCCCTGTTAGCCCGCTGACGCGGAGTGGAGTTCGGGCTGCGCTACCGGCTAGGTACGCCCCGTTGCAGGAGCACAGTAGCACTGGCTCGGCAAGCAGCCGACAATTCCTGAGCAGGGAGAGTCAAGTGACCTGAGTTTCTATGGCGGAGGGAGGCGTGGGATCTACGCCGGCGGGGGGTGGCCGAGGTTGTTAGGTCACGGTGACAGCGGAGTGAGGTACCTCTGCATCCACGAAAAGACGGTCTCGTGCCACCGTTTGCTGTCCAGAGCCCTTAACACCCAATGTCCCTCGTCCTCGAATACCAGACCTTCGGACGGCACGCCGTTGCGGCGCAAGGCGGTGAACAGCTGAAGGCCCTGATCGACCGGCACACGGAAATCCTGCTCGTTGGTGATGACCAGGGTCGGCGTTCTGATCTTGTCGGCCGACAGGTGGGGTGAGCAGCGGGCAAAGTTCGCCCGCGCGGTTGCGCTCCAGGGTGGTCCACCGAACTCCCAATCGGTGAACCAGAGCTCTTCGGTCGCCAGTGACATCGACTCGAGGTTGAAGACACCGTCGTGACTCACGGCAGCCTTGAAGCGGTTGGTGTGGCCGATGATCCAGTCGACGGCGTAGCCGCCGTAGCTCGCGCCGGCGATTCCCATCCGGGTCGAATCGGCGTTGGGCGACCGGGCGACAGCGTTGAAGACGGCGTCGAGATCGGCCATCACCTTGCCGCACCAGTCCTGGGAGATCTCGTCCACGAACCGCTGGCCGAACCCGGTCGACCCGCGCGGGTTGGGCGCGGCCACGATCCAGCCCTGCGCGGCCCACAGCGCAGGGTTCCACCGGTACGACCAGCCGTCAGCCCAGTCGCTTTGGGGTCCACCATGAATCAGAAAGACGACCGGATAGGTCTTCGAAGGGTCGAAGTTGGGTGGCTTGAGCAAGAAGTATTGCACCGGGGTGCCGCCGGCTCCGGTCACCGTCAGACTCGCCGGCTGGGGAAGGTCCAGGCGACCGAGCCACCGGGCGTTCTCGTTCGTGAGCTGGCGGGTGGTGCCGTCGGTGCCGACCCGGAACAGCTCGGTGGGCGCGACTAGGCTGGACTTGGCGAAGACGGCGAATCCAGTCGCCGGCTGGAACGAGCCAACCGCGCCGCCCGGCACCACCAGCTTGGGCTCACCGCCGGTGGCCGGGATGGTGTACAGATTCTCCGCCCCATCCTTGGCGGCGGTGAACCAGATCGTGCTCCCGTCAGGCGAGAACCGGAACTCGTCGACCGACAGGTCGGGCGATTCAAACAGCGTGAGTTTCGCGCCGGAGGCGCGATCGTAGACGTCGAGATACCAGCGGTCGGCTTCGAATCCCGGGCGCCGCTGGGCCCGGACGACGATCGACTTGCCGTCGGGAGAAAACGTGGGCTCCATGTCGGCCGCAGGGTTGGGCGTCACCTTCTTCACCGTGCCGCCGGTCACGGGAACGGTCCACACGTCGTGATTCGTGCTCCACATCTCGGAGTCCGGGGCCTCGCGCTTGGAGACGAAGGCGATCTCGCGACTGTCCGGGGAGAATGCCAGGGCGAGATCCTCGTAGTTATGCGGGGGAGCGTCGAAGTCGCCCGGAGTGAGATCGCGGGTCGCCCCGCTCGCAATCTGGGTGACGAGCACGTGGTGCCGCACCGTCTCCCACCATTCGTTCCAGTGCCGGAAGG
>JBGQLP010000090.1:0-7807 GCA_041500125.1 Gemmatimonadota bacterium
AGAACTCTCGATATCTGACTCGAGTGAGCTGCACCAGTGGGTGCTCGGTCCAGCTGCCCCGCTCAGTCATCGCGGAGATGCCTGCCGGTCAGCGAGACGAACACATCCTCCAGCGTGGCCGAGTGAGTCTTGAGCTCGGCCAACTGAACCCCCTGACGCCGAAGCTCCTGCAACAGCGCCGGCATGGCGCGGTGCAGCTCCTCCACCTGGAGGTGATAGGCGCCGTTCCGCCGGTCGGCGGCGTGGACCCCGTCGATATGTCTCAGGGCACTCTCGTCGACGGTGCTTCCGCCTGCCAGGGCAAACTCCAGCACATGCTCAGCACTCAGCTCCGCGATGAGCTCGACTGGTGTCCCCAGCGCGATCATCCGGCCATGATCCACGATCGCCACCCGGTCGCAGAGCCGCTCGGCCTCTTCCATATAGTGGGTGGTAAGCAGGATCGAGCGGCCGTCCGACTTGAAGCCTTCGATCAGCTCCCAGAGCTGGCGGCGGGACTGGGGATCCAGGCCGGTGGTCGGCTCGTCCAGGAAAAGCAGCTCGGGATCGCCCACCAGGGCGCAGGCCAGGGCCAGCCGCTGCTTCTGACCGCCGGACAGGCCACCCACCCGCGACCGCGCCTTTTCCTGAAGCTGGACCATCGCAATGACGGAGTTCGGCGACGCGCCGTCGCGATAGAAGCTCCGGAACAAGTGGACCGTCTCCTCGACCGTGAGCTTCTCGGAGAACTGAGTTTCCTGCAGCGAGATTCCCAGCAGCTCCCGCAGCTCCCGGTCGTTCTCCCCCCAATGACGGCCGAGCACGAGCACCTCGCCATCGTCCGGAGTGTTGATCCCCTCACAGATCTCGATGGTGGTGGTCTTTCCCGCCCCGTTCGGGCCCAGAAGGCCGAAGCACTCTCCGGAGTAAACCTGGAGATCGAGGCCGTCGACTGCGACGACATCCTGGTAGGCCTTACGGAGATTGCGAACCTGGAGTGCGGGGCCCTGGTGAGGCGTCCTCATAAGAGGAATCATAACGCCGCCCGGTTGCAGGCGGCGTGGCGCGGCGCCTCAGTCTTGGGGTGGCTTCGACCAGGTGTTGCGGATGGTTTCCCAGGCGCGCTGCCATTCGTCGGGCCTCACCAGCAGCACGTAGCCTGCGAGGATGCCCGCCATGTAGACAGCGGTCTGGACCAGCGGGGATGGATCGGAAGTGGCGACATATGGCATGATCGGGTTACCTCGTCATTCCGGCGTTCTGAAACATTTGCGCGTTGAGGGCCTGGTTGATCCGCTCTCTTGAATCCACCAGGTGCGCCCGGGTGTAGGGGTCCAGCTCGACTCCACGTCGCACCATTGCGCGGTCCAGCTGGGTTGCGAGATCGACCAGGGTCGCGCGTGCCAGGGTGCGGGCGTCTTCCGGGGTGTCGGGCAAGGGGCTCACGATCATCCGGATCAGGCTATTGAGATACATCCGCTGCAGATCACGCCGTACCGACGTGATGTTTCGAAGCAACCCAGCCTTGCCGTCCGGTCCCGGATAGCCAACCTCGGTCCAGATTGCCGCGGTGAGGGTGGAGAACAGTTCCGGGATGGTGACGGTCGGCTCGTCGGCCGTGGCCCGCAGCTCCGCATCGCGGATTCGGGACAACACGACGGGATCCAGCAGTTGACCAAGCAGGGCGCCCTGCTGTGCCATCGCCCAGTCATGGAGCGGGAAGTCAATTCGACCATCGGCGCCGGGGGTCGATCCCCAGTGGCGCCAGCGGTCAGGTCCCAACTGACTCAACAGCTCCGGCGAAAAGCGATAAGCTCGCTCCCCGAATCCCGCGTCGGCCACGAACGCCAGCGCCTGACGCTGCTGAGCAGCCGGAACGGTGACGATGGCCGGCCGGGCTGAAGGATCGCCTCGGTGATCCCGCGCCGTCATCGCGCCGCCGAGATACTTGGTGGTGACGAGCGTCGCGTACCAGCGGTCGGTCAGCAGGTCGGTGAAGGCTGCGCGCAACCGGGCGTAGCCCTGTCCCGGTGCCACCATTCTGCTGGGCAACGAGTCGAAGAGACCATTGATCAGGGTCACCCGGTCCCGGGCCCACCCGAGCGGATCGTTGGTCTGATCGTACCGGGAGACGGTGGGGTCCAGACCGAGACCACCGAAGCCGGCGTCCTCATCGGTGCCGTAGAGGTGTGCCGGGTCGGCCGCTTCCCCCGCGATCGACCGAAGCGCTTTGACCTCACCGTCGGGCGTCCACGCGGCTGCAACTCCCGCGGAGCCCTTGGCGGTGGTCGGACCGGCCTCGCCCGCCAGCTCGGTGTAACCGTACTGGATGGCCCAGCGGTCGTAGCTGCCGACGGTGCTGGCGTAGTAATCGCCCTGTTTCCGAGGATCAGCCGACAACGCCGGGGGACTGTAGTCCATCACCGAAACGCCCAGCCCGTGGGCGCGGGTGTAGTCACGATCGAGCAGCTGGCTTCGGCTGATCCCGGCAGAGCCGCGGAAGTTGTGGCGCAGCCCGAGAGTGTGTCCGATCTCGTGCATGATGAGGGCCTTGAGCGCCTGGCCGATGTACAGGCGGGTAGCCGCTCCGCCGTCCCTCGCGCCGTCTTGCCCGGCAAGCAACGCCCGGGTCAGGGTGCCCTCCCGCCGCATGCCTTCGGCAAAACTGCAGAGCCTGCTCTGGCCGTTGGGGCCACTGGCCGCCGAATCTTCAACGAACGTAGAGCTCACGGCGGCCTGGGGCGCTACATATTCGCCCGACTCACCCCTCCAGGTCTGGATCCAGGCCGCGGAAACCAGTACGTCGGCGTTGAGGATCTCACCGGTCCGGGGATCCACGTTCGACGGACCTACGGCGTAGACCGACCGGTTGGTGGCGGTCCAGCGCACCGTCGAGTACCGGGCGTCCTCCGCACTCCAGAGAGAGTCGTCAGGCGCATCGAACACCTGAATGGCATTGCGGAAGCCGGCTTCCTCGAAAGCCCGATTCCATTCGAGGATGCCCGCCCGGACCCACGGTCTCCATTCGTTGGGGACGGTGTGATCGATGTAGTAGACGATCGGCTTCACCGGCTCGCTGATGGCTGCGCCGGGATCCCGTTTTTCCAGCCGCCACCGGTTCACAAAGCGAACGAAGAAGCTCTCGGCGGTGTCGCGCGAGAAATCCTTGATCGCCGACACGAAATAACCCACCCGCTCGTCGGCATAGCGGGGACGCATTGGAATGGCTGGCAGCTCGAGGAGAGAATAATGGACGCCCACCGGTATCCAGCGGTAGTCCGCGATGGCATCGAGGCCGAGGTTCCGGTTGGATTGATAGGTGAGGCGAACCTCGGCTTCGAGGTTACCGGGGAAGAGCTGCAGCTGCTCCAGGCTCGAACGATCCCGATCCAGGAAAATCGTCCCGGTGAGTTTCCGTTGGGTCGCGACGCCCTGGAAGAACGACCCCAGGTCGGCCCAGTCGGACAGGAGAAACGGTGCCAGGTCGACCAGGATCTCCCCGTTATCCCGCATGGTGGCAATGGGGAAGGACTGGGCGACCGAATGACCGAACGAATAGGCGACGGCCCGAGCCATCGGCGTGCCCGGCGTCGCCGCAAAGTGGGGATTCACGACCCAGAGCTCGATCCGATCGGCCGACCGATGGAAGCGGATGAGGTCTGTGCGCACCGAGCTGCCGCCGTCGAGGCCGAGCTCGCCGATGCCCTGAGAGAGCTGAGTGACCAACAGGTAGTCCCGATCCAGTTGCCCCGGCGAGAGCGAGAGATAACTGTTGTCCCGCTTCTGGTAGAGGGTGAAGACGCCGCTCTGGACCCGCGCCCCCTTGGTGACCTCGGAGAAGGATCTCCAGGGAACATCCTTGCGATCGCGCTCCGGCAGCAGCACTTCATCGCGGGGGAAGACCGGCAGGGTCGTCGTATCGACCACACTGGCCGTGCGCGCTGGACTCGGGGAGTCCGGCGATTGCTGCGCGCTGGCGCTGATGGCGCCGCACCCGGCGAGCACTGCGCCGAGGAACCATCGAGCTGAGTGGGACACGGCTACTCCGGATACAGAAGTGGACTGCCTGATGGAGGGACCAGGCCTGCTCTGGAAAAGGGCAAGTTGGGGGCCGCTTCGAGAAGTGACTGTAAACGGAGGATTTCAGCGGGGTTGGGAGGGCTGGACCTTTCAAAAAGCCAGCACGGGGGCAAAAAGCAGGAAGGGGAGAGCGGGTACTGACCTAGGCTCAGCCCCTGGACGGCACCCAACCCGATTTCTTGACCCAAACCGGCCATAAGCCTACATTTGTAAGTCTGCCCCGGAATGGGGTTTCTCGTTTCTTAAGCTCGAAGGTTATGCCGACCATCAATCAGCTCATCCGGCGCGGCCGGAAAGACGTCGTGGCCAAGGACAAGGCGCCAGCGCTCCGGGATAATCCCCAGAAGCGCGGCGTGTGCACCCGGGTCTACACCACTACCCCGAAGAAGCCGAACTCGGCGCTTCGGAAAGTTGCCCGTGTCCGTCTGACCAATGGGTTCGAGGTCACGGCCTATATTCCTGGGGAGGGGCACAACCTTCAGGAGCACTCGATCGTGTTGATTCGCGGCGGCCGAGTGAAGGATTTGCCCGGCGTTCGCTACCACATCGTGCGGGGCACGCTCGATTCGGCGGGGGTCAACGATCGCCGGCAGAGTCGGTCCAAGTACGGCGCCAAGCGGCCCAAGACCGGCGGTGGTGCCGGCGGCAAGGGAGGCAAGTAGTGAGTCGTCGCAACAAGTCGGTCAAGCGGCCGGTCCCGCCGGATCCCCGGTATGACAGCCAGACCGTATCCAAGTTTGTCAACAATCTGATGTTCGAAGGTAAGAAGAGCGTGGCCGAGGGGATCTTCTATTCGGCCATGGACTTGATCGAAGAGCGCACCGGACAGCCCGGGGTGTCGGTCTTCAAGCAGGCGGTGAACAACGCCAAGCCCACGCTCGAGGTAAAGAGCCGCCGGGTCGGTGGCGCCTCGCTCCAGGTGCCGGTCGAGGTCCGGCCCGATCGCCGTACGGCCCTGGCAATGCGCTGGATCATCTCGTTCTCCAGGGCGCGCACGGAGAAGACCATGTCCGAGCGCCTTGCGGCCGAGCTGATCCTGGCGTCGAAGGGCGAGGGGAACACCATTAAGAAGAAGGAAGACACGCACCGGATGGCGGAGGCGAACCGGGCGTTTGCGCATTACAGGTGGTAAGCGGGTAGGCGGGGAAGCGGGGAAGGAAAAGCAAAAGCAGGGCGCTTCGGATGAGGCGCCCTTTCCTTTACCTGGGCATCGAACTCGGCTCGGTAAAAAGGGTTGACTCTGCGTCGTAAGCCGCTATTTTCCCCGGGCTTGGCGTTTTTTGCCGCCGCAGACATCGGATTATGTGACCCACGGTTGAGCCCGGGCCACCTCTGATCTTCCAATGACAACGCGTGGGACCCTTGTGGGGTCCTCATCCAGGCGAAAGCCGGATGTGCGCGGAGCGATACCACGGGAGTCTGCCGGTCGGTCGCCCCGCTTTTTCATTAGGGGTAGGTGGAATGGCCCGACAGACGACCCTCGATCGCTATCGCAACATCGGCATCATGGCCCACATCGATGCCGGGAAGACGACTACGACCGAGCGGATCCTCTACTACACCGGCAAGAACTACAAGATCGGTGAGGTGCACGAGGGCGCTGCCACCATGGACTGGATGGAGCAGGAGCAGGAGCGCGGGATTACCATTACCTCCGCGGCAACCACCTGTTTCTGGAACCGGAACGGCACTCCCTACCGCATCAACATCATCGATACTCCGGGCCACGTCGATTTTACGGTTGAAGTAGAGCGCTCTCTCCGGGTCCTCGACGGCGCGGTCGCGCTGCTCGACTCGGTGGCGGGCGTCGAGCCCCAGACCGAGACCGTCTGGCGCCAGGCGGACCGCTACGGCGTCCCCCGGCTCATCTTCGCCAACAAGATGGACCGGGTCGGAGCCGACTTCGACCGCTGTCTCTCGATGATCCGCGAGCGGCTTACCAAGAAGGCCTACCCGATCCAGATCCCCGTGGGCTCGGGCGAGATGTTCACCGGTCACATCGACGTAATTCGGCGGGTCGAGGTCGTGTTCGACGAGGAGACCCTGGGTAAGACCTTTACCGAGCTTCCGGTACCCGACCAGTACAAAGACCGGGTTGAGGCTGCCCGCCACGAAGTCATCGAGGCGGCGGTCGAGCATGACGAGAAGCTGCTGGAGAAGTACCTGGGCGGCGCCGAGCTGACCTATGAGGAGATCCAGCAGGCCATCCGGAAGGCAACGGTCTCGAGTGCAATGGTGCCGGTGCTGTGTGGCGCGGCCTTCAAGAACAAGGGCGTTCAAGCCCTCCTCGATGCCGTCATCGACTATCTGCCGAGTCCCACCGACGTTCCCGCCATCCAGGGCCACATCCCCCTGCACGACGACACCCACGTCGAGCGTTGCGCGTCGGACGCCGAGCCGTTCTCGGCGCTCGCCTTCAAGATCGCGACCGACCCCTACGTGGGCCGGCTGACCTTCTTCCGGGTGTACTCGGGCTCGCTCAAGTCCGGCAGCTACGTCTACAACAGCACCAAGGACAAGCGGGAGCGGATTGGACGGCTGCTGCAGATGCACGCCAACAAGCGGGACGAGATCGAAGAGGTGCTCGCGGGCGACATTGCCGCGGCCATCGGCCTTCGCGATACCCGCACCGGTGACACCCTCTCCGACGAGGAGAAGCCGATCATCCTGGAGGCGATGAAGTTCCCCAATCCGGTCATCGACGTCGCCATCGAGCCCAAGACCAAGGCCGACCAGGATAAGCTGGGGACCGCGCTCCAAAAGCTGCAGGAGGAAGACCCGACCTTCCGGGTTCGATCCGACCAGGAGACCGGCCAGACCATCATCGCCGGTATGGGCGAGCTCCACCTCGAGATCCTGGTCGAACGGATGAAGCGGGAGTTCAAGGTCGAGGCCAACGTCGGCAAGCCGCAGGTGGCCTTCCGCGAGACCGTTCGGAAGCCGGTGACCAACGTCGAGGGCAAGTTCATTCGCCAGTCCGGCGGCAAAGGCCAGTACGGCCACGTGGTCATCAACTTCGAGCCGACTCCGCCCGGCGGCGGGTTCGTGTTCGAGGACAAGATCGTGGGCGGCGTGATCCCCAGGGAGTTCATCAAGCCGGTTGAAGCCGGCATTCGCGAGGCGCTGGAAAACGGCGTGTTAGCGGGCTATCCGATGGTGGACGTCAAGGCGACGCTCGTCTTCGGCAGCTACCACGACGTGGACAGCTCCGAGATGGCGTTCAAGATCGCCGGCTCCATGGCGGTGAAGGAAGCAGCCCGCCAGGCGCACCCTGTGCTCCTCGAGCCAGTGATGGAAGTGGAGGTGGTCACTCCCTCCGACTTCCTGGGCGACGTGATCGGCGATCTCTCCAGCCGCCGGGGCAAGATCGGCGGCATGACCCAACGGGGCGAGGCTCAGGTGGTCGCGGCCGACGTACCTCTCGCCGAAATGTTCGGCTACTCGACCCAGCTCCGCAGCATGACCCAGGGGCGAGCGGTGTACTCGATGCAGTTCGATCACTATGAGGAAGTGCCGAAGGCGATTGCCGAACAGATTATCTCCAAGGCGAAAAGCTAGGAGTCAGGAGGACTAACGCGACATGGCGAAGGCCAAATTTGAGCGTACCAAGCCGCATGTGAACGTGGGGACGATCGGGCACGTGGACCACGGGAAGACGACGTTGACGGCGGCGATCACGGCGATCCAGGCGAAGAAGGGGCTGGCGACGTTCACGGCGTACGACCAGATCGACAAGGCGCCGGAGGAG
>JBGQLP010000091.1:0-7398 GCA_041500125.1 Gemmatimonadota bacterium
GTTGGTGGGGGCGAAGCAAAGCGTCATCGAGAACATGGCGCCGGTGCTGACCAAGCTGTTCACGCCGCTGTTCACAGCTCTGCTACTGGTGTTTCTAGCTACGATGGCGTGGACCGGCAGCCCCATCAACGTGAAGCGGGAGGTACTGATCGGCTTCGATCTGCTGCTGGCGGTCGTCGTGGGGCTGGTGCTCTACGCCGCCTCCGCGCGCGACCCGCAGGCACCGCCCGACTTCTTCGACGGCCTGCAGCTGCTGCTCGTGGTCAGCGCGCTCGTGGTCGATGGCGTGGCGCTCGCGGCGATCGCAGCCCGCATCTCCGAGTTTGGCTTCACTCCCAACCGAGTGGCGGCTCTTGGCGAGAATCTCATTCTCCTCGTCAACCTGGCGTGGTCGGCGTGGCTCTATGCGTGCTTCCTGCGTCACCGGGGCTCGTTTGCCGTCCTGGAGCGATGGCAGACAGCCTATCTGCCCGTGTACTCCGTATGGGCGGCACTGGTGGTTGTCGTGTTCCCGCCCGCGTTTGGCTACCGTTGATGCCCCCCAACGGGCACTGCGCCGCCGGATAGTCCTGACTAGTCGAGTAGCGTTTACCGATTATTCGACACGTCGCTTGACGATTCCGGTTGAGTCACGGCGCATCCGACAGTTATCCACTTGGCCGTGTCACACCCTACTCGTGGAACTGCCGCCGCGCAGTTCTGGTGGGACTTGGTGGGATCGTCGCCCAGTCCGAAACAATCTCTTACCCGTCAACCCTGAAGCAAACCCGGCATTCCTGGAATTGACCCGCTACCCACGCTCCGCGCCGGCGGTGTCCCTCACTGGGGAGAAGGTATTTTCGGCACTACCTCTCGCTTGGGGTCGCCACCCAGGTAACGAGCGCACCAGCTCCGGCCTTTCACGTCCTGAAAGAAGACGTACCCTCTCGCCACCTGCAGCGGACGACTCACGCCGCCTCCGAACTCAATGGTTCCGAAGACTTGGGGAATCGCACCTTCAGACCACATTGGCGTGGGACGAAGCTCCCCCTCCGGCTGGGCATCGAGTAGCCGGGTGATGTACTCGGCCACGACCGTGAAGCTGCCCCAGGCTGGCGGGTACTGGTGGATCGCAATGCGAACCACGGGTGCTCCGAGGGCCTCCCGCATCGTGGCGTGACCGTAAGGCGGTTGGTTCGAAGGGCTCTCCAGTCCCCTACCCAAAAGCCGGCGCGACGCTTCGACCGGAATGTCGCGGGGCACGAATACTACGGGGATCTGGTCGGCGGCTATTAGGCACCACGGCAGGGCCCCCAGCGCTGCACCCAGACGGACCAGGCTTCTCACGGCGCTCGTCCTACTCAATAAACGTCACCTTGTTGATCTCGCGCATGGTGCTGAGGCCGGCCCGGGCTTTCTGGAGGGCCGACTCCCGAAGGAACGTCATCCCTTCTTCACGGGCTACGCGCTTGATCTCGGAGGCGGGGCGCTTGTCGAGAATCATCTCGCGAATGTGGTCGGAAAGGTCGAGCAGCTCGTGGATCGCCGTGCGGCCGCGGTAGCCGGTGCCGGCGCACTCGATGCAGCCCTGACCTTCGTAAAAGTCGAAGTCGCGGTACTCGGCGACAGGCAGGCCGCTCTCCTCGAGATACTGGTCGGGGTAGCGCACCGCGTGCTTGCAATGCTCGCAGATCACCCGCACCAGGCGCTGCGCCAGGATGCAATTCAGCGCCGAGACGAAGTTGTAGGCCTCCACGCCCATGTTGAGGAAGCGGCCGAGCACGTCCACCACGTTGTTGGCGTGGACCGTGGTGAACACCAGGTGGCCAGTGAGCGCCGACTGGATGGCGATCTGGGCCGTCTCCTCGTCGCGGATCTCGCCGACCATGATCTTGTCGGGGTCGTGGCGCAAGATCGACCGCAAGCCGCGCGCGAAGGTGAGCCCCTTCTTGTCGTTCACCGGAATCTGCGTAATGCCCTTGATCTGGTATTCGACCGGGTCCTCGATGGTGACGATCTTGTCCTCGTCGTTCTTGATCTCGCTGAGCGCGGCGTAGAGGGTCGTGGTCTTGCCGCTGCCCGTGGGACCGGTGACCAGCACCATGCCGTAGGGCTCGTTGATGTAGCGCCGGAACTTCTTGAGGTCGTCGTCGGAAAAACCCACCACGTCGAGCGAGAGCTGGTGAAACTTCTCGCTCATCGACTCCTTGTCGAGCACGCGGAGCACGGCGTCCTCGCCGTGGATGGTCGGCATGATCGAGACGCGGAAGTCGATGTAGCGGCCCTTATAGCGCACGCGGAAGCGCCCGTCCTGCGGGATGCGGCGCTCGGCAATGTCCAGCTCCGACATCACCTTGATGCGCGAGATGATCGTCTGGTGCCAGTCCTTCGAGATCGGCGGCATGGCGTAGTGCAGCACGCCGTCGATGCGGTACTTGATGGCCACTTCCTGGTCGCGCGTCTCGATGTGGATGTCGCTCGCCCGCCGCTCGAGCGCGTTGAAGATGGTGGTGTCCACCAGGCGGATGACGGGGCTGATGTCGGTGTCGGCCGAGCTGAGCCGCTCGATCGAGATGGTTTCGTCCGAGTTATCCTCGTCGCGGACCACATCCAGCACGAAGCCCTCGGTGACTTCCTCGAGCACCCGCTGGGATTGTTCCGTCTTCTTCAGGAGCTGGCTGATCTGGGAGAGCGTGGCGACCTTGACGCGGATCTTGCGGTTGAGCAGCAGCGAAATCTCGTCCACCAGCATGAGCTGGCGGGGGTCGGCGATGGCGATCTCGAGCGCCCCGTGGTGCACCCGCAGCGGGACGAAGTTGTAGCGGAACATCAGATCCACGGGAATGGAGCGGAACAGGTCGTGCTCGATGTGCTCGTGGTCGACTTCGACGTACTCGTAGCGGTAGCGGCGCGCCAGATCCTTGGCGGCTTCGATTTCGGCGGTCGGGTCGGCGCGGAGCGGTTTTTCGGTGGTGGCCATGCGGACAGAGTCCTGCCTTCATCAGCTTAGACGGTCCCAAAGTCCCGGCGTGTAGAGAAGATTTGTGCTAACATCCATATATGGAGGTGTATATGGAGCTTTCTAAGAAGACAACCATCCTGTTTTCACCGGAGCTCCATGAGTGCCTCAGCCGACTGGCGGTCGAGCGCGGGACGAGCTTAGGGGACCTGGTCCGAACCGCCTGCGAACGCCAGTATTGCCTGCCTACGAAGGATGAGAAGCTGGCGGCAGTGCGGAGCCTCGCGGCCTTGACCCTGCCGGTCGGCGATCCCAAACAAATGAAGCGGGAGTCGGTTCCCGACCCGCAGGAGTTGCTGCGCTGATCCTGCTCGACTCCAATATCTTCATGTACGCCGCGGCCGCCGAACACCCGCACAAGGCTCCGTCGGTGGCATTGCTCGAGGCGATCGCCGAGGGGAGGATCGCGGCGGCGCTCGATGCGGCGACTTTGCAGGAGATTGCGCACCGCTATCGCGCGTTGGGCCGCTGGCAGGAAGGCCGAAGGCTCTACGACCTGACGCGGACGCTGTTCCCGGACGTGATCCCGGTGACGGGAGAGGTGCTCGACCGGGCGCGGGTGCTGCTGGACGAATACCCCCAGTTGATGGCACGCGACGCGCTGCATGCCGCGGTCGTCGAGCTGCACGGTCTGGAAGGGATTTACAGCTACGACCGGGACTTCGATCGAGTCCGCGGGCTGCGGCGCGTGGAACCCTAGTGTCCCGAGTTAGACTTCGCTGCATATTCCCTCGTGGGGTGGGCGCCCTCGCCCGCGCCGGACCCCCTGGTCCGGCTGTTGAACCATACGGAAAAGTTCCTTGGCGTTCAGCAGGGTCGCGTGTCTGAAGAGGCGGACGAGGGCGTCCGCCGCGGTCCCGGGGGACCGCCCCACAACCCCGACCTCTCGCCGGCGTCGCGCTCCTCACGTCCCGCGCGGAATCCACTGGTCCAGGGCCGCATACAGTTCGTCGGGCTTGATCGGCTTGGCCAGGTAGTCGTCCATGCCGGCGGCCAGGCATTCTTCGCGGTCTCCCTTCATAGCGCTGGCGGTAAGGGCTATCACGCCGGTATGGCGCTCCGCTCCCTCGCGCCGGCGCAGCTCGGCGATGGCCTCCAGTCCGCCCAATTCCGGCATCTGGACGTCCATCAGGACCAGGTCGAAGCGCTCCTTCTCGAGCGCCGCCAAGGCCTCTTTCCCATTGCCGGCGACGGTGACCTGGTAACCGCGCTTCTCGAGCATCCGGAGTGCCACCCGCTGGTTGATCGGGTTGTCCTCGGCCAGCAGGATGCTGGCGCGGCACGTGTTTTCCCGCAAGCTGTGACGCGTCACCGGAGGCTTCAGTTCCGCGTCCGGCGGCTCCAGGCGCAGAACCGTGAGGATCGTGTCGAGCAGCTCCGACTGGTGGACGGGCTTGGTCAGGTAACCGGCCACGCCCAGCTCCCGGCACCGCACGCCGTCTCCGCGCACCCCGGCCGAGGTCAGCATAATGATAGAGGCGGCGCTAAACTCCGGCCTCTCCCGGATACGGGCAGCCAGCTCGAAGCCGTCCATCTCGGGCATCTGGCAGTCGCTGAGCACCAGCCGGAACGGTTCGGCCGCCGCCGCGGCGCGTTCCAGGGCGGCCAGTGCCGCGCGCCCGCTCTCCACGAGGGTGGACCGCATCCGCCAGTTGGTGACGACCTGCTCGAGAACCCTGCGGTTGGTGGCATTGTCGTCCACGATCAGAACCCGCAGATCGTAAAGATTGAGCGCTGGCCGGGGCGCCCGCGGGATCTCTGCTTCCTTCACTACGCCAAACCGGGCGGTGAAATGAAACGTGGCGCCGTGCCCCGGCTCGCTCTCCACCCAGATCGAGCCCCCCATCATCTCGACCAGCCGGGTGGAGATGGCCAAGCCGAGCCCGGTGCCTCCGTACCGCCGGGTAGTGGAGCTATCCGCCTGCTCGAAGGGGCGAAAAATGGATTGCTGCTTCTCTACCGGAATGCCGATGCCGGTGTCGGTGACGCTGAAGTGCAGGCAGACTTCCTCGTCCGACCGGGAGTCGACCTCCGCGCGCAACACTACTTCGCCCGACGCCGTGAACTTGATGGCGTTGCTCGCGAGATTCATGAGGATCTGGCGCAGGCGTCCCGGATCGCCGGTCACGGACTCCGGCACCTCGGGCGCGGTGTGGAAGACCAGCTCCAGTCCCTTGGGATGGGCGCGGGCGGCCAGCATCCGCGTCACTTCGTGCAGGTTGCTCTGTAGATCGAACGCGATGTGATCCATATCGACCTTGCCGGCCTCGATCTTGGAGAAGTCGAGAATGTCGTTGATCACGGTGAGCAGCGAATCGGCGGAGACTTTTACGGTTTCCAGATACTCCCGCTGCTCCAGGGTAAGGTCGGTGTCCAAAGCCAGCTCCGTCATCCCGACGACGCCGTTGATGGGCGTGCGGATCTCATGGCTCATGTTGGCCAGGAATTCACTCTTGGAGCGGTTGGCCGCTTCGGCCGCCTCCCGGGCGCTCTTCCACTCTGCTTCGGCCCCCTTCCGATCGGTAATGTCTTCCGCCGCTCCGACGTACCCGGTGGCGTTGCCGTCCCCGGAGCGGCTCGCCCGGGCGCGCGCGTGAAGCCAGCGGAGGGTTCCGTCCGGTCGCAGAATCCGGTACTCGTGGGAGAACTCCGTGCCGGCCTGCCACGCGGCTTGCCACGCCGCCAACACGGCCGCGCGATCTTCCGGGTGCACCACCTGGCTCCATCCCAAGCCCCGCGCTGCCGCGGAACTCTGACCCGACATGGTCTGCCAAGCCTCGTTGGTATAACCCCACTGGCCGCTGGCGTCCGTTTGAAAGATGCCGATCGGCGCGGAGGCGCTCAGCAGTCGGAAGCGCTCCTCGCTGCGTTGCAGCGCCGCGGTCCGCTCGACGACCTTTTGTTCTACGCTGTGGTTCAAGATTTCCAGGGTGGCTTGGGCGCGCGCGTTCTCCCACAAGTCGCGCACGCCTTGCAGGCACGACTTGATCAGCACAACGTCCTCGAACACCACCCAGGCGGCATGCTCGAGCGAGCGCCAGGGAGAGGCCGTCAGCACCCCGTAGACGGACTGGGGCCAGAAGATGCCGCGCACCAGATGGTCTACGCCGACCACCACCGTCGCCGGCACCAGCACCTTCCAGTCCCGGTAAAAGGCGAGGAACGCCAGCGACCCAAAGATGTGGAAATGCGTCTCGATGCGCCCGCCGGTCAGGTGGATCAGCAGGGCCGCGGTGAGCATCTGGCCCACGGCGATGGTGTGACGCGTGAGGGCCCGGCCCGGCCGGACCATCGTCAGGAAGATCGGAAAGCTGCTGATCGCACCGCCCAGCAACACGGCGGCCCAGACGTGCAGGTGGGTTTGACTGCTCGTCCCCGCCCAGGTCCGCGGCGATATCACGAAGGCCGCGACCACGCCCGCTACCCATTGGAGGGCCATCAGGATGGCGAAAAGCCGGTCGGTGCGGCAGAAGATCTGGCGTTGCCGCGCCGCGAAGATCTCCGCGGCGCGCCCTTCAGCGCCGAGCATCTCAGTTTCTCGCTGGGGCGGCGGCACGATGGCTCCGAAGCGCGCACCCGAACACGAACGTTTGGCTGCGACTCGCTACTCCTCGATGCAACCGGACGGGATCGAGCAGCGCCAGAATGGCACTGCGTCCCGCGTTGTCACCGGCATGCCCCCGCGCGGCAGTTATCCCGCCCTGGAACCGCAGGCGTCCTCCGGCGTCGTAGACCAGGGTCTGACCCGACGTCAGCCCGCCGACGCGAGCCGCCTCCCGGCCTCCCGGATCGGCCACCACCTCCACGCCGGGGATAGCCGCGGCGCTCTCCCACAGATCCGTTTTCTCCCAGCCCTCCGGGCCGTCCGTGGGTTTGAAGAAGACGACTCGCGCGGCCAGCCGGCCCTGGGCGTGGGCCATCAGAACCGCCAATTCGCCGATCGTGGCGCGGGTGCACGGGCAACGCGGATGCGCCAGCAGGAGGAGCGTGGGGAGTTGTCGAGACCGCTCGATCCCGCTGCTCGGGGGCCAGGCGACCGGGGCCTCCCCAGCCGCCCCGGGGGTATTGGCGTAGTCCGTCAGAACCCCGAGGCCTACGACCGCCGACACCAGCCATAGAATGCCCAGCAACGCTAGAGGTGGGTTCGCTCGAGCAAAAAAGGCTCTCATGGGGGACGGGCCACCAAAAGATATCGGCAGAACAGGAGGCGGGTCTACAGGGAGAGACTAACGAGAACGATCGCTAGTGGCCTGTCGCAGTTAGGGCTCGTCTATAAATAACATTTCCATATTGGAATGTTTTGGCCTACACTGGTGTAGATGGGCGGCCACACCGGGATTAGGGAGCGCTTTGCTGTCCTGCATTCTTTGCTGGACGAGCGCTCCCGACGTTTGCTGGCA
>JBGQLP010000092.1:0-7304 GCA_041500125.1 Gemmatimonadota bacterium
CCGCTTTTGCCACTCGGCTTTCGCCGTGGCGCGCCAGGTAGTGCACCACTTCACCGCCTCCGGTCGAGTGGCCGACATGCACCGCCCCCTTGAGGTCGAGATGCGCGGTCAGCGCCGCGAGGTCGTCGGCGTAATGATCCATGTCATGGCCGCCACCGGTCTGGCTGGAGCGGCCATGGCCGCGCCGGTCGTGGGCTATGACGCGATAGCCCTGGTTGAGGAAGAACAGCATCTGCGTGTCCCAATCATCGGCCGACAGCGGCCAGCCGTGGCTGAACACGACCGGCTGTCCCGTGCCCCAATCCTTATAGTAGATCTCGGTGCCATCGGTGGTGGTGATCGTCGGCATATGGTTACCTCCTTTAGAATCGTGATCAGGTCGGGTGAGTTAGTGTCGGTGCGCCACGGACAGGGCGTACACGGCGGAACGCAAGGGTACGAACGGATCGTCGGAGAGCTGGATTCCGTCGGTGAGGAAGATCGGGTTGAAGGTCAGGGAGCGCTGCAGCTCTTTATTGTTGGGCGCAATCTTATTCAGGCTGATGGTGCCCAGCTCCACCCGCTTCCGGTCGTCAGGCCACACGATCGAGCCATCATTGGTCGGATCACCCGGGTTGGCCAGCTGGACGTAGACCCGGTAGTTGATAGGGCCGCGGGCAATCCGGCGGGTGAGGTCGTCGAACATGTAATTCGGGGAGAGCTTTTTCCCGGCGGCCGGGCTGAGATGGCGAATGCCTGCCACCGGGAGGATCTGGTACCGCCCTGTCCGCTTCGTCCCCGCCTGGTCCACGAACACGAAGGCGTTGTTGCCGAAGAATCCCAGGTTGGCGAAGCTCACCGGGAGCGGTTTCGAGTCGGTGATCACCTTCAACGCGCGAGGGTGGCTCCCCAGAAACTGCTCGATGGGTGAGGGATGCGGGCTGTCTGGCGTCGTCGCGGCGATCGCCTTGAGAAAGGCCAGGAAATCCTCGGCGGTGCCCACGAAGAACCCGTTGTGGGAGTTGGCAACGATGTCGGTGAATCCCCCGCCCGACAGGGCAAACCGCACTGCCATGCCACGCGGAGAGGCGTTGGGATTGTCGTCGTTGATCTGGGGAACACCAGTCCCGTCGGAGAGCCGCACCGTTACGGGCACGACGGGCCCCTTGAAGTGGGCCGCGCGGCTGATGGACGAGGCGCCTTTGGCCGGCGTGAAGGTCCCGGTCAGGACCAGTCCCTTGGCGTGAGCGAAGCGGAAGCCGGTATGGACGCCGCCGTTGAGCTGCACCATGACGTCCGCGATCTGCTGCGGCATGCTCTTGTCCTGGCCCGCGAGCGGGAGCGGCAGGCTCGCGAGAAATCCCAGCGCGATGAGGACGATCGGCTTAAGCATCAACGGATCCGTGATGGAAGTCGGATCGTTGTCTCTGGCCTGAGACGGGTCAATTCGATTTCGCCTGCCGTTACCGGTTTGGTACGCTCACCTGGGGCCGGGAGCGCCTGAAGGTCGCACCTTATGCAGTCAAGGCACGACAGGCTTGGACGGGCGTGCTTCATATTCAGGAAAATCTCGACGTGCCTGCTGGCGATCCGTCGTTCCCCCGCCCAGATTCACCGGATTCTCTTGACCTGTAGGAGCACTTGCTCACTGGAGTTCCGATGCCGGAGCCGACCGCCATGGTCTATGTTGTGGAAGACGACTCTTCGGTCCGGGAGGCGCTGGCCGGCCTGATCCGGTCAGCGGGCTGGAACGTGGAGGTCTTCGTCTCCGCGCATGAATTCCTGGCCCGTCCGCAGGCCGAGTCGCCGAGTTGCCTGGTTCTGGACGTGGGACTACCGGGCTTGAGTGGACTCGAGTTGCAGGCGCGAATGGCCGAGCTCCGCCGCGATATCCCGATCGTCTTCATCACCGGCCATGGCGATATCCCCATGTCGGTCCGCGCAATGAAGGCCGGTGCCGTCGAGTTCCTCACCAAACCGTTCCTCGACCGGGACTTGCTGGACGGCATCCAGCTGGCGATCGACCGAGATCGGGCCACCCGGAGCGAGGACGAGGAGCTCCGGGTGCTGCATGAATGCTATGACTCACTGACGCCACGCGAGCGGCAGGTTCTGGAGCTGGTGGTATCGGGGCGGCTGAACAAGCAGGCGGCCGCTGAGCTCGGCATCAGCGAGATCACCATCAAGGTTCATCGGGGCCGGGTGATGGCGAAAATGCGCGCCACCTCCTTGCCTGACCTGGTGAAGAGGGCCGCACGGCTGAAGCTGAGTCCTGCCGGGAAGCGGTAAATCGGCGATGCGTCTATACCAATGTATAATGGCTCGCCGCACCGATACGGCCCATCATCCACCGTGCAATGCTCCCAGGCGGAGGACGCCCACGAGGCGGTGCCTGCCTATGACGAGCATGAGGTTGGCGTTTCCATGAGCGATACCCTTCCGCACTTCCCGGTCTACGGCGCTCCGAGAGGCGAAGCCAATACCGCAACGGTCGAGCGGGCGCTCGGGGAAATGCAAGCCGCGAGCGACCAGTTTCGCATTGCCATCGACACGATCCCCGGCCTGGTCTGGACCGCTCTGCCGGATGGCTCGGTCGACTTCCTGAACCAACGCTGGCTGGAGTACACCGGGCTGACCCTCGAGCAAGCCAGCGGGTGGGGCTGGCAGAAGGCAATCTCGCCGGAAGACCTCTCCCGCCTGGTGGAATACTGGCGATCGGTGTTGGCATCGGGCAAGCCGGGTGAGATCGAAGCCCGGCTGCGGCGGCACGATGGCGTGGATCGCTGGTTCCTGTTTCGGGGGGTGCCGCAGTACGACGAACAGGGAAACCTGGTGAAGTGGTATGGCCAGACCATGGACATCGAGGATCGCAGGCGAGCCGAAGAGGAGGTCAAGAAGCAGACGGCGCATCTCGATGAGCTGTTCGAGCTGGCGCCGCATGCGGTGGTTCTGGTGGATGCAGACATAAGCGTCATCCGGGTAAACCGGGAATTCACCCGGATGTTCGGCTACACCCCCGCAGAGGCGATCAACCGGCCGCTGCTCGATCTGGTCGCGCCGGAGGAGCGGCTCTCCGAATACCGGAACAATGCGCGGATGCTGTCGAGCGGACAGAAGGTGGAATCGGAGACCATCCGGAGGCGCAAGGATGGCGTCCGCATAGCCGTGTCCATGACCGCTTCGCCGGTCCTGACCGCCGGCCCGATCGAAGGCTACATCATCTATCGGGACATCACGGGGCGGAAACGCGATGAGGCGCTCCTCGCCGGAGAGAAGCGGCTCCTGGAGATGATCGCGAAGGGCGATTCCCTTCCCCGGATCCTCGAGGCCCTGTGCCGGTTGGTGGAAGAGACCGCCGCGGGTTCTCTGTGTTCGATCTTGTTGGTAGACCCGAACGGCCGGCAACTGAGGGCCGGCGCAGCCCCCAGTCTTCCGCTGGAATACACTCAGGCGCTCGATGGCAGGGTCATTGAACTCGGCATCGGGCCATGCGGAGACGCCCTCCAATCGAAACAACCGGTCATCGCTTCGGATTTCCGCACCGATGAGCGCTGGTCGGAGGAGTATCGCGCGCTCGCCCTGGCGTACGGGCTGCGGGCGTGTTGGTCGACGCCGATCTTGTCACTCGAGGGTGGCGCGCTGGGAACTTTTGCCCTGTACTACCGCGAGCCCCGCAGCCCGACGCCGGAGGAATACAACGTCATCGAGCAGTTTCGCGATATCGCCAGCATCGCCATCGAGCGCACCCAGGCGGAGGACGCCCTTCGGCGCAATGAGGCATTATTAGCGGAGGCGCAGCGCCTCACCCGTACCGGCAGCTTCTCCTGGCGGGTGACCACCGACGAGATCACCTGGTCCGAGGAGACCTACCGGATCTACGAGCTGGACCATTGGGTCCGGCCCACCATGGGAATGGTGCGACAGCGGGTTCACCCGACGGACCTGCCGCTCTTCGATCGGGCGGTGCGTCGCGCAACCGCGGAGGGCCGGGATTTCTTTTTCGAGCATCGGCTGCTGTTCCCCGGAGGGGCGGTCAAACATCTCCAGGTCGTGGCGCATGTTTCGGGAGCGACGGCGGCGGCACCGCTGGAGTATGTCGGCACGGTCATGGACGTGACCGACCGCAAACGGTCCGAGGATGCGCTGGACCGGGCGCGCACGGAGCTGGCCCACGTCTCCCGGGTGACCACGCTGGGCCAGATGACCGCCTCCATCGCCCACGAGATCAATCAGCCGCTGACCGGCATCGTAATCAACGGCAACGCCTGCCTGCGTTGGCTGGCGGGCGAGTCCCCCAACCTCCACGAAGCACGGGAAGCCACCCGCCGCATCGTGCGCGATGGACAGCGCGCCGGCGACGTCATTACCCGTCTCCGGTCTCTGTTCCGCAGAGAGGGCTCGCCCAACGAGCGGCTGGGGGTAAACGAAGTCGTTCACGAGGTCATCGCTCTCACTCGGGGTGAGGTACACAATGGTGGGGCCACTGTTCGCACCAGGATGGCTGACGATCTCCCGCTGGTGAGCGGCGACAGGGTGCAGCTCCAGCAGCTGTTGCTCAATCTGATCCTGAACGCCGTTGAGGCGATGAGCGAGGTGCACGACCGGCCGCGCGAGATCAACATCAGCACCCAACGAGGCGAAGGCAATGAAGTGCTGGTGGCAGTCCGGGATTCGGGGGTGGGGCTGGATCCGCAGGGCAAGGAAAAGCTGTTCGACGCCTTTTATACCAGCAAGAGCGTGGGGATGGGCATGGGATTAGCGATCAGTCGCTCCATCGTCGAGCATCATGGCGGGCGGCTGTGGGCAGCCTCGAACGACGGCCCGGGGGCAACGTTTCTGTTCACCATTCCCTGGAACGCGGCCGGAGAAGACCCAGGTCCAATGTGTCCCTGATCTCCGTAGTCGACGACGACGATTCCATCCGGGAATCTCTCCAGGGGCTGCTCGAATCCATCGGATTCGCGGTGGAGACCTTTTCCTCGGCCCAGGCCTTCCTCGCTTCGGGTTGTCATACCAGAACCGATTGCCTGATCCTGGATGTCCGCATGCCGGGCATGCGGGGACCCGACCTGCAGCGTGAGTTGGCCCGCCGCCGGTGGCCGATTCCGATCGTATTCATCACGGCGCACGGAGAGGAAGACATTCGTCCCCGAGTTCTCGCAGAGGGTGCCGTGGACTGCCTGCTCAAACCTTTCAGCGAGGAAGCACTGATACACGCCATACACGCGGCTATCCCACCCAGCTCGCCAAAGATCACGGATATGTAACAACGGGGTATCAATAGTCCGCTCGTTGTTATACCAACGTACAACGACAATTTATACCAACGTACAATGGGCTCCCGTTCCCCCACGCCCTACTCTTGTGGCAGCTCGAGCGGTACCGCCCGAGCTGCAATCATCCCTGCCATACTGGAGAAGCGCGATGAGTGATCTCCTTCCAATACCGAGAGCGCCAAGCCCGGGACGCCCAGCGCTCCGGCTCCTCACTGACCGGGAAGACACGCGACACCGTTTCCGCGGCGGCTTGGCTGGGGGAGCCCTGCGGCGAGTGCGGGTATACATCGACGAGCATATCGGTGAGCGCATCTCGCTGAGTGAGCTGGCACGCCAGGCCGGCGTCAGCCGGTTTCACTTTGCCCGACAGTTTCGGCTGAGTACCGGTGAGAGTCCGATGGCGTACCTGCGCCGGCTACGGATAGAGCGCTCCAAGGGCATCCTGCAGAGCCGAGGTATCACCATCGCGGAGGTCGCCGCGGGACTGGGGTTTTCGGACCAGAGTCATTTCACCAGGACGTTTGGACGACTGGTTGGAGTGCCACCGGGGAGCTTTGCCCGGTCCGTGGATTGGAATACGCATCCACTATCAGGCGAGCGGGCGTGTCCCGTCCGGTCGGCGCTGACCGAGTTGGCCGTGGCCTCCGACGGCTCCTGATGAGGTTCCTCCCGCGGTTGGTGGCAACGGGAGTGCTGCTCTTCGCTTCGAGCCTCGTCGCCCAGGCTTCGCCCCCCGACGGGCCCGCGTTACGGTGGGGGCCGGTACCCGGGCTCCTTCCCCGAGGGGCCCGAATGGCATTGGTCACCGGAGATCCCTTCAAAGCGGCTCCGTTAGTGGTCCTGCTTTCCATGCCGGATGGGTACAGGCTGCCACCCCACTTTCACCCTGCCGACGAGCTGGTGCAAGTGACACAGGGCATCTTCCTGGTGGGAATGGGCGACCGATTCGATCTCAAGAAGACCACGCGCATGGTTTCGGGCGATACGGCGACGGCACCCGCCGGGAAGCATCACTACGCGGTGGCCAAGGGGCCGACGATCGTCTCGATGACGATGATGGGACCGTATGTGATCACCTACGTCCATCCCAATGACGAGCCGTGGGGTACCTTTCCGTACGGCTACTGATAGAAAGCCAGGCCCTCCGGTCCGCATTCGCAGGTCACGCCTGACCCGCAGGCTCAGCGAACTGCAGGGCCAGGACGCGCTGATCCTCTCCGCAATTCTGTGTTGGGTTGGAGTAGGGGGACATGTTGACGAGATCAGAACCGCAGCGTAATATGTCGTTCGCCGCCATGACATAGCAAAACGCACAACCGGCGAAAGCCGGCGCCGCAAAGCCACGGGTCCTCGCCTCCTCCGCGACGCCGAGGTTCACGCCACGAAGGACCCACGACCGCCGAGCCGCCTACCAGGCGCCGGCGGTTTTTCTTATGGATCAGCGTGATCGCCTGCTCTCATTGCCGCCACCATCCAGGGAAGGGAAACCCACATGCCTGTCGCAACCGCAAAGCCAGCCGCCGCCCCAGCCATCAGGCCGTTCACGATTGAGACTCCCGAGGCGGACCTCGAGGAGCTGCGCAGGCGCATCGCAGCGACGCGCTGGCCCGAAAAGGAGACCGTCGAAGATCAGTCGCAGGGCGTGCCGCTCGCGACGATGCAGAAGCTCGCCCGCTATTGGGCGACGGAATACGATTGGCGCAAGGTCGAGGCGAAGCTCAATAGCTATCCGCAATTCATCACGAATATCGACGGGTTGGACATCCATTTCATTCACGTCCGTTCGAAAGAAAAGAATGCGTTGCCGGTTATCGTCACCCATGGATGGCCCGGTTCCATCATCGAGCAGCTGAAGATCATCGATCCGCTGACGAATCCCACGGCGTATGGTGGCAGCGCGTCGGAGGCTTTCGATGTGGTGATTCCCTCGATGCCAGGCTACGGGTTTTCAGGCAAGCCGACCACGACCGGCTGGGACCAAGCGCGCATCGCGCGTGCCTGGGCGGTGCTGATGAAGCGCCTTGGGTACACGCGATATGTGGCGCAAGG
>JBGQLP010000093.1:0-7152 GCA_041500125.1 Gemmatimonadota bacterium
ACCTGGGGGGATGGCGCGGGGAGACCCTGGCCCGCGTGCGGGCGCTGATCCTGGAAGCCGACCCCGACATGACCGAGGAGGGGAAGTGGATGGGCACTCCGGTCTGGTCGCACCACGGGAGTGTCTGCACCGGGGAGGCGTATACGAAGGTCGTGAAGCTCACGTTCGCCCGGGGGGCCAGGATCCCCGACCCATCGCGCCTCTTCAATTCCAGCTTGGAAGGCAACACGCGAAGGGCGATCGACATCCACGAAGGGGAGCAGGTCGACGCGGGCGCGTTCAAGGCGCTCGTGAAGGCCGCGGTGGCCCAGAATGGCCGCCGGCGAAGAAACGATAGACCCTGAGGTGCAATTCCGAGCTGCGGCGCGCGGCGCATGCACGACACCTCGGCGCGGCTGGTGGAGCGGGTGCTGCCCGCGGCGTCGCACCGGCAGTGGGTGCTCACCGTGCCCTTCCCGCTCCGGCTGCGCACCGCGTGCGACCCCAAGGGCGGGCGCGGCCTAACCAGCGCATGCAGCTGACGGCGCCTCAGGCTAAGGGACGTTGGATTGTGTGCAGTTGAGGAATCGCCGCAGCTGATGCGCGGTCCGTTAGGCCGTCGGCACGAGCATCCGGTTATTCGAACTTCTGGAGACAGACGTGAATGAGCCAGACGAGCGGCTGCGGCCGCATCCGAGCACTCGGTTGGCCGGACCGGTGGTTTCTCTCAATCTCCCAGATCTCGCCCGCGCCCTGCGCGCCGAACCTCACCCGGCCAAGAGTGGCCATCGGCAAGCAGGGCTGGTTCATCAGGGGCCTCTCCGGCTGCTGTTGTTCACATTCGAGCCAGGCGGGCGCCTGCCAGAGCATCGAGCCCCTGGCCACGTGGTGATTCACTGCCTTCGGGGCGAACTGGCCGTCGAGGCAAGTGCTGTACGGCATCGGGTAAGCAGTGGCGAGGCGCTCGTCCTGGAGCCGGGTGTGCCGCACTCGGTTGAGGCCGTCGCACAGAGTGAGATGTTGCTCACCGTGTGTATCGGCTGACCCGAGAGGATCGGCCTCGCCGCGCTCTAACCCGCGCATGCAGCCGAAAGGCCGGAGGGGGCGTGCGGCCCCACCCGCCGCCAGCTCCTGGAGCTGACTGTGGACTATAAGTTTGTGCGGGCGCGGGCCTGACGCTGAAGCGCCAGTCGTTAGGCAACTCCGCCGAATCATAGGTGGGGCTTCTTGAACAGTCCCTTGATCTTGTTCTTCGCGCTGTTCTTGGCCTCCGCCTCCTTCTCCTGCGCTGCCTCGTTCAACGCCTCCTTGACCACCGATTTTCCGGCGTCGGCCATCGTCTTCCCCAGGTCGAAGTTCTTGAGTTTCTCGCACGCCTCGCGCTGCTGCGCCTTCTCTTCCGGCGTCAGCTCCCTGGGCTTCTCGCCGCTGCTTGCGTTGCTCGCCGGAGCCTGCTTCGCCATCTCCGCCTTCGCCTTGGCGAGGGAATCGGCGAGCTGCTGGCTCGCCAGGTAGGTGACAAAGCCGCGGGCCAGAGAATCGGGGCTCGCCATGTTGGGGTCGGTCTGAAAGGCGATGCTGGGAGGGGGCTCAAACACCGAGGCCGGCGGCTCGCCTTTCTTGACCGAGGTGGCGGTCTCCTCGAAGTCCACACAAAGGAGGTTGCCTTGCAGGTGGAGCGGAATGGCCGGCGCATCCTCCATCGAGCAGACGGAGAACCCGGCGAAGGAATGCTCCTGGCATTTCTCCCCGGCGAAGGTCTTGGTTTCGCCCTTCTCGCCGGCCGTCAGCGCCTGGGTCCCGAAGGCGCGGGTGATCATCTGCGCCATGTCCTGCATGTTTTGGTGGAGGCGGCGCTTCGACGCACCGTCGAGATCGTCGTACGCCTTTTCCATGTAGGGGAGCACGTTGGGGCGTTTGACGCCAGTCTTCTTGGTGAGATCGGCGCTATAGCTATAATCCGACGTGAGCAAGGTCCAGGAGTCGGTGCTGGTGGTCTTGCCGAAGAATTTGGAGGTCGTATTCTCGTGGGTGACGACCTTGTCCTTGGAGATAGCCCGCTCACCGGTCCCCTGCATGTCGCCGGCGTAGGCGTAGCTGACCTGGATGGCGTTGACCTTGTTCTTGGGCAACTTGAATGGATTGTCCTGCGCGGCGAGCGGTGACGCGAACAGTGCGAAGACCGCTATAACGATGAGGTGTCTCATGGTGGGCTCCGAGTGGGTGATACCGGGAAACCCACCAAAGGTGCCACCGAAACCGCGGTACGCAAGGCAGCGAAGATCGTGCACGAGCGGCAGTCTGAGCGATTCCAAAGTCGCCATGAGCGTCGGCCGCCGGCCTGTGTCAGGACCCCTCCCTCGGTCGTCCCTCCTGTAGTCCCGGCGGCGCCGCCCGACTCGGAGCACCGCTCAGGCTCACACCTTCATCAAGGGCATCGGATGAAGCGGTCGCCACTCCTCCCGCTCCTCTTCCTCGCCTGCAGCAGCGCCACGCCCCCCGAGCGCTATGGCTTCGTGACCACGCTCGGCAACGACACCGTCTCGGTCGAACGCCTCGCCCGCTCTCCCACCCGGCTGGTCACCGACGGCGTGGATCGCTGGCCGTTCGTGCGACGGCGTCACACCGAGTTCGATCTGGCCGCCGACGGCAGGATCCGGCACATGGTGATGGACGTGCGAACGCCGAACGGCCGGTCGCCGAGGGAACGCTGGCGCCGGGTCACGGCCGACTTCTCCAGGGATGCGGTGAAAATCTCGGTCCGCGATAGCAGCGGCGTGCGGGACACCTCGTTCGCCACCGGCGGAGCGATCACCGTGCCGCACGTGTCGATGATGTACAGCGTCATCGAATTGGAGATCGCAGCGGCGCTCCGCCGCGCTACCGCGACCGGACTCGCGGCAGGGGACAGCGTGCTGTTTCGGCAGTTCTATCCCGACCGGGACGTGGGACCCAGCTTCACCCTGCACCGGGGCTACGTGCACCCGCTGCCCGGCGGCAAGGTGGAGCTGCGGCACGACTGGCTGGCGGGGACCGGGGATGTGACGGTCGACAGCAGCGGGCGGATGCTGACCTACTCGGGGATGCGGAGCACCTACAAGGTCGCCGTCGCGCGGACGCCGACACTGCCCGACGTCGAGGCGATCGGGGATCGTCTCGCGGCCGCGGAACGACGCACCGGACCCCAGCAGCTCAGCGTGCGGGATACCGCCCGCGCCACCATCGGCGCCGCCACCTTCTCGGTGGACTACGGTCGTCCCCTCCTGCGCGGGCGCACGCTGCTGGGCGACGTGATCAGCTACGACCGGGTCTGGCGCACGGGCGCGAATGCCGCGACCCAGTTCACCACCTCGGCGCCGATCACGCTCGCGGGATTGTCGCTGCCGGCGGGGACGTACACCCTGTGGACCGTCCCGCACGTCCGTGGCGTCGACCTCATCGTGAACCGACAGACCGGGCAGTGGGGAACCGAATACAGCCGGGCTCAGGATCTGGGCACGGCGCCGATGAAGTCAGACATGGTGGACCCGCCGGTGGAGAAGTTCACCATTTCGATCGAGCCGAGCGACGCCAGGCACGGCTCGCTCGTGATGGCGTGGGGACCGTTCCGGTGGACGGCGCCCATCGTGGTTCAGTAGGTGGCCTTTCCCTCGCTCGCTTCGGAGCTCGAGGCGGTAACGTCTGCCCCGACTGAGCCGGCCGTCTCGGTGGCAAGGGACAAACGCTGCTGCAGATCGGGCAGCATCCTCGAGGCCAGCTGCTTCAGCGACTGCACCCGCCCGCTTTCGGCCTCGCGCTGGAACAGCCGCACCACTTCACTATGGTGCCTCACTGCCTCGGCCATGTAAGCCTTGTCGAACGAGGACTGGCCCATCCGATTGAACCGGTCGAAGGTCTGCTGGTCTTCTCTGAGCAGGACCGGCGCCGGGAACGCCGCCTGCTTCGCCGCTGTCTTGAGCTCTTCGTTCGCCTTGGAGTAGTCGGTTACCATCCGCTTGCCGAAATCCACCACGGCCGGGCTGGCCCCCTTCTTCTCCGCCAGCTGCCCGAGCTTCGCCTGCAGCAGACCATCGCTGCTGACCCTTTGAATGAAGATGCTGTCCGAGACGAGTGCCCGGGTCCCCTGGGCAGCCGCCGGCGCCGCGCCCACTGCAGCACTCAGTAACAGACCGGTCACCGTGGCGGAAACGAGATTCTTGACGACCATACCCTTAATCCTTTCACCTTATAGCGTGATGATGTAATTCGGGGGCTACAGGGCAGGACGAGCGGCCGCAGTCGATGGTTTCGGGCGTCATCCGAGCGTGACAAAAATTGTTGTTAAGCGCCCACGTTTGCGGAGGAGGGGAGGAGCCTAACATGGCCTTGCCATCGGAAGTCATTGACAGTCCGCGCGTTCCCCGCATCGGCCCCTACTCCCAAGCCGTTCGGGTCGGCGACCTGGTCTACACCGCCGGCCAGCCGGGAATCGATCCGTCTACCGGTAAGGTTGCGGGCGATTCCTTTGAAGCGCAGGCGCGCCAGGCGTTCGCGAATCTGCAGGCAGTGCTCGAAGACGCCGGGAGCAGTCTCGCCCGCGTCATCCGCGGGGCCTTCTGTTCTCGATCGATGCCATCGCCGTCGCGGGGTAGGTCTCTAGCCTTCCATCCCGGTAGCCGATACTTGTGAGCACCCGAACCCGGCTGATTCGGGGAGGTCGATGCGTCTACGGGGAGCGATCGGAGGCTAGACGGGGTGACTGATCCAGCAATCGCAGTGACCGTCAAATCGCCCGGCACGAAATCGGCCACGGCCAGGCAGGGGCTGCTGGTTCTGGCCCTCGGCCTTGCCTTCGTGCTGGCATGCCGGATCGTTTTGTATATCTGGATGCCGGATCGGAGCAGCGACTTCGATCTCCTCTACGATATGGCGGGCCGGCTGCTCCGGGGCGACGAGGTCTATCCCTCCGGCACCCCATCGTTCCTCTACCCGTTCCCAGCCGTGCTGCTCGGCGTGCCCTTCCGGGCGATCCCCCTCTGGCTCGCGCGCCCGGTGTTCGACGTTCTGGTTGGGTGGGCGTTCGTGTATGCGCTGTGGAAGTATCGCGGCCCGTACGCGCTGCTCGCGCTGGTCTCCGGGGCCTATCTCTTCGCCCTGGCGAGGGGGCAGACGACGCCGCTCATGGTGGCAGCGAGCCTGGTCCCCGCGCTCGGTTTTCTCCTGGCCGTAAAGCCCAATACGTCGCTCGCCCTCTGGGTTGCCCGGCCCTCCTGGCCACCTATCCTGGGGGTGAGCCTCTTCCTGGCCCTAAGCCTGGCGGTGCAGCCGACCTGGCCTTTCGAGTGGTGGATGGCGGTGCCGGCGGACACAGCGCACTTCGTACCCATCGTGATGCGTCCCCTGGGCGCCCTCCTGTTGCTGGCGGCGCTCCGGTGGTACACGCCGGCAGGGCGGCTTCTCCTGGCGATCGCCTGTATTCCCCAGACCACCCTGCCGTACGAGCTGGTCGCGTTGGCGCTCATCCCCGCCAACTCGGTGCAGATGGCGGTGTATGTGGCCGGGACCTGGATTGCCGTGGCCGCGGCGACTGGACAGCTGCCGTTCGGCCACGGCCTGGCGGACTGGAGCACCATCGGCTGGCGGGTGACGCTCATCGCCGTTTACCTCCCGATGTTGGCTCTGGTGCTGCTCCAGCCGGGTCGGAAAACGGTACTCTGGATCGGGAAGGATCGCCGGAGGCCGCGCCGGCTTCCGGATGCGGAGCTCGAGGTCGACGCCATCCTGGACGACAACGGCGGGGTGGTCGTGACGGTGACTCACATTCCCACCCAGCTGGCTGCGACCGAATCGGCTCCGACCCGGAAGCCGGCGCTCCGGAAGGCGCAGAACCGGCTGGCCGCGATGGTGGCCGAGCTGCCCGATCGTCCAGAGCAGGACGTGGCGTAAGTAAGCTGACCAGGAATACTTCCCCAGAGTCGATTTTGCGACATTAACTCGTCCAGCGTGTCGCATTTTGGGCTTGACCCAGCGACCTTATTCGACGCGGCAACCCGATTCTCCGGTGTGCCGCTTGTCTTTACCGATCCGGGGGAAGTCCACGTGGAGCCATTCAGGGGCCGGCCGGGATGACCGATACTGCGCTCCCGGTGATCACGAAATCCGCGACAAAATCCGCTACGTCGAGGCAGGGGCTGCTGGTTCTGGTCCTGGGCCTTGCGTTCGTGCTGGGCTGCCGGCTCCTGCTGTATGTCTGGATGCCCGATCGCACCAGCGACTTCGATCTCCTCTACGACGCGGCCACCCGCCTGGTCGGGGGCGAGAACCCGTACCCGCTAGCGACGCAGGGGTTCCCCTACGTGTTGCCGGCCGTGCTGCTCGCTGTCCCCTTTACGGCGCTTCCCCTGACACTGGCGCGCCCAGTCTTCGACGTCCTGGTGGGGTGGGCGTTCGTCTATGCCCTCTGGCGATACCGCGGCCCCTACGCGCTGCTCGCGCTGGGGTCGGGGGCCTACCTCTTCGCCATGTGGAACGGCCAGACGACGCCACTCATGGTGGCGGCCATTCTGGTCCCGGCCCTCGGCTTTCTGCTGGCGGTCAAGCCCAATACCGCGGTCCCGCTCTGGATTGCCCGGCCCTCCTGGATAGCCGTCCTGGGGGTGAGCGTCTTCGTCCTCCTGAGCTTCCTGGTTCGGCCATCGTGGCCCCAGGACTGGTGGATGGCACTGCCGGTGGATATCAAAGAATTGGTGCCACCGGTCATGCGTCCCTTTGGTTTCCTCTTGGTGCTTGCGGCGCTCCGGTGGCGTGCACCGGAAGCACGGCTCCTGCTTGCGATCGCCTGCGTACCCCAGACCACGCTGCCGTACGAGCTGGTCTCGCTGGCGCTCATTCCGGCCAGTCTGGTCGAGATGGGGATCTTTGTGGCCGGGAGCTGGATCGCCGTGGCGGTCGCGGCCGACTGGATGCGGCTCGGCCACAGCATCGCGGGGTGGACCCCGACCAGCTGGACCGCGTCACTCGGTGCCGTCTACCTCCCGATGCTGTACCTGGTGCTTCGCCGGCCGAGTGGCCGAACTGGTCCCCGGATCGAGAAGGATCGCAGAAGGCCGAATCGGGTTCCGGATGAAGAGCTCGAGGTGGACGTCAGCCTGAATGGCGATGGCGAGGTCGTCGTGACGGTGATCCACCTCCCGA
>JBGQLP010000094.1:0-7028 GCA_041500125.1 Gemmatimonadota bacterium
TCGCGGCGCTTCGGGATACGAATACGAAAATTCGCGAGCCGCCTTTCGACGGGCTGTCATGCTCGACGCCGATGGCGTGGAGCTGGACATCCACGCGACCCGTGATGGCGGAATCGTCGTGCATCATGACCCCGACATTCCCGGCCTCGGTCCTATCGCTCAGCTCTCGCTGGCAGAGGCGCGGCAGGTCCGCATCCGCAATGGGGAGCGGTTACCGCTGCTGGCCGAGATCCTCGAGCTGGTGGGCGACCGGGACATCTGGGTCGAGGTCAAGACACTGCCGCAGGTCTTCGATCAGCAACTGCTAAATGTGCTGGACCAGGGACCCGCGCCCGCTCGCTATGCCATCCACAGCTTCGACCATCGGATCGTACATCGCCTGGGTGAGACCAGGCCCGGTCTTCGGCGCGGGATTCTCCTGAGCGCCTATCTCCGCGATCCGGTCTCGGTTATGCTGGCGGTGGGAGCGACGACCCTGTGGCAGGAGTGGCAGCAGATCGATCAGGACCTGATCAATCAGGTCCACGACGCGGCGGGCACGGTCATCGCCTGGACCGTCAACGAGATTGGGGACCTGGAGCGTCTGACCCGACTCGGCGTCGACGGGCTCTGTGGCAACTACCCCGATCGCATCCGGGTGGCCATCGCGCCGCGACTGGACCAGGCGTCGCGCGCCTGAGCCGCTAGGGCTGGGCCGACGTCTCGCTTGGCTCGGATCCGACCGTGACCGGCGCACGAGGGCTGCCTCTCGTACCCCCGCCCTTGCGCGACTCTACGATCTGCAGCTCCAGCCGTGCGATCTCAGTCTCCAGGTCATCCAGGCGAACCAGGAGTCCGTCGATCCGACGCGGCTCGGTGTCTTTGCCCCGTTCCCGCCGGTGTACCATCACGCCGAGATCGCGGGCCGCGTTGTCCCTCCGGCGCCGAAGCCGGAGCAGCTCGATCTGCAGCTTCCCTTCATCCAGCGCCGCCTGCGCCTTTTTTCCAAACGCCTCGAGCTCCTGGTTGAGGCGGTCGAACAGCGTCGATTTCGTCATGCTGGCCTCCGATTAGCCTTCCTCAAGATAACAAAAAAGGGACGCGGAGCCGGTCCGCGTCCCTTGCTATTGGCATTCAGAATTCAGGAAGCGGTCGACTCCGCGGGGGGGTAGACCGAGACCTTCTTCCGGTTCTTGTCCCGGAACTCGAATTTGACCACTCCGTCTACCAGGGCGAACAGGGTGTCATCGTTCGCCCGGCGCACATTTCTGCCCGCGTGAAACTTGGTTCCCCGCTGGCGAACTAGAATGTTGCCAGCGACGACCTTCTCGCCCCCGTAGCGCTTCACCCCGAGATACTGCGGATTGCTGGTCCGGCCGTTGCGGCTCGAGCCTACGCCCTTCTTATGTGCCATATCGTCCTCAACCCAGCTTGACGTCGGTGATACGGACCTCGGTATACCCCTGCCGGTGTCCGGTCTTCCGGCGGTAGTTCTTCCGCCGCTTGAACTTGAATACGTAGATCTTGGGCCCCTTCCCCGCGCCGACCACTTCGGCCAGAACCTTGGCGCCCTTCACCAGGGGGTTGCCGGCCTTGATGGTCTCCCCATCGGACGAGAGCAGCACTTCGTCGAAGGTGACCTTGGACCCGGCCTCCGCGCTCATGAGCGGGAGTTGGAGGGTCTTCCCCTTCTCCGCCTTGAACTGCTTCCCTGCCGTTCGAAAAATCGCGTACATGAAAACCCACCAAGCTCAAGTAATCCGAAAATCAGCCCGTAAACATAGACAGGGTTCTGATTTGCGACAAGGGGACCGGTCCCCGCTTTCCCGCCATCACGCCACAGCGTAGAGGTCCGTGACGTCCCGTCCCGCCGGCCGGCTCATCAGCCGGAACTCGTCCAGCCGCATCATCGGATCGTCCCGGAGCTCGATGTCCACCCCGGTGAGCTTGGTCAGGGTCTGCAGCAGCCGAGGCTCCTCCTCGAGCAGGTAAAGCGCCACCTCCGGATGCAACCGCACGCTCAGCTGGCGCTCGCGCCGCTCATGTCCCGCCCGCTTGAGCGCCCGTTCCAGCCGCCGGGAAACCACTTCCGGGGTGAACACCCGGCCGGTGCCGGCACAGGTCGGACAGTCGGTGGTCATGGAGTGCCAGAGCGAGGGGCGCACTCGCTGGCGGGTCATCTCGACCAGACCGAGCTCCGACACCGCCAGTGCCTTGGTGCGGGCGCGGTCGCGTCCCAGATGGGTCCGCAGCTCCTGCAGCACCTTGTCGCGATTGGAGCGGGTCTCCATGTCGATGAAATCGCAGACGATGATGCCACCGATGTCCCGCAGCCGGATCTGGCGGGCGATCTCCCTGGCGGCCTCGATGTTGGTCCGGAGAATGGTCTTCTCCGGGTCCTTCTTGCCGGTGTAGCGGCCGGTGTTCACGTCGATGCTGATCAGCGCCTCGGTGGGCTGGATGACCAGCGAACCGCCGGTGGGAAGCTCGACCCGGGCCTTGAACAGGTCCCGAATCTCAGACTCGATGTCGAACTTGTCGAAGAGCGGCGTGGCGTCGGTGTAGAGGTGCACCCGGCTCATCAGCTCGGGGTCGATCTGCTGCAGGTACTGCTCGATCTCGTTGTACAGCTCCTTCATGTCTACGTGGAGCGCGTCGACTTTGGAGCTGAAGAGGTCCCGGATGATGCCCCGGGTGAGGCTGGTTTCCCGCTGCAGCAGCGCCGGCGCGCGCCGCACAAAACTCTTCTTCCGGTTGATCTTCTTCCAGAGCGAGAGGAGCGACTCGATCTCCCGCCGGAAGTGCTCCTCGGTGACGCCCTCAGCCACCGTTCGGACGATCACGCCGCCGGCGTCCTGAGGGAGTAGCTTGGAGACCATCTCCCGTAGCTTGGCCCGCTGCTCCCGGCTCTCGATTTTGCGGCTCACCCCGACCTTCGAGGCGTACGGCATGTACACCAGGAAACGGCCGGGGAGGGAGATCTGGGCGGTGACCCGGCATCCCTTGGTGCCGATCGGCTCCTTGGTCACCTGGACCGGGAGCGTCTGACCCTTCTTCAGGATGTCCTGGATGTTGGGCAGGGCGCGGCGGGGTGAGATCTCCCGCTGACGGCGTTCCGTGTCGGGGCGCTCGCCCGCTCCGCCGTTCCCCCGGCGCCGGCGGCGATCCCGGCTGCGCCATGGTGCCTTGCGTTCGGGGGGCGATTCCTCGACCACTCCCTCCGCGGCCTCCGGACCTGGGTTCGGCGGTTCCGCCCCGGGTGGGTCCTCGCCCTCTTCTTCGTCTTCCGGCTCCTCGTCCTCGTCGGGCTCCAGCAGGTCGGACGCGTGAAGGAACGCGCTCTTCTCCTGACCGATGTCGACGAACGCGGCCTGGATTCCGGGGAGCACTGCCTCGACCCGGCCGAGGTGGATGTCACCAACGGTGCGGCGGTGGTCGGGTCGATCCACCAGCAGCTCTACCAGACGGTCGTCTTCCAGGATCGCCACGCGGGTTTCCCGCTGGCTTCCATTGATCAGGATCTCGCGCTTCAAATTGCGACCTCGACCGCCGGTAACTGGCCCCAGAGAAACGCGCTCCCGGCGGGCCTGCCCACCACCCAACCAGAGGAGCATGCCGCGAGAGCGCGTCGCTGCTGAGCCAATTATATGTGGGGGGCTAGTTTAGGGCAATGTGGGAGAGCGTAGGCTGTTGACTGCCAATGGCCCCCTAGTCCACCAGCTCACCCAGAATCTGCCGCCCAATCACAATCCGCTGGATTTCGCTGGTGCCCTCGCCGATCTCGCAGACCTTGGCGTCCCGCATCATTCGCTCGACCGGGTACTCGGTCGTATAGCCATATCCGCCAAAGATCTGCACCGCCTTGGTGGTGGTCCGCATGGCCAGCTCGGAGCAGTACAGCTTGGCCATCGCCGCTTCCTTCTTGAACGGCCGGCCGTTCTGCTTGAGCCACGCGGCGTGATACAGCAGGTGGGTGCCCGCCTCGATCTCCATCGCCATGTCGGCCAGTTGGAAGCTCACGGCCTGGAAGCTCCCGATGGGACGGCCGAACTGCTTCCGGACCCCGGCATAGCGCAGGGCCTCTTCATAGGCACCCTCGGCGATGCCGAGTGAGAGCGCGGCGATGCCGATGCGTCCGGCATCGAGCGTCTTGAGAAAGTTAATGAAGCCATAGCCCAACTTGCCCAGGAGGTTTTCCTTGGGGACCACGGCGTCCTCGAAGATGAGCTCCCGGGTGTCGCTCGCGCGCCAGCCCATCTTGTCCTGCTTCTTGCCGGCCCGGACACCCTTGGTCTTGGGCAGGTCCGGAGCATGGCCGATGCCCAGTTTACGACAGGTGGCAAGATCGACGGTGTCTTTGGTGACGATGAAGCTGGTGATCCCCTTGTTGCCTTTTCCCGGTTCGGTGCGCGCGGTGACGTTGAAGATCTCGCCGACGCCGGCGTGGGTGATGAAGATCTTGGAGCCGTTGAGCAGGTAGTGATCGCCCTTGTCCACCGCGGTTGCGGCGGTGCCGCCCGCGTCGCTTCCGGCCCCGGGCTCGGTGAGCCCGAAGCCCCCGAGCACTTGGCCCGACGCCAGGAGCGGCACGTAGCGCCGCTTCTGCTCCTCGGTGCCGAACTCCACAATGGGCGAGGTGCCCAGATTGGTGTGGGCGCTGATGGTGAGCGCGTGGCTCGCGTCCACCTTGGCCATCTCGTGGATGGTGATGTAATAGGAGAGCTGGTCCATGCCGGCCCCGCCGAGCTCTTCGCTCCAGGGCACGCCGAGGAGGCCGAGCGCGCCCATGGCCTTGATGTTTTCCCAGGGGAAGGTGGAGGTGCGGTCCAGCTCTGCGGCGACCGGCGCGATATGCTCGCGGGAGAACTCGCGGACCATCTCGCGGACCTGATGGTGGTGCTCGGTGAAGTAGAGAGAGTCGTCCATAGCGACACCAAGCTAACCGGACGGCACGACTTGGTCCATTTCCAAGCCCAGAGCTTCCGGAGCGTTAATTGGCCTAAGTAGGGTAAGGAGATCATCCCCGAACTTGGCGAGAGTCCGGGGTCCCATTCCTCTAATCCGGGCCAGATCCTCGCGAGCCTGCGGCCGCGTCTCCGCAATTGCTTGCAATGCCGAGTCCGTCAGCACCACATACCGCGGGACACCCATCTCTTGCGCGACCCGAGCTCGCCAGCCGTCCAGAATCTCAACCAGAGGTGAGTTGCTTACCGTTGTCTGATCCGGGCGAGTCGAAGCCAGTGCGCCGAGAATGGCCCCACCGAGCCGCTGAGCCAAAGCCGGCCCCACGCCCGGCACGTCGGCCAGAGCGGCGGCGCTCGAGGGTGGTGACTTGGCCAGACTCAAGAGCACGTCGGGCTCCAGCGGGCAGCCACCCCACCGGGTCCTGCTTCGGACCAGCGCCAGGCGCAGCCGACTGAGCCGAGCCCATACCTCACGATCCACCCTGACCGGCCTTGGCTTCAGGCCGCAGCGATCGCAGCCGGCACAGTCGATCAGGTTCTCGCCGAAGTAGGCGACAAGCCTGGACCGGCGGCAGCCGCTGGCTCGAGCGTAGTCCGCGACCGCCTGAATCCGCGATTCTGCCCGGCGGCGGCGCTCCACCACTGGACGCCAATCGACGGGACCGCGCTCTGGCCTCAGTTCGCGGCGCAGCCGCTCCGCGGCCTCCAGCACGTTACCCGGCACCCCCACGCTGCCTTTGGAGCTGCCCCAAATCCGCGCGAGCAGATGTCGGGGAGGGAACGTGACGTCCAGCTGCCGCCGGTGCAGCTCGGTATCGCTCCCGCGCCAGAGCAGGACACACCGGGCGAACTCACCGTCTCGGCCCGCGCGGCCGGCTTCCTGGTAGTACGACTCGGGCGTCGGAGGGGGAGCCCAGTGCACCACCAGCCGCACGTTGGGCTTGTCGATCCCCATGCCGAAAGCGCAGGTGGCCACCATCACGTCCACCCGGTCGCGGAGAAAATCATCCAGCGTTGCACTGCGCCTGGCCTTGGAGAGTCCTGCGTGATACGGCGCCGCCCGGTGTCCAGCCTGGCCCAGCGCGCGCGCAATGGCCTCGGTGGTCCCCCGAGTGGGGGCGTAGACGATGGCCATGGCGTCGTCGCCCCGGAGCAGCTCCAGCAATGCTTCCAAGCGCTCGCGCTGGGTGCGTACTTGCACCGCGCCAAACCAGAGATTGGCCCGGTCGAATGAGCCCAGGTGCAGCGCGTAGCCCGGCCGAAGCCGGAGCATGCGCGCCACCTCTTCCCGCACAGCGGGAGTGGCGCTCCCGGTCAGGGCCACGGCCGGGGGCTGCCCCAGGCGATAGCGGGCCCGCGAGAGCCGTCGGAAGCTGGGCCGGAAATCGTGCCCCCACTCGGCGATGCAGTGGGCCTCGTCCACCACGAAGAGGCGCGGACGGATGCCCTGCGCCGCCAGCTCCAGGCTGAGGCGCTCCAAGCGCTCCGGTGAGACGTAGAGCAGGCGTAGCGAGCCGTCCGCGATGCTTTCGCGCGCCGCGGTGCGTTCGGCCTTTCCCATGCTGCTGTTCAGACACGCGGCCGGGATCCCGCGGGCCCTCGCAGCCTCCACCTGGTCCTGCATCAGCGAGATCAAGGGGGAGACCACGATGGTGAGGCCACCCAAGATCAGCGCGGGAATCTGAAAGCAGATCGACTTTCCCCCGCCGGTGGGCAGCACCGCCAGGGTGTCCTGCTTCTGAAGGATGGAACGGATGACCGGAACCTGGGCGGCGCGAAAGTCTGAGTAGCCGAAGTGATGCTGCAGCAAGCGGCGGGCTTCGGAGAGGCCATCGGTCATGTCCCAAGATGACGAGTGACCGCCGATGGCTACAACCGCTACGTCGCCGGGAGGAGCACGAGAGCGCGCAGGCCCAAAACAACACCGCCCCGCTACGAAGCGAGGCGAGGCGATTTTGGCGCGATCAGAGCACCCGTTCAGCCGCCGAAGCGGACCCCGGCGGTGATGGGTATATAGTGGAAATCCGAGCCCGAGACCATGATGTCGTGGAACCGCCCCTCCACGAAAAACCCGACCCCCGACGA
>JBGQLP010000095.1:0-6591 GCA_041500125.1 Gemmatimonadota bacterium
AGCAGCGGAGGCAGATCCTTGGGATCCGCCGGCTCGGCCGGAATCTCGATCACCTTCTTCACCTTCCAGGCGGCCTCCGTGCCTTTCTTCCCTGTCGCTCCCTTCCCCTCTTTCCCTTGCTTCCCGTCCTTCCCGTCCGTCCCGTCCTTGTACCACACCCAGATCGACGACGACAGATCCTTCAACGAGATCACCACGCCGACGAACCCGTAGGCCTTCCGCGGGTCGCGGGCGGGACGCAGCTCCAGCGTCATCTGATACTCGTCGCCCAGCGGCAGTTTCTGCTGGTGGATTCCCTTCCGCAGATCCCACACGTGGAGCGAGTTGCCGTACTTGCCGCCGAGCAACAGCTCGGGGTTCACGCCGTTGCGCACCATGCTGGGCGTGCCCCATTCGCTGGTAATCGTGGTGTCGTGCCCCAGGTGCCAGGCGAAGTCATAGCCGAGCTGCTGCGGCCCGCGGTTGCGCTCCCAGGCGCCCTTGGGCTCGAAGCTGTCGTGGTCGAGGATGAAGATGCCGCCGGGTCCCTGCCCGTCGGGCGCGCCGAGGGCGGAGATGTAGATCCCGTCGGGGCCGCAATGGACGGTGTGGGGAGACGCGTATTTGGTCTTCTTCGCCAGGGTCTCCGGCTCGATCACCTTGATCATTTCGGGGCGCCGGGGATTGGCCTTGGTATCCAGGACGTGAATCCGCGACGAGTTGATGCCCGGCACGATCAGGTAGCGCCGCTCGACGTGGGGGTGCGCCGCCCAGGGGCAGAGGCTCGCGCTGCAGGCGTTCCAGCCGAAGTGGTGCAGCTCGTCGCCCCGGTTCGGCATGTCGACCTGTCCCACCACTCGGCCGTAGGACTTGGATCCTGGCTTCACGTCGATCACTCCGATGGCGTCGGGCCGCGATTGGTTGGGGCTCAGCATCGCGAGGTAGGCGATCTCTTCAGCGGGCGCCTCCGCCGCCTGCTTGGCGGAGGGATAGAACGTTGGATCGGGGCGCAGGGTCGCCATGGGGGTCTCCGGGAAATAATGATGATGTCGGTTACCCGTACCGATAAGGCGAGGAAGCGGAAGGCGCAAGGTTGTGCGACAGCCCCTTTAGACTCACCCGGCGCGGCCGTAGATTCAGCCCCGATGACCTCCCCCTCCATCCCGCCCGATCTCTCCAAGCTCCGCATCAATCGGGACGCGCCGTCGCCGCCCCTGCGGCGGGCACTCAAGCGAAACCTGGCCCTCCTGCTCGGAGCCGTGATCCTATTCGGTGGGGCCTTCCTGATCCTGGGTCGCGGCCGAGCGGTGGCGGTGCAGACGGCGGTCGCGACGGCGATGTCGGGCGCCGGGGAGTCGGGCTCGGGAGGCGCGGGCACCAGCGTCACCGCCAATGGCTACGTCGTGGCCCGAACCAGGGCCTCGGTCGCGGCCAAGCTGCCCGGCCGGATCCGCGAGCTAAGGGTGAGCGAGGGATCCTACATGAAGAAAGGCGACATCATCGCCACGCTGGACAATGCCGACTATCAGGCCCAGCTGGGCCAGGCGGAGGCTGCACTGACCAGCGCCCAGGCCGATCTCACCGAGGCTCGCGCGGCGCGAGATGTGGCCGAGCGGGAGGCGCAGCGGCTCCGAAAGATGCGGTCGAAGCCGGGGCTGGTCACCGATGAGGAGTATGACGCGTCGGTGAGCCGGGCGGATCAAGCCATAGCGCGCGCCCAGGCCACCGAGGCCCGGATCAATTCGGCCGACGCCGCGCGCCGCTTTGCCTTGGCCAACCTGGAGAATACGGTGATCCGGGCGCCCTTCACCGGTACGGTACTGAGGAAGGAAGCCGAGGTGGGCGAGGTGGTGGCGCCGTCGGTGGGGGGAGGGCTGACCCGGGGCGCGGTGGTGACCATGGCCGATCTCACCACGCTCGAGGTCGAGGTGGACGTGAACGAGGCCTACATCGCCCGGGTGCGGAAGGCACAGCCGGCCCGAATCATTCTCGACGCCTATCCCGATACGTCCTTCAAGGGGCAAGTGCGACAGGTGGTGCCGACCGCCGACCGGCAGCGGGCCACGGTGCAGGTGAAGGTGAGTATCCTGGATCGGGATCCCCGGATCCTGCCCGAGATGGGGGCGCGGGTGGATTTTCTCGACACCACCCGGGCGACGGCCGGCGCGGCGGCGCCGAGCCGGTTCCGGGTGGCGGCGGCGGCGGTGCGGGAACTAAATGGGCAGTCGGTCGTATGGTTGGTTCGCAATGGACGGCTGGAGTCGCGGGCGGTGGAGGCGGGGCCGGTGAGTGGCGGCTTCCGGGAGATCCGATCGGGGCTGGCGGGCGGCGAGGTACTGCTGGTAGGTGGAGTGGATGAGCCGAAGGCCGGTATGCGGGTAAAGGCGGCGCAATAGCAGGCGCAAGGCCGCGAGGTTACCGGGCAAGTGCGTCATCCCGAGCGTAGCGAGGGATCGGACGGCCTGCCGTTTGGGCTCCGAAGCTCCACCGTGATACGGGTCGATTTCTCGCTTCGCTCGAAATGACGCGCGTAATAGGCTGGACGCTAGTCCTACATTAAGGGGATACCAATGGCACTGGTCGAAATCCGTAACGTCCACAAAGTCTTCCAGCGCGACACCGAGCAGATCGTCATCTTCACCGGGCTCACGCTGGACGTGGCCGAAGGCTCCTTCACCGCGCTCATGGGCCCGTCCGGCTCCGGCAAGTCCACCCTGCTCAACCTCCTGGCCGGGCTCGACAAGCCCACCAGCGGCAGCATCCGGGTGGCCGGCTCGGAGGTGAGCGCGATGACGCCGAGCCAGCTCGCTCCCTGGCGGGCGGAGCACATCGGGTTCGTCTTCCAGACCCTGAACCTGCTGCCGGTGCTCACCGCCTACCAGAACGTGGAGCTGCCGCTGCTGCTCACCCGGCTCTCCAGGAAGGAGCGGGACGAGCGGGTCAAGCTCGCCCTCAGCGTGGTCGCGCTGGAGGACCGGATGCGGCACTACCCCCGCCAGCTCTCTGGCGGCCAGGAGCAGCGGGTGGCGATCGCCCGGGCGATCGTGGCCGACCCCACCCTCGTTCTGCTGGACGAGCCCACCGGACAGCTCGACGCCAAGAGCTCGCAGGACGTGCTCGGATTGCTGGAACGGCTGAACGACGAATTCAAGAAGACCATTATCATAGTGACCCACGATGCCCATGCGGCGGAGCGGGCCAAGACGGTGCTCCACCTGGAGAAGGGGAACCTGATCGAGCGGGAGACGACGGCGGTATGAAATTCTTCCCTCTGGTGCTGGCCAACCTGGGCCGGCACAAGCGGCGGGTGTTCCTCACCATCTCGAGCGTGGCACTCGCCCTGTTCCTGTTCGCTTCTCTCCGCACCGTGGTCACCACGCTGGCGCGGGCCGCGCAGTTCGGCAGCGCCCGGCGCCTGGTGGTCCAGAACGCGACCGGTCTGGTGTTCCCCCTGCCCCTGAGCTACGGCAACCGGCTCAAGGCCGACAAGGGGATCTCGGCGGTGAGCTGGGCCAACTGGTTCGGCGGACGCTACGGCGACGGGAAGCGGTTCTTCGCCCAGTTCGCGGTGGACCCGGTCTCCTATCTCGCGATGTACCCCGAGATCGCCCTCCCGGAGGACCAGAAGCAGGCCTTCATCCGGGAGCGCTCCTCGGCCATCATCGGCCGGCGGCTGCTCGACGTGTTCGGCTGGAAGCTGGGGCAGAACGTAACGATCCAGGGAACCATCTTCCCCGGCGACTGGACCTTCACCATCCGCGGGGTGTACACCCCGACCGACCCGGTGATCAACGACGACATGATGCTGTTCCATCACGACTACCTGGAGGAGAAGATCGGCCGCCCCGGCATCGCCGGCTGGTACGTGGTGGAGATCGCCGACCCCAATAACACCGCTGGCATGGCCAAGATGATCGACGACCAGTTCCGCAACTCCAGCGCCCCGACCAAGACCGGCACCGAGCAGGCGTTCAACGCCAGCTTTGCCACCATGTGGGGCAACGTGAGCCTGCTGATGGGGACGATCGGGATGGCGGTGGTGTTTGCCATCCTGCTGGTGACGGCGAACGCGATGATGATGAGCGCGAGAGAGCGCACCAAGGAAGTGGCGGTGCTGAAGACGATCGGCTTCACCGACCGGCGGCTGTTCGGCCTGGTGATGCTGGAGACCGCGATCATCACCCTGACCGGAGCGGTCATCGGGCTGGGCGGCGCCAAGCTGCTGTACAAGGAGTCCAACTTCAACGCCGCCGGATTCCTGCCCGGCTTCGACGTGACCACCGACACGCTGTTGCTGGGACTGGGCGTGGCACTGGTGCTGATGCTGGCGAGCGGACTGGTGCCGGCGATTCGCGCGGCGCGGCTCCCGGTGGTGCAGGCGCTGAGGACGGTCGAATGAAGATCCCCCTCGAGTACAACGCGAGGAGCCTGCTGCAGCGGCCGGTCTCCACCCTGCTCACCGCGCTGGGGATCGGGCTGGTGGTCGCGGTCTTCATCGGCATGCTGGCGCTGGCCAACGGCTTTCGGGCCGCGCTGACCAAGACCGGCTCGACTCAGAATGTGCTGGTGCTCCGCCGGGGAGCGGACTCCGAGCTCGCCAGCGGATTGGATCGCGAGGCTACCAGCATCCTCGCCTCGTCACCCCACATTCAGACCGGCGCCGACGGCCGGCCGATGATCAGCCCCGAGGTGTACGTCATCATCCCCCTGCCGCGGAAGGGTGCGGCCGACACCACCAGCATGGCCAACGTGGTGGTGCGGGGCATCAGTCCCGCCGCCTGGACGGTACGGAACAACGTCCGGATCGAGGCGGGACGGAAGCCGGAGACCGGCAAGGCGGAGATCTGCGTGGGCAAGAAGATGGCCGGGCGATTCAATCACACCGGGATCGGCGACGCGCTGCGCTTCGCCGGCCGCAACTGGACCGTGGTCTGCCAGTTCAGCGCCAACGGCTCGGCCTTCGAGTCGGAGATCTGGGGCGAGAACGAGCAGTTCATGCCGGTCTTCCGGGGCGAGGCATTCCAGTCGGTCACCTTCCGGCTCAAAGATCCGGCGGCATTCGACGAGGCCAAGCGCACCCTCGAGGCCGACCGGCGGCTGACGGTGGACGTGCACCGGGAGTCCGACTTCTACGCCCAGCAGTCCCAGCTGCTAGGCCGGATCCTCACGATTCTGGCGCTGATGATCACCAGCATCATGGCGATCGGCGCGATCTTCGGGGCCATCAACACCATGTACGCCGCGGTGGCGTCCCGCAGCAACGAGATCGCGGTGCTGCTGACGCTCGGCTTCCACCCCCGAAGCGTGCTGGCCAGCTTCCTGGCGGAGTCGGCGCTGATCGCGATCGTCGGCGGAGTCATTGGCGCGCTGCTCGCGTTGCCGATCAACGGGATCGTCACCAGCACCACCAACTGGGCCAGCTTCAGCGAGATCGCCTTCAGCTTCCGGGTCAGCCCGGCGCTGCTGCTGGCGGGACTCTGCTTTGCGGTGGTGATGGGATTGATCGGGGGGTTCTTCCCCGCCCGGCGCGCGGCGAAGCTGCCGGTGGTACAAGCGCTTCGGTGAGACGGCTGGACGGGCTTGCGCGTCATTTCGAGCGGAGCGAGAAATCGGCCCGTCCTTGCGTTTGGGCTCCGGAGGGCCGACGTTAGGCCGTCCGATTTCTCGCTCTGCTCGAAATGACCGGTTAGCGTTCGCTGTCCAACCTGCGCTGGAGAATTCCATGCGATACCTGCTCTGCGCCGCGCTCGTTCTGGCCGCCTGCGAGCGACGCGCTGACACTGCCCGCGATACCACCCGCACCGAGGCCGACACCATAGCCCTCGACACCACCGTGGGTCAGGCACCGGCTCAGACCATGTCCGCCGTGCCCGACCGCCTCATCGGCAGTTGGACGGCCAAGGGCTTCGATGCCGGCTCGAAGAAACCGCAGGCGTTCACCATCACCTGGAGCCGGGCACCCGACGGCAGCCTGGGGGGACAGATCGCGTTCGCCTCGGGCGAGAAGTATGACGTGAAGGTGGTCTCCACCAGCGACACCATGATCGTCTACGAGTCGGCGCCGCACCGGAGTCCGACGCTCAACACGCAGGTGGTGACCCGCACGACCGCCAAGATGGTGGGAGATTCGCTCACTGGGAGCTACGTGGCGAAGGCCACCAAGGGCGCCAAGACGCTGCGGGGGCGTTTTACGGCGGTGCGGAAATAGACGCCCGCCTGACGGCGGGCCGATACGATTCTATTTGGCGTGATCATGTGGGTCCGCCCGCAGGGCGGACGTGGTCTCGTAGAACGACGCGCTTCGTCTTCGAGGGCCTCGCTTAGCGCCCCGGCCCTGCCGTAACGCTGTCCCGCGCTCCCGTCACCCGTCTCACGCTATCTCTCGCCGGAACCGGCGCCTGCGCCGTCGTCACCCCCTGCAGCTCATCCGCGATCCGATCCGCCTCGTACACTTTCCGCAGCGCCTCGGGAATCGCCCGGGAGTGCACCGCCACCGCGCGCGACACCTCGTCGGTGTAGAGGAACCGGTTGGGCAGTTGCTCGATGTTGCCGTCGAAGATGAGTCCCACCACCTCGGCGTTCTTGTTGATCACCGGGCTGCCCGAGTTGCCG
>JBGQLP010000096.1:0-6467 GCA_041500125.1 Gemmatimonadota bacterium
GGGTGGGGTGGAGATGGTGATGCCGGGGGACAACGTGCAGATGACGATCGAGCTGATCACCCCGATCGCGATGGACGAGGGGCTCCGTTTCGCCATCCGCGAGGGCGGCCGGACCGTGGGTGCCGGGGTCGTCACCAAGATTCTGAAATAGGCAGAGACAATGCCGAGAGATAAGATCATTCTGGAATGCACCGAGTGTAAGAACCGCAACTTCTTTACCGATAAGAACAAGCGGAAGCACCCGGAGCGGGTCGAGCGGCGCAAGTATTGCCCTCACTGCGATGGGCATAAGGCGCACAAGGAGTCCAAGTAGTCATGGACACGGTGCAGGTCCAGCATTCCAACAAGGTGACCGGGTTTGTGCACCGTACGTCGGCCTTTTTCTTCGCCGTGCGGGAGGAGCTCAGGAAGGTCACCTGGCCGACCCGGCCGGAGCTGATCAAGGCCACCCGGATGATCATCGTGCTCTCCATTCTGTTGGGGCTCACGATTGGGTTGATGGACTGGCTGCTCCAACTGATCCTCGTCGAAGGAATCGCGCGACTCGCGCGCTAGGAAATAGATGGAATACCGCTGGTACGCGATCCAGACAACCGCTGGGCACGAGAACAAGGTGCGGGGTCTCCTCCAGAGACGAATCGAGGAGGATCCCCGGCCGGCCGACACGAAGCTGATCCGCCAGGCCCTGGTCCCGGTCCAGGAAGTGATCGAGATCAAGAACGGCAAGAAGGTCAACGTCGAGCGGAAGCTTTACCCTGGGTACGTCCTGGTCGAGATGGGCATGAGCCAGGAAGCCCTGCACGTGGTGAACAGCATCCAGGGCGTGATCAAGTTCGTGGGCACCGGCAAGATGCCCCAGCCGCTCCGCCAGGATGAGGTCAACCGGCTGCTCGGCATCGCCGAAGCCGTCGCGGAGGCCGAGCCCAAAGAGGAGATCCCCTTCCTGATCGGCCAGGTGGTGGAGATCACCGAGGGTCCGTTCTCCGACTTCAGCGGCACGGTGGAAGAAGTGCTGGCCGACAAGGGCAAGGTCCGGGTGACGGTGAGCCTATTTGGTCGCCCGACGGCAGTGGAGCTGGATTATTTGCAGTTGAGGGGGCACTAGCCTCCCCCGCCACCGCGCGGGTTATCGCGGGAGTCGCCCGGAAGGGCAGACGCTACAGGAGAAGAGATGGCAAAAAAGATCAACGCGATGGTCAAATTGCAGTGCCCCGCGGGCGCAGCCACACCGGCACCCCCGGTGGGGACCGCCCTGGGTCCCCATGGCGTGAACATCATGGAGTTCGTGAAACAGTTCAACGCCCGGACCCAGAGCCAGAGCGGGATGGTCATCCCGGTCGTGGTCACGATCTTCGCCGATCGGACGTTCACCTTCATCACCAAGACTCCCCCGGCCCCGAACCTTCTGCTGAAGGAGGCGGGGATCGAAAAGGGGAGTGGTCAGCCCAACCGCACCAAGGTCGGGCGGGTCACCCGTGCCCAGGTCAAGAAGATCGCCGAGATCAAGATGGCGGACCTGAACGCGGCTGACCTCGATAGCGCCATGCGCATGATCGCCGGCACGGCCCGGTCCATGGGGCTGGAGGTGGTGGACTGATGGCGGCCCGGGGTAAGAAGTTCCGGGCGGCGGTCGCCAAGGTCGATCGGACAAAGGAGTATCCGATCCCGGACGCCGTGGTCCTGGTCAAGGACTCCTCTTTCGCCAAGTTCGACGAGACGGTGGACGTGGCGGTGAATCTGGGGGTCGACCCCCGGCACGCGGACCAGGTGGTTCGGGGCACGGTGGTCCTGCCCCATGGAACCGGGAAGTCGGTTCGTGTGTTAGTGATAACCCAGGGCGATCGGGTGCGGGAGGCGGAGGCCGCCGGAGCCGACTTCGTGGGGGTCGAATACATCCAGAAGATCAAGGACGGCTGGCTGGAGTGCGACGTCATCGTCGCCACGCCGGACGTGATGGGGCAGCTGGGCGCCCTGGGTAAGGTGCTGGGCCCTCGCGGCCTGATGCCAAATCCCAAGGCCGGCACTGTCACCATGGACGTGACCAAGGCCGTCCGGGAGATCAAGGCGGGTAAGATCGAGTTCCGGGTGGACAAGTCGGGGAACGTGCACGCCCCGGTGGGCAAGGTCTCGTTCTCGGCGCCGAACCTGGCGGCCAACGTCCAGGCGTTCATGGACACCATCGCGCGGGCCAAGCCCGCCGCGGCCAAGGGCACCTACATTCGCTCGGCCACGATATCCAGCACCATGGGACCGGGCGTAAAGCTCGAGACGGCGGTGTACCGATGAACAAGACCGAGCGGCAGGAAACGGTGCAGAGCCTGACGGAGCGATTCCGGGCCTCCCCCAACCTGTACGTGACCGATTTTACCGGCCTCAATGTGCTGCGGATGACCGAGCTCCGCCGGCGGCTCCGGTCGGCTGGGGTCACCTACGTGGTGGTCAAGAACACCCTGGCCCTGCGGGCACTGGCCGCCAACTCCGTCACCGGGCTGGATGATCACATGGCTGGGCCCACCGGGCTGATCCTGGCGGGGCAGGACCCGGTCGCGGCCGCCCGGGTGCTCACTGACTTCGCGAAGGAATTCGAGAAGCCGGCGATCAAGATCGGATTGGTGGATGGCCGGCCGGTCACACCTGACCAGGTGAAGCGGCTGGCGAGCCTCCCGTCCAAGCAGGTCCTGCTGTCCCAGTTGGCCGGCACGATCCAGGCTCCCATGGCGCAGTTTGCCGGGGTCCTGAGCGGCATGCTGTATCAGATGGTTGGCGCCCTCGAGGCGCTTCGCGCACAGCGTTCGTAACAATCACCGGATTGAGAGAGAGAAAAAATCGATGCCCACCACCACGCTGAGTAACGAAGAGATTCTCGAGGCGATCGGCAACAAGACCGTTGTCGAGCTGGCCGACTTGATCGAGGCGTTCAAGAGCAAGTTCAACGTCACGATCGCGGCGGCGGCAGCGGCCCCGGCCGCCGGCGGAGCCGGCGGTGGCGCGGCCCCAGCGGCGCCAGCGGAAGAGAAGACCGAATTTACCGTCGTCCTCAAGGAGGGCGGCGCCCAGAAGATCAAGGTGATCAAGGTAGTCCGGGAAATCACCAGCCTGGGCTTGAAGGAAGCCAAGGATGCCGTGGACAACGTCCCCAGCAACATCAAGGAAGGCGTGTCCAAAGCGGAGGCCGAGGAGATCAAGAAGAAGCTCGAGGAGCAGGGCGCGGTCGTCGAACTGAAATAGCGCGAAGCCTAGTCCCGAACCGGGGCCGCCAAGCGCGGTTCCGGCCTGGGAACCTGCGGCTTCACCCTATTTCAGTGAGACGAATGCACGCTATAAAGCTCTGTAAGTTCCGAAATCTGCCGAGCCCCGTAGCCACCCGCCTCCGGCGGGACCAGCGTGGGGCCATTTGTGCTGCGTGAGAGTGAGTGACTGATGCCTCAGACCCGATCGGTAATCACATTTAGTAAGCGCGAGGGCGGCATGCCCATGCCGCACCTGCTCGACATCCAGACGGCGGCGTTCCAGACGCTGCTCGTGCCCGATGACGTCCATGGCGCGCGCCAGGACGTGTCGCTCGAGCGCGTCTTTCGGGACCTGTTCCCGATCACGGACGTCAACGAGAAGTACAAGCTGGAATTCCTGGGATACGCCCTGGGCGAGGCGAAGTACTCGGTCGAGGAGTGTGTCGAGCGGGACATGACCTACGCGGCGCCCCTCAAGGCCAAGCTCCGGCTCGATGTCTACGAGGAAGTCGAGGGCCAGAAGCGGCTCAAGAACGCCATCGAGAAAGAGGTCTACCTGGGCGAGCTGCCCATCATGACCCCGCTCGGCACCTTCGTGATCAACGGCGCGGAGCGCGTCGTGGTGAGCCAGCTGCACCGGTCGCCGGGAGTGGTGTTCGAGGAAGACACCCACCCCAACGGCCAGCGGCTCTTCTCCGCCCGGATCATCCCCTTCCGGGGCTCCTGGGTCGAGTTCACGATCGACATTCACGACGTGATCTACGTCCACATCGACAAGAAGAAGAAGTTCCCGGCGACGGCCCTGCTCCGGGCATTCGGCCACGGGAATAATGCCGACATCCTCAAGCTGTTCTTCGCGACCAAGGGGCTCAACGTCGCGGGCAAGTTGGAGGGCCGGCAGGAAAAGCGTGAGGTCATCGGCTCGCTGCTGGCGGCCGACGTGCCCAACCCCGAGACTCCCTCCGGGGAGCCGCTCGGCGTGGTGGGCGACGAGCTCACCCAGGAGCGGTTGAACGAGATGCGCCACAAAGGCGTGAAGAACGTCACCGTCTTTGCCGGCTACACCACCCTGGACGTGCGGGAGGAGGAGCAGCCGACCTCGACCCGCGACCGGCAGAATCACGTCCTGGCATTCGATGCCGCCGACCCGGCGACGGGTGAGGTGGTGGCCGAGGGCGGGGCGGAGCTCACCGATGCGCTGCGGAAGAAGCTGATCAAGGCCGGCGTGCACAAGGTGGAAGTGCTCCTGCCGGCGGGCCGCTCCGAGTCGCCGCTGATCAAGAACACGCTGGCCAAGGACCCGACCCACAGCGAGGCCGAGGCCCTGGAGCAGATCTATGCCCTCCTCCGGCCGGGCGACGCGCCGAACCTGGAGACGGCGCGGCAGCAGCTGCAGAAGCTCTTCTTCAACCCGAAGCGCTATGACCTCGGGCGGGTGGGCCGCTACAAGATCAACCAGCGGCTTAAGCTCAAGACCGATCCGAACCACACGGTTCTGACCGAGGATGACTTCGTCGCCATCATCCGCTACCTGATCGATCTGCACGACGGGCGCGGCTTCACCGACGACATCGACCACCTGGGCAACCGCCGGATCCGGTCGGTGGGCGAGCTGATCGCCAATCAATTCTCGGTGGGTCTCTCCCGGATGGCTCGCCTGGTCAAGGAGCGGATGAGCATCAACTCCGATCCGGAGAAGATCTCGCTCGACGACCTGGTCAACGCCCGGACCGTGAGCGCGGTCATCCAAGCGTTCTTCGGATCCTCCCAGCTGTCCCAGTTCATGGACCAGACCAACCCGCTGGCCGAGCTGACCAACAAGCGCCGGCTGTCGGCGCTGGGGCCCGGCGGTCTGACGCGGGAGCGCGCCGGGTTCGAGGTGCGCGACGTGCACTACTCCCAGTACGGGCGGATGTGTCCGATCGAGACCCCGGAAGGTCCCAACATCGGGCTCATCACCAGCCTCTCGACCTATGCCCGGATCAACGACCTGGGCTTCATCGAGACGCCGTACCGCCTGGTCAAGCACGGCAAGGTGACCGACGAGATCCGGTGGCTTTCGGCCAGCGATGAGGAGGACTACACCGTCGCCCAGGCGAATGCGGTACTCAATCCGGACGGGACGTTCGGGGAGCAGCTGGTGCTGTGCCGCAAGGGCGACGACTACCCGCTGCTGCCGCCGGAGCGGATCGACTTCATGGACGTGGCGCCGGAGCAGCTGGTCTCGATCGCCGCGGCCCTGATTCCGTTCCTGGAGCATGACGACGCGAACCGCGCGCTCATGGGCTCCAACATGCAGCGGCAGAGCGTGCCGCTCCTCTTTCCTCAGGCCCCGCTGGTCGGCACCGGGCTGGAGGAGAAGGTGGCCCGGGACTCCGGTGCGGTCATTGTGGCCCGGCGGGCCGGTACGGTGACGCGGGTGACGGCCGACGAGATCATCGTGGATGCCGGCACCAACGGCGGCACGGTGGGAGAGACTCCGCTTGCCCGGCTGCATCAGCACGACCGCTACCGGGTGAAGAAGTTCTGGCGCACGAACCAGGATACCGCGATCAATCAGCGGCCTCTGGTCCAGCTGGGCCAGCAGGTGGCGGCCGGCGAGATCATCGCCGACGGCGCGGCCACCGAAGGTGGTGAGCTGGCGCTGGGCAGCAACGTGCTGGTGGCGTTCATGCCCTGGTACGGCCACAACTTCGAAGACGCCATCGTGCTCAGCGAGCGCCTGGTCAAGGACGACGTCTACTCGTCCATCCATATCCAGGAGCTGGAGCTGCACGTCCGGGACACCAAGCGCGGTCAGGAAGAGATCACGCGGGAAATCCCGAACGTCTCCGACGAGAGCGTCGTCGACCTCGACGAGCGCGGCATCGTACGGATCGGCGCGCACGTCAAGCCGGGCGACATCCTGGTCGGCAAGATCACGCCCAAGGGTGAGACCGAGCTGTCGCCGGAAGAGAAGCTGCTCACGGCGATCTTCGGTGAAAAAGCCAAGGACGTGAAAGACAGCTCGCTCAAGGTGCCGCCCGGCATGAGCGGCGTCGTGATCGACGTCAAGATCTTCAGCCGGATCGAGGATCAGGTCGTCGAGAAGGATCGCGGCGAGCGGATCGGCGAAGTGCGCCGGATCGAGACCGACGAGAAGGCCCGGATCAGCACCGTCATGATTGAGGAGCTGATGCGCCTTCTCGAGGGTCAGGAAGTCGCGCTCATGCTCAAGTCGGGCACGGTGGAGGAGTA
>JBGQLP010000097.1:0-6211 GCA_041500125.1 Gemmatimonadota bacterium
GAGATTGCCGCCTCCTCCATGCAAATGGCCAAGGGAGCAGAGAACCAGTCCAGCTCGACCGAGGAGACCTCCTCGACCATGGTCGAGATCGCCGCCCAGATGCAGCTCCTGGCCAAGAACGCCGAGGCGCTGGCCACCAACGTGGACGAGACCTCGGCCTCGATTCAAGAGATGAGTGCCACCCTCAAGCAGACCGCGCGCAACGGAGAGATCCTGCTCGATGCGGTCGAGCAGGCGACTACCACGCTGAGCGCCATGATCTCGAACGTCGGCTCCATCGCCAACCGGGTCCACCAGGTGGACGAGGTCAGCCAGCGGTCGGTGGCCGACACCCGCCAGCAGGGCGCACGGCTTCAGCAATCGATCAATTCGATCGGCGACCGCTCCGAGGAGATCGGCAAGATCGTCAAGGTGATCGAAGGAATCGCCGACCAGACCAGCCTGCTCGCGCTCAACGCCGCGATCGAGGCCGCCCGCGCGGGCGACGCGGGGAAGGGGTTCGCCGTCGTCGCGGATGAGGTCCGGCGGTTAGCCGAGCGCTCGATGCAGGCGACCCAGGAGATCGGGGAAGTGATCGGGACGGTCCAGGGCGACACCCAGAAGGCGGTCGCGCTCATGGAGAACGTCCTCGGTGGGATCATGGCGTCCATCAGCAGGACGTCGGGCCTGGTCGGCGAGGTCGCCATCGCGGCGGACGAGCAGGCCGCGGGCGCCAAGAAGGTGCTCGACACGGTGGCCGAGATGTCCACGCTGACCCGGCAGATCGCCGGCTCGATCAAGGAGAACGCCGCCGGCGCCGAGGAGATCAATCTGGCCGCCCAGAAGATGAATCAACTGACCCACCAGATGTCGGAGGCGGTCGGCGAGCAGAAGCGGGGAGGCGAGATGGTGGTCGAGGCGGTGGAATCGATCGCCCTCATCTCCCGGCAGAACCTCGTGGCCGTCGAGCAGATGAGCTCGGCCGCGAAGAGTCTCGCGAGCGAGTCGGAGATGCTCAAACAGCGGGTCGAGATCTTCCAGGTCTGATTCAATCATGAAAGCAATCGAAGAGCATTCGCGCAGGCTGGCCGCCCTCGAGGCGCTGCCCGAGGGACCCGGCCGGGAGGCCGTCATCCTCGCGGCAATGGAGGACGAGTCGCCGGTGGTGCGAGAGCGCGCGATCCGGCTCGCTACCCGCTACATCGAGCCCCAGGTCCTGGGCGAGTTGGTGGGGGACGAGGCCAACGCCATCCGGCGCAACGCCGCGATCACCGCCCTCGAGCGCCAGGGCCCCTACGCCGTCCCCCACCTTCGGACCATGCTGGCCCGGCCCCAGGTGGACGTCGTCATGTTCGCCCTGCAGATGCTGTCGCGGATCGGCGATCCCCTGGCGGTGCATGGCGTGGTGCCCCTGGTGCGCCACGCAGATCCGAATGTCGCCCAGGCTGCCATCGAAGCCCTGGGACAGCTGCGCCACCGGGAGGCGGTGCCCACTCTGCTCCAATTGCTGGACGGCGGCGACCTCTGGCTCCAGGTGGCGGCGATCGACGCCCTGGGCGAGATCGGAGATCCGGCGGCTGTCGCCCCGCTGGTCGCTCTGATTCCCGATTCAATTGTCGCCGAGCCCGCGGTGATTGCCCTCCAGCGGATTGCGGCCCCGGAGTCGCTCGAGGCTCTCCTGCGCAAGCTCCTGGTCGTTCGCGAGACGCCACTCCGCGATGCCTTGCTCCTCGCCATCGGGGTGGTGATCGACCTCCATCCCGACCCGGTCCCGGTCGCGGTGCAGTGCAGCGCCGAGGTCGAGCTCGATCCGTCTCGCAGCCTGCTGACCTATCTGGAAGAGATACTCCAGTGGGACTCTGACCCGATTCTGCCTGCTGAGCCGGGAAGCGACCCGCGCGATCGCGCCAGTCTCCTTCGCGCGGCTACCGCGGTCACCGTCGTCGCCGGATTGCGGTCGCTCTATCCCCCGGTGCTCAGCCGGATCGCCACCGACGAAGATCCTGCCTGGGCCGTCGGTCTGTTCCAACGGCATCCGGGCGCGCTGTCCCCGGCTTTGCGCGAGCTGCTCCGGCATGCGGATCTTCGGGTGCGCCGGGGCGCGCTGCTGGCGGGTGCCTTTGCCGCCGAGGATTTCGCGTTGGTGGTCGAGCATCTGAAGGATCCCGATGAGCTGGTTCGGGCAGCCGCGTGCCGGGCCTTGGGGCTCATCGGCGATGCCAGAGCCGCGCCGCTGTTGATCAAGCGCCTATCTCAGGGTCAACCGTCGGAGCAGGCAGCCGCGATCGCGGCCCTGGCCGAGTTTCCGGCCGAGGCGCTGCAGATGCTGGAGGGTTGCCTCGGACCGGATGTGCCCGAGCCGGTCCTGGCCGCGGCGCTCGAGGTCCTGAGCCGGCGCGGGGTGGCCCGGTTCGAGGCCCGTATCGCCGAGCTCTCCCGCCACGAGTCGCCCGCCATCCGGAGAGGCGCGATCAAGGCCGCGGCCCAGCTGCCCGGAGCCAAGGCCGAGGTGATCCTCATTCGCGGCTTGGCGGATCGCCATCTGCCGAATCAGGTGGAGGCGTTGGATCTGCTGGTGCAGCGCGACCAGGGGAAGACCATCCCCACGCTCGCCGCGTTACTTCAGGCCGACGACTCGTTCCGGTGCCACGTGATCCGTGCGCTGGGACATATGCGGGCTATCGAGGCCGTCCCCAATCTGGAAAGCCTCTACAGCCAGTGCAGCCGCCACGAGCAGGTGGAGATCGTGCTGGCAATGACGAGAATCGGCGGGCCCCGAATCCCTGAATTCCTCCGGGCTCGCTTGAACGAACGGGAGGCCGAGATCCGCCGGGTCGCTGCCCGCGGGCTCGCGAGGATGGTGGATTCGACGCATCTCCCCCTCCTCGTCCGGCTCGCCGGCGACGCCGACTGGTGCATCCGCGCCGAGGCGGCCCGCGGGCTGGGACGCCTGCGCATGGCGGAAGTGCACGATGTGCTCCTCACCCTCGCGCGGGACGTGGAGCCGGCCGTCGCCAGCACCGCACGGGAGGCCCTCGCGCTGTTCCGGAAGTCCTCTGGGGCAGCGGCGTGAGCTCGGTGGACGCGGCCGACTGGAAGCTGCTGAGCGACCTGATCCAAACCCGGTTCGGGCTGGTATTCGATGGGAGCCGCCGCGACATCCTGGATAGCCGGCTGCGGTCGCGGATGCGGGAGCTGCGGCTCCAATCGCTGCGCGAGTACTATCTGCACCTTCGCTTTCACCCCGACCGGGAAACCGAGCTCACCCGGCTCGCCTGCCTGATCACCAACAACGAGACCTATTTTTTCCGGGAAACCAATCAGTTCGACATCCTGATCCGGCACGTGCTTCCTCCCCTGCGGCCGAGCCTGAAGGGGCGGCCGCTCAAGATCCTCTGCGCCGGATGCTCCTCGGGAGAGGAGGCGTATTCCCTGGTGATCGCGCTGCAGAATGCCAGCTTCGAGACGGCGGGAATAACCTGGGAGATCGATGCCCACGACGTGGACGCGGAGCAGATTGCCCGGGGCCGGGAAGCCCTCTACGACCAGGGCTCGCTGCGGGCCTGTGATTCGGAGACCCGGCAGCGGTATTTCATTTCGGTTGACGGGCGCTATCGGCTCAAGGAAAAGCACCGCCAGGGGGTGCGCTTCTTCGAGAACAATCTGGTCGCCCCCACCAACGCGCTCGGCCGGGGCGTGTACGATGTTATCCTTTGCCGTAACATGCTCATCTACTTCGCTCCATCCGCCTTTACCAGTGTCATCGATCTCTTTGCCCAATCGCTCCGACCCGGGGGATACTTGATGCTGGGGCACTCGGAATCACTGCTCGACCGCAAGACGCCGTTCGTCCCGGTGCTGCTCGAGGGCGGCGTCGTGTATCGCAGGCTCCCGGCCGCGGCATGACCCGGGTTTTCGTGGTGGACGACTCCGCCTTCATCCGGAAGGCCCTGGCCCGAGTGCTCCAGGCCGAGCCTGGCCTCACTTTCGTGGGCGAGGCGGCCAACGGCACGCAGGCGGTCGAGCGGATTCCCGCCGCCGATCCCGACCTGGTGACGCTCGACGTCGCCATGCCCGGCATGGGAGGGCAGGAGGTGCTGCGGGAACTGCTGCGCTGGAAGCCGACCCTGAAGGTGGTGATGCTGTCGGCCCACACGCAGGAGGGAGCCGAGGCCTCCATCGAGGCTCTGACCTCCGGAGCGGTGGACTTCATCGATAAGACCAGCTTCAACGTGATGGACCTCGACACGCTCCGGCGAGAGGTGCTGGAGAAGCTCCGGATCTGGGGTCCGAAAGCCGCCGAGTCAGCCTCGCGCAACGGGATCAAGGTGACGCCTGCCGTGCAGGCCGCCAACCTGGCCAAGGCGGCCCGCTGCGAGCTCTGCGTGATCGGCGCATCCACCGGCGGTCCGATTGCCCTGCAGCGAATCCTGGAGGCGACTCCCGCAGGGTTCCCGCTGCCGATCGTCATCGTGCAGCATATGCCGGCCGGCTTCACCGGCCCCTTCGCCGCTCGGCTGGACCGGCTCAGCCGGCTTCAGGTCGGCGAGGCCGCCGATGGCGACCAGCTGCGTCCCGGCCGCGCGCTGGTGGCTCCGGCAGGACAGCATCTGCGGATCACCCGAGACCTAACCGTGGAGCTGGCGGCCGAGCCGGCCGATGCGAAGCACGTCCCGAGCGTGGACGTCACCATGAAGTCGGCGGCTCAAGCCCGGCCCGGCGCGGTCCTGGGGATCCTGCTGACCGGAATGGGTCAGGACGGGGCGGAGGGCATGGTGACGATCCGCAAGAGCGGCGGCCTGACCCTGGGCGAGAGCGAGGCGAGCTGCGTGGTGTATGGGATGTCGCGGGCGGCCGAGCAGAAGGGAGGGGTGGATGCGGTGCTTCCGCTGCCCGAGATCGTGGCGTTTCTCGAGGCGATCGCTGCGAAGTAAAAGGGCTATTGGCTATTGGCTGTTGGGAACTGGCTGTTGGCTATTGGCTGTTGGCCGTTGGCGTCTTCAGGGCCCGATTGAGTCCTGCAAGCATACCCTGCAGCCTGCGGACCTGGGCTACCAGGGCTTCGTAATTGGATGAAGTCAGTAAACCGACGTCGTGGGAGAGAAGCAGGTGGTACTCGAGCTCATTGGCTGAGCCAAGACTGATACGGACGAACCGGCTAAAGTCGAGATCCGCATCTCGGCCGCAGCCTTCTGCAATATTGGCCGGAATCGATGCTGCGGACCGGCGAAGCTGGCTGGTTAATCCATATGCCTCTGTCTTCGGAAACTGGATCGTGGCGTGATAGACGTCCCGCGCCACTTTATGCGCGAGTTGCCAAGCTTCCAGCTTCTTAAAATTGCCCATCACTTTCTCCCGAGTTCTTTGAGAGAAAATGATGGGCTTCTGTTATTGCCGCAGGATTTTTCTAACGAATTACGTATCGATTTTGCCAACAGCCAACAGCCAACAGCCAACAGCCAACAGCCAGCAGCCAGCAGCCAATAGCCAACAGCCAACAGCCAACAGCCTCTTACTTCCCAGCCGCCGTCTTCTGGAACAGCCCCAGATACTGTCCGTAGCCTTCCTCTTCCAGCTTCGATACCGGCACGAACCGGAGCGACGCCGAGTTCATGCAATAGCGCAGCCCGGTGGGCTTGGGCCCGTCGGGGAAGACGTGTCCCAGGTGGGAGTCGGCATGGGCCGAGCGGACCTCGGTCCGGGAGGAGAGCAGGTGATGGTCCTCGCGGGTGTGGATGTTGGCCGGCTCCAGGGGCTTGGTGAAGCTGGGCCAGCCGGTGCCGGAGTCGTACTTGTCGAGTGAGCTGAACAGCGGCTCGCCGGAGACCACGTCCACGTAGATCCCGGCCTGGTGGTTGTCCCAGTAGACGTTCTGGAAGGGACGCTCGGTTCCCTCGTGCTGGGTCACCTGGTACTGCTCGGGGGTCAGCTTCTGCTTCAGCTCGCTGTCGCTGGGCCGGTGAAAGTTGGTCACGTTCCATCCCTTGGATTGGGTCGATGTTGGCGGGGCAGGGGTGGCGTTCTGGCCCCACAGCGCCGTCTGAGGCGCAAGGCTCAGCGCCAGCAGGGCGAGGGGCAGGGTAAACCGGTGCTTCATGTCCACTCCGTTCAGGGGAGACTGCCTACGCTATAGTAACCCTCCGGACCATGGATTGTTTCCTACCCCACCTCCAACACCACCGCGATCTCCGCCGCCACGTTGAACGGAAGCGAGCCGGCGCCGACCGCAAAC
>JBGQLP010000098.1:0-6098 GCA_041500125.1 Gemmatimonadota bacterium
CACCCAGAGCTCGAGGTCCATACCGGTGGTGACGAAGAGATCGGCATCGCGCAGGACGGCTACGAAGCTGGGCTTCGGTTGCACGAAGTGGGGATCCTCGTCCCCTTGAGCGATCGAGGTCACGGTTCCCTTGTCGCCCACAATCTCTTTGGCGATGGAGCCGTAGGTCGTGAGGCTGGTGACGACTTTGACGGACGGGGCGGGTGCCCTCTGGGCGGATGGTAGGTGGGTAGGCGGGTAGGCCGGTGAACCGAAAATACCCGCAAGGATAAGAAGTGGAGTTAGCATCAGCATGGTGTCACCAATATCCCTTCAAAAGTTGTTATCGAAGTCACGTACTTCCCCGCCTACCCGCCTTCAGTACGTCTCATGCTTGTGCGGGCCCATTGCCCATACGGCCTGAAACGTGAGCATGTTCCGGCTCCCCTCCAGGTCGGTGTGACGGTGCTCCCCCTCCAGCCTGAGGTACACGAACTCGCTCTCCGTCCAGGTGACATTGGGAGTGATTCGCCACTCGGTGTTGGCGACGCCCCTCGGCGCCTCGACCCAATCATATCGGGCGCCGAAGGCCCAGCGTTGGCTGGTGCGCGCCTGGAGGTCCAGGAACGTGCCGTACCGATTGGTCGTCGTCCCCAGCTCGGTCGCGTGCAGCCGGTATCCCTCGGCCCGGAAGGTGATGTCCCGCCGAGTCCCAGCCTGGGGAGGGCGATAGGTCAGTCGGAAGTCGAGACCGACGACCCGGCTCCGCAGTCCTGCGCTGTCGTTGTTGCCGCCCAATCCGGTTATGCCGGCCTGGGCGTATGTGCTGCGGCTGAGCTGCCAGAAATTCTGCAGCCGGCCGAGCAGCACCGGTTGGTGGCCCGACGCCAACAGCGGGTCGCTCTCGGCGCTAGTTCCCTGGAGCCAGACTTCGTGGGTCGCGCCACCGAGCGAGAACGGCAAGGCGGTATAGAGCGAGAAACCGATGCCGTCCAGCCCCTCCTCGGCGAAGAAGCGCTGATACACCAGCGGATACTCGGTCTCAGGTAGCGCGTGCAGGTGCCAGCGGTTCAGGTCGCCGACCTGCTGGCGGAACTTGCCCACATCGAGCCGCAGCCGGCCCGGTAGGCCGGTCCAGTAGATGTATCCCTCCTCAATTCCTACCGCTTCCTGCTCGAACGTCATGAAGATCTTGGTATTGGAGTAGGGATCGAGGGCCGACTGAAAGGCGAACTCGAACTCGCGGGCGACCGCGTTGTCTTTCTGCCGGCCGTCCCGGGCCACCAGCCGGATGTCACCGGTAGCGCTGATCTCGGGGTTGAGCAGGTTGGCCCCGCGGGGACCGCCGGCCTGCTGAGCCGGCGGCTGGGCTCGAGCCGTGTCGGCCGCAGATGGCGACGGCGCCTGGCCGGCCGCCGCGGCTGCGGCCCGGCGGATGGCGGCCAGATCGTTGGTGGTGTCGGCTGCCGCGGGGGCGGCCGCGCCCGGAGCGCACCGCGTTTTCTGGAGCGCCGCGAGCCGGCGATCCAGCCGCTGCACGGTGGCGGCCAGGCTGTCGGTGCGGCGATCGCCGGTGGGCCGGGGCACGACCAGTGGCGTTTCACCCGGGCAGAGACCGGCCTCGAGCGAATCGATCCGGGCAGAGAGCGCTGTGAGATCGCGGGAAAGGGAATCCAGCCGGGCCGGATTCTGTCCCCAGACTTGCGACGCGCTTCCCAGCCAGCAGATGGTCACCCAAGTGACCGTGCGAGCACGGAAGTGCATGTGGTCCTCCGATCGTAAGAGGTTCGCGCCGTCAGCGGCGCGGTGGCTCAGACGTTCGGAGTGGCTGGTGGGCTTCTAGACCGGGGTGGGCGCGCCGAGCCGGCGCGGATGACCTGATGAGTCTCGGAGAGAGTTTCCTGCCGCTCGGGTCCGAGTGCCAGGACCGGAGCCGCGGCATTGCCCGGATTGTGGGGAGCAAAGGCGGCCGCCTGGCAGAAGGCGCAGGTGGCCTCGTCGTGCACCGGGAGTGGGAGCGATTGGCGCGGAGCGCTGATGAGAGACTGCTGATCGGTGGAAGAGCGGGTGGGCGGTGCGTCGGGTGCACCCATGAGCGGGTGCATCCCGATCAGGGTGACCCAGAGCAGGAGAAAGACCGATCGAGCCAGCCGGCGCGCTTCCATCACCTACAAGGCTACCACGCCGGCCTCTCGATTCCAAGCGGCGGAGTACTAGCGAGTCATTTCGAGCGTAGCGAGAAATCGGCCCGGTTTGCGTTTGGCATCGGAGCCATAACGGCAGGCCATCCGATTTCTCGCTACGCTCGAAATGACTCTGGAGGCCATGCCCCCTACCGCCCTTCAGATCGTCCGCCGCAACGGACCCTCTGCCGGGAGCAGGAACCAGAACGCCGTCCCCTTCCCGTACACCGAGTCGGCTCCGATGGTCCCGCCGTGCATCTCCACGAACTTCTTGCAGAGCGCGAGGCCGAGCCCGGTGCCCTGGGCCCGCCGGCTGGAGGAGCTGTCCACCTGGCTGAACTCCTGGAACAGCTTCGGCATGTCCTCCCGCTTGATGCCCATCCCCTCATCCGTCACCGAGATCCAGACCACCTCCTGAGAGGTCAGGCGGGCGCGATCTCCCGCGCGGTCGGCGGGCTGTCGCAGCGGGGCGAGGGTGCGAACGGCGGCCAGACGGATCTTGCCGCCCTCGGGGGTGAACTTCGACGCGTTGGAGAGGAGGTTGTAGAGAATCTGGCGGATCCGAACTCCGTCGGCGACGATGGTCAGCGAAGCCTGATCCAGCTCTACGTCGCATTCCTGCTGCTTAGCGGTGCGCAGGCTGGCGGTGTCGGTGACCGCGCCGAGGATGGCCTCGCGGACATCGGTCAGCGCCAGGGAAAGCGTCATCCGGCCCGCTTCCACCTTGGAGAGATCGAGCACGCTGTTGATCAGCGAGAGCAGATGCTTGCCGTTGCGGAGCACCGATTCGATGAACTCGCGCTGCTGTGCGGTGACGTCGCCGACACCGCCCTCCAGCAGGAGATCGGAGAAGCCGATGATGGCGTTGAGTGGAGTCCGCAGCTCGTGCGACATGTTGGTGAGAAACTCACTCTTGAGCTGGGTGACCCGCTGCAGCTCGATATTCTTGGCTCGCAGGGCGACCTCGTTCCGCTTGCTGTCCGCCAGCACCGAGGCGCGATCCAGACCCACCACCACCTGATCGCCCAGGATCTGCAGCAGGTGCAGGTCGTTCTCGCTGAACGGCTGCCCGTCGCGCCGGTTGTACACGCTCACCGTGCCGACCACGAACCCGGCCGAGCGCAGAGGGATGATGGCCGAGGTCTTGAGCGTCACCGGCAGGTCGGGCGCCTTGTAGTTCCGAGGATCGGCGTCCATGTCATCCGAAACCAGCGGGCTGTCCTGCGTCACCACCCAGCCCAGGAGCGACTGCTCCACCGGAATGAGCACACCGGTGGCCCGCTCCAGCGGCCCGGTGGCTGCCTTCACTCGAAGGAACCGCCCCTCTTCGACCATCAGGGTCACCGCGCCGCTCTCGGCCTCGAGCAGGTCGGCCGCCGCCTGGGCGACCTCCTTGACCAGTCCGTCGAGATCGGCACCCGCCAGCAGGGTACCCGCCAGGTGGCGAAGGCGTTCCAGCTCGCGATTGCGGCGGTCGGCTCGGGAGAGCGCAGTGCGGAGCGACCGCTTCTGGGCCTCGGAGAGCTCGCCCATGTGGCGGAAGGTCACCAGCGTCAGGAGGGTGGCCACCGAGGTGAGCAGCAACCCGACCGCGTCGTCGCGGCGGAACAACCAGAGCCCGAGCCAGGAGATGATGATCGCCACGCCGGCGATGGAGCCGGTGTAGGAGAGGCGGCGCCAGTTGCGCTCGAGGCGCTCGGTCAGCTGGCGGATCGAGGAGATCTGGTCGCGGGTGCTCAGAACTGGTCCGAGGGCAAGAGTTCGTAGAACTCGGTTTCTCCGGTGGCCAGCATCCGGCTCAGGTAGGGGCGACAGAGCCCGCACTGTCCCCCGCATCCGGTCTGCCGGATCAGCTCGGCCAGGCCCCATCCCGCGGCGCGCGCCCGGGGCAGCAGGGCGCCGAAGGACACGTCCCGGCAGATGCAGCGGGACACCAGCACCGGTCCGACCGACCGCCGGTCCGCCCGTCCGCCTGTCATCACGGGTTGGTGGGCCGGATGTCGAGCTCGCTCACCAGGGCCCGGCCCAAAAGACTGATCGCGTGGACGATGCTGTCGGCCACGTCTTCGGGTTGCAGGATCTTGGTGGAATCGGCCTTCAGCATGGTCTGGTCCCGCATCATGTCGGTGGCCACCGAGCCGGGGCAGATGGCGATCACCCGGATGTTGTCCTTCCGCACCTCCAGCATGAGCGAGCGGCTGAAGCCGAGGACCGCGTGCTTGGAGGCGGTGTAGGCGGTGCCGCCGGCAAAGCCGTTCTTCCCGGCCAGGCTGGCGACGTTCACGATGGTCCCCTCGCGCCGCCGGCGCATGGCCGGGAGTACCTCCCGGGTCACCAGGAAGAGGCTCCGGACGTTGGTCTCCATGGTGCTATCCCAGTCATCCAGGGTCAGCTCCTCGAACGGCTTGGCGATCAGGATGCCGGCGTTGTTGATCAGCACGCCGATCTCACCCAATGCGCTGACAATTTTTTGGACGGCAGGGGGGACTGCATCCGGTTGGCCTACATCGGCTTTCGCGCCTGCAGCTTCTATGCCCTCGGCTTTGAGCTCCTCCACCAGGCGGCGGACGTTGGCCTCGGTGCGGGCGCAGACGCCCACCCGGTAGCCGGCCCGGCCGAGGGCAAAGGCGGTGGCGCGACCGATGCCTTGGGTGGCGCCAGTGACGAGGGCGGTGGTTGAGGGGGAGGGCATCGTCAAAGGTAGCGTGAGAGGTGAGAGGTAAGAAGTGAGAGGGCTTAGGCCTAGCGAGTCATTCCGAACGCAGTGAGGAATCGGCCGGGTAAACGTCGGAACGTCGGAGCTCCTCGAGCCGACGTAAGCCCACCCGATTCCTCGCTACGCTCGGAATGACCCGGGCGGCCTACCTTCCCTCTCACCTCTCACTTCTTACCTCTTACCTTTCACCCATGTCCCTCCCACTCGGCCACCCCGTCGTCCGTCCCAACGGCCGGCGGTCACCCACGGCCCCCACCGTCTCCTGGCGCGAGCGGCTGCAGGCCCTCCGGCACCTGCCCAAGCTGCTCCGGATGGTGTGGGAGACCGAGCCCCGATACGTCGTCGGCATCCTGCTCCTCCGGGTTGCCCGCTCCGCGGTGCCGCTCGGCGTGCTCTGGATCGGCAAGCTCATCGTGGACGAGGTGGTGCACGCGGTCACCGTCCACAGCAGCGGCGGCGCGGTGGTCTGGCACCGGCTGGCGATGCTCGTCGGCATCGAGCTGGTCATCGCGTTGGTGGGCGAGGGACTGAGCCGGCTCTCCGCCCTGCTGGAAAGCCTGTTGGGCGATCTGTTCGCCAACCGCACCAGCGTCCAGCTGATGCAGCACGCCGCGACGCTCGACCTGGAGCAGTTCGAGGACGCGGAGATCTACGACAAGCTGGAGCGGGCCCGGCGGCAGACGGTGGGACGGATCGGGCTCTTCACCATGCTGCTGGCGACGCTGCAGGACCTGATCACCCTGGTGTCGCTCAGCGTCGCGATCGCGGTCTACGTCCCCTGGCTGCTGGTGCTCCTGGTGGTCGCGGTTCTCCCATCGCTCCTGGGTGAGACCCACTTCGCCTCGCTGGGATATTCCCTGCTCTACTCCTGGACCCCGGAGCGGCGGCAGCTGGATTATCTGCGCTACATCGGGGCGAGCGACATCTCCGCCAAGGAGCTCAAGCTGTTCGGCCTGTCCGATTTCCTGGTGGGACGCTACGACCGGCTGTCGCAGGAGTTTTACGAGGCCAACAAGGCGCTGTCGGTGCGCCGCAGCGTGGTCTCGTCGCTGCTGGCGGTGGTGGGGACCCTAGGCTACTACGGCGCCTACGCGGTCATCATCTATCTCACCGTCACCGGCTACCGCTCCGCGGCTGGCCCCTTCACCATCGGGGTACTGACCTTCCTGGCCGGCTCCTTCCGGCAGAGCCGGGACCTGATCCAGCGGGTGCTGCTGTCG
>JBGQLP010000099.1:0-6066 GCA_041500125.1 Gemmatimonadota bacterium
CCTGCTGGCTCCCCGGCGCGGCCGGCGGACCGAGCTCTTTGCCGTGCTCCGGGTCATGCCAACGGCGGACAGCGGGACCCTCGTCTTCCACGCCCAGGGTGACGCCGGATTCACGGTCACGCGCCCCGACTCGGCCGGAGTTCTCGGCTCGGTTCGCATCGGTGACACGGCTATGGTGGCGGGCGTACTGCTGGCGCTGACCCCTGCGGCCCGGGGCCTGCCCGACCTCCGCCTCCGGATCGACCTGCCGGATGACGCCATCCGGCGGTTCCAATCCGGGCTCAAAGTCTCCCGGCCGGCGCGGGACGTGGACCTGATCGGCATCCGCACCAGGGCCGGCGACCCGGTGGAGGCGGCCACCATGGCCAACCTACTGGCGCAGAACGTCATCGCAGGGCGCCAGGCGTTCAGCCGCGAACGAACCAGCGGCGCTGCGGCCTTCCTCCAGGAGCAGGCCGATACCCTGCGCCGGCAGCTTCGCGCTGCCGAGGACAGTCTCCGGGCCTATCAGGAGCGGGAGCACGTGGTGGATGCCCCGGAGCAGGCCCGCTCCCAAGTGGCCCGACTGGCCGGACTGCAGGCCGACCTGGCCGTGATCCGGGCCGACCGCGACGCCTTCGCCAGGCTGATCGAGCAGTTGCGCTCGGACACCACCGGGCAATCTCTTGGCGGCCAGGCCCCGTCGCGCAGGTTCATGGCGTTTCCGTCGCTGCTCCGGAACGAGTCGGCCTCGGTGCTGCTGGGGGCGCTGGCCCAGGTCGAGACGCAGCGCGCCGACCTGTTGATCCGGCGAACACCGGCGGACTCGGACGTCCAGGTCCTCACCGGGCGAATCCGGGAGATCGAAGGGCAGCTCCAAGGCATCGCCGAATCGTACTTGCAGAGTCTCACCAATCAGGTCACCTCGCTGGAAGGCGAGGCGGGCGGCTTTGGCGCCCAACTCGACGCGCTGCCGGAGAAGGAGCTGCAGTCCGCTCGCCGGGAGCGCGACGCCCGGGTGCTGAACGACCTGTGGGTGCTGGTGCAGACCCGCCTCAAGGAGGCGGAGATCACCGGAAGTGTGGGCGACCCGACCGTCCGTCTGGTGGATGCCGCCGCCCCGCCCCTTCGGCCGGCGCGGCCCAGCCTGCCGATCAATCTCGCGCTGGCGCTGGTCCTCGGCGCCCTGGTCGGCGTCACGCTCTCCCTGGCGCGCGAACTCGGCGACCGGTCGGTCCGGTCCCGGGCCGACGCGCTGGCCGCGGCCGGGCTTCCGGTGCTGGGCGCGATTCCCCGGGTGAGCCGGCCGGGATTGACGCTGCCGTGGCGGCGGCAGCTGCGCGCCGGTATTCCGGGCGCGCTCAGCGGGGAACCGAGCGGAGCGGACAGCGCCATCGGGCCCAAGCGTGGCCGGGCCGCCGCGGGCATCGCGTCGCTGCTGGTCACCCGGCCGGGCATCCCGGCCGCCTACCTCGAGTCGTTCAATCAGCTCTTCGCGAACCTCGCGCTGGTCTACCGGCAGCGCCCGGTCAAGGTGGTGGTGTTCACCAGCCCGCTGCCCGGGGAGGGGAAGACGCTGTCGGCGATCAACTTCGCCCTGATCGGCGCCTCCAGGGGCCTCAGGATGCTGCTGATCGACGCCGACCTCCGCTGTGGCCTGGTCGGCGAGGTCCTTGGGTGCGGCCGGAAGCCGGGCTTTGCCGAGCTGCTGGCCGGCACGGCCCAGGCGGGCGATGTCCTGCGCCAGGTCTGGGAGGACCACGGGTCGCTGGTGGCGGTGCCGTCCGGGGCGCTGCCGAAGGTGCCGGGACGGGTACTGACCATCGAGCGGGTGCAAGAGGTGCTCGGCGCGCTGGCCCCGCAGTTCGACTTCGTCGTGATCGACACGCCCCCGGTGAATCTGCTGGCTGACGCGGCGTTGCTCGGGTCGGCGGCCGATGGGGTGGTGCTGGTAGTCCGGGCCGGGCACACACAGACCGAGGCCCTGCGGTTCGCCATGGAGCAGCTGGAGGCGACGTGGGCTCCGGTGCTCGGTGTCCTGCTGAACGACATCGATCTTCGACGCAACGTCGGTGATGACGGTGCCTATCGCTACCTCGTCGAAGTGGAACGGTATTATGTCGGCGCCGGCTGACATCCGTGCCGCTCGAGATGGAGTGCGTCAGGCCGCACCGGATTGGAGCCGGGACTCCGCGGCCTGGGTCTTTCCGCTTGGGGGCTGGCGTCGGCGCCCGCCGACGGCATGGCGGATCGCCGACGCGGGGTTGGCCATCGGCGTGCTCGCGGGGGTCCTGATCGCGAGCAACCTCGATCACATGCCCCAGGGATTGGCGGGCTTCCTCGCCATCCGTCTCTCGCTCAAGAACGTGCTGCTCCTCACCGCCTTCGCCTGGTCCTGGCCGTTCCTGCTGGCAGCATGCGGCTTGTACTCCCCGCCCCGACTGCGCACCGGAGAGGGAGAGTGGCCCCGGCTGGCGCTCGTCGGAGCTGTCGGCTGCGTCCTGGCACTGGTCTTTCCGCTCACGAGTCGGAGCGGCCTGGTGAGCCCATTGCAAATGCTGGTGTTCGGTGCAGCGGTCGCGCCGGCCGCCGGCGCGCTCCGGACCTCGGTTCGCGCCGTGAATCGAAAGCGCCATCGCGCGCGGCAGCGGCAGGTCGTGCTGGTCGGCAGCGGCCCGCTCGCCGCGCGCCTGTACGGGCAGCTCCTGTCGGATCCGTTCCAGAGCATCACCGTGGTCGGCTTTGTGGACTCGGTACCGCAGGCCGCTCTGGCGGGAGCGGGTGCGGTGCACCTGGGCGAGCTCCAGGACCTCGAGCACGTGCTGATGCATCGGGTCGTGGATAACGTGTTCATCGGGCTCCCGGTCAAGTCCCGCTACGACGAGATCCGGCAGAGCCTCGCGGCCTGTGCGCGCGTCGGCGTACCGGCCAGCTACTCGGCCGATCTTTTCGAGGGCGGCTCTGCTCATCCAAGTTCAGCCGGTCATGTTGCGCCGGTCCTCTCGCTATCGGAGATGGCGAGCCCAGAGCTGCTCGCCGTCAAGCGGGCGATCGACGTGCTCGGCGCGCTGGTGCTGCTGGTGATTCTTGCGCCCGTCATGCTCGGCGTTGCCATCGCCATCAAGTTGACGAGCCAGGGTCCGGCGCTGTTCGCCCAGGACCGCTACGGCTACATGAAGCGGCTGTTCCGGATGTACAAGTTCCGCACGATGGTGGCAGGCGCAGAGGGGATCCAGGACGAGCTGGAGGACCGGAACGAAGCATCCGGGCCGGTGTTCAAGATCCACCATGATCCGCGGATCACGCCGATCGGGCGCTTCCTCCGGCACAGCTCGCTCGATGAGCTGCCGCAGATCTGGCATGTGCTGAGGGGGGAGATGTCGCTGGTGGGGCCGCGGCCGCTGCCGGTACGGGACGTGAGCCGCTTCGCGGAATCGTGGCTGATGCGGCGCTTCAGTATGCGCCCGGGCCTCACCTGCCTGTGGCAAATCAATGGACGGAGCGACCTGGACTTTGAGCAGTGGATCACGCTCGATCTGGAGTACATCGACCGGTGGTCGTTGTGGTTGGATTTCGACATCCTGCTACGCACAGTTCCTGCCGTGCTGCGCGGCCGGGGCGCGAGTTGAATCGGGCTGCCGGTTGATGGGTTCACAATTGGAGGGGTCTGTGGACGAAGATCTCGCGGTAGTCGCGGGGGCGGGGGGCTTCATCGGTGGTCATCTCGTTGCGGCCCTGCGCGGCCAGGGGAGGTCGGTCCGAGCGGTGGACATCAAGCCGACCACGAAATGGTACCAACTCTCCGAGGACGCGGAGAACATCGTCGCGGACCTAAAGCTCAAGGCGGAGTGCGAGCGGGCCTGCCGGGACGCGGGGATAGTCTATCAGCTTGCGGCCGACATGGGCGGCATAGGGTTCATCGAGCAAAACAAGGCACTATGCATGCTTTCGGTGTTGATCAACTCCCACATGCTGCAAGCCGCCAAGGATGCCGGCGTCAGGCGCTTCTTCTATTCGTCGTCCGCGTGCGTCTACAACGCCGACAAGCAGAAGAGGACCGATGTGGTGCCGCTGCGGGAGGAAGACGCTTACCCGGCGATGCCGGAGGATGGGTATGGCTGGGAGAAGCTCTTCTCCGAGCGGATGTGCCGGCACTTCCGGGAGGATTTCGGGCTGGCGACGCGGGTGGCGCGCTACCACAACGTCTATGGTCCCCACGGCACGTGGGAAGGCGGCCGGGAGAAGGCGCCGGCGGCGATTTGCCGCAAGGTGATCGAGGCACTGCTCACGGATAGCCGAACGATCGAGATATGGGGGAATGGCCAGCAGACGCGCTCCTTCATGTACATCGACGACTGCGTACGGGGAACCCTCGCGATCTCCGAGAGCGACATTCTTGATCCGATCAACCTCGGCTCCGACGAACTGGTCACGATCGACCAACTGGTGGACCTCGTGGAGGAGATCGCGGGTGTGCGGCTCCGCCGGAAGTACGAGCTTGCGGCCCCAAGAGGTGTGAACGGACGAAACTCGGACAACACCAGGATCCGGCAGGAGCTCGGCTGGGAGCCGGGCGTGCGGCTCCGGGACGGCCTCGAGCGGACGTACGCATGGATCCACGACCAGCACATGGCGAAGCATGGCCTTCAGCCGGCTCGGGTGGTCAGTTGACGGCTGCCGCTCAGAGGGCCGCGGCCGCGGCGCGCGTGGACGTGCTCGGCGTGGGGGTCAGCGCAATCAACATGGCGATGGCGCTGGGCACGATCGAGCGGTGGATTGAGACGCACGAGCGCCGCTACATATGCGTAACCGGGGTGCACGGTGTCATGGAGAGCCAGCGCGATGAAGAGCTGCGTGCCATTCATAACCGCGCTGGCCTGGTAGCGCCTGACGGCATGCCGTTGGTCTGGCTGAGCCATATGCACGGCATGAAGCACGTTACTCGGGTGTACGGCCCGGATCTGCTGTTGGCGTGCTCCGAGCGCTCCGCCGCGTGGAACTGGCGGCACCTCTTCTACGGTGGCGCTCCCGGCGTGGCGGAATTGCTCGCCCGACGACTCGTTGTTCGCTACCCGCAGCTTAGTGTCGTTGGAACCATGTCGCCGCCCTTCCGGCCGCTCACCGAGCAGGAAGACGAAGATATCGTTGGTCAGATAAACAACGTCGCGCCGGACATCGTGTGGGTGGGGCTTGGCACGCCGCAGCAGGAAAGGTGGATGGCCGCCCATGTGGGCCGCATTCGAGCCTCCGTGCTTGTCGGCGTGGGGGCGGCATTCGATTTCCTCGCTGGCCTGAAGCCGCAGGCGCCGGTTTGGATGCAACATTCTGGGCTGGAATGGCTCTTCCGACTCGCCAGCGAGCCGCGAAGGCTGTGGCGCCGGTATTTGAGCAATAACCCCAGATTTGCCTGGCACGTCGCGCTGCAGGCCGCCGGAGTCACCCGATACGAGATGGACTGACGATCTCAATGAAGCAGGCGGACCGGTGCCCGTATGAGCGTCGAAGACCAACGGCTTCTGGGCTTCCTCCGCATCTACAACGAGGAGCGCAGCCACCAGGGCTATTGCACGCAGGGTCGGACGCCTTGGCAGGCCTTCCAGGATGGGCTCGTGGCCATGGGCGAGGAGCAGACGCCGGCGTGAGCGTTAGGAGCCAGCGACCACCGGAACTGTCCGGAGACCTCCGCTAAGTACACTTATGAATCCCTGATCGCGTGAAGGATCACAAGGAAAAGCGCGCGCTGATCACTGGCATTACCGGACAGGACGGGTCGTACCTGGCCGAGCTGCTGCTTGCGAAAGGCTACGAGGTGCACGGCGTGATTCGCCGCGCCTCGACGTTCACCACCGACCGGATCGACCACCTCTACGCCGATCCGCACGAGTCCCCGGCGCTCCAACTGCACTACGGCGACTTGAGCGAGGGCCGCGTGATCCGACAGATCCTCGAGCGGTACGAACCGCAGGAGGTCTACAACCTTGGCGCGCAATCGCACGTCCGCGTATCCTTCGACCAGCCCGAGTACACAGCAGATGTAGTGGGGCTCGGCACGCTACGCCTGCTGGAGGCGGTGCGCGAGTACAGCAC
>JBGQLP010000100.1:0-6035 GCA_041500125.1 Gemmatimonadota bacterium
CACGAGACTCGTCAGTGGATCGTCCGGAACTCCCCCGTTCCCATCGGGACGGTCCCGATCTACCAGGCCCTGGAACGGGTCGGTGGTGCCGCCGAGGACCTCACGTGGGAGGTCTACCGGGATACCCTGATCGAGCAGGCCGAGCAGGGGGTCGACTATTTCACCGTGCACGCCGGAGTCCTGTTGCCGTATATCCCCCTCACCGCCAATCGAGTCACCGGCATTGTCTCCCGGGGCGGGTCAATCATGGCCAAGTGGTGCCTCGCCCATCACCAGGAAAGCTTTCTCTATACCCGCTTCCGCGAGATCTGCGAGATCATGGCGGCGTACGACGTCTCGTTCTCCCTGGGCGACGGGCTCCGGCCCGGCAGCATCGCCGATGCCAACGACGAGGCGCAGTTCGCCGAGCTCAAGACCCAGGGCGAGCTCACCCGCATCGCCTGGGAATACGATGTCCAGGTGATGAACGAGGGGCCGGGCCACATTCCCATGCACCTGATCAAGGAGAACATGGAGAAGCAGCTCGAGTGGTGCGACGAGGCGCCGTTCTACACCCTGGGCCCGCTCACCACCGACATCGCCCCGGGCTACGACCACATCACCAGCGCCATCGGCGCCGCGATGATCGGCTGGTACGGCACCGCCATGCTCTGCTATGTGACGCCCAAGGAGCACCTCGGCCTGCCCAACCGGGACGACGTGAAGGCCGGCGTGATCGCCTACAAAATTGCGGCCCACGCGGCGGACCTGGCCAAGGGCCATCCAGGCGCCCGGGCCTGGGACGACGCCCTGAGCAAGGCGCGGTTCGAGTTCCGCTGGCAGGACCAGTTCAACCTGGCGCTCGATCCGGTCACCGCCCTGGCGTATCACGACGAGACCCTTCCCGCGGAGGGGGCAAAGGTGGCGCATTTCTGCTCGATGTGCGGCCCCAAGTTCTGCTCGATGCAGATCACCCAGGATGTGCGGGACTACGCCGCGGAGATGGAGCGAAAGGCGGCGGAGTTCCGCGAGCTGGGCGGGGAGATCTACACGCCCCGATCATGAGGCTCTTGCGGGTTCAGACCCCGCTCGGTCTGTTCTCTTCGGTATGGGCGGTTGCGGCGGCGCTCCATTATCTGGAGGCGGAGCCGTTCACCGGACTTCCGATCTATCCCTTCGTCATTCTGCTCCTGCTCTATCCCGAGCGGCTCTGGGCCATCGCCGCTTTTGCGCTGGCCCATGGGGGTCTCATCTGGCTCAACCTTCCGGCCGCGGCCAACCATGCGGTCATTGGGTTCCTGGTGGACGGGGGCCTCCTGATCGGCTGCGTTCAGGCGCTGCGCAGCCGTGATCCGGAGTCACGCCAACGGCGACTCTGGGAGAGTATTCAGGGTCCGATTCGCGCCACCGTCGCGATCGTCTACTTCTTTGCCGCCTTTCACAAGCTGAACAGCTCGTTTTTCGATCCCACCGTCAGCTGCGCCACGAGCCAACTGGCCTGGATCTTCGAGCTGCACGGGTTCCCCCGGCCCCCGCACTCGGTTCTGTCCTTCAATATCTATCTCACTGTGGCGCTCGAGCTGGTCATCCCGGTCCTCCTGCTTTGGCCCCGATTTGTCCATGTCGGCGCCATCCTGGGACTCGTCTTCCACACCGCCGTGGCATGGGCGCGATTCTTCGACTTCGCAACCGTGATATTCGCGCTCTATCTGTTCTTCCTCCCCTGGGACGGGATTCAGCGAGAGCTCAACCGGCTTCGTGGCTGGGCTGGCGCCTGCTTCGTCGTCAGCCTGGGCGGGATAGTAGCGACCAGCTTCGTCTTTCACGGATTCCGGGGGAGCCCGGTCATCTTCAGGTTGTCGGGATGGACCCTCCAGGCCGACACTGTGATCTGCGCGTTGTGGACCCTGATGGTCTGGGCGGTGTTGCTCCCGATCTTTCTCCGGAGCAACCAGCCCCCGGCCCGCCGCGGGTGGACCGGCGTCGCACTGGCGTGGGTGATCCCCGTCCTCGCATTCGTGAACGGCGCCACCTCCTATCTGGGCCTCAAGACGGAGGCGAACTACTCGATGTTCAGTAATCTTCGCACCGAGGGAGGGCACACCAATCACTTTCTGGTTCCGGCGGGGCTCTTCTTTGTGAGCGACTATCAGAACGATCTTGTCCGGGTGGATTCGGTCGTCGGCTATCCTTCGGGGCTGTTTCCGTGGCAGGCGTGGCTGGAAGAAGGCGACCGCAGAGTCCGCCGCAACTCCCGCTGGCTGGCTGACATTCCGCAGGCCCGAGTTCCGTTCATTGAGGTGAAGCGGACGCTGCAGTACTGGAAGCACATCGGCTTTACCAAAGCATCGATCACCTATGTGCGCCGGGGCGAGCGATACCAGGTGGACGACGCGTTCTCGGACCGGGAGCTCATGCGTCCGTTGTCATTTTGGGAGCGGAAGTTCCTGGCCTTTCGCACGGTTGAGGACGACGGTCAGCCGTCTCACTGCCGCTGGTGACGGCGGAGGTAAGAGGTGAGAGGTGAGAGGTGAGAGGTAAGAGGTAAGAGGTAAGAGGTAAGAGGTGAGAGGTGAGAGGTGAGAGGTGAGAGGTGAGAGGTGGGTTTCGCGAGTCATTCCGAACGAAGAGAGGAATCGGCCGGGTAACCGTCGGCTCACTGACCCCCTCGTGCCGACGTAAAACTACCAGCCAACCAATTACACCACAGAGGGCTCCGATCCAACGAGGGTTTCTCACTGCAAGACCATTTTCTCTTGTGCTGGGGGCCCTCTGTGGTGAAGCACTTCTAAATACGAGAACCGCCACCAGGACGTCGGGTGGCGGTTCACGTTTCTGATCCTACGGCGAGTACTTCCATACATCACGCCGCCGGCTTGATCTGGCCGGCTTGGGGCGGCGTCGGAGACGGTGTTTCCGTCCGCCCGTCCGCCTGACCGCCCGTCCTCGGTGGTCCAATGACGTTGCTGGCCGTCTCCCAGGCCGCGAGCAGACTCGGCTCGGCGGCAAAGCGGAAGCGGTTGTAGCCGTCGATGCCCTTCACGATCTGGACGACTTCATCGGACACCGCTGCCAGTTGGGCCACCGCCCCGACGTGGATCCGCCGGCCCTCGGCCGCCCGCTCGACTAACTGATCGAACTGGTCGAGCGACTGGCCCAGGGTGTCGAGGATCTCCGCCACCAGGCCGTGCTTGACCAGCAGCTCCTTCTGCTGCTGTGCCTCCTCGACCATGGTGCGGGCGACGGTCCTGAACGCCAGGTTGCGGACGGGAATGCGGGGGAGATCGAACTTCTGGGCCAGCTCGGGGACTTCCTTCGCCGCCCGTTGGGCGACCCGGCCGAGGTGGACCAGCTGGCTCCGCCGGATCGAGCGCTTCAGGTCGCTCTTGTGAGCGGTGGCGGCGCGGACCTCGGTGGTGCCTCGTTCCTGCTCCTTGGCGAGCTGGTCGGCGCGGGCGAGCTGCTCCTCCAGCTGCTTCAGGGCAGTGGTGTACCCGTCACTGTTGACCGGGTGGGCGCGACTGAACTCCAGGGCTCGCGCGCCCATCTCGAGCCGACTACTGACCTGCCGGTTCATAACGACTCCTCTTCTATGCCGTACGGCGATCGGCGACCGCGCGGCGGTGCGATGAGGATGGTATTGGCCGAGCGACGCCGACCGTTTCGCTCGGCGGGGCACTGATATGCCTAGAGCGTGCCAGAAATTTCCGCGCGGGAAGCACCTCGCCCCGAGCGCAGAACAGCTCACCCCGTGGGCCGCGCGGCCTCCACTGCATACGTTCCGAGATGCGCGCCATCATGAAAAAATGAACTTTGTCAACCCGGCGAGTGTCGTTGTCCGATTTTTTCATGAAATCCGGGCCAACATTCGAACGATCGGCACCAGCGGCATGCACGACATGTCCACTCGACTGTCCTCCAGAAGTGTCACAGCGACACGAACAGCAGCGATTAGGGCAACTGGTGAATTGAATCAGGAGGCGCGCGGACTGGATGAGGCGTCGTGCGGACTGATGAGGAGATCTGCGGACTGAATCGAGGGATTGTCGGGCTCGATGGAACCGTCGGAGCACCGGCAATGGCGATGTTGGCATTCGATGGATCGTCGTTTGGACTGAAAATGGCGTCCGTGGCGTCCAAACGCGCGTCGCGCGGACCGGTTGGGGCGATAGTCGGACCCGATCAGGAGGTCAGCGCATTGAATCGAGCGTCCGAGGCATTGGATCGAACGTTCCGTGGACCGGAAATGGCGATTGTTGGACCCGATGGAGCGTCGAGTGGACTGAAAATGGTGTCACTCGCGTCCAAACACTCGTCGCGAGGATCGGATGGGAGGATCTTCGGACCGGATGGATCGTCGTGCAGACCGGATGGATCGTCGCGCGGACCGGATCGGACGATTGTGAGACCCGATGTGACCAAGATTCGTTGCCAACGATCGCTTTTGCGACATTTACTGGTCCACAATGTCGCATTGGATGCTTATCCAGGCTGATTTCCCTCCCTGAGACCTGGAGGTACCTTTCATTCATCCCGATTAAAGACCGTCACCCTGGCCGCGTTTGGAAGCGACAGCTTCAGCCCCCCTAGACACCGTGTGGGGGGCGCATACCGCCTCGACATTCACGTCACGACGACGAGTGGTACGACGAACCTCCTCACGGATGAAATCGAAGGAGAGGGCCAATGACGAAAAGATTGCGACCCGCCGAGAGACTCGCGGTCCTTTTGGGTCTCCTGCCGTTGATGGTACTGCTGGTTGGCTGCACCAAAACACTGACGGTACAAGTGGCGGGAGTCGGGAGTGGCGATGTTTCGAGTACACCCGCAGGTATTTCCTGCGGCGCAGGGGGCGCAGCGTGTGCAACCACGGCGAAGCAGGGCACTGCCTTCACGCTGACTGCCACCCCCAGCCCCGGCTCGGTATTCGCGGGCTGGTCAGGCGGGTGCAGCGGGAGCAGTTCATCCTGTCCGGTCACGCTCAATAGTGATGCAACCGTGTTGGCCTACTTCCGTACCACCCAGGTTGCTACCGGTGCCTATCACACCTGCGCCCTCAAGCTGGACGGGACGGTCAAGTGCTGGGGGCGGTACAATGAAGGCCAACTCGGACGGGGGACAACCCAGAGCAATTTCCAGGACAACGAGTATCCCAAGACGGTGACCAACCTCGCCAACGTCGTTGCCGTGGCTGCCGGCGGGTTTCACACCTGCGTGCTGTTGGTCGGCGGCTCGGTGCAGTGCTGGGGAAACAACCACGATGGACAGGCCGGCAATTCTACCGGAGCCGAACTGATCAGCGCACCGGGGCCCATTCGAACCTTTGCGACCGTCCCTGGCGTCGCGATCGCGGCCGGAGGCTATCACTCCTGCGAGCTGATGAGCGACGGAACCGTCATGTGCTGGGGCTACAACCATGACCAACAGATTACCGCGGGCACGTTTGGCAATACCTATACGGCGACACCGGCGGCAGGGATCGCTGGTGCGGTTGCGGTGACCGCCGGCGCGTACCACTCGTGTGCCCTGCTGGGTAACGGCAGCGCGGCGTGTTGGGGCTACAACAACGATGGCGAAACCGGAACCTCCCCGGGCGTATTCAACACCATCTCTATTTCGGCTCGCCAGCTCGACGCCGCCACGGGAGCCGGAGTGCAGGGGACCACAGCCCAGGGCGGCTATCACACCTGCGCCGTGCTGACCAACGGCAGTGTCAGCTGTTGGGGCTACAACGGCCACGGGGAGTTGGGGAACGGCACGACGTTCTCACCGCAGCCCCTCGGGACTCCCGTGACGGCAGGCCCCCTGCTGGGCCCAGCCACTTCGGTGGCTGCCGGCGGGTACCATACCTGCGCGATTGTGGGAGGAGCAGTCACCTGTTGGGGCGCCAATGACAGCGGCCAGCTTGGCAGAGGCACATTTGGAGGATTCGTGCTGGTCCCGGCTGCGGTTTCCGGAGCTCCACCGCCGGCGCTGAGTGTCGATGCGGGTGCCTATCACACCTGCGCGGTCTTTTCCGGCGCTCCCGATGATGTCCGCTGCTGGGGCCGGAACAC
>JBGQLP010000101.1:0-5890 GCA_041500125.1 Gemmatimonadota bacterium
GCTCAGCTTGAACGCATACGTGCTAAAGAGATCCGTCGTGTTGCGCGGGCCGCCGTAGGTCAGCACCCGCACGATGTCGAAATTCGCGAAGGTCACGATGGTGGAGAACAACACCGTGATGGCGATGATGTTCCGCATCATGGGGATCGTCACGTAGATCAAGCGCTGGAACGCGTTCGCGCCGTCCATGGTGGCCGACTCGTACAGCTCGGCGGAAACGGACTTGAGCCCGGCCAGGTACATGATCATGAAGAACGGCGACCCGTACCAGATGTTGACCAGGATCACCGAGAAGCGCGCCCAGAACGGCTCGCTCAACCAGGGGATGCTGATCCCGACGGTAGCGCGGAGCAGCCAGTTGATCGCGCTGTAGGTGGGGTCGAACAGCCACCACCAGCCCAGGGTGCTGAGGGCCGGCGGTATGACCCACGGCACCAGCAGCATCCCTCGCCAGATCCGCTGGCGCTTGTTCGGCAGAACATCCACCAGGTGCGCGAGGACGAATCCGATCACCGCCTTGAAAAACACTGCGGTCAGGGCGAACAGGAAGGACTGCTGAAGGACCATCCAAAACGTGTCGCGCTTGAACAGAAACTCGAAATTCTTGAAGCCGACGAACGCCGTTTCCGACTTGTTGAGCATGCTGAGCCGAATCCCATAGAAGAACGGATATACGACAAACCCTCCGATCAGCGCCAGCAGGGGCAAGACGAGCAGGAACGCCAGTGTGGAGCGGGCGGAAGCGAACTGACGGAGCCGATGACCCAGGCGCGCCCGCTGGCTCTCACCATTCAGCAGGGACGCGGCAGAGTGGGTGATGTGCTGGGTCATGGGAAGATCCCCTCGTGGTGACTCGGACGGCAACCCGCCCTGAACCCTGGGCCCGGGCTCCCCCTCAGAAAGCGGGAAGAGCTCCGCCCCAGGCCCGAGTGCCGGGGGCGGAGCCTGCACTCGCGAATCAGGCGTCCCGCAGGAAGCCGTCCAGCTCGTTCTCCGCCCACTTGATGGCTTCGTTCATGGACATCTTGCCGGCGGTGTAACGCGCCGTCAGGTTGCCAAAGGTGGACTGGGCGTAGATCTGGCCGCCGATCCCGGAGGGTGCCGGCATCCCGCCCATCCAGGGAATTTCATCGCCGCGGATCGGATAGTTGTACTGGCTGCCCGACGGAGGACCCGCCTTGACCCAGGCGTCGTGAGTCAGGAAGCTGGCGATCTGCGGCATGTCGTAGCCATCGGAAGCAGTCAGGATCTGGAAGACCTGTTCCTTCTGGTTGATGTGGCGCACCAGGTCCTTGGCGGCCGACTTGTTCTTGGCGAAGTTCCAGACGCCCAGGTTGTACATCAGCGAACCCCGATAGCGGCCGTTGGGGCCGCGCGGGGTGTCGTGATGCCACATCTGTGCGGCATTGGCGGGCTGCGTCTTCTTCGCCGCGGCCCAGGCGCTGGGGGGATTCTGAATGCAGGCGCCTCGGCCCGAAATGATGTGCAGGTTGTTGCCCGCGTCGTCCCAGGAATATATCTCCGGCGGCATGAACTGAGTCAGCTTCTTCATGTATTCCAGCGCCAATCGGGTGCCGTCGGAATTGACGATGATCTTGCCGCTGGCGTCCACCAGTTCGCTGCCGAAGGCCTTGAAGAGTGGCCCCAGCCAGGAGTTGGTGTCGCTCGTTTGGCCGATCGGATTGCCAAATGGCACGCCCGCCTTGTGCAGCTTTTCCGCGTAGACGAGGAAGTTGTCGTAGTTCCAGGCGTCGATCAATTTCTTGTCTCGCTGTTTCACGTCGGTGGGGAAGACCTTTTGCAGATCCACGCCGCAATGCTTCTGGAAAAGATCCAAGCGCGACACCATGGGGTAGCTGTGTGATCCCGTCGGAGCCGGGACGGCTCGCCACACTCCTTTGATCTTGCAGGCATACTCCGCCACCACGGAGTACTTCCCGTAGGCTTTCTGCATGTCAGCGGCGATATCGTCCAGGGGCTCCAGCGAGTCTCTCAGGATCGACGGATACTGCTGAGGCAGCATGAAGACATCATGACCCTCCTTGGCCCGGGATTCCGCCACGGCCATCAGGGTGTTGGAGTTGCCCTGGGAGGTGACGAAGTCCACGGAGAGGTCGACCTTGTTTTTCGCCGCCCAGTCCATCATCAACTTCTTCTGCACATCGTTGGAGGCTGGCACCCAGTGGTCCCAAAGGGCCACCGTCAACTTCCCGGCCGCATGGGACCGGCGGATGAACGGAGGTGCGGTCAGTGCCGCGGTGGCGAGCGCTGCGGTCTCGATGAATTGTCGTCGGGTGGTCTTCAAGCGCTTCATTGGGATCCCTCTCGTCTGGTGGAATCAGGAGTGACCAGCTCAGGCCCATGCGAGGCGAATTCCCCGCTCCTCGGCACCAATGCGAAGACGTTGGCAGATCCTTGCGGACGGTTCTCCCTGCACGGTGGCGGATCTCCCACCTCCCTTGAAGTCATCTGACGGCATCACAGCAATCGAGGTGCCAGGACGATATTGCAGTGGATTCGCGAGGTTGGCGGGCGGAGCGAGATGCCCGGAGTGGGGCAGTGTCGCGACTCTGCGGCATGGCTGCCCCACACACTTGGGCCGGCCTGCCCGGGAGTGAGCCTGGGACGGATGGAGCGAACACCGACAGGGGTCACCCGGCTGGGTCCCGCCAGCGTCGGTGCCGGCGCTTCCCGTCGCCGGCGATACCCTCTGCCCTGAGAGGGGGATACGATATTGGTCCTGGTGTGAGTCCGCGGTCTTGAACGCCTCCAGCGGCTAGCTTCGTCCCGGCGCGAGAGCAGTCCGGTTCCACCGCATCCAGCTTTTGGCTAGAGCACGGTCGAGCGCCCCACCGTGGATCGAGCCCAGCCACCGCTGCCGCCGGGGTGCGCCCGAGAGTCGGCCATGGCAGCCCCAGCCGCAGCGGAAGCCGCGGAAGGCGACCCCGGTGCCCACCACACCCCTGGCAATCGCCGGACCAACCAATACGAGGGGTTAGCGATCAGGTCGCTAGCCCCCCTTCGAAGATCCGGCGGTTTGGCCGGCCGCTCAGGCCGCGACCTTCATACGGCAGAAGCAGGAGGCTTTCACCGGCACCTCTGACCTTGCCAGCGCCAGGTCGAGGCGCTGCTTGATCAGGGCGGCCTCGACCGTCTCGCCACGTCGGGTCAGGCATTCGTGCAGCCCGTGCAGGCTCCAGAGGTTGTCGGGATGCTGGCAGGCCCGGCTGAGCTTGCCGTCGAGGCCGAGATCCGAGCGGTAGATCGCCTCGGCCTCGGCGACCCGGCCCTGTTCCAGCAACAGCGCGCCGAGCGCGTGCCGGGTCGGCTGCATCCAGCCCCACGGCTCGTCGTAGGGCAGCGCGTCGTCGAGCTCGACCGAGCGACGCAGATGGGCGAAGGCGACCTCGTAATTGCCGCGCCGGTACTCCAGCTCGCCGTTCAGCATCTCCTCGGCCACCGCCAGCAGGTCCCGGACCGTGTTGTTGTGCACCCGCCGGCTCTCCGGCACCCGCAGCTTCGCCTCCATGAACGCCGCCTTGGCTGCCTCGGCCTGGGCGATGTGGCCGAGCGCCGAATGGGCCACCGCCTGGGCGTAGAGCATCATCGCGGCCGTCGAGCAGTAGAGCTCCCGGTCACGGGGCAGCTCCTGGGCGATGATCTCGTGCCACTTGCCGAAGCGCACCAGCACGTGCTGCTTCATCGATAGGTAACCCTCGACGAAATCGGCCATCGGCGGCGAGGGGATGCGCAGGAGCTCCTCGGGCGTGGTGTCGACCAGCTCCTGCGCCGCCTCCATGGCCGCCCCGTACTGGCCGAGGAACATGGCCCCGTAGACCGCGAAATGGTAGTCGTGGGTGCGGTAGAGCGCGTAGACGTTCAGGGCCCCCTCGCGGGCCAGGAACTTGCGGTCGGCGGCGATCGCCTTCTGGTTGTAGACGAGCACGTCGCGGTAGTGGCCGCAGAGCACGTCGATGTGGGTCGGCATGTGGATCAGGTGGCCGGCATCCGGCACCAGATCGCGCAGCCGGTCACCCGCCCGCAGCGCGCGCTGCGGGAAGGGCGACATCTCCATCAGGTGGACGTAGAGATGGAGGAGCCCCGGGTGGCTCCACGAGGCGGGGATGTCGCGGAAGGCACCCTCCAGCACCTCGACCGCTTCCGCCGTGCCGGCGCCCTCGGCGACGCCCCCGGTCTTGAGGTCCCACATCTTCCAGGGCGTCAGGTTCATGATCGACTCGGCGAAGACGTGGCGCACCTCGAGGTCGTCGCGGTTGGCGCGGAACACCTGGCGCATGGCGTCCGCATAGGCGGCGTCCCACGGCGCTTGGTCCTCGATGGTCTCGCGCTGCGGATAGCGCGCGGGCAGGGCGCGGATCAGCGCCTGCTCGACCGGGCTGGCGCCGCCCGCATGGGCCAGGGCGCCCTGCATCGCGTCATACGCGGCAGCGAGCGCGGCGGCCTTGCCGGCCGGGTCGTAGAGGTGCCAGGGCAGGTTGTAGTTCGGCCCGGCCGCGTAGGAGATACCCCAGTAGGCCATGGCGCAGTCGGGGTCGAGCTCCAGTACCTTCTTGAAGCAGGCGATCGCCTCGGCGTGGTTGAAGCCGTAGAGCCAGTTGAGGCCCCGATCGAACCAGAGCTGGGTGTCGGGCAGGGCGGTGGTGACCTTGCGAGTGTACGAGCCGAGGTCGTAGTAGTCCATGTGATCCTCCATTGCGGCGGGAGTGGCGCCGACGATCCGGCTCCCCCGGGGGGTCTGGGCCCGGCAGATTATGCCACGGGGACGGCGGCGAGCGCACGGGGGGGCGACCGCAGGTAGAGGAGGCTCATCTCGGCTCCCCGCTACGCCACCCACCGCTACGTGAGCCTGGGCGAGCTGGCTCGAGCAACAGGGCGCGGAGGGGTGGCGGCACATGCGGCGCTCGCATTCTCATGCGATCAGAAACCTGCCTGCAGCAAGTCGCCCGAAGTGGTTGGAAGCAGAGAATCGGCCGGAGCATCGCCGCGTTCGGTGCTACGCCCGTCGCACTTGACCCCGGCCGGTGGGCTGCCCTAGACTCCGGCCACCAATCGGGAAGCGACCGCGCACGCGTCAGGAGAGCTCGATGCCACTATATCTCGACGTGCACCACAAGATCGAGGGGTTGACCGGCGATGGAGTGAAGGACGCGCATCAGAAGGACCTCCAGGTCCAGCACAAGCACGGGGTTCACTACATTCGCTACTGGTACGACGAGGGCACCGGCAAGGTCTTCTGTCTCGTCGAAGCCCCCAGCAAGGAGGCGGCGGCAGCCGTCCATCGTGAGGCTCACGGTCTCTTGGCCGATGAGATCATCGAGGTGAAGGAAGGATCATAGGGGCGCCGGGCGGCGTCCGATCCGATGTCGTGCCCGCGCTGTCAGCACCCGAATCCGCCCGCCGCCAGATTCTGCAGCAACTGTGGCGCCAACCTCGCGGTCGCGTGCTCCGCGTGCGGGCACGGAAATGCCTCGGGTAGTCGCTTCTGCAATGAGTGTGGCGAGGTCCTGAGCCCTTCGGCGGCCGCACCGCAGCGCCCCACGCCGGAGTCCTACACGCCGAAGCACCTCGCGGCGCGCATCCTGACCTCCCGCGGCGCGCTGGAAGGCGAGCGCAAGCAGGTCACCGTCCTCTTCGCTGACCTCAAGGGCTCCATGGAGCTGCTCGCCGACCGCGACCCGGAAGAGGCGCGCCAGCTGCTCGACCCGGTGCTCGAACGCATGATGGAAGCCGTTCACCACTACGAGGGCACCGTCAACCAGGTCATGGGCGACGGGATCATGGCCCTCTTCGGGGCCCCCCTCGCCCATGAGGATCACGCGCTGCGCGCCTGCTACGCGGCCCTCCGCATGCAGGAACGTGTGCGCCGCTA
>JBGQLP010000102.1:0-5668 GCA_041500125.1 Gemmatimonadota bacterium
CCGTCGTTGATGTAGGACGAGAAATCGACCTTCTTGTAGGGCTCCAGCTGCTGCTTCCACTTGGTGAGGCTGAAGCTCTTGTTCGAGTTCTGGTAGTTGTCGTCGGCGCCAGCAAAGGAGACGATCACCCGGGCGCCGGCCCGCCGAGCGGCTTCGAGATCGCTCAACAGGTGACTGGCGTAGATGTAGCGGAGTGCCCCGGTGTAGACCGGGCCGAACTTGTCGTTGGGCACATGCGACACGCCGAATGGAATGCCGCCGCCGGTGGAGCTGCTGGCGAACAGGGCCACGGGAGCGGCTGCCGGCAGGGCGGTCTCGTCGGCCACGTTGGTGAGGTGATCGGTGCCGTCACACGCACCGAAGGCGACGGAGAGAGCGACGAGCAGGAGCGCTCGGAGGCGACCTCCACCGCGGGTGAGCGTACACATGAGCGTCATACGCTGGCGTTCCTCTGCAAGATGAGGGGTGGACCACAGCTTGTCGCGGCAGTGGGATGGGCCGGTGCCGGCAGGGCCGGAGCGACGGCTCGTCGCCATGATTCCTGACGCGCTGGGCGAGGCGTTTACCTCTCCCGGTGGTTGTGTGACGGGGTGCTACTGAGACTAGGGGGACTTAGTCAGACAGAGCGCGATGGAATGAGCGCCGGACGGCGTCATCTCGTTGTCAATGCTCGCGCTGGTACACAATTGTGATCCCCGTCACATTTGTCAAGTATCGGATCGGGGTCGGGGAGCTTGAGCGGGGTGGTTTTTGTCGCAAAAACGACCGAGCCAGCGGGAAATGCGTCCTTCGGAAAGCGGCGGGACTAAGGAGTGGCGACCGTCACCTGATTGGAGACCGTGCCGGTTGCGCCGAGGTTATCGGTCACGGTGAGCTGGACAGCAAAAGAGCCGTCGTGAGAAAAGGTGTGGGACGGATTCTGGTCTACTGAGGTATTGTCGCTGCCTGAGTCTGGATCGTCGAAGTTCCAGCTCGAACTGCTAATGGCGCCATCGTCGGTGCTCTGATTCATAAATTGGCAAGCAACGCCGACGGTACAATCCGTGGGAACGGTGAAGGCTGCGGTTGGGGGTGGATTGACGCCGTGACTCGCGCTGTCCTGGCTACCAGCGAAGCTCGAATTTCCGGGATACGTGGCAGTGAGGGTTCTCGATCCAGCCGTCGTTAGCGTGAGCGAGCAGCTGCCCGAGCCAGTGCCATCCAAGTTTCCCGAACAGCTATCGGTTCCATCACTCACGGTGACAGTGCCACCCGGCACTCCCGATCCGGAGCTAACCGTAAAGCTGACGGTGAACGGGACACCCTGCACAGATGGGTCGGGATCGTCATTGGTGATGCTCGTCGTCGTTCCGGCTGGTGGCGGCGGCGGCGGTGCGGTCGGGTTCGCGTCGTGGGTCTTGAAGTCGGTCGCCCCTCCGTTGTCGGTCACAGTGAGCGTCACGTTGTAATGGCCGGGCGCGGCGTAGGGGTGCGAGGGATTCTGCTCGGTAGAGCTTTGCCCGTCGCCGAAGTCCCAGTGCCGGCCCGCAATGACGCCGTCGTCATCACTGCTCCTGTCGGTGAAGGAGCAGGTCTGGTCGGTGCAGTGCACCTCGAACTCCGCGTGCGGAGCCTTGTTCGCCGGCGGCGGCGGCGGCGCGTGCACGTCCACGTGGGCCGTGGCCGTGTTACTTCCCCCGGCATTGTCGCCCACTGTGAGCGCCACCAGATAGCTGCCCGCTCCCGGGAACGTGTGCGTCGGATTCCGGTCGGGTGAGGTGGCCCCGTCCCCGAAGTTCCAGCTCCAGCTCGCCAGCGTCTGATCCCCGTCCGGATCGCTGCTGTGGTCGGTGAACTGGCAGGTCAGTCCGGTGCAGGTCCAGTTGTAGTCGGCGTGCGGCGCCCGATTCTGTTGCTGCGCTGGGTTCACCCGATGGGGGGCGGTGGCCGAGCTGCCCGCGAGTCCTGTCGCGCCGGAGTAGGTTGCGCGGAGCGTCCGGTCCCCCACCGCGTTGAGCGTCAACGAGCAGCTGCCGGTGCCGTTCTGCAGGGTGACAGTGCAGTTGGCCTGCGCGCCGTCCGCGGTCACCCTGACGGTCCCGGTGGGAACGGGCCCCGGTGAGGTGACCCGGACTTCCACCGTGAACGGGCTGCCCGACGCCGAGGGATCGGGCGAGTCGCTCGTGATCGTGGTCGTGGTCGCAATGGGCCCGGCGGAGGTTCCGGTCGCCGTGAAGTTGGCGATCCCGACCCCCGACACCACCGCATCCACCCGGTTCTCGCCCGGATTCGGCCCCAGCGTCCACTCGGCGGAGGCTCGGCCCTGATCGTCGGTGTTCCCGTTCTGCGGCGTCACGCTCCCCCCTCCGGTACCCACCACCCAGGTCACCGCGGTGTTGGGAACGCCGTTCCCTTCCCCATCCACCAGCTGAACCAGCAGCGCCGCGGGAAGCTTGGTACCGGCGGTGGCCGTCTGGTTGTTGCCGGAGACGATGGTGAGGCTGGAGGCGTTCCCCGCCGTCGCGGTGTGGGTAAAGGTCACCGGCGAGCCGGCCAGGCCCTCGGAGTTGGCCTGGGTCGTCTGCTTGCCGGCGGCCGGGCCCAGGGTCCGCTCGACCGAGGCGAGGCCATTGTCATCGGTGGTGTTGGTGGCATCGCTCACGCTGCCGCCGCCCTCGGCGCTCCAGTCGATGGCCACCCCCGAGATCGGATTGCCGAAGGCGTCGGTCACCTGCACTACCAGCGGTTGACGCAGCTTGGAGCCGGCCGCCCCGCTCTGGTCGTCCCCCGACTCTGCGGCGATGCCGTTGGCGTCCTTGGGCACGGCCATGAGAGTGAACGAGGTAGAGGGCGCGGTGCCCCCGTCGGTCACGATGCTCGCCTCGCCGGTCTGGGGGCCGATCGTGGTCCCCAGCACCACCTCCGCGTTGGCCTCGCCCTTGGCATCGGTCGTCGCCGTGGACGGATCGATCTCAGCCCCGGGCGCGCCGGACGTGAACGCGAAGGCCACCGACACGCCTTGGACCGGCCGGCCCCGCGAGTCGGTCACCTGGGCCACCAGCGGGTCGGTGAGCGGCTCGCCCACTCGGCCGGATTGGTTGTTTCCCGCCGAGATCTTGATGTGGTTGGCCACCCCGTCGCCGGGGAGCAGGAGACTGGATCCGCCGCCGCACCCGGCTAAGAGGAAGGCCGCCACGCCGGTCCCCCACACCCACCGCTCCGGGAAAATGGCCGACCCTGAAGGGCGCGTCAGTGCGCGTCCACCCTCTGCGCGATCTCGTCCGACGAGGCGCACTGCGGCGCTCGAAAGGGTTGGCGATTTTCCCCCAAATACCCCGCGTGGATGGGGGTGTGGGGGATCGGCCGGATTGGGACGAACGAGGCGGGGGAACGGCACGGATTCGACTCGACGATAACGCCTCCCTGAGGAGGCGTGAGATCAGTTAAACCGCTGTTATGTGAACGGCCTTGCTGGTCAGGGTGTCCGGCCGGTTTTATCCAACCTAGCGACTCCCCGAAGCCGAGGAGGTGACGGATAACACTTTCGCGGCGGGTCCGATAGAGGGGTGGCGCGAGGTCCTAGCCGGCCCGGGGAGCGGGCTCGAACATGACCTGGTCGACGTAGCACCAGGCCCAGTCCTCCCCCGGCTCGAAGCTTCGGGCGATGGGGTGATTGGAGCGGTGGAAGTGTTTGGTGGCGTGTTTGTTGGGCGACGAATCGCAGCAGCCGACGTGGCCGCAGGTCAGGCAGAGTCGGAGGTGGACCCACCACCCATTGGTCTGAAGACACTCCTCGCAGCCCTCCGGGGTCCGGGGAGCGACCGGACGAATCTGGTCCAGGTGACCGCACTGCATAGTGCTCAGTCCTTTTCGCTGCGCTCGAGCGCCCGGCGGTCCCAGGCCGCCAGGTCAGCTCCCGCCTCGTACGTGGTCTGGAGGAATTGGAGCAGTATATCGTCGGGCCGGCGGGCGGTCCGCACCGCCTCGTAGGGCAGGACGAACTCTCGCAGCTCCTTGTGGTAGTAGGCGGCCTCGGGCCGCACCCGGGCCTCCGCATAGCCGGGTGGCTCGGGATAACTATAGGAATAGAAGGCAGCCTCGGGCAGCGGCCCTCCACCGGGCCACCAGCCGGCACTGATGCACTCGTGGGAGTAGGCCTCCCGCGCCACCCGATCGGGGAGGTGAGGGACGCCGCCCGGATGAGGCGGCGCCGTTCGCCCAGAAAACCGGGTGCAGGCCAGATCGAACCCGCCCCAGAAGAAATGGACCGGGCTGCACTTCCCGATGAACCGGCCCCGAAACTTCCCGATGACCTGGCCGGCCTGGGACAGGATCTGCCAGCAGCGGGCGGCGTGATCCGGGTCGTACGACCGGTGCTCCTGGTCTTGAAGAAACGGGAGGGCGTCCTCCATCTCGCTGGGCACCGGCCAGATCTTGACCCTGAGGCCGAGCGATTGCAGCAGGCTGACGTATTCCCGATAGAAGTCGGCCACCGTCCGCGGCACCAGTGCCAGGGCCCGGGTGGATCCATCGCTGGTGCGGACAACCAGGTTGTGGTCGATGAAATCGAATTCGACCTCCACCGTCCGGTCGCCATGCGGCATGGGCGAGGTGGTGAGGCCGCGGGAAGTCAGGTAGAGGGTGACGTGCCAGGAGTGATTGACCGGAGGGGCCAGGGCGAGGCGGCTCTTGCCCGCCATCTGCGCCCAGCGGTGCAGCGTGTCCAGCGTATCCTTCCACTCGGCCAGCGGCAGGCTGGGCCAGGCTCCCTGCCGGTCGGTCATTGCGCTTGATGCGGTCATCCCATCCTCCACCCAGTGCACTGCGGCCAACTCCGTCTGCTACTCTAATTCTATCAGCTTGTAAGGGTAATGCCATTTCACCACAGAGGCACAGAGGACACAGAGGGCTCCTCATCCAGACGGAGCTCACGACATCGCGGGGGCCACCATCTTCAACCAAATTATTTGTTGTTTGTTTTTACCACACAAAGTTGTTGCAGATGTCAGAAACCGCGATGTCGTGAGCTGTAAGGTTAGGTGATCCCTCTGTGTCCTCTGTGCCTCTGTGGTGAAAAATCAATGATCATCCATTGATGATCCGATAGAGACCGCTTCGGAGCACCTCAACATTGAAGTTGATCAACAGGCCTATGCGAAGGTTGGTCAACTTAAGGTAGGTAAGTACTTGGGCTCGGTGAACCGGAATGACTTTCTTGACTGCTTTCACTTCAACGATGATGGAACTCTCTACCACTATGTCAAGCTGATACCCGCATTCGACACGAACACCACGATACTCCACCGGTAATGGGACCTGTCGTTCAAAGTTGATTCCTCGAAGCATCAACTCTCTACAAAGACAAGACTCGTACGCGGACTCCAGCAGACCAGGACCAAGGTGCCGGTGTACCTGGATGGCGGCACCCACGATGTCGTGAGTTGTGCGTAGAGAGGAGCCCTCTGTGTCCTCTGTGCCTCTGTGGTGAAAAATCATCCGCGGAGAGTGGCTGCCGGCCCGGTCCTGCCGGTAACCCAAACGGCGCTAAGCGGATCGTTTCGAAGGCTAGGGCTGCCGGGGGCTTCCCAGCCCCACTTGAAACGGCGCGCGGAGCACCAGCCGGTAGGAGTACTCCCAATCCGAGTGACCCAGCGCGATGCTGTTCAGGTCGTCGAACTTGTGGAATCTC
>JBGQLP010000103.1:0-5603 GCA_041500125.1 Gemmatimonadota bacterium
AGGGCAGGGTGAGGGGCTTCGAGGGTAGAGTGGCTGGATGAAGGTTCGTGAAGTGATCCGGCTGCTGGGGCGCGAAGGGTGGGTTCTGGTGGTGACAAAGGGTAGCCACCGTCAGTTCAACGCGACGGTGGAGGTTGCTGCCTGACCCCCTGTAGGCCCCGCACTGCAGCGGCTCGTGTTGCTCGGCTGGCGTGACGCGAGTCGGGTGACGCCGCCTCTCAGGAGCCGGCGGCCGGCTTGCCCGCGGCTGGCTTTGTGGTCCCCGCGGCTGGCTTTCTGGTCGAGGAAGGGGAGCTGCTGCCGCTGTCCGTGCTAGACTTGCTCTCCGATGACGTCGCCGGCTTGGATTCGGCGCTTCCGCCATCCCCCTTCGACGCCGATTCCTTCCCTGTCGATTCCTTCCCGGCTGATTCCTTTCCCGCTGATTCCTTCCCGGCTGATTCCTTCCCGGCTGATTCCTTCCCGGCTGATTCCTTCGCCGTCGACTCCTTCGCCTTCTTCCGTGACTCGGACGGGTAGTCGGTGACGTACCAGCCTTCGCCCTTCAGGATGAAGGGCGCCGCCGACAGCAGCCGATGGATCGGTCCGCCGCAGAGCTCGCAGGTTACGAGCGCCGGCTCCGTGATGCGCTGCTTCACCTCGAAGACACGCGGGCAGCGCGGGCACTCGTATTCGTAGGTTGGCATGAAACAAAGGAATACATGGCGATCATGAGGGTGTCAAGGAGCGCGTCGGTCATTGCCCTGTGCGCCGCCACATTGTTCCCCGCGTGCGCGACGACGACGGCCGACGACGAGATCCGAAAGCTGGAAGGCCGCGCGTCCTACGAGGCGGGCGTCAGGAGCATCTCGGAGGGGCGAATCTCGCTCGGTCTGTCCTCGCTCCGGCAGGCCGTCGAGATCGAGCCGCGCAATGCGCTCTACCACAACGCCGTCGGCGCGGTGATGCTCAACATCGGCCGCTACCCGGACGCGCAAGTCGAGTTCCAGAAGGCGGTGGAGCTGGACCCGACCTATGCCGACGCGCTCCACAACCTGGGCTCCGCCTACGCCGAGCAGGCCAAGTGGGAGGACGCGATCGCCGCCTACCGCAAGGCGCTCGCCCAGACCATCTACACCAGGCCGGAGACCACCTACAACAACCTGGGTTATGCGTACTGGGCGCTCGACCGCCGCAAGGACGCCGAGGACGCGTTCCGGTCGGCGCTCCAGCTCGACCCCAGGCTGGTGCCGTCGCATTTCTGGCTCGGGGTGTTGCTTCAGAGGGAAGGTAGGCAGGCGGAGGCCACGGCCCACCTCCGAGCTGCCCGGGACCTCGAGCCGGCCTCCATGCTCGGCAAGCGGGCAGACGAGGTGCTGAAAGCGATGGGCCCTGAGTCCAAGTAGCTGTATTAGTTGAAGTTGGTCCTGGATCTCCCTGCCGGTTTTTTCTTGACCGCTAAACCGGGTTCGCGGTAAAAAGGTCAAGCATTTTCCTATTCTTTCTCCCTGGGAGGTGACAAGGCAAAATACCCGTCTCTCCAGACGTACCGTTGTCGCGCGTATCGCGGGAAGTCAGGAAGCACACGCAGCAGGAATGCACGCCATCCACCTGATTGAGGAGAAGTCTCAATGAAAAGGACGAGTCTTGCCGTCCTGATGCTCGCCTTGGCCCTCGTGGCCTTGGCGGCGCCCATGGCTTTCGCCCAGGCGCCCGCCCCGAAGGTGACCATCACCGGCTTCATCGACAACCTCACGTCGTACTCGCACAACATCGACATCTACAACAGCGGTGTTCTCAACCGCAGCGACAAGATGTGGTATGGCCGTACCCGCGGCCGCTTCGACATCATCGGAGAAGTTGGGAAGGCCAAGGCCGTGCTCGGCCTCGAGCTTGATGCCACGTACGGCCAGGCCGGGAGAGCCTCATCGAACTTCACCAACGGGGGCGGCGCCACCAGTGGCGCGATCACTCCCGCAGTCGAGAGCGGCTTCGGGACCGACGGCGGCTTCATGGTGAACACGGACATGCGTGCCCTCCTCGAGGTGAAGTGGCTGTACGTGGAGTTCCCGGTGCCGCTCATCCCGGTGCCCACCACGGCTCGCCTCGGCGCCCAGCCGTTCGGCGCCGTATCGAGCTACAAGCTCTGTGTCTTCTCGTGCAGTGACTTCGCCGGCTTGAACATCACCAGTCAGGTCACGCCGAACCTGCAGATCCAGGCGACCTACGTCCAGATCGAGGAGAATCTGACCGGGACGGGGTCGAAGACGAACCTGCCCTTTGCGACGAACGGAGCCGTCACCAACCTTGAGAACCGCGGTGACGACTACGCCTGGATCATTTCCCCCGCGATCACTCCGTTCAAGGGTCTGGACGTCAAGCCGATGTTCTCGCAGACCTTCATCCAGGGCACCACGAACGGTAACGTCCGTCAGGGCATAGGCGGCCTGGGCTCATCGACGGCGTTCCAGATGCCGGGCGGCGCCTCCGGCGGTGGGATCAAAGAGTACCGTTACACGGTCGGTGTCGACTCGCGGCTGCGGATGGGGCCGTTCTCCCTCGACCCGACGGTCATGTACCAGTTCGGTAACAGAAATGCGTTCGCGCCGGCTGCTTTCGTCAACAGCGGTTCGGTCACCGGCCGCAAGTACAATCCGGACATCAATGCGTGGTTCGTCGATGTGCGGGGTGGATTCCAGCTGGGGCCTCTGCTCCTCGAGGCGCTGGCGATGTACACCACGGGTAACTCGTCCCGCAACAACGCCCTCGGTCATGGAACGTCGAGTGGCACCATTCGCTACTACCAACCGCTGACGACGGACACGGGCTACCTGGCTGACTGGGGTACCAACCTCACGTCGCTGGGTATCGACTACCTCAACGCCTGGAACGAAGCCGGCACCCGCGTTCCATACCCGGGTGTGTCCGTCGGCTACGACAAGTACGGGCGCATGCAGTTCGGCGCCAAGGCCACCTACGCCATCACCCCGGCGCTCAGCGTGTCGGCGCTCGCGGATGGTATCTGGACGGCCGAGAAGGTGGACCGCAACAGTCTCCCGGCGGCGGGTCTCGGCATCGTGCCGAATTTCGCCGGGCAGCAAAGAGAGAGCCGCTATCTGGGGACCGAGCTCAACGCCCTGATCAGCTGGCGTTTCGCCGATGGGCTGTCCTGGGACAACCAGGTCGGTTACCTGATCCCGGGCAAGGCCCTGGATGTGCAGACCGATCCTACGCTCGGTCCACGCAACACAAACGCCCCGTATATGCTCACCTCTCGCGTTCGCTTCAGCTTCTAGCTCGCGAGAGCGTAGGAACTTCGGGCCCGGGGGTTTCCCCCGGGCCCGTCGTCTTTGTATCCCCCTGATTTACGAACCTTCCTTCGTCGAGTGGGTATATAGTGTCGACCAGTGTCCCCGATGGGGTGCCGCCCCAGACGATGAGGAGCCGCGTTGAGATGATATTCCGAGGTGTTCGCGAGGCCCTGCCCCTGCTGGTGCTCGTCCTTGTCGTCGCCGGCGGCGCCTCGGCCCAGACCAAGGCGCAGCAGCCGCCCGCCGGCCCCACCACCTCCGCACCGATGGTCGCGCTGGTCGATCAGCTCCTGGATCTCTTCCCGACGGTCGAGGGCGAGGTGCTCGAGGTGCGCGATGGAGGCCTCACACTCGGGGCGGGCGCCAAGGCGGGTGTGCGGCCGGGCCTCGAGGTCGAGCTGTACCGCGAGGGGCGCGAGATCAGGCATCCCAAGACCGGCCAGGTCCTCGGCCGGGCCGAGGACGTGCTGGGCACCACCCGCATCACGGCGGCACAGGAGGCCTTCTCGACGGGGCCGGCGCCGGCCGGCACGGAGGTCAAGCCGGGCGATCGCTTCCGCGTGTCGTCAACGAAGGTCAACATCGTCCTCCTGCCGTTGCTGGGGAGCCTCCGCGAGACCCTGGTGGAGACGGCCACCCAGGAGCTGGTCGAGCGGCTCGCCGCCACCGGGCGGTTCCGGGTGACCATGGGCGACGCGATCAACGTCTACCTCTCCCAGCAGCGGCTGGCCGCGGCCGATTTCCTGGCCGGCAAGGGCGTGCGGGAGGCCTCCGAGCGCTTCAAGGCCGACAACATCCTCGCGGTCCACTTCACGCGGGCGCAGGGCAAGCCGTTCATGGACGTGCGCTTCTTCGCGGCGCCGCGCCCGGACGCGGTGGTGGCCACCTCCTTCTTCGTCCCGCCCTCGACCCTGCGGGCGGCCAATCCTGCGCCCCGGTTCTCCCAGGGCGGTCCCGCGAACCCCCCGCAGGCGCGGCCTCGGTCCCTGCTGCAGCGGCTCCTGGGCGGGGATCTGGAAGCGGGCAGCTATTCCTCGGGTGAGGGCTCCCTGCCGCTCCGGGAGGTGGCGAAGTTCAGCTTTCCGGTGCTGGCCATGGACATCGCGGTCTCGCCCAAGGACAAGCTGGTGCACATGGTGGTGAGCGACGGCGACCAGGTCTACATGTACCGGATCGTGGACCAGAGGGTCGAGGCGGAGTGGACCAAGTCCATGCGGAGCCTCGGCCGGGTGTTCTCCCTGCAGCTCGCGGATCTCGACGAGGACGGCACCCTGGAGGTCATCGGCAACCGTTACGTCCCGAAGGTCGGCCTGAACTCCTTCATCATCTCCGCCAAGGACGGCAAACCGTCGGTCGCGATCGAGTACGTCCCCGACTTCCTGTTCGCGGTGGACCTGAAGGGGACCGGGGTGAAGCAGACGCTGTGGACCCAGCGTTACAGTCCCGAGAACTTCTTCACTCCGGGCCAGGCCGACCAGGTGACCCTTAAGGATGGCAAGCTGATCACAGAGAAGGTGGTGCGCGTGCCTGCCTCGTTCCGCCCGATGGGCGCGGCCTTCTCCAACGCGATGGGCAAGGACACGCGATCGCTGGCCCTCGTCGACGAGTTCAACCGGCTGCAGATCGTCAACGAAGGCTCGGACCTGTGGCGCTCGTCCACCTCGGTGGGCGGGGGATACCTGTCGGTCGAGCTCCTCAACGCCTACCAGTCCGCCCGGACGGATCGGAGCAAGTTCTACAAGATCGAGCCCACGCCGCTGGCGGTCGACCTCGACGGCGACGGCATCGACGAGCTGATCGTGCCCCAGAACGTGGTGCGGGAGGGTCTGCTCGCGGTGGTGTTCAAGGGGCCGGCCGGCTTCCGGCTGCAATCGATCAACTCGGGCTTCGAGGGCGGCATCACCTGTCTCGGAGCCTACAAGACCGAGGACTCGAGCCAGCCGACGATCATCGCCGCCGTCGTCCGGTTCAATGGCCTCGTCTTCAAGACGTCCGGCGAGACCCAGATCATCATGACCGTGCCGCAGGATTAGGTCGGCCCTGACGAGCCCGCGGCTCGATCCCTCGCCGCCCGGCGGCATGCGGGACGTGCTGCCCGATGAAGTCGGTGTCGATGGGATCTATGCATGGGTTCTTGCCACCGCGGGGCCCTGCTGCTACAGTCCGACTGCCGACGGGTCACGCCGCCGCCCTCAGCGTGTTCGTACCCCCGCTCACGCGGATCCACCGTTCTCTCCCGTTGCGGAGAACTCGGTCCAGTCCTTTGCCCGAGTAGCCCTCGCCGCTCTCCCACCGCACCCACTGGCCGTCGAT
>JBGQLP010000104.1:0-5147 GCA_041500125.1 Gemmatimonadota bacterium
CTCGTTGTCACGCCAGCGTGTTGTTTTCTCCGTCTCACCTCTCACTTCTTACTTCTCACCTCTTACCTCTCACCTCTTACCGCCCAGCAACCCACAACCTCTCCCGCTCACTTCCAAAAGCTCGCCCACACCTACAGCATCGTGGCTTACGACTCCGTCACCGGCGACCTCGGCGTCGCGGTGCAGTCGAAATTTCCCAACGTCGGGGGAATTGTGCCTTGGGGTCGCGCCGGCGTGGGCGCCGTCGCGACCCAGAGCCTGGGAAACACCGCCTACGGTGAGCGCGGCCTGGACCTGATCGCCCAAGGGGCCACCGCCGAGGAAGCGCTGCGCATCGTGATGCGGACCGACACGATGCTGCAGGACCGTCAGGTGGGTATGGTGGACGCGCGAGGAAATGCCGCGAGCTTCACCGGGAAATCGACCTTTGACTGGGCCGGCGGGCGAGTCGGTGCACCCTCAGGGCGAGGGAACGTCCCCGGTGGCAAGGGGGAGGTGATCGTGGGGCGGGGATACACCGCCCAGGCGAACATCATGGTGTCGGATCAGACGGTGAAGAACCTGGCTGAGACCTTCGAGCGCAGTCGCGGCGATCTGGCAGACCGGCTCATGACGTCGCTCAAGGCGGGGCAGGCGGGAGGAGGCGATAAGCGGGGGATGCAGTCGGCCGCGCTTCTGGTGGTGCGGAAGAACGGCGGCTATCTGGGGGCCAACGACCGGTTCATCGACATCCGGGTCTATGACGCGCCCGACCCGATCGCGGAGCTGGAGCGCCTGCTGGCGCTGCACAAGCTCCATTTCTTCCCCAGCCGGCCGCAGGACCTGGTACCAATCGGCCCGGCCATCGTCGCACAGCTGGAGCCGATCCTGTTGAGCGAGCCGGCCAATCAACCCCAGAAATGGCTCGCCACAAAACAGGGAAGCGCCACCCCGGCGTTTCTCGAGGCGCTGAAAAACTTCATGTACTGGGAGAATTACGACGTGCGGGTACGGATGGACGGAAAGATCGACAAGGTGGTGTTGGACGACATACTGAAGAAACGCAAGCGGTAAGGAGTCCAATCTTGGCCACCGCCGCAGTCCGCCCTCCAGTAACACCCCGAGGCGCACGCCTGCGCCAGCCGGTCGGTCTGGCGCTTCTCTTCGTGGCCGAGATGTGGGAGCGGTTCTCCTATTACGGCATGCGGGCGCTCCTCATTCTCTATCTCGTCGATCAGGCCGGCGTCTTTCGCTGGACCCAGCAGTCCGCCAGCCAGCTCTACGGCTGGTACACCGGGTTGGTCTGGTTCACTCCCATCCTCGGCGGCTACCTCGCCGACCGGTTCCTGGGCACCCACAAGTCGCTGGTCATCGGTGGAACGATCATCTCACTCGGCCATTTCGCGCTCGCGTTGGAGCGGCGATCGTTCTTCTTCCTTGGTCTCATCTTGATCGTTCTGGGGACCGGGTTCTTCAAGGCGAACGTGTCCACCATGGTGGGCCAGCTCTACCAGGAAGACGACCCCCGCCGCGACGCCGGCTTCACCTTCTTTTATATGGGCATCAACCTCGGTGCCTTTATTGGGCCGTTGATCTGCGGGTATTTTGCCGCCGACTCACGGTTCGGATGGGGTTACGCCTTCGGCGCCGCGGGCGTGGGGATGGTCCTGGGTCTCATCGTCTACCTGGTGTTTCGCCGCCGTTATCTGGGCGACATCGGCCTGGTACCCGCAGGGCTGACCCGGGTGGGCGACACGGTCGCCGCCAAACGGCCGCTGACCCGGGAGGAGCGAGACCGGGTGCTCGCCATCATCATCGTGGTGTTCTTCGCGACCTTTTTCTGGCTCGCATCGGAGCAGGCCGGATCCTCCCTGAACCTCTTTGCCCTCGAGCGCACCAACCGGGCGGTGACCGGCTTGGTGGGCCGCCTGCTGCCCAACCACGAGGTGCCCACCGCCTGGTTCCAGTCCGCCGTACCGTTCTTTGTGGTGACCCTTTCGCCGCTGTTCGGGCTGCTCTGGGAGCGTCTGGGTGACCGCCAACCCAGCACCGCCACCAAGATGGCGTATGGGCTATTGTTGCTGAGCCTCGGGTACATGATCATCACCTTCGGCGCCTTCCGGAGCGACGCCGGTACGCTGGTCGGCCCGGGCTACCTCATCGCGTGTTACTTCTTCATCACCTGCGGGGAGATCTGTCTCTATCCGGTGGGGCTCTCCTTCGTGAGCAAGGTGGCGCCCGTCAAATACTCGTCGGCCTTGATGGGGATCTTCTTCCTCTCACTGTTCGCGGCCAGCCTGCTCGGCGGGTATGTAGCGGGGACGGTGAAGGCGGTGGAGCGGGGTGAGGTCTACCACGTGCTGGGCGGTCGGGCCGACTTCTTCCTCATGTTCGTGATCACGTCGATACTCGCGGGAGTCTTTCTTCTGATATTGGTTCCAACCATCAAGCGGCTCACCCACGGGCGGGGGTGAAAGGCAACCGCATCACGAAAGCACGGAAGCACGAAATAGCATCAGGTTCGGGCTACCTCGTACACCAACACCTCTCCAATCTCGTCATCTTCGTCTGACGCCACCGGGCGCATGCCCACCTTCTCCGCCACATGCACGGCGGGCGTGTTCCAGACCGGTGCCAGGGCCCGGACCACCTTGACTCCGGGCTGGGCAAAGGCCCAGTCCACCATGGCCCGCACTGCTTCGGTGGCGTAGCCCTTGCCCTCGCGGCCGGGATACATGGCGTAGCCGATCAGCACCGCGCCTTCGGCATCGGGCCTCCCGCCGAACGCCACCGAGCCCACCGCCTCCCGGTCGTCCCGCCGCACGATGAGCCAGTTCCACCATTCCGCCTGCCGGTCTCCGGAGCGGAGACGGTCCCGCACCACCGGCAGCGAGTCGGCCATGTAGGGCGGCGGCGCCACCGGCTGGGGAAACGCTGCGCCGGTGAGCGATCGGAGCCGGCGGTCATCGGCCTCGAGCAGAGCGTCGATGGCATCGGCGCTCAGGGGGAACATCTCGAGACGGTCGGTGCGGATCGTCGTCATACGGTTCGGTCGCCAGGGTCGGCGGGAGCGGTCTTGAAGATCTGGAAGAGGTACCACAGCGACGGGAGGAGCACCACGGCGCCGATGGCCAAGGTGATGAGGGTCAGACGCAGCGTCGGCTCGGGTGCCGCTGAATTCGCGATGGTGTAGTTCGGTGGTAGCAGAAAGGGATACTGGGCCATCGGCCAACCCCAAAAGATCAACGAAACCTGGAGTCCCACCCCGATTCGGGCGAGACGATATCGCCGAAACCAGAGCGCCGCCAGCACCCCGATCGCGGCGACCGCGGTGAGCAGGTGCAGCGGCAGCGCCCAGGGCGAGGACATCAAGCCGGTCCGCACCAGCGGCGCTGCCTCATGCGAGAGCAGGAGCACCAGCGCGGAGGCGAAGAAGACGGCGATGCCGGAGCCGAGCGCCCGGCGGCGGAAGTCGTCGGCCAGCTCGCGCTCCCGAGTCTCCAGGGTCAGGTACACCGCCGCAAGAAAGGCGAACAGGGCAAGCGCCAGCAGTCCAACGCTCAGGCCAAAGGGCGTAAACCAGGGGTCGACGAATCGCGCGATGAAGCCCCGCTCCGTTTCCCGTCCCACCCGGCCGGAGGCCACCGCCCCAATCGAGACACCCAGCAGGATAGGAGTGATGACGCTGGCGCTGGAGAAGACCCGTCCCCAGCGGCGCTGCACCGCATCCTTCTGCGGGTCGTAACTGCGGAAGGTGAAGGCCGATCCTCGGAGGACGATCCCGATCAGCATCAGGGTGAGCGGGATATGCAGCACGATCCCCAACCGGGCAAACACCGGCGAAAAGCAGGTGAAGGTGAGCACGATGGCGAGGATCAGCCAGACGTGATTGGCCTCCCAGATGGGGCTCAGCGCGCTGGTGATGACCTCTCGCTGGCGGTCGCGCCGCGGCCCCGACGCCAGCAGGTCCCACACGCCGCCGCCGAAATCGGCGCCGCCGAACAGGACGTACGCGTTGAGCGAAAGTCCGAGGCACGCCGCCACGATGTCCGCCAGGCCGAGCTCAGGCACCGCGCACTCCTCCCGGCGCGTATACCCGGGACCATTCGATGGACTTGGGGCTGCGAATGATCTGGCGGTAGAGCAGCCAGACCACGATCACGCCGAGGAAGCAGTAGAGCAGGGAAAAGAGCAGGAACGGCACTATCAGGCCCGGCATTGGGGTCACGGCCTCCGCCGTCCGGAGCACGCCCTGAATGATCCAGGGCTGGCGGCCCACCTCAGTCACGGTCCAGCCGGCCTCGACCGCGATGAACCCCATCGGTGCCCCCAGTGCAATCGCACGGAGTAGCGACCGGTTCGCGGTCAGATCTTTTCGTCGGATGGCGAGCCACCCCGCCCAGAGCGAGACCAACGCGAGGTAGGTGCCCAAGGCGACCATGATCTGGAAGGCGAAGTGCACGATGGGGATGTTGGGCCAGTCTTCCCGGGGAAAGTCTCCCAGCCCCTTCACCACGGCGTGCGGGTCATGAAAGGCGAGCAGGGAGAGGCCGTAGGGGATCTTGATGGCGTAACGAACTTCGCGGCGCTCCACGTCGGGCCAGCCTCCGATCGAGAGCGGGGCCCCCGCCATCGTCTCGAAGTGTGACTCCAGCGCCGCCAGCTTGACCGGCTGCTGCACCGCGACCGCCCGGCCGCTGATGTCTCCGGAGATCGGTTGCAGCACCGCCGCCGGGGCTCCCAGCAGTAGCGCCGCGTTCAGGGCGCGGCGATGGAAGGCGTTCTGCGAATCGAACAGCAGCAGAAAGGCGTGAATACCGGCGACCGCAAACCCGGTCGCCGTGTAGGCGGCGAGCGTCATGTGCAGGGTCTGCTGAAAGGCCGCCGGATTCAGCATGGCGGCGATCGGGTCGACGTTGATCGGCCGGCCGGCAACCAGGTCAAAGCCCGCGGGGGTATTCATCCAGGAGTTGGCGCAGACGACGAAGATACCGGACGCGGCCCCGCTCACCGCCACCGCAATGCCGGCCCAGAGGTGCGCTCGGGGGGAGATTCGATCCCAGCCGTAAAGATAGATCCCCAGGAAGATGGCCTCGGTGAAGAAGGCAAACCCCTCCAGCGAGAACGGCATTCCGATGATCGGTCCGGCGAATCTCATGAATTCGGGC
>JBGQLP010000105.1:0-5112 GCA_041500125.1 Gemmatimonadota bacterium
GGCCCCGCCCGCGGCAGAGGTCCACTTCTACGCCCTTTGAGGGACCCGCATGAGCCTCACTTCCCGCGCTCAGCGGGCGATCCGCGCGGTCTTCGGCAGCGAGGAACGCGGGCTGTATGTTCCGACACCCTGGATTACACCTTACAGCCACACCCCGACCGTCGGTGTGCCGGTCGACCGGGGTTCGTCCCTCGGGATCAGCGCCGTCTGGGCCTGTGTCCGCCTCCTGACTTCGGCCGTCAGCCGAATGCCGATGGACGTGCTCATCGACGACAACGGTACGTCCAAGAAGTACCCGACTCCGCGCTGGATCCGCCGGCCGATCATGGAGAACCCGAACTTCGGCTGGATTCAGCATCTCGAGCAAGTGATGATGTCCCTCCTCTTTGAGGGCAACTTCTTCACCCTGACCGTCCGCGACAATAGTAACGACGTCTCGGAGGTATTCAACCTCGACCCGATGATGGTCGAGATCACCGGCACCCCGGCGGCGCCTGGCTACAAGGTCCGGGCCAACGGCCGGATCACCGAATACGAACCCTCCGAGATCCTGCACCGTCCCCTCCTAACTATGCCGGGCTCCCAGCGTGGCGTCTCCCCCATCGAGGCCGCGCGAATGGTGGTCGGGGTAGGGCTCGCGGCCCAGGAATACCAGGGGCGGTTTTTCTCCCAGTCCGCCACTCCGCCGGGCTACATCAAGGTGCCCGATGGCAGCAAGGTCACCATTGATGAGCTCAAGGACGGCTGGGAAGCGAAGCACTCAGGCCCCCAGAACTGGCACCGCCCGGGCGTCCTGACAGGGGGAGCGGAATGGCTACCGATCGCCATCAGCCAGGAGCAGGCCCAGTTCATCGAGCAGCGCCAGTTCACGGTCAACGAGATCGCCCGTTGGTTCGGCGTGCCACCCCATCTCGTCGGTCAGGTCGACCGCACGACCTCCTGGGGCACTGGTATCGAGGAACAGGGACTCGCCTTCATCGCCTACTCGCTCAACGACTACCTCGTCCTCATTGAGGATGCCTACGCCAATCTTGTGCCCAACCCGGCGTCCTTCGTCCGCTTCAACCGCAACGCCCTCCTCCGCGGTGACGCCGCCTCGCGCGGTGCCTTCTACCAGCAACTGTTCGCGGTCGGGGCCATCAATCCCGACGGCATCCGGGCCAAAGAAGATCAGCCGCCGCTGCCGAATGGCGAAGGCAAGGCGTACTTCATCCCGGCCAACTTTGTGCCGATCGAGCGGGCCCTGCAGCCACCCGCACCGGCGGCACTACCGACCGATGGCGCTACTGGGATGGCCCCAATCGCTAAGCCTGCCCCGGCTGGTAGCGGCGGCCATGTCGGCAGCGGTAGCGGGGGTAGCGGCGGCGGAACTGCTGCGCCGGCTGGTGGCGGTGGCGGTGGGGCGACCGGCGATGGTGGCGGTGCCGGGGGAGCCAAGTAGATGCCCTGGATCATCAAGAAGGATCGACGCTGCCCGGTTGCCAAGCCGTTCGGCGTCATCAACAAGAACGACGGAACCCTGGAGGGTTGCCACGTGAGCGAAGACAAAGCCAAGAAGCAGCAGGCGGCGCTGTACGCCAGCGACCGGACGGAACCCGTGACGTATGAGACCCGCCACGTCTGGGCGATGGAGGACATCGAGGTCCGCGAGATGTCTGGCGGCGGGATGCGGTTCAGCGGCTACGCCGCGGTGTTCAACACCGACTCGGAGCCATTGCCGTTCATCGAGCGGATCATGCCGGGGGCGTTCAAGCGGTCGCTCAATCTCGGGCGCGAAGTGCGGATGTTCCTCAACCATAATCAGGACTTCGTGCTCGCCACGACCCGCAGCAACATGGCCTTGGCTGAGGATGAGCATGGGCTAAGGGTCGAAGCCGACCTCAAGCCGACCTCCTATGCGCTCGATCTCGCCACGAACATGCGCGAGAAGATCGTCACCCAGATGAGCTTCGGCTTCACCGTGCCGGGCCATGACGGCCACAGCATCGATGCCGATGGCCGGCGATTGCTCAACCACGTCAACCTCTTCGATGTCAGCCCCGTTACCGGGTTCCCAGCCTATACCCAGACCAGCGCGATCATCCGTAGCCTCGCCGAGCGCATCGGCGTGGAGCAAGCGGACCTCGCCTTGGCCATCCGCGCCCTGTCCGAATCTGCGGGACCGCTCGACGATGAGCAGGTCTCCCTCCTCATGTCCGTCATCCAGTCGCGTCGGCAGAAACCGAAGCGCGACTGGGCTGCCGAGTTGGCCGCCCTTCGCGGCTGACAGCGTCCGTCACCAAGGGGCCGCGACCAAGGGGCCTTGAGCCACCGCTCGTCGAGCCACCGCTGACACCCAATCCCAGCTAGTCAGAAGGTGGTTGTTTCACCATGTCCGCACCAACGGCTACCGGCGCGCCCGCGCCCAAGCCGGATCCCGTCATCTCTCGCCTCATGGCCGGCCGCGATGCGGTCCTGGCCGAGGGCGAGGCGCTCTTGGCGCGCGCGGCCGAGGAGAACCGGGACCTCACCGACGAGGAAGAGACCCAACTCACCGACATCAAGGCCGACGCCGAGAAGCGCAACGTCAACATCACCCGGCTCGAGGAATGGGCCGTCGAGAAGGATAAGGCCGCTGAGGCCCGGTCCAAGTACGACGACATCCTCGTGCCCGAGGAGAAGCGGCCCGAGATCCGGGCCGGCCGGCAGGAGATGCCGTATCGCGAACACGGCGAGTACAGCTTCTTCCGCGACATCTACGGCGCCAAGAATGGCGATCTCCCGGCGATGGAACGGCTCCACCGGCATAACCTGTTCATGCAGAAGCTGCGCCCCGAATACTCCGAGGAGCGCGCCGGTACGTCCGGCTCGGCCACCTCGTTCGGGTCGTTCATCCCGCCCATCTGGCTGCTGGATGAGATCGCCCTGCTGGCCCGCACGGGCCGGGTCGTGCCGAACCTCTGCCGCGACGCCGGGGAACCGCAGTCGACCTCCATCACCATCCCGCGGGTGACCACGGGTACGGCGACCGCCATCCAGGCGACAGAAAATACGACCGTCGGCACGACCGACGTCATCACGGCGCAGCTGACGCGGACCACGTCCACGATCGGCGGCTACCAGGACGTGTCGGTCCAGTCGGTCGAACTGTCGCCGATGGCCATCGACCGCTTCATCTTCGGCGACCTCATCGCCGACTACAACCGGGCCGTGGATAGTCAGTGCATCATCGGCACGGGCGCCAACAATCAGCTGCTCGGGCTCGATACCCTGACCGGCGTCAATGCCGTGACCTACACGGACGCCACCCCCACGGTGCCCGAGCTCTACAGCAACATCGCCAATGCGGTGCAGCAGGTCCATACGGGGCGCTTCGCGCCGCCGGACGCGATCCTCATGCATCCGCGACGTTGGGGCTGGTTGCTCGCCGCATCGGACTCGACGGGCCGTCCGCTCGTGACGCCCTATGCGCCGTACAACAACCCCGGCCAGATGAACGGCATCCCTTCATTTGGCCCCGTGGGGTCCCTCCAGGGCCTTCCCGTCTACACCGATGCCAACATCCCGACCACGGTCGGGGCTGGCACCGAGGACGAGATCTACGTGGCTCGCTTCGCCGACATGCTGTTCATGGAGGGGCCGCTTCGCAGCGAGGTCTTCCGCGATATCGGCTCGGCCAACGCCACCGTTCGCTTCCGGGTCTATGCCTTCTGCAACCTGTTCGTCGGGCGCTTCCCGGCGGGCGTGTCGCGGATCAAGGGCACCGGCCTGATCGCACCTGTCTTCTAGCAGTAACGCCCGGGGCGGCCTCCTCCCCGCCCCGGGCACCCCCCATAGGAGCAGTCCACAGATGAGCACGCTCAGCCCGCAGGACCAGGACTACATCAGGGGTCTGCTCGCCGAGCGAGCGGGCTATCTCCAAGCCAAGAAGAAGGACCGCGCCGCGGCGGTCGATGCCGAACTCGCGCGGGTGGGCTATGTCGACAAGACGGACGCCCCTGTCGCCGAGCGACTCGAGACCGCCACGATCGACCCTGTCTCCGAGAGGGCTGTGACCAAGCGGCGCCCATCGGTTGAGGACAAGCCCTGATGCCTGGCACATCCACCGCCCCGGTCATCGTCAATCGTCGCGATGCCTCACTGGGCTCGATCTACCCAGGCGGTGCGTTCGCGATCGTCGCCAACACCCTCGCCAACCCGACCGTGGTGTCAACGCTGGCGCCGCATGGGCTGACGACCGGCGACACCGTGTTCTTCACCGCCTCCACGACCTCTAACCCGCTCTTGACAGCGACGCCCCAGCAGGTCGTGACGGTCATCAGCGCGACGACCTTCTCGGTGCCGGTCAACGTGACCACGGCTGGCACGGCGGGTGCCTTCGATTACGCCATTACCAGCATCCCAATCAGCAACCCGGGCGTCGTCAATACCGGCACCGCCCACGGTCTGCGGACCGGCGATACGGTGACCATTGTGGCCGCCGGCTCGACCCCCGACATCTCGGGCGCGCAGATCGTCACGGTCACGGGCACCAACCAGTTCACTGTTCCGGTCAACGTGACCGTGGCCGGCTCCACAACCGCCGCGCACTATTCGAAGACGACGTTCTACTCGGACGCCTTCGAGAGGGGCAGCGCGGGGGGCGGTGGTGGCATTGTCCTGACCTCAGTAATCGGCACCGCCCCTGTCACCACGCTGGTCGACATCCAGGGCACCTTCGACGGCACCAACTGGTACAACCTCGCCTACGCCACGACGGCTGCGCCGCAGACCGCGCTGTATGCCCAACTGACGATCACGACCGCCGTTGCCACCAGCTACAAGCTGCTCAGTTCCAACGACGCGGGCTATATCGGATGGCGACAGCTGCGCCTCAAGTTCACCTCGTCCACGAACATCATCGTTAGCGGTTATCTGTACACCGCGATCTCCTAGGAGCGTCCGTGCTGACCCTCGCCCTCGCCCTGCTGGCCGCGATCCTCGCGGCCATCTCCCTCATCCAGAATCGCGGCGTGGAGCTGTTGGGCTGGGCCGTCCTCGCGCTGGCGCTGATCGACCTCCTGCCGCGCGTTCTCTGAACTAGTCGCCGGAGGGCGGTCCATTGCCGAACATCCGGCACGTCTTCACCAGCCC
>JBGQLP010000106.1:0-5000 GCA_041500125.1 Gemmatimonadota bacterium
ATCGCCCGGGAGTGCACCGCCACCGCGCGCGACACCTCGTCGGTGTAGAGGAACCGGTTGGGCAGTTGCTCGATGTTGCCGTCGAAGATGAGTCCCACCACCTCGGCGTTCTTGTTGATCACCGGGCTGCCCGAGTTGCCGCCGATGATGTCGCTGGTGGTGACGAAGTCGAGCGGGGAGGCGAGATCGAGCCGCGACTGGTGGGTCTTCCACCGCTCCGGCAGCTTGAACGGCGGCTTGTCGTCGAACTCGGCCGAGCGGCCATAGAGCCCGTAGAAGCTGGTCTTGTAGGGCGCGATGGTCCCGTTCATGGGGAAGCTCTTCACCACCCCGTCACTGATCCGGAGGCTGAAGGTGGCGTCGGGCGGGAGGGTGCGGCCGTAGGCGGCGAAGATCGCCTGACCCACCTTCTGCGTATTGGCCGAAATCACGTCGTTGAGCCGGGCGTTGCGCTGCTGCACCCGCATGGCCAGCGGGTTGAGCTTGCGGGCCAGCACGATCAGCGGGTCGCTGGAGCCGGCGACCGCGGCCGACCCGCCCTCGAGCAGCGATGCGCGGGTGGCCGAGTCGGCCAGCTTGGTGCCGTTGACCGCAACCTCGGCCGCGACTTCGGGACTCCGGCCGCGAAGGATCGCCTGGAGGTAGGGATCGTGCTTCGGGAGATCCTTACTCGCCTGGGTCAGCCACGCCTGCAGCATCTGCTTGTCCTGCTCGGCGTCGGTGGAGATGTCGCCCTGAATCGACTGCTTGATCTTCTCCAGACCCTGACCCCGATACTGCGGCAGCCGCAGCGAGTCGGGGAGCTTGGCCTGCTCCGGGATCCGGACGATCCCGCCGGCCGCGTTCAGCAAGGGCGACCCGGCGAAGCTGTACCAGCGCTGTTGCTTGGCGATGGCGGCCTGCTCCCGCTGCGCGGTGGCGATCGCGGTGAAGGCCGAGCCGTACTTGGCCTGCATCTTGGGATCGCGGGCGATGCGCTTGCGGAAGTCGCGCTCGAAGGCGCGCTTCTTGGCCATGAGTGAGGAATCCTGGAGACCGGAGAGGTAGCCGGTCACCGCCTTCTTGGAGTTCTCCAGGCTGAAGATGTCGTTCTCCAGCGCCCGCCGGGTCTCATCGTCCTTCTGCGACAGCTCCCGGAGCACCGCGAGGTTCCGTTCGTAGGAGCTGAGCTGGGCCGGGTACTGCACGTCGCGCAGGTACTCCATCTGGGAGACGGTGAGCAGGCGGCCGGTGGAGCCGGGGTTGCCGGTGACGAAGACCAGGTCGCCCTCCTTCGCTCCCTCCTTGCTCCACTTGAGGTAGTCCTTGGGCGCGTAGGGCTGATCGTTCTCGTAGACCCGCATCAGGCTGAGGTCGAGGTCGTAGCGAGGGTAGGTGAAGTTGTCGGGGTCGCCGCCGAAGAAGCTGATCGCCTCCTCTGGGGCCATCACCAGCCGCAGATCGTCATAGCGCTTGAAGTGGTAGAGCGAGTAGATGCCGCCCTGGTAGTAGGTCACCACCTGGCAGACGGTGCCGGGCTCGGTCTCACAGTCCTTTTCCAACGCGGCTTTCGCCGCTTCGCGCTGGGCCACCTGTTGCCGGGGCGTCGTGGCAGTGACGGCGTTCTGCACCTTGCCGGTCACGTCTTCGATAGACTGGAGCTGGTCCACGTAGAGCCCGGGACACTTGCGTTCGTCGGCCGGGGTCTTGGCGACGAAGCCGAGCTCCTGGAAGTTCGAGTCGGGGGTGGAGACCGCGGTGATGCACTCGCGGGCGCAGTGGTGGTTGGTCATCACCAGGCCGCGGGAGGAGACGAAGGACGCCGAGCAGTTGGGCAGCCGCACCGAGGCCAGGCGAACGTGATCGAGCCACGCCTTGGTCGGTGTGAACCCGTAGCGCGCCTTCCAGTAGTCGAAGGGCGGCGCCTCGAAGGTCCACATGGTGCCGAACTCCTTGACGTAGCCCGGCGGGAGCTTGGTCTCGATCTCAGTTGGAGTGGTCACCTGGGCCTGCCCAGCCTGCATCGATACCAGCGAAAGGCCCAGTGCCGCGGCCCAAGTTCCCAGTCGTAAACTGCGCATCGTGTAGCCTCGCTTCAGTCGTTGTCCCCAACCATCTTGGCCGGGCGGGAATGTAGTGGACAGGCGGACAGGCGGACAGACGGACGGGCGGACGGGCGGACGGGCGGACGACGGCGCTTCAGCGGTGTCATTTCGAGCGGAGCGAGAAATCGGCCCGTTTTACGTTCGGGCACCGATGCCAAAACGTCAGGTCGAGCGATCCCTCGCTACGCTCGGGATGACTCGCAATAGGAGCGGCCGTCCCAATGCAAGAAATTGCACTCATCGTCGTCCGCCGGGCAACAGTGTGAGCGGGAGCACCGAGCGCCATCTTACTGCTCTCATAGGATTGCAGCATCTTTGTTGATGCTGGTGTTTGACGCTTCAGCACCGATCCCGGAAGGAAATTGTCGAGGGATCGCCCGCAGAACGCGCTTCCTGGTCCGCAGGTATCGCACGCATGAAGAAATCCGTCAGAGAGTTGGTCGCCGCGACGATGGGCAAGCCGCCCGGCGCGTTGCCCGACATCCAATCGTTTCCTCCGCTCGACGTGGATCAGATCGCCCGGGAGCTGCGACTGGACGAGCGGGCCGAGCAGGCGGCGATGGCCGGCCAGCCGGCAGCCGATGCCGACGGCCCCGACTCGGCGGAGCTGGACGTGCTGGGGAAGATAGAGAGCTCCGCCCGGAAGGCCCGGGAGGATTACCTCTCGCAGCGGGATCTCTACGAGACCCGGATCCAGCGGGCGGGAATCACTCCTGACCTGCAGATCCAGATCGAGGCGGCGGCGTCGAACTCTCTGGTGGATTTCAAGGCCGAGGTGCTCCACGACCAGAATCAGCTGCACACGCTGCTCCGGCTGGTGGCCGACCGGGAAAACGAGTTTCGGGAATTCAGGGAACGGAACCAGCTCAACCGCCTTCCCAAACATATCGCCGGAGGGCAGCGGATCCTGGGGCAGTTGCTGCTGATCGTGTTCGTGCTGCTGGAGTCGATCATCAACGGGATGTTCTTCGCCGAGGGCAGCGAGGCAGGGATCATCGGCGGCGTGATGCAGGCGCTGGTGTTGTCGGTGTTGAACGTGGGGGTCGCCGCCCTGTATGCGGTGTACGGGCTGCCGCTTCTGTTTCACCGCTGGCGAGCCGTGAATGTCATCGGCGGGCTGCTGACGATTCTGTTTGCGGTGTGGCTAGTCGGGCTCAACCTCGCCATCGGCCACTTCCGCGACCTGTTCATTGCCAATGCCGGCAAAGTAGACATGGCCGAGCTGCTGAATCACCTGACCCGGTCGCCGCTGCTCCTGGCCGACGCCAAGTCCGCTATTCTGGTCCTGCTGGGCATCGCCTTGGGCCTCCTGGCCATGATCGACGTGGCGGCCATGCGCGATCTCTATCCCGGCTATAGCACCATCGGGCGGGAGCGGCAGCGCGCCATCGATCACTATGCCGACGAGAACTCCAGGTCCCTCGCGGCCATGATGCAGCTGCGGGACCAGACGGTGGATGACATGAGCGCGGCCATCGAGCTGATTCGCGGCTCCCAGTTCGAGATGCAGAAGTCGATCGACGGACGCACCCGGCTGCACCACAACCTGCGGGCCTACTTCGAGCATCTGGCCGTGGTGCACGAGCGGTTGATCCAGCGCTACCGGGAGAGCAATCGCAGAGTACGGAGAGGGGAAGCACCGGCGTACTTCCGGACCCCTCCGGCCCGCCCGACGTTCGTCGATGCCCCGGTCCTGTCGTCACTCGCCGCCCAGGAGCTCGACGTCCGCAGCGAGGTGATTGCCCGGATCGACTACTACATCAAGGCGATCAACGAGAAGTTCGAGCTGACCATGCCCGAGTATCAGACGGTCGGGCAGCTGGCGACGCTGGGGAGTATGGAACTTGCGCCTGCGTGATTACCGAGCGGCACTGGCGTCCCCCGAGCGGGCCAAGGGGCTCGGTCTCAAGCTGCGGATCGCCGGTGCCGCGGCACTCGCGCTGGTCTTGATCGCCGGCGGAGCGGCGCTGGCACTCAAGGGCCGGTCCGCGGCCGTGCCGACCGACGGCAAAACGCTCTGCCCGACCAGGCGCCCGCCCTCGGAGATCATGGTCATGCTGCTGGACGTCTCCAGCCGGTTCTCCGAGCCGCAGCGGCTCCAGATCCAGAACCAATTGGCCCGTCTCCGCGACAGCGTTCCCCGCTTCGGGTTGGTGGAGGTGTACACGGTTGACCGGCTGCGGCGGCGGTTGACCGAGCCGATCAATCACCTGTGCAATCCCGGCACCGGTGCCGAGCTCAACCAGATGTACCAGAACCCCCAGTTGGCCAGGAAGAAGTGGGATGGCTTTGCCGCCAAGCTCCGCACCGACATCAACCACCAGATCGAGGCGCCGGCGCATGCCACGTCGCCCATCTTCGAGGCGATTCAGGCGACTGCCCTGAGGACGTTCGGCAAGCCGGAGTACGACGGATTGCCCAAGCGGCTGGTCATCATCTCCGACCTGATGCAGCACGTGCCGGGCGGGCTCAGCATGTACCAAGGGGTCCCCCCGTTCGATTCGTTCAAGAACACCGACTACTTCGCCCGGGTGCGTACCGATCTCAGCGGCGTGTCGGTCCTGATCTATTACCTGGTCCGGCCCAAGGTGGAGGAGCAGGACACGAAGCACATCGCGTTCTGGGGCGATTACTTCCGGTTCGAGGGGGCGAAGATGGAACCGATGGAGAAGGTGTTCGGCGATCGGTGACTCCGGTTTAGTAAGGCAATTTCACCTTTGCTTCACGCTCCGCTCACAGCTCACCGATAAGGATTGAAGCACCGCACCTTGGAGGTGCCTCATGCCGGTGTTGAAGAAAGACGTCTGGGAAGTGTCGGAGCAGGAGTTCCCCAGGACCTCGTCCATCGAGACCCAGCTTCGGTTCCTGCTCCGCTACGCCATCCTGGCCCCCTCGACCAAGAACAGCCAGCCCTGG
>JBGQLP010000107.1:0-4878 GCA_041500125.1 Gemmatimonadota bacterium
GCGGGCAGGCACCGTAGTGTGGAACGGACCGATGGGAGTGTTCGAGACGCCTCCGTTCGATCATGGCACGCTGGCAGTGGCGCGGGCCATGGCCAATGCCACCGGGCACGGGGCCGTGACCGTCATCGGCGGAGGCGACTCGGCGGCCGCGGTGGCGCAGGCCGGACTGGCGGAGCAGATCACCCACGTCTCCACCGGGGGCGGCGCGTCGCTCGAGTTTCTGGAAGGGAAGGAGCTGCCCGGGGTGGCCGCGTTGGACGAAGCGTGATTAGCCTGCGCCATGAGTGAGCGCCGGCTCATCTACGCCGCCAACTGGAAGATGAACCACGGCCCCGCCGCGGCTCGCGCCTTCGCCGAGAAATTTCTGGGGCTTACGGCGCCGGCTCAAGGACGCAGCCTCTGGTTTTTTCCACCCGCGGTGTCGCTCAGCTCCCTGTGCGAGGTCATGGGCCGGCGGCCCGATGTGAGGATCGGCGCTCAGAATGTTCACTGGGAGTCCAAGGGAGCCTTCACCGGCGAGCTCTCCATTCCTATGGTCATGGAGGCCGGCGCCCGCCTCGTTCTGGTCGGCCATTCGGAGCGCCGGCACCTCTTTGGTGAGACAGACGACCAGGTGGCCCGAAAGACCCAGGCCGCGCTCAAAGCGGGGATCACGCCGCTGGTCTGCCTGGGGGAGACGCTGACGGAGCGCGAGGCGGGCCGTACCGAGCAGGTGGTGGTTCGGCAGCTCGGCTTCGTGTTGCAGGCGCTGGAGCCGGCGGAGTGGGCTGGGGTGGTGCTGGCCTACGAGCCGGTGTGGGCCATTGGCACTGGGAAGAACGCCACGCCGGATGACGCGGCCCAGGTCCACGAGCTGATCCGGATGGATCTGGGCCGTCACGGCGTCAAGGTCCGGGTGCCGATCCTCTACGGTGGGAGTGTCAACCCCGGCAACGTGCTCTCGCTGCTGTCTCGTCCCCAGCTCGACGGCGTTCTGGTGGGTGGCGCCAGTCTCGATCCAGAGAGCTGGGCGGAGTTGGTCGGGTTGGGTTGAGGAGCTAACAGCCTCATGCCTGAGCTCCCCGACATCACCCTGTACCTCCAGCAACTCGCCCCGCGAATCCTGAATCAACCGCTCGTCCACATTCTGCTCAAGAATCCGTTCATCCTCCGCTCGGTGGATCCTCCGATCTCCGAGCTCGAGGGCAAGCGGGTCCTTGGCCTCAGCCGCATGGGCAAGCGGATCGTGATGGCGTTCGAGCAGGAGCTGTTTCTTGTGCTGCATCTCATGATCGCGGGACGGCTCCGCTGGCGCGAGCTGGGTGCAAAGGCGGGGGGTAAGCTTGTGTTGGCGGTGCTGGAATTTCCCCACGGTGCCATCCACTTCACCGAAGCCGGCTCCAAGCGGCGCGCATCCATGCATCTCGTGGCCGGCTCGGAGCGCCTTCGCGAGTTCGACCGGGGCGGGCTCGAGGTGCTGGAGGCCGATCAGGCCGCCTTCACTCAGCGGCTCACCTCCGAGAGCCACACCCTCAAGCGTGCGCTCACCGACCCCCGGCTGTTCAGCGGAATCGGCAATGCCTACTCGGACGAGATCCTTCACCGCGCCCGGCTCTCCCCGCTTGCGCTCACGGGCCGCCTGACCGCTGCTGAGATCGCGACACTGTACCAGGCCACTCGGGCGACCTTGCAGGACTGGATCGATCGGCTGAGCCGAGAGACCGGTGACGCCTTTCCCGAGAAGGTCTCCGCCTTCCGCGAGGGCATGGCCGTGCACGGCCGGTATGGCAAAGCGTGCCCCGATTGCGGCTCGCCGGTGCAGCGGATCCGCTACGCTGACAATGAGACTAACTACTGCGCTCGGTGCCAGACCGGCGGACGTCTGCTGGCCGACCGCGCGTTGTCCCGGCTCTTGAAGAAGGATTGGCCGCGTTCGATTGATGAGGTGGAGTAGGCGAGTCACGACTCTCGACTTTAGCCACCCTCCCCGCTAAACTCCACGCCACTATGTTCGGATTCCTCGTCTCGCTTCTCATTCTCGACGCCCTTCTCCTCTCTGTCGTGGTGCTGCTTCAAGCCGGCCAGGGTGGGGGACTCGCCTCACTCGGCGGCGGCGGCGGGGGCACGGACACGGTGCTCGGTGGCCGCCAGGCGGTGACCATCCTGACCAAGCTGACCTGGTGGTGCGGCGGGATCTTCCTGGTGCTGTCGCTGGCCCTCTCGCTCACGCCGCGGGGCGGCAACTCCAGCGCCCTGGAGGAGAAGCTCCGCGCCGCGACTCCCGCCGCGCCGAGCCAGGCTCCGCTCCCCCTGGGGCCGTCCACCCCGGAGACGCCGACGGGACAGGCTCCGCTCCCCTTAGGAACTCCGACCCAGCCGGCAGGCAAGGCCCCGAGCGGGGCAGCTCCTGCCGCGCCGAAACCGGCGCCGGCGCCGGTTCACAAGCCGTCCACTCAACCACCGAAAAAGTGAGAAGGCCGGAGAGCGGGGTCAGTGATCGCCCCGCTTTCGTGTTGCTGGAGGATGGCGCGTGGTTCGCCGGCAGCAGCCGGCGAGCGCTGAACCCGGCGTTCGGCGAGGTTGTCTTCACCACCAACCTGACGGGATATCAGGAGACCTTCACCGATCCCAGCTACCTCGGTCAGATCGTGGTGATGACGGCCCCCATGATCGGCAACTACGGAGTCAACGAAGAGGACATGGAGTCGGCCCACCCGCAGGTAAGCGGCGTCGTGGTGCGGGAGCTGTCCCGGCATTCTTCGAACTGGAGGGCAACCCGCACCCTGGATGATTGGCTGGCCGCTTCGGCAGTGCCCGCGATCGAGGGAATCGACACCCGCCGCCTCACGCGTCATCTGCGAGAGCGCGGTGCTATGCGCGGGGTTATGGCCGAGGGGGCCGAGCCAACCCCAGCCCTGTCGGCCCAGCTTCTCGCCTCTCCATCGATGGAGGGACTGGATCTGGCGTCGCGAGCCACTGTCAGCGCAGCGCGCAGCGAAGGGTCGGGTCCCCACGTCGTCGCCTACGACTTCGGGATGAAGCGCAACATCGTGCGCATGCTGCTGCGTGCGGGGTGCCGGGTTACCGTGGTTCCATCCACCACCCCCGCCGCCACAGTGCGGGAGCTAAAGCCCAATGGCCTCTTTCTTTCCAATGGGCCGGGCGATCCCGCCGCGGTGGGCTACGCGTTGGACACGATCCGCGAGCTGGCGGACGCGGGTCTCCCCACCTTCGGCATCTGTCTTGGCCACCAGCTCATCGGGCTTGCCTACGGCGGCTCCACCGCCAAGATGCCCTACGGCCATCGGGGTGGGAATCATCCGGTGCGTGACGTTCGGACCGCTCAGGTCCTCATCACGACCCAAAACCATGGCTTCGCTGTGGTTGGAGATGCGCGCGGTGTTCCCGGGGCGGCGGCACTCCAGGTGACCCACCTCAACCTCAACGATGGAACCATCGAGGGAATTCGGCATCGCGAGCTGCCACTCTTCGCTGTGCAATACCATCCGGAGGCCGCTCCGGGTCCCCATGACGCGCTCCCCCACTTTGCCGAATTCATGGAGTCGCTGGGGATCAAGCCGGGACTAAATCGGCAACCCCTTGACAGACAACGGTTAAGCTCGTAGTATCGGCCATTGGGTGGTCCTCCCTGCGCTCCGCTGTCATAACCCTCCTGGGGGATGCATGACCAAGGCAGATCTCGTCGAACAGGTGACCGCCTCCATTGCCCGCACGGCTGGTCCCATGATCTCGAAGAAGGACTGCGCCCGCGTGGTGGATGCCTTCCTGGAGGCAGTGAAGGAAGCGCTCAAACAGCAGCACAATATCGAGGTGCGTGGTTTCGGAACCTTCAAGATCCGTCGGCGGAAGACTCGCATGGCGCGGAACCCGCGCACTGGGGACCCGGTGGAGGTAGCCGCCCGTCCCGTACCGGTATTCAAGCCCAGCAAGGAGTTACGGGCATTGGTGGCGGACGAGACCGGGTCCGAAGCGCCCGCACAGGGGATGTAAGCTCGACCGACTCCAAATCGTGGGATGACAACCGAGGCCGCCTTGGGCCAACACCAGGGCGGCCTCACTTTATTTCAGAGTAGTCCGGTTTCCGTCCTTGGCCCCCCGGCGGTAACTTTCAGCGATGCCCACTGGTACTGTTTCAACCGTCACCATGCGCGTTCTGCTGTTCGCGAGCTACGCGGAGATCCTGGGCGTCGATTCCGTCGACATGAGCCTCGACTCCCCGGCGACAGTTGCCGATGCGCTCGAGCAGCTGAGGACGTTGCCGGGAGGAGAGAAACTTCCACCCCGACCGCTCTGTGCGCTCAACCTCTCGCAGGTGGGTGTGGACGCTCCACTCTCCCGGGGCGATGAGCTGGCCGTGCTGCCGCCGCTGGCAGGAGGTTAAGCGTGGCCTACCTTACCTCCGAACCGCTCGGCCTGGGTCCGTTGCTGGACTCGGTCCAGTCGCCATCGCGGGGGGGCGTGGCGTGTTTTCTCGGCACCGTGCGCGATCACCATGGCGGCCGCGAGGTGCTGCGGCTCGACTACTCGGCGTACGTGCCGATGGCGGAGGCAGAGCTCACCCGCATCGTGGCCGAGGCGGAGTCCCGGTGGGACGTCGCCGTGGCGGTCCGACACCGCATCGGCAGTCTGGAGATCGGTGATGCTGCGGTAGCGGTCGCCGTGGCTTCAGGTCATCGGGACGAGGCCTTCGTGGCTTGCCGCTACGTCATCGAAGAGGTGAAGCGCAGGGTGCCGATCTGGAAGAAGGAGTACTTCGCCGACGGGACTGTGGAATGGGTGGGGGCGGCGGGGCGGCGGGGGGGCGGGGGCGGGGGAATGGGGGTGGGGGCGGAAAAAGCCCGCAACGGGGTGTGGGCAAAAAAAAAAACCCCCCACAGC
>JBGQLP010000108.1:0-4875 GCA_041500125.1 Gemmatimonadota bacterium
ACCACCGATGGCACCGAGATCTACTATAAGGATTGGGGCACGGGACAGCCGGTCGTGTTCAGCCACGGCTGGCCGCTGTCGGCCGATGATTGGGACACGCAGATGCTGTTCTTCCTCAAGCAGGGCTATCGCGTCATAGCCCACGACCGGCGCGGCCATGGCCGCTCCAGCCAGACCGGTGGCGGCCATGACATGGATCATTACGCCGCCGACCTGGCGGCGCTGACCGCCCATCTCGACCTCAGGCGGGCGGTGCACATCGGCCACTCGACCGGCGGCGGCGAAGTGGTGCACTATCTGGGGCGCCACGGCGAGAGCCGAGTAGCAAAAGCGGTGATCATGAGTGCGGTGCCGCCGCTCATGGTAAAGACGGCGGCCAACCCGGGCGGGCTGCCCAAGGAGGTGTTTGATGGGCTTCAGGCGCAGCTCGCCGCCAACCGGGCCCAGTTTTATTACGATCTGCCGGCTGGACCGTTCTATGGTTATAACCGGCCTGGTGCGAAAGCCTCTCAGGGCGTGATCTGGAATTGGTGGCGGCAGGGCATGATGGGAGGCGCCAAGGCGCATTATGACGGCATCGTCGCCTTCTCTCAGACCGACTTCACCGAAGACCTGAAGAAGATCACCGTGCCGGTCCTGGTCATGCATGGGGATGACGACCAGATCGTGCCTTATGCCGATTCGGCACCGCTGTCGGCAAAGCTGCTGAAAAATGGCACATTGAAGACCTACCAGGGCTTTCCGCACGGCATGCCCACGACTGAGGCCGACACCATTAACGCCGACCTGCTCGCGTTCATCAAGGAACGGTCGCCCGCGTCGCGGGAGACGGTATCAGTCTGACTTCAACGGGAGGCGGTCCATGATCGTGAGCATTACGACGTTCACGCTGATTCACACGCTGATCAGTCTGGTCGCGATCGTGGCAGGCCTGGTCGCAGTGGGAGGACTCATGGCCGGGACCCGGCTCGACGGCTGGACCGGGCTCTTCCTGGTGACCACTGCCCTGACCAGCATCACCGGGTTCGGCTTTCCCTATACCAGGCTGCTGCCGTCGCAGGACATCGGGATCATCTCCCTGGTCGTGCTGGTTCCGGTGATCTTTGCCCTTTACCGGAAGCGCCTCGAAGGAGCCTGGCGGGGGGTTTACGTCGTCGGATCGGTGTTGCTGCTCTATCTCAATGTGTTCGTCCTGGTGGATCAGCTGTTCAAGAGGATTCCGGCCCTCATCGTACTGGCGCCGACCCATAAGGAGCCGCCGTACGTGGTGACCCAGCTCCTCGTCATGGCCCTGTTCGTGGTACTGGGGGTTGCCGCCTTCAAGAGATTCCGTCCCCAAGCGGTGGTACCGGCGAGAGACGTCCGCGTGCCGGCCCCGGCCCCGAACCGATGAACGCCTTGGCTGAGTGACCCGGAGGGAGTCTACCTTTAGAAGGAGCCCATAAACTCGGGATCCCGGCCTACGCCGGGATCTCGTCGTTCAATAGAGCAATGTTGGGAGAGCACCCATGGCGAGTGAAAAAAACGAGGTAGCGTTTCCAACCCTCAACGCCAAAGATCTCGCGGCTCTCACCGCCCGGGGCCATCTCCGCGAGGTGCGCGCTGGGGAGGTCCTGTTCGCCGAAGGCGACCGCAACCGCTCGTTCTTTGTGGTGCTCGAGGGCTCGATCGAAATCGTCGGGCATTCGAAGGGCGTTCCCCACGTCGTCGCGGTGCACCATCCCGGACAGTTCAGTGGCGACGTGGACATGCTCAGCGGCCGCGCCATCCTGGTCACCGGAAGTGCGGCCGAAGATGGGCGGGTCATTGAGCTGACCAACCCCGAACTGCGGCAGGCGGTGGACGAGCTGCCCGAGCTGGGCCGGACCCTGGCAAAGGCGTTCCTCATGCGCCGTGCCCTCCTCCTCGGCGAGGAGTACGAAGCGGTCACCATCATCGGCTCGCGCTTCTCTCCCGACGCGCATAGGCTGCGCGACTTCGCCAGCAGGAACGGGGTTCCGGTCAGATGGCTGGACCTCGAGGCCGATGAGCAGGCGGACGCCCTGCTTCGCCAGTTCAACATCCCGGCTTCGGCGACGCCGATCGTGCTGGGGAGCGATGGTGAGTGGAAGAGCAATCCCTCGATCGCCGAGTTCGCCCGCTGCATGGGACTCGAGACCACCCTGGAGCCGGACCACATGTACGATCTCGTGGTGGTCGGTGCCGGCCCCGCGGGGCTCGCCGCCTCGGTGTACGCCGCGTCGGAAGGGCTCGAGGTGCTCACTGTCGACGCGCTGGCCGCCGGCGGGCAGGCGGGGACCAGCTCGATGATCGAGAACTATCTCGGCTTTCCTGCCGGCATCTCCGGGGATGAGCTTGCCCGCAATGCATTGTTCCAGGCCCAGAAGTTCGGCGCCAAGATCACTGTGCCGGCCGAGGTCCGGTCGCTCGGTCTGGACGGCGGAGATCGAGTGGTTACCCTGACCGACGGTAGCCGGATCCTCACCCGCTGTGTCCTGGTGGCAAGCGGCGTGGAATATCGAAAGTTGGACGTTCCTGGGTTTGCTGATTTCGAGGGGGCCGGCATCTACTATGCGGCGACCGAGATGGAAGCAAAACTCTGCCGGGGCGAGGAGGTCGTCGTAGTCGGCGCCGGCAACTCGGCGGGCCAGGCCATCATGTTCTTGTCCAGGTATGCCAGTCGTGTGCACGTCCTGGTGCGGGGCCAGGATCTGGGGGCGAGCATGTCGCGCTACCTGGTGGACCGGGTCGAGAGGACCGAGAATGTGACCATACATCGAGGCACCGTGGTCAGCGGCCTGGAGGGAAACGGGCATCTCGGTGCGGTGCACACCAAGGGCGCGAGCGGTGAGCCACAGACCTTCACGACCAATTCCCTCTATCTCTTCATCGGTGAGGACCCGCACACCGACTGGCTCCATGGCTGCGTTGAGCTGGATCGAAGGGGCTTCGTTCTGACCGGGGACGGGCTCCCGCCCGCCACAACCGACACCGAACGCTGGCGCTCCGCCGGACGAGCTCCTTTCCTGCTGGAGACCAGCTTGCCGGGTGTGTTCGCTGCCGGCGACGTCCGCGCCGGGTCGGCTAAGCGGGTGGCGGCTGCGGTGGGTGAAGGGTCGATGGCCGTGAGCTTCGTACACTCGCATATCGCACGGCCGGTATAACGGGAGGCGGAGGCCGCTGGGGGTGGCGAACGGCCTTCAGCGGCAGGTCCTCCCGCCCGAATCGAGACTCGACCCCCCGCTCGCCGGCAAGAACTGGAAGCTGTATTTAAGCGGGTAGAGCTTCAACCGAAGCACCCCATGGGTATTGACGATCTTCTCACTGTTGTCGATTCGCACGGGGGTACGCCCCAATCCACCTCCACCGGTCCCCACCAGGAACTGTCGCACACCGTTCGCGGTCTCCTCGCCCACCGCGTCTTGGGGGGCAAAGCGCTCGTAGACGTGGTTGTTCCCGGACAGCACCAGCTCCACCCGTCCCCGAAGCATCGCATCCCACCAGGGCTTGAACCGGGACACGGTGCCGCCCGCCGTGGATGAGTAGTAGGGCACGTGCATCATGGCGAGCTGGCAGTGTCGGGGATTCGCTGCGAGGTCCGCCTTGAGCCACGAGGTCTGGGCCGAGATGCTGGCCTCGCTGTTGAGCGCGTAGATCCGCCAGGCACCGTAGTCGAAGGCGTAGTAGCCTCGGGCACGATGGCCTGCCCGCCCGGAATCCACCCCCTCACCGTTCCAGTAATCGAAGTAGCCCTGGGCGTGGGGCGTGTTGTACTCCCGGTTTCCCGGTATCGGGTAGGTGCGCTTCTTCGCCTGCCCCCAGGAGTGGTTGTAGCAGGCAAAGTCAGCCTCGCTGCCGTTCTGATAGGCGAGGTCGCCGGCGGCAAACACGAGGTCAGTGGGAAACTTTGCCAGGATCGCCGCGGTGGCTTCGTCTTTATAGCCGGAGGAACACCCCGCGATGTCCGCCGCGCCGATGAAGAGCACCGTGTCGGATGGCGAGCGGATTCTCAGGAGCTCGGGACTGTGAGCTGGACCGGTCGGCTGGTCAGGAGCGCAGGTCCAAACCAGCAAGCCGAACGCAACAAACAAAATGAGATAGGCGGAGCGCCGAACACCAGTCATCCGGCGCCTCGTTGATCATCGGAGTCGCTGCGCTGGTGGCGGGCCGCCGGACCTGCTCCGTGTTATAGGGCGGTGCTGAATCACACGTGGATGGTGGTGGACTTTGGACTATATAACGAAAACCAGAAGGCGAATCAAGAAAGGCGACCGCTATTGTCACGTTCCAGATTGTTTCAAAACACGGCCAGTGGCGGTGGTGATTGGAATCGGCAAGACCGCGGGGTTACGCTAAAGGAGGCTCCTGGAGATTGGTGCGCATACGACCGGCACGATTGTGGTTTAGTGAGGGAGGGGAAAATCATGTATTTCTTGCGCGTTGTACCGCTCGCGCTCGTCACCGCGACGCTCGCCTGCGGCGGTTACTCGACTCCTACGTCCCCAACCGGTGGGGGTCAGATGTCGAGTCCACCTCCCGCCGGCTCCGTGGCAGTGAACATCCAGGACTTCAGGTTTTCGCCGGCTACGGTGACGATCAAGGCGGGGACTACCGTGCGCTGGACCAACAACGGTCCTTCGGGGCACACCACGACGAGCGACTCGGGAGTGTGGGAAAGCGCTGTGCTCAACGCTCCCCAGGGGGGCGGCGTGTACGGGGGTGGGTCAGCAGCCGGTACCTTCGACTTCACCTTTACCCAGCCGGGCACGTACCCCTACCACTGCAGCGTCCACCCGCCCTCGCTCTACCCGGCATTCACCGGGACGGTGATTGTGACTCCTTAGGCAAGCATTCCTGTCGGCGCCGCGGGACGAG
>JBGQLP010000109.1:0-4858 GCA_041500125.1 Gemmatimonadota bacterium
ACGCACTTCGAAAGCCCCGTAGCGGCGCATATATTGCAGCGGGGTCAGGCCCTCACTTGCCGCCTTCTCGGGAAGGCCCGGCACGGAATTGTCGAACATGTATGCGTAGTACTCATCCACGCCGACTTTGGTGCCGGGCTCTTGCTTGGACTCGAAGTACTTGCGAATCCCAAGCGACCCCTCGGGATCGATGCGCCAGGAGAGCTCGATCCAGAACTCGTTCTCCTCCCAGACCTCCCCTGGATTGACCTCGCGCGTGTCGCCGATCGTTTCGCCGAGCCGCTCGCGCGCTGCGCGCAGCACGGGCTGGCGGAAGCCGAGCCATTGAGCGTCGTGCGTCTCGTAGGAGTGGAGGTCGTGGCGCTCGGACCCGAGGCCCATCGGCAGCACATAGTCGGCGAAATACGCGCTCTCGTTCCATGTCGGCGTGAGGGCGGCGTGGAGCCCGACCTTTGACTCGTCCGTCAACGCCTGGATCCAGGCGAAGCCGTTGGGGTTGGTCCAGACCGGGTTGTACACCCGGGTGAAGTAGACCTCGAGCCGCTCCCGGCCTTCTTCCAGGAAGTGCGGGAGGAGGAAGGACATCTCCATCAGGGCCAGCGGGTACTCGCGCGGCCAGGTCAGCTCGTTCCATTCCTCCGGGTGGGGCGGCACGTACATGGGCCGGGGCACGAACTTGTTCCAGGCGTTTGGATAGACCCCGCCCTCGGTCGCCACCGCCCCCATCAGGGCATTGAGCAGGAAAAGGGCGCGGGAGACCTGCCAGCCGCCAAGATTGCCGGCCGCCGCGGCGCGCCACGTGTGAGTCGATAGCTGCGTGCCCGCCCCGGCTACCAGGCCAGCCACCTCCGCCAGCGTGGTCGCCGGGATCCCCGACTCGGCGGCGGCATACTCGAAGGTGAACTCCTTGTAGATCTCGACGAGCACCTCTTCGAAGTGCTCGAAGGTCTGTGGCTCGCCGCGATGCTCACGATTCAGGTACTCCTGCCAGTTCCACCAGCGGCGCACGAACTCGCGGTTGAACTGGCGCTTATCGATGATGTCGCGGGCGATGGCCAGACACACCGCCGCTTCCGAGCCTGGATACGTGGGCAGCCAGTGGTCGGCGTGCGTGGCCGTGTTGGACAGGCGGGTGTCCATCACGATCAGCTTCGCGCCCCTCTCCTTTGCCTCCATGACGCGCTGCGCGTGGGGGTTGAAGTAGTGGCCGGCCTCCAGGTGCGAGCTGATCAATAAGATGACGCGCGCGTTGGCGTGGTCGGGGCTGGGGCGATCGAGCCCCATCCAGAAGTGGTAGCCGGCGCGGCCACCCGAGGAACAGATGTTGGTGTGGGAGTTGTGCCCGTCCACGCCCCAGGCGGCCAGAACCCGCTCGGTGAAGCCGTCCTCGCCCGGCCGGCCGACGTGGTACATGACCTCGTTCCGCCGGCCGTCGGTGATCGCTTTGCGAATACGGCCGGCGATGTCATCGAGCGCTTCGTCCCAGGAGACCTGCACCCAGCGACCCTCGCCCCTCTTCCCCGCCCGCTTCAACGGGTGGAGGATTCGATCGGGATCGGTGACCTGGTTCAGGGTGGCGGGGCCCTTGGCGCAGTTGCGCCCCCTGGAGCCGGGGTGCTCCGGGTTGCCCTCGAACTTTCGCACCTGGAGTGTGTCGCGGTCGACGTAGGCGAGGAGCCCACACGCCGATTCGCAGTTAAAGCAGGTGGTGGGCACGAGCATGTAACGGCGTTCGACCTTGCCGGGCCAAGCTTTCGAGTCGAGCTCAACCCAGTCGTCCCAGCGCTCTTTGGGCGGGAAGGCGGCGAGATGGACGCGGCTCGGTCCGGGATAAAAGGTTTCGCCACGAGCCTCGGTCTCGGCTCGGGCCGCCTTGACTCGTTCGTTGAGCCGTTCCAGCCGATCTTGGGAGCTCATGCCAGCGGCACCGCCTGACCGGCCTGGACGTACGCGTGCTCGTGGAGCAGAAGCCCGACGAGGGCCGCTACCGCAACCAATGGGCCGAGCGCCGGTCCCAAGACTGCGACCGCCGCGAGCACGATCCCGCCCCAGAAGTAGCGGGCGAAGCGGCCGCGAATCATCTCCCGCGCCGCCAGGTGGGCGTGAGCGGTGGGATGTGTCAGCGTCGCCTCGCCAAGCACGAAGAGGAGATGAACCAGGCTCGCTGCAGCGGTGATCCAGAGCAGCGGCGCGACAGCCGCACTCTGCAGCCAGACCGCGAAAGGCAGCATCGCGGCGGAGCCGGCCATGGTCGCCTGGATGGTGAGGTGCGGCGGGAGCAGTGGGCTCTGCCAGAGGTCGCGTGCCTTGGCCTGGGCGAACAGGTAGCCGGTGTAGACGGCTGCCATCACGGAGAGAGGCAGTCCCGGCACCGCCAGCCACGCGCGGGCGGCCGACGAGCCAAGCAAGCTGGCGAGAAAGTGGAGCGCGAGGACGGCTCCGTAGGCCGTGATCACCACTGCTCCACGCACCAGCCAGCTGCGCCACTGCGGGCGCACGAAGATAAGGTAGAAGCGGAAGGGGTGCTCGAGATCCCAGATCAGGACCAGCCCCGTGAGGCCGAGGAAAGCGGCGGCCAGGACGGGCGCCACCCAGGCCCAGAGCACGCTGTTTGAAGGCAGGACTCCGCTGAGAACCAGCAGCAGTGGGACGAAGTAGGCACCGGCGGCAATGCTTTTGGTCCATGTGTAGAGGCCAACACGCCAATCCCACGGAGCCTTGTGGGAGACGTCGTATGAGAGCAGCGCTGCGGCCGAGCTGTTGACGCCACCCCAAGCGACCGACGCTCCAGACCCGACTTGCTGCTCGCCATGAGGCTGCTCGCTCCACATGTAGAGCCCGCCCTCCGGCCGCCGGGCAGCAATCGGATCGAGCGTCGCCTGGTGCGCGCCCTTGTAAAAGAGCTTTGGGAGAGTCCCTTTCTCAGGGCGACGGACCTGGACCGGATCACGGTTCACAATCTGGGCCACCTTCGAGGTCGGATCGTTCAAGTCGCCGACGATGATGGCCTCGACAGGACACACGACCACGCAAGCGGGCTCCAGACCCATGTCCAACCGATGCGCACAGAAGTTGCACTTCTCGGCCGAGTGGTCCTCAGGGTTGATGAAGATGGCATCGTATGGACACGCGGCCATACAGGCTTTGCAGCCGATGCAGACCGATTTGTCGAAGTCGACGATCCCATCGGGACGGCGGAACATTGCCGAGGTCGGGCAGGCGGCAACGCACGGAGCGTCGTCGCACTGGTTGCAGCGCGTGACCTGGAAGGCGCGGCGCGCTTCCGGAAACATGCCGATGTCCACGGCCTTGACATACGTGCGCGTGACGGAGAGCGGGACCTCGTTCTCCGACTTACAGGCGACCGTACAAGCGTGGCATCCGATGCATTTGTTCTGATCGATGACCTTCGCCCACTTGGGGGGTTGAGCCAGGAACTGCAAAGGCATTGCAGAGTGGGACGTCGTGCCCCCGACATCCTCCGCGCTCACGAGGCGGCCAGAGCCCTACCCCTCTCCCGCAGGCTGGCACACACCAGGTCGCAAAGCTCGCCGAGAGACTCGTCGACGACGCGGTAGTAGATCGTCGTTCCCTCGCGCCGTCGCCCCACGAGCCCGGCCGCCGCAAGCCGGCTCAGGTGCTGCGAGAGGTTGGTTCTGGTCAGTCCGCTGCGCACGGCCAGCTCGCCGACCGGCACCTCGCCGGCCACGTGCAGTGTGCTGAGAATCCGAAGGCGCGAGGGATCACCCAATAGTGCGAACCGGCGTGCAGCTTCCTCGAGGAGGGTCTCCGGAATCAAGGCTCCCTACAAATAACACCAAACGTCTATGTGATCAAGCACTCACAGACTGATAAACACGTCAACCGAGCGTCGCCGCCTATCGCTCCCCGCCGGGAAGGACCTACGCGTCCCCCAGAAGGTAGACCTGGCCGCCCTCCTCCACGAGGGGAAACCTTCGGGGCGACTCATCGGCAGGCCCGCGCAGCCGCTCGCCGGTCTGTACGTCGAACTGACTGCCGTGCTCCGGGCAGGTGAGGACGGACCCGACCAGCTCACCGTGGGAGAGGCGGGCACCTGCATGCGGGCAGCGGTCGGCGATCGCGTAAAACTGCTGGCCGATGTGAAAGAGGGCCAGTGGTCCCACCGGACTGTCCGCCAATCGGAGGAGACACCCCAACCGCCCGGCAGCCTCGGCAGTGGCGAACAGGGGATAACGCCGCCGACTCGGTACCGGCGGGCTGTCCAGCCTTCGCATGACCGCGTTAACGAAGGCTCCCTGATTCACCACCAGGTCGAAGCCTCCTTGTTCGGCGGCCAGCCAGGCGTCGCGGTCAGGCATCGCGAGGTGCCCGGCCAGCAGCGCATCAGGCCAGGCGCGACGCCATTCGGGCACCGATCGCAGTGCCGCCGGATCGCCGAGATCCACGGCGACGAGCCGTGGTGGTGAGGACAGTTCCGGCTCGCTCTCGACGACCCTAAGTCCACGGGCAATACATGCGGCGCGAAGTCTGGTGGTCACTATTGAATCCCTGGTGACCAGCAGGACCTCCCCGGCAGCCGGCGAGACACCGTTATCGACCATACGGAACCGACCGATGGGAACACGCTCGGTCCCTTTCTCGGGCAGACTCATGCCGACAATGAGATGTTCGTTGCTTTTCTACTCGCACCAGGCTCGACCGCCGCCACATTGACAGATTGCGCGCACAACGTCGGCTGCCTTGGTCACCAGCGGTTGTCGTTTCAGAAGCAACCGGCGGCGAAGAATCCGAGGTTGTGGGCCACCGGCGCGTTTGGTGCCCTTGCGGTAGGTGCCACTGTGTTGGCCGCTCGGCGCCTCCGCGGCAGACCGTGAAC
>JBGQLP010000110.1:0-4733 GCA_041500125.1 Gemmatimonadota bacterium
TGCCAAAGACCTGGGCCTCCCTGTCGAAGTGGTGGCTGACCCGGGCGCCGATCACGCGGAGCCCGAACGCGATCACGCGGAGTGCGACGCTGATCACGCGGAGTCTGGCGACGATCACGCTGAGTCTGGCAGGTTTGTGAGTGAGCCTGGCGAGGATCTGGCGGTCCCGGCCGACGGTCTGCCTCCCCCGGACGGCGATCTGCGCGACCCGTACAACTATCTGCGTGTCCCTGGCAACGATCTGCATGTCCCTGACAAGGGTCTGTCTCCCCTTGGCGGAGTGGTGGCATTCCCTGGCGGACGGGTGGAGGGCGTCGCCGGCGTGGAGGTTGACCCTGTCAGAGTCATATATTGGGCGTCGCCCCGAATGCGGAGGTCAGCGGTGAGATCGAGGGTCGTGGGTTCTTTGATGGCTGGAGCCGTCCTGGCTGTGGCTTCGCCCGCCCGGGCTCAGGGTCCCGAGCACGACGATCATGGGGCTCAGCCTCACCAGCTCGGCAAGCTGGGCAAGGTCACCTTTCCGGTCTCCTGCAACGCCGAGGCCGGGCGCCGGTTCGAGCGGGCCATGGCGGTGCTGCATTCGTTCTGGTGGGAGGAGGGCGACGCCGCATTCAACCGGGTTCTGGAGGCCGACTCCAATTGCGCGATGGCGTACTGGGGGCTGGCGCTGAACGCCTGGGGCAATCCGTTCGCCGGGGGGCCCACCGGAGCCGGGCCCACCCGCGGCGCCGAGGCGGCGGCCCGGGCGGCGTCGCTGTCGGCGAAGACTCCGCGGGAGCGGGGGTTCATCGCGGCGGTGGCCGCGCTCTATCGCGATCCTGAGGCGACGCCCAACTCGGTCCGGCTCCAGGCCTATGCCGACACCATGGCCCGGGTGTACCGGGATTTTCACCGGGACACCGAGGTCGCCACCTTCTACGCTCTGGCGCTGGACGCCACGGCGCCCAAGACCGACGCCACCTTCGCTCAGCAGAAGCGGGCGGCCGCCATCCTCAATCCGCTCTTTGCCCGCTATCCCCAGCATCCGGGTCTGGCCCACTACATCATCCACTCCACCGACTCGCCACAGCTGGCGCACCTGGGCCTGAGTGCCGCGCGACGCTATGCCCGGATCGCCCCGGCCGCGCCGCACGCGCAGCACATGCCGTCGCACATCTTCGTCCGGCTGGGCTACTGGGATGAGACCATCGCGTCGAACTGGGCGGCGTATCGGGCGGGGATGGCGAACGCGAAGGCGAAGGGCGTCCCGCCCGCCGGCGAGCAGCTGCATGCCCTCGACTACGCCGTCTACGCCTACCTCCAGGAGGGAAAGGACTCGGCCGCCCGGGCGACCGTCGCGACTGCGCTGAGCTCGGGAGTTCCAGAGCGCCAGACTCTTGTGGGCGACTACAATCGAACCGCCATGGCGGCGCGGATTCCGCTGGAGACCGGCGACTGGGCCGCGGCAGCGAAGTTTCCGGTGGCGCCCATGCAGGGTGTGGGGACTCAGGCGATGCTGAGCCGCTTCACCCGCGCCATCGGTGCGGCACGGAGCGGAGACACGGCGGCGGCTCGAGCCGAGGTGGCGGCACTGGACTCGATCGCGGCGCAGATGGCGGAGAAGAAGGAGAGCTACTGGTCGCGGGTCGCGGGGATCAAGCGGGACGCCGCTCGAGCGTGGGTGATGTTCGCCGAGAGCGATACCGCCGGGGGGCTCGCGCTGGCCCGTGCCGCTGCGGACACGGAGGAGGTCACCGATAAGCATCCGGTCACGCCGGCCGAGCTGTTGCCGGCGCGGGAGCTGGAAGCGGACATGCTGCTGCAGGCGGGCCGCTATCGCGAGGCGGGCGATGCGTACCGGATGACGCTGGCGCGGGAGCCGCGGCGGGCGCGCAGCCTGTTCGGCGCGGCCCGAGCGGCCGAGCTGGCCGGTGACTCAGCCGCAGCGAAGGCCGGGTATCGACAATTCTTGCGGCTCGTCGGTGGGGAGCGGCCGGAGGTATCACAGGCCAAGAAGTTCATCGCTCGCGGCTAACCAGACTGGATCTGGAATCGGGTCTCTGCGCCGGCAACACCTCCAGGCCCAAAGCTTCGCTCCACGAAAGCCATGCTGCCGTCCCGGCCGATCAGCATGACGGTGGACGAGCGGGTGCCGTAGTCGTCCGTGGCGATGAAAGCGGACGACAGGAGCGACTCCCATTCGCGGCTCACCCCGGTCGAGGGCAGCACTGCGTCGGCGGCCCGATTGCGATCGGACAATAGCGCGAACAGCTCGCCGGTGAGGTCGGACGGGCCACTGCCGAGGAGCTTGCCCAAGGCATTCTTCGACGCGGCCACCTTGGGCCAGGGTGTGTCCAGTAGGTGATTGCTGAGACCGTAGACGCCGGGTTTCAGATGGCGAATCCGGCGTTGCCGGTTGGAGAAGCAGAAGACCCCCCAGGGGTCGCCGGCGATCAGGTTGAAGCCATTATAGAGGTCGGCCTCTGCTCGCACCCGCTCGACGTGCTCCAGCGCGCCCACGTCTCGGGTCAGGAAATCGCTGACTAACAGGCCCCGCGAGCGCGGCGCGGGACTCTCCCGCTCACCTTGGCGGTAGTTGGTGACGGCAGCGAACCGGCCATGCCCGTCGATGCCGAGCCAGGTGCCACCGGCCTTGAGGTCGCGTCCCGCAAGGACCGTGGGTGCGTCGGTCCAGAACTCGGCGGGCGCCGTGGGGCGATCGTAGAACTCGTCCCGGTTGGCGGCGAGGATCAACGCGTAGTCGGGATGGGAATCCAGGGCGACAAGGACTAGGCACATTCAGGAAGATATTCTGCTCGGATACATCAATGGAGAGGATGCAATGCCCTATCTGACAGGAATTGCTCTGGCGCTCATGATCTCGGTTGGGGCCCGTTTAATCGGCCTGGATCGGGATCGTGCGTTCTACCCCACGGTGCTCCTGGTCATCGCCTCTTACTACGTGTTGTTCGCCGTGGTGGGAGGCTCCGACCACGCGCTGGTGGTGGAAACCCTGGTCATGACGGGATTCCTGCTGGTTGCCGCAGTAGGGTTTAGAGCGAGTCTCTGGCTGGTTGTCGCTGCGTTAGCGGCCCATGGCGTGTTCGATTTCTTTCACGGCCGCATCGTGGCCAATCCGGGAGTGCCGGCGTGGTGGCCGGCGTTCTGCCTGGCCTACGACGTCACCGCGGCCGCTTTCCTGGCGTGGCTTCTGGCAAAGGGCCTGCTCGAGCGCCGGCGTCGGATCTAATCGACGACCACTTCCACCGAATCCGCCGCCGCGTCGCTCTGAACCACAACCCACGTCCGTCCCGCAGCTAGCCCCTGCACCTGCGCCCGTCCATTAGCCTCGGTCAGGCTCGCCACCAACGCATTCCGCGTGACGAAGGTGAGCCCCGCCGAGCTGAGCCCAGCTGAACTCACCACTGCGGCCCGGAACCGCGCCCTCTCCCGCGGAGCCAGCGTCACCCGATCGAACGAGGTGAGGATCCTCTCGCCCGAAGGCCCGCGCTCGCTGGCCGGCGGCGCGATCTGATCGGCCGAGCACTCCAGAACCGAAAGCGACAACGCGGCGAGGACCCCGAACAGGACTGGCGAAGACGAGCGCATAGGGCCTCTGGCAGTGACCGGAATGATGATGGGTGAGGCAATCGATCTCAGTATACCCCTTTGAGAAGCCTCTGCCAGAGGTGCTACCGACGGGCTAGCCGATCAGGTCTCCAAAAGCTAGCATAGCAGACCCCCAGCCTTACCGCCGCAACCCAGCCGAATCTCTCGGAGCTTCATATGGCGCACACCCCGCTGTTCGAGCAGCTCATCCACGCCTTCCGCGTCGCCGGAGAATCGGTCACTACCGGCAAACCCGTGGACGCGATCCTCGAGCAAGAGGCCCGGGACCGGATCAGCCGGCGCGACTTTCTCGGCGCCAGCGCCGTCGCCGGCATGACCCTCACCGGCCTGCCCGAGATGGTGCGCAAGGTCCGGGTGATCACCACACCCCGTGTCGCCATCGTGGGCGCCGGCCTCGCAGGGCTCACCTGCGCTTACCGGCTCCGCCAAGCCGGCGTGATCGCCAACGTCTACGAGGGCAACACCCGCCTCGGCGGCCGCTGCTGGTCCATCCGCGGCCCCTTCGACGAGGGTCAAAACGCCGAGCACGGGGGCGAGCTCATCGACCAGTCCCATACCGAGGTCCGCCACCTCGCCCAGGAATTGGGCCTCCCTCTCGACAACCTGCTCTCGGCCGAGCAGAACGGCACCGAGCCGTTCTACTACTTCGACGGCGCCCGGCAGACCTTCGCCGAGACCACCGACGCGGTGAAGCAGGTCTGGCAGGTTTTGCACGCCGACCTCTCGGCGGCGAGCTATCCCACCACGTTCGACAGCTACACCTCCGCCGGGTTCGCCCTCGACCACATGTCCATCCTGCAATGGATCGCGAGCCGGGTGCCGGGCGGGCACGCGTCGCCCCTGGGACAATTACTCGACGTGGCCTACAACATCGAGTATGGAGCAGAGATCACCGACCAGAGCGCGCTCAACCTGATCTACCTGCTGGGCTACTCCGGTCCGGGGCAATTCCGCATCTTCGGCCACTCCAACGAGAAGTATCACGTCCGGGGCGGCAACGATCAGATCGTCGCTCGGCTGGTGCAAGCGCTGGAGGGACAGATCGAGACCGATGCCGCGCTCTCGGCGATCGCGCGAAACAGTGACGGCCGCTACACCCTGGATTTCGGCAGCGGGCGCACCAA
>JBGQLP010000111.1:0-4559 GCA_041500125.1 Gemmatimonadota bacterium
ACCTCCTCGAAGGCGAGTTCTGCCATCGGGTCAGTTTCCCTGACCCCCAACAATCTCCCGCATCGTCCTTACCGTTGGCTGAAGCTCTGGGTCGGCACCGGACCAGAGCAGCAGTACGTTCCGCGCCCAGCGTTTCGCCGTCGTCGGATCGCGTGCCCGATTCGCCAGCTCCGCTCTGAGCGCCATCCCCCTCACAAACGTTGCGACCTGAGGAAGCTGATCGATCAGATCGGTGCGCAAGGTTGGAAGCGCCTCGAATGAGAGGTCCAGCAGGTGCGTTGCCTGACCCGTGTCGCCTATCGCCAGGAGCAGCCACGCCTCGTGGTAGATCGCGTCGAAGGCAACGTCGCCTGGCCGGAGATCTCGCTGCACGTCGTGCAGCTTCTTGAAATGCTGCCGCAAGGTCGCCGTGTCCCCCTGGGCCAGCTCCCACTGCATCTCCATGCGGTAGTTTCCGCCGGCCTTGGCGCGGTGGGTCGGCCCGAGGCCCCGCTCGGGAAATGACAAGACCGACGGAATATCCAGCAGAGCCTCGCGGGTGCGTGCGCGACGCCGGGCCTCGACGTAGCTGGGAATCAAACGCTCGACTCTGCGCTGCAGGGTCACGAGGCTGTCGAGTGGCGTGCCGAAGGACGCGTAGGCAAACAGTCCCAAGGCGGCGTCGGTCAACTGGAGCGGCACGTTGACCTCTTCCCACGCCGAGGTCAGAAAGGTGAAGTCGGGCGCCGCGCGCCGCTGGAGCCGGGCCGCCAGATGAACCTGTCCGGTGAGCGCAGCGAGCCCGCGCAGCTGGCGGGCATCGTCCAGCGTCGGATTGGGATTGGCTCGAAGTACCGAATCGGCCAGGCTTCGAGCGGCGGCCATTTGCTCCGACTTGAGCAGGAACCGAGTCTCCATGTTCGCCAGCCGGAGCGCCTGGCCTGGCTCCGTGGCTGTCGCTCGTGCGCGTCTGATCTCACTGACGGCGGAAAAGTCCTTGGACCGCCCGGCGGTCAGCTCGCCCAATGTCTCCAATACCAGCGCGAGGGTTTCATGCGCATCGGCCCGGTTGGGAAAGGCCTGCACCCAGGTGGTCGCGATCTCGCGCAGCAGCTCGCGATTGTGCGACATCGCAGCGCTCACCGTCGCCGGGATGGCGCCCGGCTCCGCCGCGACCACCTCGGTCAGAGGACGGGGCACGAACTGGAGCGTGTCTCCGGTCATCGAGGGGAAGGCCCCGAAACGGACGGTGTCGGGTGTCAGTGCGTAACCCTGGCGGATCTGGGTCGGCTCGGTGTAGAGCAGCTCCGGAAGCCGATGGAATGCCTCGCCCCGGAATGCCAGATGGACCGAGGGCACAATCTCGAGCGCACGGCGGTAGGCGTTGGCCGCAGCATGGTAGCTCCCCCGGAATTGCCAGGCCGACCCGGTCGAGTCCCGTACCACGAGCGGGTCCTTGCCCTGGCAATCGCCCAGACCGAACCAGGCCGCAAAGTCCAACGAATCCCGCGCGATCAACTCCTGAAACTTCTCACACGCCTGCGGAAAGCGGTTCTCCGCCAGCGCTAGCATGGCCTCTGCCACACCGCGGTCTCGTGGCGGCAGGCTATCGGGCGAGACCAGCGCGCCTGCCGCGTATCGCTTCCAGGACTCCGGCTTCTCTCCGGCCCAGGCGAGAACCTGGGCCAGCCAGAGTTGCGCTGCCCCATAGCTGGGATCGATCGCGAGCGCGTGTTGCAGCTTGGTCTTGGCCGAGTCCAGATCCCAGCGCTGCAGCGCGGCGTACCCATCCTGGAAGGCGCGCCAGGCGGGGAGCGACAGACCACCACCACCACGGGGCGGCGCCCCGCCCGCCGGCGCTCCTCCCACCAGCAGCGAGTCGGCCAGCTCCTGGAAGCGGGCCTGCGCGTCGCTCAGGTCCGGCGCGATCCGCACCGCGTGCTCCCGGATCACGTGCTCCCTGCCGCCGGCATCGTACAAGAGCCCGCGCACGTAGATCGTGTCCTTGAACTGCCAGACTTCGCCGAGCACGACCCGTCCGGCCCTCCGCTCCCGCGCGATCGAGATGCCGTCCGCGATACTGCTGGCCCCACCTCGCCGGGATCGCGCGTCGCTCACCCAGAGCGGATCCACCATCTGGACTCCGCGCCAGCGGGCCAGGGCGTCGTGCAGCAGCGATTCGCACTGGTCGCCGTTGAGCAGCATCGGCGCCGACTGGTCCCGGTGGCGGAAGGGCAGCACCATGTACAGGGAGGAGTCCAGCACCGGAGTCCCTCGCCGGTGGAACGCCGTGGCGGTGAGCGCCGCGGCCAGCGTAATCGCGCCGATGAGCGCCCAGGCGGCTCGGGAAACGTGCCGCGGCCGGCGCGGCTCGACGATCGCCGTGGGTTGGGTCTGTGCGGTGTCGGGGGTCGGATGGCGGGACAGGGCGGCGGCGAACTCGGCCGCGCTGGCAAAGCGGTCGGCCGGCAGCTTGTGCAGCGATTTGGTGACGACCTGCTCCACCAGAGTTGGAACATCGCTCCGCTTCTCCCGAATGAGCGGAGGGGAATCCTGCCCGTGCTTTGCCGCCACCGCCCGGGGCGTAGGTCCGCTGAAGGGCGGCTCCCCGGCCAGCATCTCGTACAGCACGCAGCCCAGGCTGTAGATGTCGGCCCGGCCGTCCAGCCCGAGGTGGCCGGCTGCCTGTTCCGGGCTCATATAGAGTGGCGTGCCGAGCGCCAGGCCGGCGCTGGTGAGCCGTTCCTCGCGGGCGGAAGCGGCGACGCTTATCGCTCGAGCGATGCCGAAGTCGGTCACCATTGCCTGGCCCGCTTCCAGGAGGATGTTCTCCGGCTTGATGTCCCGATGGATGATCCCATGGCTGTGGGCGTAATCCAGGGCATTGGCCACGTCGCACGCAATCTCGACTGCGTCGCCGACGGCAAGCTGGCCTTCCCGGGTGAGCCGGCTGCGCAGGGATTCACCGGCCACGTAGGGCATGACGTAAAAGAGACAGCCGTCCACCTCGCCGGAATCGAAGACCGGCACGATATGGGGGTGGACGAACCCGGCCGCGATCTCGATCTCCTGGAGAAAGCGGTCCGGACCCAGGGCCATGGTGAGCTCGGGGCGGAGCACCTTGAGCGCGACGCGGCGGCGGTGCTTGAGGTCGTGGGCGAGGTAGACTGTGGCCATGCCGCCCCGGCCGAGCTCGCGCTCGATCGTGTACTGGGAGGCAATGGCGGCGAAGAGCCGCGAGATGAGGTCGTTCACGGAGAGCCTGCTTCCAGGGCGAAATCGCCCAGGAATTCCTACTATACGGCTCGGGTGGGCTGTTGGCTATTGGCTGTTGGCTATTGGCTACGCCGGTGCTAAAAGTGGCCCCTCTCAGTCATCGGACCTGCTCCCTCCACGGAACAAGCCAATAGCCAACAGCCAATAGCCAACAGCCCCTCCTGCAACCTTCGGCGGCCAAGACCCGTCTAACGCTCAGTTTCCCCTCAAGGAGCCACTTCCCATGCCGGCGATCGCGCTCTTCACCTTGCTCACCGGTTTCATCCTGCTTCCCCTGCGCGGTGTCGCCCAACAGCCGGAGCGCTATGCCGTCTCCGGAGACGAGATCGCCATCTACAACCTGGCCGGTGAGGTTCAGGTGCAGCCGGGACCCGGCCCCGACGTGACCGCCGAGGTGACCCGGGGAGGGGCCGACGCCGGCAAGCTCAAGGTGGTCAAGGGGGAGATCGATGGCCGGGAGACACTCCGCTTCCTCTATCCCGCCGACCGGATCCAGTACGCCAAGCTCACGGCGGGCTCATCCACCCAGCTTCGGGTGCGGGACAACGGCACCTTCGGCGACAATCCCGACGACGATCACGGGCGGGAGCGCCGGCCCAAGGGCAAGCAGATCACCATCGCGCGCAGTGGCGGCCTCGACGCCTACGCCGACCTCCGGATTACGGTCCCCACTGGGAAGCAGGTCGCGGTCTACCTGGCGGTGGGCAAGGTGGCGGTCACCAACGTCAACGGCGATCTCAGCATCGACGTCTCGGCCGCGCCGGTCGCCACCTCCAACACCCGGGGCGAGCTGGACATCGACGTGGGCTCGGGCGCGGTCCAGGTGACCCAGGCCCGGGGCGACCTCAAGGTGGACACGGGCTCGGGAGCGGTGTCGGCGACCGATGTGCGGGGGGAGACGGTCTCGATCGAGACTGGGTCGGGCGACGTGACCTCATCTGACCTCAGGAGCAGCGAGCTGTCCATCGAGACCGGCTCGGGAGACATCCACGTCACCAACCTCATGGCTCCCCATGTCCAGCTGGAGACTGGAAGCGGCTCGGTGGCGGCCGACCTCAACGGCGAAGTCTGGAATGTGGGGGTGGAGACCGGGTCGGGCGACGTCACCCTCAAGATGCCCCCGACCATCGGCGCCGAGGTGGACATCGAGACCTCGAGCGGAGACATCGAGACCGACTTCGAGGTGGCGGTGACCCGCCATGCCCGAGATCACATGACCGGCCGCATTGGCGACGGGAGAGGGAAGATCGCGATCGAGACCGGATCGGGCGGGATCAAGCTGGTGAAGGCGGGGAGCTAGGGCG
>JBGQLP010000112.1:0-4221 GCA_041500125.1 Gemmatimonadota bacterium
CCCTTCCATCTCGAAAGGATGCGACTCCGCTTCCGACTCCTTGGTCGCCTTCACGAGCACCATGACCCGCATAGGACCTCCTCTATTGGTTGGGAGCGGCCTTGGTGGCCTGCTCTACCCATACGTCGTTCGGGGGTACCGGAAATCGACATGACCTGCCCAGGAAGAACTCTTTTGGCCCCCCAGGAGTTTGACGAGGCTGCCAACCAGCATCCCACGCGGCCGGCAAACTCCGACATTTGAGTGAGTAAAGTACGGCAAAGTCCAGCATTGAAGCCAGCAAACTCCAGCATCGGGTGACACGAACTCGCGTAAAGGGTAGCAAGTTGCTGGAATTGGCTGCTTACATCGGCCCCTCTGGATCAGGAGAGTCCTGGTTGGCCCCAACAGGCCGCCTTCGGCTCGAGCCCAGGAAGGGCAATGCCACCGCAGACCCGGTGGGCCTCTTACTGGGGAGGTGACGCCTGGCGCTTGGTAGGCCTCCGCTTCCCGCGCGCCCCGGACGAGTGGAGATTGCTTCCACTCGCTTCATATCAGACTGGGGAGCCTCAAGCCATGACGCGACTGCTGGTGCTGTTCGTGACGGCGTTCGTGGACATGGTGGGGCTCACCATGATCATCCCGCTGCTGCCGTTCTACGCCACCGAGCTGGGTGCCAGCGCGGCGGTGGTGGGGCTGCTGGTCTCGGCGTTCGCGGTGGCCCAGCTGGTTGTGGCCCCGGTGTGGGGACGGTTCTCCGACCGCTACGGCCGTCGGCCCGCCATCCTCGCCGGGCTGCTGATCACCGGCTGCGCCTATGTCATCTTTGCCTTCGCCGGGTCGGTGCTGGTACTGCTCCTCTCCCGCCTAGTGCAGGGGTTGGGCGGCGGCACCATCGGGGTGGTGCAGGCGTACGTGGCCGATGCCTCGCCTCCCGAGGAGCGCACCAAGAGCCTGGGCTGGCTCTCGGCCGTGACCAGCTTGGGCGCCGTGGCCGGTCCGGCGTTCGGGTCGGTGATGATCAGCCTCGGGGGAAGGGCGGCGCCCGGCCTCGCCGCGGCGGCGCTGGCGCTTCTGGTCGCGGGTTTCGCCGCGCGCTTCTTGGTCGAGTCGCGCCAGCTCCGGATGACCGGGTCCCACGCGATCCCCTCCACTACCAGCCCCCGCCAGGCGATCGGACGGGTACTCTCCCACTGGCATGAGCCGGCCTCGCGGCTCATCTGGATCTACACCATTGGCATCGGTGCCTTCTACGGCACCATCCAGGTCGTACCGCTCCTGCTCATGAACCGGCTGGGTGTCACCGAGCGGAACATCGGCTACTTCATCATGTACCTGGGCGGCATGGGCGTGGTGGTCCGCTCACTCCTGCTGGGGCGCGTGGTGGATTTGCTGGGGGAGGCGCGGCTCTCCCGACTGGGCCTCGTCCTGCTGGCTGCGGGCCTCGGCTGCACGGGCCTCGCCGCGCACGGCGGCATCGTCTTACTCGGCTTCACGCTGATGCCGCTCGGCACCGCCTTTCTCTTCCCCTGCGTCACCGGGCTCCTGTCCCGGGTGGTGCCCGGCAACGAGCGCGGGCTCTACATGGGGGTCCAGCACACCTTCGGCGGCGTATCGCGGGTGCTGTTCCCGGTCGCCGCGGGCCTCCTGATGGACCGCTTCGGGGTGGGGGTGCCGTTCTGGATCTCGGGACTCCTGGTGCTCGCTACCCTGCCGTTCGCCTGGGCGCTGGCCGAATCGCTGCCGCCTGAATCCCCGGCGACAGTCGCGGTCCGGATGGTGTCGTCCGCGGACGTGACGGGGGAGTTTCCGGTGGAGAAGGTGGCGGAGGAGCGGGGGGCGGCGGGCGACTCGAATCCGGCAAACTCCGACATTTGAGTGAGCAAAGCAGCCTGCCTACCGACCAGCTTTACCGGGGACGCCGTCACCTGCCACATCGTCGCTTCATCGGCGTGCTGATCGCCGGTCAGCAGCGTCGTTAATCCCGTAGTCGGCGCCGGGGTTCTTGGCAACATTTGACAGGTCCTGGCATGGCTCATATATTGAACACCGGTTCAACCCGGCACATTCCTCTGCCCGATCTATTCACGCTGAAGCAAGTCGCCGATCGCTTGCAACTTTCGGAGCGCACCTTGTATCGCCTGCTGCAACGGGGCGAGTTACCGGGCCACAAGGTCGGGGGTCAGTGGCGATTTCGGATGAGCGAGGTCAACTACTGGCTGGATCTGCGCCTTGCCCGGATGCGCTCAGCCGATCTCCACCAGTTGGAGGGGGAGGGTGCGAGCCACCCGATCGACCTCAGCCAGGTGTTGCGCCTAGAAAACGCGTTGATTCAGGTTGCGCCGGGTAGCCGCGGTGACATGGTGACGGCATTTGTCCGTGCCGTCACGTACCCCAACCCGGTAGACGGCGACGTGGTAGCTGCCCGGGTGTTGGAGCGGGAGGAGCTCTCGAGTACCGGTACCGTGGATGGGGTCGCTTTCCTGCACACGGCCCGTTGGGAATCTCGCCTGCTTCTCCAGTCTCCACTTGTCGCCCTGGGTCGTCTCCCAATTCCAGTTGACTTCGGCGCTATCGACGGGACACCCACGGACCTGCTCTTCCTCGTTCTCGCCCCCGATGATCGCACTCATCTCAACCTGCTGGCCAGGGTGGCGCGCCTGTGTCGCGACCCTCACCTGCTCAAGGGGCTGCGTGCCGCCCGAACCGGTCGCGAAGTCGTGCGCCTCATTAGTGCGTCGGAGCGCACGGTGTTTCGTTCCGAGTCAGAGACTAAGAGTTAGGTATGCAGCTGAGCGTCCGCCAAGCCGCGGCTTACTTCGGTGTGGACGACCAGACGGTGCGGCGGTGGATCGCCGACCGCGACCTGCCGGTGCACCGGGCCAACGAGCGGCTACACCTGAACGCCATTGAGGTATGGGAATGGGCAATCGCGCACGGCGTGCCCGTCTCCCGCCGGCTACTCGAGGAAGCGCGACGCAAACCCGAAGCGGCGCCGCCACTGTCGGAGCTGCTTAGCCGCGGGGGTATTCACCGTGACTTCGCCACAAGTGCGGAGAAATCCGAGGTACTTGCAGGCGTTGTCGCTCACCTCCCCCTGCCGCCTGAAGTCGATCGCGAGTTTCTGCTCACTGTGCTCGAGGCGCGTGAAGCGATGGGATCTACGGGCATCGGGGATGGCATAGCCATCCCACACGTCCGCAATCCGATCCTGCTCCACGTCAAGCTACCCTTTGTCAGCCTCTTCCTGCTCGATCGGCCGGTGGACTTCGATGCCATCGACGCGAAACCGGTGCATGCGCTATTTGTCGTGGTTGCGCCGAGCGTACCGGTGCACCTCCGCGTGCTGGCGCACCTGGGCCACGTCTTGCGCGACCCCGCACTCAGGCGGCTCCTAGCGGATCGCGCATCGGCTGATCGGATCCTGGCTCGGGTCCGGGAACTGGAGCGGTCCCACACCAAGGCTGGCCAGTGATCGCACTGCTGGCTTGGGGTGTCAGTCTCGTCCTGGGGGCGGGCGCCGCTGCTCTCGTTTTTGAGCGGTCCCCCATCCTGGCGGATGCTCTATTCCGCCTCCTCACCGTCGTGGGCTGTATCCTTGCAGCACTGGCAGCGATATTCACGCTCGCCGGGAATACACCACCGACACTCACTTTGGAAAGCTCTCTTCCGGGCGGACATTGGGTCCTCGGGCTGGACCCGCTGTCGGCATGGTTTCTCTTGATCATCGCGGCCGTGGGCGCCGCCACTGCTGTATATGGTGTCACCTACCTGGCCGTTGAGCGTTCCCACCGATCGGTAGCACCGGCACACCTAGGATTCGCGGTCTTGTTGGCGAGCATGATGGGTGTGGTCCTTGCGCGGGCGGCCGTGCCGTTCCTCATGGCATGGGAGCTGATGGCCGTCAGCGCGTACTTCCTCATCGTCCACGAATCTGAACGGCCCGAGGTCGCCAAAGCGGGCCTCATTTATCTTGTGCTGACCCACCTAGGCACTCTGGCGCTGTTCGCGATGTTTCTCGCCTGGCGGGGAACGGCAGTCGATTTGACGTTCACGTCGCTCGCTACTGCCAGCGCCGGACTGCCGTGGGGCGGCGCCGTCATTCTGGTTCTCGCTCTCGTAGGCTTCGGGATCAAGGCCGGGGTGGTGCCGCTCCACTTCTGGCTGCCCGGGGCGCACGCGGCCGCTCCCTCGCACGTCTCCGCGCTCCTCTCCGGCGTCGTGCTCAAGATGGGCATCTAC
>JBGQLP010000113.1:0-3933 GCA_041500125.1 Gemmatimonadota bacterium
AGCCGCCGAGTCCTACTAGCCAGGATGTACACGAACATGGGTGCGCAAAGTACTAGCGGGCCGATTTCTCGCTACGCTCGAAATGACGCACGAAGGGGCACGCTTCATCGCATCCTCGGCGTCTCCTTCGGCGTCGCGGTGCTGGTCGGCAGCACCATTGTGATCGGGATCCTCCGCACGCCAGGGGAGGTGGCTGCTCGCCTGCCAAGTCCGGCGCTCTTCATCGGCGTATGGGTGCTCGGTGGGCTCTACGCCCTGCTCGGCGCCATCTCCCTGGCGGAGCCCGGCGCCATGGTGGCCCGATCCGGCGGGCAGTACGTCTTTGTCATTCGGGGACTCGGCCGCTACCCCGGGTTCGTGGTGGGCTGGAGCGACTGGTTCTCCCTCTGCGCCACGCTCGCGCTCGGCGGCATGGTCTTCACCGAATACCTCGAGCCGCTGCTCCCCCCGCTCGCCGGACGGCCGGCGCCGACGGGCGTCGCCCTGCTGCTTCTCTTCGGCCTGCTGCTCTGGCGCGGCATCCGGATCGGCGACCTCTCCCAGCAGATCCTCACCGCAGCCAAGGCGTTGGCGTTCGGCGGCCTGATCGCCGCCTGCCTGCTCCTCGCCGCACCCGCTGAGACGGCCTCGTCGGCCAGGACTGGCTCCATGGTGCTCGCCCTCCAGGCGGTGATCTACACCTACGACGGCTGGAACGGGCCGCTCTACTTCGGCGAGGAGACCCGGGACCCCGGCCGCGGCATCCCCCGCGCGATGGTGCTGGGCGTCCTCCTGGTCATCCTGATCTATGTGCTGGTCAACGTCGCGTTCCTGCGGGTCCTCGGCATGAGCCGGATGGCGGGCGATCCCTTCGTGGCCGCGAGCGCGGGCAAGCTGCTCTTCGGGGACCGGGGCGACCTGGTGATCCGGCTGCTGGTGCTGATCTCCATCCTGAGCGGCATGAACGGCATCGCCCTGATGGCCCCCAGGATCCTGCTGGCCATGAGCCGGGACCGGCTGCTCTCCGGGACCCTGCAGACGGTCAACGCCGGCGGAACCCCGACCGTGGCGCACTGGACCAGCATCGGGGTTGCGGCCGGGTTCATCGTCTCGGGCACGGTCACCACGGTGCTCGCGCTGTGCGCGTTCTTCTTCGTGGTCAACTACACCCTGTCGTTTCTCAGCGTATTCGCGCTCCGGCGGAAGGAGCCCGACACGCCGAGGCCTTGGCGGGTACCGGGGTTCCCCTTCACCACCGGACTGGCACTGCTGGGCTCCCTGGCGTTCCTCGCGGGCTCGTTGGTCGGCGATTGGAGCAACAGCTGGAAATCGCTGCTGCTGCTGGCGCTCAGCTATCCGGTGTACCGAGTTGTTGTAGCGAGACGGGAAGGCGATACGTAGTCATTTCGAGCGCAGCGAGAAATCGCTCAACCCGTCGTCTTGAAATCGGAGCCCAACCGGCAGGCCGTCCGATTTCTCGCGGAGCCTGTCCCGAGCAAAGCGAGGGGCTCGAAATGACTTCATTAGCCAATAGCCAATAGCCATGCTCTTCACCCACGCCATCGTCCGTCCCCCTTCTGAGACCTTTGCCGCGGGGATCACGTCATCCGGTCTTGGACCACCCGACCTGGCGCTCGCGCTCGAGCAGCACGAGGCCTACTGCCGGACGCTGGAGCGGCTGGGGCTCTCGCTGGTCAGGCTCCCGGCCGATCCGGAGTACCCCGACTCGACCTTCGTCGAAGATGCCGCCATCGTCACCGGTCGCGGTGCCATCCTCACTCGCCCCGGTGCTCCCAGCCGCGCCGGAGAGGTGACGGCAGTCGGCGCGGCGCTCGGCCGCTGGTTTCCCGAGCTGAGTGGGATCACCCCGCCGGGGACGGTGGACGGCGGCGACGTCTGCGAGGCAGGGAACCACGTCTTCATCGGTCTCTCCCAGCGCACCAATTCGGCGGGTGCCGCTCAGCTGGCGGCGTGGCTGGCCCAGCGGGGCTTCGGGTCCAGCGGGATCGACATCCGGAAGCTGCCGGGGATGCTGCACCTCAAGACCGGGCTCTCCTGGCTGGGCGGTCGCCGGTTACTGGCCTGGGAAGGGATCGCGGGACACGAAGCGTTCCGCGGATGGGAGGTGGTGGAGGTGCCGCCGGGCGAGGAGTACGCGGCTAACTGCATCAGGGTCAACGATACGGTGCTGGCCGCCGAGGGGTTTCCTAAGACTGCGGCGCTGCTGTCCGGCCTGGGCTACGCCGTCGCCCGAATCCAGATGTCGGAGTACCGAAAGATGGATGGCGGACTCAGCTGCCTGTCGGTGCGATGGTGAGGTGGTGTGGGAGATCCAATTCGAACGGGGTGAGCCGGAGATCGGGATGCCAGGTTATTCTGCCGGCCAGTACCTCGGGCCGCTCCTGTTCCGGCGTCCATCGCTCGGTCGTCCAGGGCTCGGCCCGGCTGGGCACCGCCAGCGGAGCCCAGTTCAACCGGCTGGTTGCCATGCATGTCGACCAGCTGCGCCGGTTGGCGACGGCATACGAGGCCAAGACCGCGGGGGTCATGAGGTAGGACGGGTCATTCCGAGCGTAGCGAGGGGATTTCTCGCGGCGCTCGAAATGACTCCAAGTGACCCCCGTTACTGCCCGCCCGCCCCACCGCCTTACCTTTCCATCCTATGAAACGACCGAAACGACGCAAACGCCTCCTCGCGGCCCTGGGCATCCTGCTGGGCCTCATCCTGGTTCTGCTCCTGGTCCTCCCGCTGCTCTTCAAGGACAAGATCGCCGCCGGGGTCAAGACGGCGGCGAATGACAACCTCACGGCCAAGGTCGACTGGCGGGACCTGAGTGTCAGCTTCTTCCGCCACTTTCCCCATCTCTCCGTCCGGCTCGACGATCTCACGGTCGCCAACGAAGGCCGCTTCACGGGCGACACTCTGGCCGCGATCCATGGCCTCGACGTGGTGGTCAGTCTGCCCAGCATGCTGAGCAGCGTCATCGGCGGCGGGGGCGGTCCGATCGTGGTGCACGGCGTGACGCTGGATCAGCCCCGGCTGTCGCTGATCACCCTGCCGGACGGCACGGTCAATTGGGACATCACCAAGAAGCCGGCGCAGCCGCCAGAGCCCGGCCCTCATGGGCCGGGGATGGCGATCAGTCTGCAGAAGTTCGAGATCAAGAATGGGGCGGTCACCTTCGACAATCGCCGGACCAAGCTCAGGGCCACGCTCAAGGGCTACAACCAGTCTCTTTCGGGCGACTTCAGCCAGAAGCAGGTCGCGGTCCAGACCCGGGCCAGCGCCGACACCGCGAGCGTGGTCTTTGCCGGGATTCCTTACCTCAACCGGGTCAGGCTCGGCCTCATCACCGACGCTCAGGCCGATCTGGCCAACAAGTCCTTTGCCCTCCAGCACTCCGAGCTCAGCCTCAACGATCTCAAGCTCAACGTGTCCGGCTCGGCCAAGTCCACCGGCAAGCTGCTGGGCCTGGACCTCACCTTCAACGCCCCCAGCACCAACTTCCGCAGCATCCTGTCGCTGGTGCCGGCGATCTACGCCCACGATTTCGACAAGCTCAAGACCTCGGGCAGCTTCAGCTTCCTGGGCAAGGTGAAGGGCGAGTACGGCGACAGCGCCTTCCCCGCGTTCCAGCTGAACGCCAAGGTCAACAACGCCGCCTTCCAGTATCCCGATCTCCCGCTCCCGGCCCGCGACATCATCATGGAGCTGGCGCTCAGCAACCCCGGCGGCAGCCCCGACAGCACCGTGGTGCAGCTGGACCGCTTCCATATGCGGCTGGGGCAGAACCCGGTGGATGCCGGGCTGGTGGTCAAGACGCCGGTGTCCGATCCGGACGTGGATTTCCGGGTCAAGGGCAGGGTGGATCTGGCCGACGTCCGGAAGACGGTCAAGCTCCAGGGCATCGACCAGCTGGCGGGGACCATCGCGGCCGACGCGGCGGTGCGGGG
>JBGQLP010000114.1:0-3895 GCA_041500125.1 Gemmatimonadota bacterium
AATCCTGCGTCCGCTACGATCTCGGCCGGAAATACCGCGCAGTTGGCCTTTTCGGTCACCTGCACAGTGCTGATCGGTCCTCCCAACGCTATCGCCGCGGTGTCCGGAGACGGGCAGTCGGGGCCGGTTGGCTCGACCCTCGGTGAACCTCTGGTCGTTCGGGTCACGGATGCGTTCGGAACCGGGGTTGGTGGCGTAACGGTCACTTGGAGTGCTGAGGGCGGGGGCAGCGTCAGCCAGGCCTCCACCCAGACCGGGGATGACTGCAAGACATCGATTACCCGAACCCTGGGCCTTGTCGCCGGGCAGCAGACCACGAGGGCGACTGTGCTCGGCCTGGCGGGCTCGCCAGTGACCTTTGTTCACGTGGCCACCTCGATTCCTCCTCTCCAGGTGGTGGTCTTTTCGGGTGACGGTCAGGCCGGCTCAGCAGGAAGCGCGCTGCCCAGCCCGCTCGTGGTGCAGGTCGTCGACGCCAGTGGCAACCCGGTGCCGGGCCGCGCGGTGGTCTGGGTCATCGGCATGGGAGGGGGCAGCGTGACACCACAGAACTCGACGACCGACGTCGAGGGCAAGGCGAGTACGAGCTGGACCTTGGGGCCAGCTCCTGGGGCCAACACAGTCAACGCGGTCGTTTCCGGAGTGGGCTTCGCGGGGTTTACTGCGACCGGGAACTAGGACAGGCGGACAGGCGGACAGGCGGACGGGCGGACAGGCGGACAGGCGGACAGGCGGACAGGCGGTACAAAGAAAGCTAAGATCGTCCGCCCGTCCGCCCGTCTCCCCGCCCTCATGCCGCAACACTCCCCTGACCTGAGGCTGGGGGCTGTTCCGGTGGAGAGGTAGGCTTGTCACCGCTCGCGTGAACCGGACCGAAGACGTTGCTCGCGCTCTCCCACTCGGCCAGCACTTCCACCGCACCGGCAAAGCGGAACCGGTTGTGCGGGTCCATCACCTTCACCAGGTGCACGATCTCGTCGCCGATCGCGTCGAGCTCGGCACTGGCACCTACGTGGGTCCGGCGAGCCTCTCTCGCTTGCTCCACCGCCTGATCGAACTGCTCCATGTTCTTGACCAGGCCGTCCAGCAGGGTGTCGGCGAGACCGTGCTTCACCAGGAGCTCCTTCTGGCTCTGGGCTTCGGCGAGCAGGGCGCGAGCCGAGGCCTGGAACTCCAGGTAGGGGGTCTGCTCCCGAGGCATGGCGAACTTCTGGGCCAGCTCGGGCACTTCGTTGGCCGCGCCTTCGGCCACCCGGGCGATGTGCATCAGCTGGGTTCTCCGGATGATGCGCCGGAGATCGCGCTTCTGCACCGTGGTGCCCCGGACCTGCGCGAAGCCGTCGCGCTGCAGCTCGATGAGCTTGCCAGCGCGGGCGAGCCGGTCCTCGAGGCGGGCGAGGGTCGTGGCGTAACCCGAACTCACATCCGGGTGGGCCAGACTGAAGCCCAGTGCACGAGCGCCCATTTCGATCTTACGACGCGTCTTCGCATTCATACGACGGTTCCTCCTTTGGAGGAAGCCGGAAGGTGACGGGCCACCATCCGAGGTACACGATGAAGAGAGGTGTGGTACGAGCGATGTTCCCGTCCGTCGTTCGTCCGGGCATGGCAGATGCTAGGAGTGTGCCAGAATTTTTTGCGCACGCAGCGAATTGTTTGTCCAGGTGCGAGGCTGTTGGCGATCAGTCTCGAGTTGTCGGCGATCACTCTGTGATCGGCGACAATGGAGTGGAGTCTGTCTACGATCACGCGGAGTCTGTCGGCGATCACGCCGTGCCTGGCGGCGATCACGCTGAGTCGGGCGGCGATCACGCTGAGGCTGGCGACCATCACGCTGACTCTGGCGGCGATCACGCTGAGTCAGTCAGCGATCACGCTCAAGCCGGCAACTTTCTGTATCAATTGGACTAATGTGTGCGGGACCCGGTCGGCGATCACGGTGAAGCCGGCGGCGATCCCGGTGAGTCAGGCGGGGATGGAGATAAGGGTGGCGACGTGGTGGACGACCCTGACGATGATCTGCCTGACCCGGTCAGCGATGTGGCTACGTCTGTCGGTCATCCCGGTGCTCCGGGCAAGGATGTGGCCGCTCCTGGCGAGGTTCACGCTCGACCGGTCAGCGATCTGTGTGCTTCAGGCGAACATCACGGTGACTCAGGCAACTGTGTGGGCGATGTCGGCAAAGATGTGGATGACGCGTTCGGAGATCATTTCGGTCCAGGTGAGACACTTCTTATCCAAAGCTGTCGTGTTTGGACCGAGGTTTGGCGATAAGAGATCCTTGGTGATTAGTCGGCAAGGGTGTTCTTAATGAATGATGAGTCGGCTGTCCGATTGGTCGAGGCAGATCCGACATGTTTCAGTTTAGCGAGACAACTGTTTCCTTTAGAGGACAGTCAGCGCAGCTTCGGGCGGTTATTGCGGCGAAGCTCAGGTGGCATGCCTGATGCGATGAGTAGCTCACGCCGTTGATCGACTCCGCACGCTGGCGCTGCACTGCCACTGTCGCCCGTGACGCTTTACTCCTTTCTCGTCACGTGGGTGGTGCAGCGTCAGCCTCGGGTTTCGCATGAGTCTCTGGACGGGGCCCATTAGGGTCTGACCGACACCTAGTCATCCCGCGATAGCTGTCCGATGCGCTGCCAGTCAGGGTCAGGATGCAGCACCACAGCAACGACGATCATGTCGTGGTCCTCGCGGTAGGCCGTGGTAGCGCTCTCCAATGTTGCCTGTACCTGCTCGGGCTTGAGCTTGTAGAGGCCTCCAGTGATCGCGTCTATCGCCAGCCCGGGGAGGCCACCAAAAATGAGGTTACCCCACACCCACCCGCTGGTGGAACGGGAGAGCGCCATTTCGAACGGCTTGTAACCGTCCAACTCCAACCGCACCACGTGTTTCTCTTTGCGCTTGAGCTTTGCCACGAACGGGGTCTTACCTGCCTGCGATCCATCCACGATCACCCGCGCGCCGGTGGGCGAGCTTCCGATCGACAGCTCCTGGCTGGTACCCTGCATGATGGTTGCGCAGGCAGCTCCGGCCAGACCAACCACGAGGGCCAGTGCGAGGAACCTCATCATCCGCGTTGCCGTCATACCTTTGGGCCTCCCATTGTGATGAATAGTTTTCCGGGAGGCCCCACGTTAGCGGAGGGGTATGACAGCCCTCTCGCCAGTCACTGTTTTGCCGCAGACCAGTTGCCGTTGAGCACCACCACCCCGATGCTGCCGCCGAGATCAATGCTCCACCGAGCGGTACCACTCATCGAATTGCCGCTGACCGTCCCGGTGTGGTGGAAGTCCTGAGTGTCCAAGTCGAACTGGACGGCATTCACGTCCACCGTTCCATTCACGATCGTGCCTTGGATGGTGGCGCTGGAGGACTGACCTCCGGCCACACAGGTGACCGTGCCTGGCCCGTAGGTCCCGGTAAAGGTGCCGCCGCTCTGGCTGATCGTGACGGGCGTATTCGCCAGGCCGCAGCTGACTCCCTGTCCGGACACGTTGCTGGCGCTGAGGGTCCAGCTGCCGGCCAGGTTGGCATTACTGGGACCGGTACTATCTCCGCCGCCGCACCCGCCGGCGAGCGACGCGCCGGCAATCAGCAACAGCAACCACCCATGCTTGGACATAACGCCCCCATGAGACGAAGACCGACAAGTAGCAGTAGGATCGAGGGGGACAGTCTAAGGGAGGGGTGTGACAGGATCAGCGGGGCGCCGGGGCGGCGGGGCGGCGGTGGGGCTAACAGACGCCTGTAAGTAGATCCTGTGAATTAGCGGGAGCGGATCCGGGCGAGCTGGACGAGATCTCCGTGGCCGCCGATGCCGAGCAGCTGATTGCGGAGCCGCCGAGCGTCGTCTCGGCTGACGACGTGAGAGTGGGCCGCGGGATTCCTG
>JBGQLP010000115.1:0-3777 GCA_041500125.1 Gemmatimonadota bacterium
CTGAGTCGACGTCCAGCGTCGCCCGGAGTCTCGACCCTAGGCCATAAGACCTCCCTAGTGCCCCGTTTTAACTCCCCGCACCAGCTCCACCGCATGCTCCACCAGCTCGCTCAGCACGCCCAGCCCGTCGCGCACCCCGCCCGGGCTGCCAGGGAGGTTGACGATCAGCGTCTTACCCCGCACGCCGGCGAGTCCGCGGGAGAGGGCGGCGCGAGGGAAGCGGGGGAACGACGTCATGCGCAACGCCTCGGCGATGCCAGGCGCTTCCTTCTCAAGAACGGCTCGGGTGGCTTCGGGGGTGATGTCGCGCTCGGTGAGCCCGGTGCCGCCGGTGGTAAGGATGAGATCGGCGCGGTCGCTATCCGACCACTCGGCTAACGTAGCGACGATTCGCACCGTGTCATCGGGCACCAGCGCTCGCTCGACCAGGGTGTGGCCGCGCTCCCTGGCCCAGGTGGCGATCAGATCGCCGGAGGAATCGCTGCGCTCGCCCCGGCTGCCGGCGTCGGAGATGGTGAGGATGGCGAGGCGGAGGGCCATGAAGTGCAAGATATACGCTTCAATCTGCCCGCCGCTCAGTTGTCGATTGACAGGGTAGGTACCAGGCGGTAGGTCTAGCAGCCTGCCAGTACTACTCGCCCGACGACGAGCTCTCACGGCGCCAGCCGGCCACTATTTTACGTGGGAGGAGCCATGTCATGCACCCGCGGCGTCATTCTGTTCGCCCCTGCCGCATTGATTCTTGCTGGTTGTAGCGGTGAGCTCACCCTCCCGAATGACGCCACTGGATCCTCCGGGGCGTCGTCGGCTGCCAGCCTCTCGCCCAATCGGAACCTGGAAGTCGTTCTACGGCCCGTCGGCGCAGGCGCGGGGTTCGGCTTGGTCAAGTTCCGCCAGCCCAAGGACGAGGGGGCGATCGTCTTCCTCGACGTGTGGGTGCGTGACCTCCTGCCGAACACGAGTTTTCGATTACAGCGCGCCAACGACGCCACCGTGGACGATATGTGCACCGGGACCAACTGGCTGACGCTGGGTCAGGGAGCGGCAGCTCGCAACATCGTCACCGACGAGCGAGGCACCGGGCGTGAAGATCTCTTCCGGGATTTGTCGGCGTTCGTCGGCTCGGCATTCGACATTCACTTTCGGGTAATCGACGAGGGAGGCGTCGTGGTGCTTCAGAGCGAGTGTTACCAGTTCGTCGTCGCACTCTAGACTCAACGTGGGGATAGCTCCACCCGCCCCCTTGCCGGTGCCGCCGGTGGTGAGGATGAAATCGGCCCGGGGGAGCGAGCCGCATGAACCAGTGCCAAATCTGTCGTTGTTGTAGAAGTCTTGGACAATTTTTCGTTACATCCCGAGCCCTGCGAATTAGTCAATTCAATCAGGCACACGACCTTGATCCGACGCGAGTCCGAAAACTGGAGCGCGTTGTCAACTATTTGAGGATTGAGACGGCAGGATGCTTGCTGGTAAAATCAGCCTGGGTGGTGGTGATCGAAGGGAGGAGCGGTATCGAAGGGTAGGGTAGAAAAATGACGTACACGTTCAAGTTGTCTCGGCGTTTGGCGGTGGTATTTCTGTCGGGCGTGCTCGCAGTAGCGCTGGTGGCCGTCGGCTTCCTCCTCGGCTCGTCCGCAGACACCACTCCTGACCTTATAAGCGATGGGTTGGCAGCTCTCCTCCAGTCCGGCCTCGCAACCAAGCTTCTCTACCTGATCATCGTGGGCATTGGTTGCGCCGCGGGGCGGGTCTTTCCGTTCCAACGAGAATTCCAGGGATCCCGCGAGTTCCTGGAGCACATGTTCCCCGGTCGCACGCTGGTCTTCTACGACCGCGCGGACTTCTTCGTCACCTGCGTAATGGGCTCGATTCTGGGCATGATCATCGTCCAGCCGACCAGCGTGCACACGGCGCTGGCGACGGGACTGGGGTGGCCCTTCATCGTTCGATTCCTGGTCGAGGGGATGAAGACCAGCGGCCGCCCGCCAAAGAACCCGGTGGCGCGATAGGGGCTAAGCGGAATAGAAAAACTCTTCCCGGGTGACGCGGTCGTTCTCCACGGTGTAGAGGGCCATCTCGGTCATCCTGGACCGGCGGCCCGTGGCTCGCGCGGTTACATCGTATGCGAAATGCACCGCAAAGTGGCCATCGCCAATGAAGGGGCCGGTCACGCAGTAGTGGTGCACCTCGTAGCTCTGAATCCACCAGTGATTCTTGGCCCTGACCAGCTCGATACCGATCAGCTCCGCGGGAACGTGAGGCGTTGCGGAGGGCTCCACGCTGTGGACATCGGGCGCGTAGAACCGCTCGACGGCACCCAGAAAATTCCCGTCCCGACAGAGCGCCACTAGACCATTCGCTACCTCGGCGACAGGCATACGCACCCCCGAGCAACAAGCCGAGCCGCCCGCCTGGCGGCCTCGGGTGCACCTTCGAAAATGTGAGGCTGGGTGACGCCATGTTACGATTGGGAACGGGCGGGGTCAAGGTGCTCGCTACAAAGGTCTTCCAACTCTAGTTGCGGGATAGCATTCGCCACTATCGCGGTGCTGTACCTCCTCGGTGGAGAGTGCGCCGAGCAGCGGGAGCCGGTTCAGCTTTACCATTCCGGTGGCGAGGCCCATGGGGTGAACCCCTGCTCCCCGCTACCCCGCTTTCCTCGCGCTCCCCTTTTTCCAGAATGGCCTTGCCACCACCTCGGCCGGCATGCGCTCACCCCGGCAGTCGACCTCGAACTTGGTCCCCACCTTGGCGACCGCGGCAGGCAGGTACGTGGTCCCGATGGCGACGCCGAGCGACGGGCTCATCGTGCCGCTCCGCACCAGATCGACGTCCCGCCCCTGGTGGTAGACCGGATATCCGTGGCGGGGGAAGCCGCGTCCCTGGAGCTGGAACCCCACCAGTTTCCGGGTGACGCCGCGGAGCTTCTGCGCCTTGAGCGCGACGTCGCCGGTGAAGGGGCAGCCCTTGTCCAGCTTCACGATCCAACCCAGCCCGGCCTCGAGCGGCGTGATGGTATCGTCGATGTCGTTGCCGTAGAGCGCGAAACCCATCTCCAATCGGAGCGAATCGCGGGCGCCGAGTCCGATGGGCTTGGCGCCGGCCTGGATCAGCGCCTCCCAGATTTGTGGGGTGTCACGCTCGCGGCAGTACAGCTCAAACCCGTCCTCCCCGGTATAGCCGGTGCGGGAGATGAAGCACTCGGCGCCGGCCACCTTGCCGGTGTCGAAGTGGTAGTAGGCGATCCCGGCGAGCTGGGTCCGGGTCAGCGGCTGGAGCAACGCCTCGGCCTGGGGACCCTGGACCGAGAGGAGTCCGACGTCGCTGGAGATGTCCTTGAGCCGGACGTTGGCGCCGCCCTTCTGCGCCACGATGTGCTCCCAGGCTCGGGCGGTGTTCGAGGCGTTGACCACGATCATCAGCTTGTCGTCGAAGCGATAGACGGTGCAGTCGTCGACGAAGGTGCCTTCCGGCGTCAGGATGGCCGAGTACTGCACCCCACCCGGCTTCAGCGCGGCGACGTCGTTACAGGTAAACCGATTGACGAACGCGTTCCGGTCCGGCCCGGTGATCTCGAACTCGCCCATGTGGGACACGTCGAAGATCCCGGCCCCGGTGCGGACCGCGTGGTGCTCGGCGAGGATACCGGTGGGATATTGGACCGGCATCTCCCAGCCGGCAAAGGGCACCATCTTCGCGCCGAGTGCGCGATGGGCGTCGTATAGGGAGGTACGCTTCAGTTCCGTGGTAGCAGTCATGTTCTTCCTTGCCAAGTGA
>JBGQLP010000116.1:0-3607 GCA_041500125.1 Gemmatimonadota bacterium
CCATTCGAGACCTCGACGAGGCTGCCCCCCGTGGTCAGCGCGGCGCGCTGGGTCAGGCTGAGCAGCGGCGCGCTGGCGCGCACCAGGTCCAGGACCGCCCCGCCACTGACCGACAGGAGGGTGCCCGCGGCGCTGGCGCTCGAGCCGACCAGGTCCACCAGGGCGGAAGCGCCGCTGCCGATCAGGCTGGCGCCGCCGGAGACTCGGACGATGTCGGAGCTGAGACCGAGGCCGCCGTTCTGATCGTGGAACAGCGTGCCGGTGAGGCTGAAGGTCGCCACGCCGCCCAGGGTCAGCACACTGGCCGCGCTCAGCTTCGAGGGATCGAGATAGAGCAGCGGCGCCGTCCCCGTGCTGGCGAACGTGGCGCCGCCCGCCACGTCCATCAGGCTCTGGCCGACGCTCAGCGAGCTGCCGAGCGCCTCGAGGATCGGCACGGCCGGGGCGTCCGTCTGCCCTCCGGTCAGCGAGTAGAGGCTGCCGCGCGCGGTCACCGTCTGCGCGTCGTAGGAGAAGCGCGCCTGACCGGTGGGCCCGGCGCCTGGAGTGAGCGGCGGGCTGCCAGGCACGGTCGCGGCGACGAGCGCAACGACCGGCGCGTCCGTGATGCCCGATGCGCCGGTGCCCTGCGTGCTCGGAGGCGCGGCCGGCGCGCTGTCCCCGCCCGCGCCGGCACCGGCCATCTCCGGGGCCAGGAACTCCGCCACCGCGAGCGCCTTCGCCTGCTCGCGCGTGGTGACGCTGGCCATGAACTCCGCCGGCCCTTCGGCGATCTGGGGCGCGGAGCGGAGGTCGGCGAAGACGTGCTCGGCCGCTGCGGGTGACAGCGGCGCCTGCGAGAAGGGCTCACTCCCGGTGCGGCTCCAGCTCTCGAGTGAGCCGACCTGAGCCGGGGGGGCGCCCGGATTGTTGGGGTCCGACACCTCCACGAGGCCGTGCAGGACGTGGACCTTGGTCGTGTAATTCGGTTGGCCGGGCGAGCCGCCCGGCGCGGGGATCAGCTCGACGACCAGGACCGTTCCGCGGATTGCCGCGATCGCGTTCGGAGTGCGGATCTCGATGACTTCACCGGGTCGCATGCGCTGGCGCACGACGCCCATCGCGATCTTGCCCGCCGTGAGATCGACGGTGGAGCGCCCGGTCTCCTCCTTGATCGTGAGGGACGAGAGCTCGCGCACCGTGACGAGCGCCTTGCCGCCGAGCAGCACGCGCACCACCGACTTCTCGGCGGTGGCGATGTGATCCCGCATGAAGACGTCGTCCTTGAAGTGCAGGGGCCGGGGAGCGGGCAGGAAGGCGCGGGCCACTGTCACCGTACCGGCCAGCGTGGTGACGACGCCGACGCCGCGGCCGCCGTCGCCGGCGGTCTGGGCGAGGGCGGTGCCCGGCCACACGGCGAGTAGCAGGGCCATCGGAGTCACACGGGCCAGCCGTCTCATCACGATCATTCCTCCGTGCAGGGGTTGCGCGGTGGCGCTTATGTGCCCGCGGGCCATGAGATAGCAAGCCTTCTGCCACAGGCCGGGGGCTCGGAACCTATCGGAAGATCAGGCAGAGGAGACACGCGGGGAGGGGGCGCTCCCTCAAAACATGACGGGCTCCCGACGGTTTTCGTCGGAAGCCCGTGTCTGCCCCGGGAGAAGCGGGAGGCTACAGCCCGCCGATCGAGACCTTGGTCGTGGCGCCGTCCACGCGGATGAGCGCGGCATTGGACGAGAGACTGACCGTCCCGAGGCCGCTGTTCTTGATCGCGCCGGTGATGCTCACGTTGCTCGCCAGCGCACCGCCGGTCAGGCTGACCGGGATGCCGCCGATCGTGGTGCACGGGCAGAAGCTGTTGGCGACGGACACCAGGTTGCCGCCGCTGCCGCCGAAGCCGATCAGCGCACCATTCACGCTCAGGAGGGACCCGCCGCTCAGGCTGAGGAGCGAGCCATTGAGGACGCTGAGAGTGCTCCCGTTGGTCAGGCTGAAGAGATCGCCGGTCACCCGCAGCACGCTGCCACCGCCAACGTTCAGGGCGGCCCCGCGGGCCACCACGAGCGAGCTGTTATCGAGCTTGGCCATCGAGCCGAGGCTCGTGACCTTGGCCTGGTACGAGAGCTGGATGGTGTCGGTCGCGGTCGTCAGCTTGCTCCCGTTTGTGAGGACCAGGAGGGGGGCGCTGGCCTCGAGCAGCGCGGTGTCGATGCGCACCGCCTGTTGCGCGGTGACGGTAGCCTGGGACGCCTCGAGGAGTGAGCCGGAGAACTGGAGTGGCCGGTCGGTGCCGAGGGTGAGGTCTGTCTGGGCATCCGTTGCGGTGCTGACCCCGGCGATGTCGAACATGGGAAGTCCCGCGCTACCGAAGTGATGCGTGCCGCCAAGGAGCTGCACGAGAGGGTCGGTCGATGTGCTGACCAGAGTCCCGCCCTGGAGGACGCTCACAAGGCTGAACGGCACGGTCAGGTCACTGTTGGTTGCCCGGAGGAGCGGCCCGGCAAGTCTGGCCTCGCCTGCGCAGCAGACGATCATCAGGGAATCGAAAGTCTGCGAAGCCCCGGTGAGCTGGAGGAGCGGGTCGGTCGTGCTGCGGCGGAGCGTGTCCCCGGCGCCCAGGAAATAGAGCGGCGGGTCCGCGATCACCGAGACGTCGTCCAGGCCCAGGAAGCCCGGATCGTTGCGGAACCCAAACTGAAGGACAGTGGATGGGCCCTGCGCGATCTCGGTGAAGGTATATGGTGTTGGTGTCAGATACTCTTGCGACGGTATGTTCGTCTGGGAGAAGAACGAGGTTCCAGCCCACGAGGCGTTGAAGTCGTTGGGGGTTCCACCATCGCTCCGGAGCGAGAACGAAACGATGTAGGGCTTACCGGGAACGGTCTCCAGCGTCTGGGAGAGGAAGCCGTCGGATTCGATCGGCCCGAGGGCAGCGCCGAAGGTTCCGCTCCGCGCGTACGGAGACGTGGTCACGCTGGTGAACCCGAGGTTCCCGGACTGGGTCCATCCGCTGAAGTTGCCGGTTTCGAATCCTCCGTTCACGAGGAAGCTGGTTCCCCCGCCGCCGCCACCGTTACCGCCGCCACCATTGCCGCCGCCGCCCGGCTGGGGCTCTCCCCCCCTGGTCGTCGAGATGATGGGGAACATCGGGATCACTCCACCACCGGTCGGCGGGGGCGGATTCACGTTCCCGGTGGTCAGAAACTGGGCGACCCCCGCGGCCAAGGCCGTCTGGTCCAGCACGAACGAGGTCTGGAAGGTCTTTTCCGCCTGGTTCATCGGAAGACTCGACCGGAAGTTGAACGCCTGGTTCATCTCGGCCTGCGAGGCCGGGCCGACCTGAGCATTGCTGGCGCGCTGTCCTGGCAGGAGCGGATTCGTCGTCGGCTGGGTGTCGTGCTTGTACGTGCAGTCGCCCGAGCCGCAGATGGCGGTCGTCGTGCCATTGGTGAAGCCGACAAAGATGTAGCTGCCGCGCACCGCGGCCACCGCGTTCGGCGTGCGGATCTCGATGGACTCGCCGGGGCGCATCCGCTTCTTGTCGACGGCGAGGACCACCTTGCCGTCGGGAAGCGTGACCACCGCGCGGCCCGGCTCCTCGCTGATCGTGACCTGGGAGAGCTCACGC
>JBGQLP010000117.1:0-3420 GCA_041500125.1 Gemmatimonadota bacterium
CGTTCATACTTCCCCCTCTGTATCGGCCGGAGGATGGCCGGGCATCCCGGCACTGGTGATGATGATGAATGAGCGAGAGAACCAACCCGCACCCGGCGCGGGTCGGTCGCGCGGGAGGAAAAAGCATCAGGCGTGCCAGACGTTGCGCGCGCAAAAAAGTCGTTGCGATTGCGCTCGAGGTTGTTCCGCTCGAGCCGAAGGTCGTCGCTCACGCGAAAGATCTTGTTCCGCTCGTCCGCGATGAGGTCGCGAACGCGCCGGAGAAATGGCTACTTGCCGGCAGGACGTCGCGCAGCCGCGCGAGGTGGAGTCGCTCAACTAAAAGGAAGGATCAATCGCGATTTTGGAGGACGCGATGCGGTCGGAGGTTGTCGCGATTTCGTCAGATGGTGACGCGAACGCGCCCGAGGACGGCGCGATCCGGTCGCGTGTCGGCGCGATTCGATCCCAGGTGGGCCAATTTCGTTGGGGGCGATCGCTCCCGCACCGCGGGTGCTCGCGCAACGGTCGCAGGACGGCGCGATCGCATCGAAGGGGGCCGCGATCGTATCGACTGGGTATGCTATCGGACTAAATGGGGACGCTATCGCATGAACTGCGGACGCGATTGCATCGAATGCGGACGGTATTGCAGCTACGGTCGCCCGACCGCGAGACCGCCCGATGTCCACTGGAGAGGACACCACCTTGGATCCGGTCTGACACACATCAATCCGGCCACTGGCCCGGCTGGAAAGAAGCGTTTAACCACAGAGGCACAGAGGACACAGAGGGCACCCCTTGGATTCAGAACTCACGAAATCGCGCTAGCAACCATTGGCAATTTGTTGTTTTTCAAAACAACTAACGTCAGTAGCCGCCACCGCGATGTCGTGAGCTCAATGGCTAGAGGAGCCCTCTGTGTCCTCTGTGCCTCTGTGGTTAAAGCTTCTGCCGGCACTAAACGTCAGGCGTGTAGCCGTACGGAGCGGGTCATTTCGAGCCCTTCGCTGCGCTCAGGATAAACTCCGCGAGAAATCGGACGGCCTACCATTTGAGCTCCCATCCAAAACGTCAGATGAGCGATTTCTCGCTGCGCTCGAAATGACTCGCTGCAGATAGCGCCGCGCGACATCACAACAGCTTCACGATCCACTCGCCCACGAAGTAGCCGATGGCTGCCACCCCAGCGCCCACCAGGAACATGTCCAGCCCACTGCGGAACACCCCCCGACCGGTGAAGAAGCTCCGAGCCGCGCCGACCCCGAAGTGAGAAATCATGGCGAGCCCGAACGAGGTCCAGATCGCCCCCCGCCCGGTGTCGAAGAGTAGAGGAGCGACCGGAATGAAGGCGCCGAACGCGGTGGCAACGCCGGTGACCCAGCCCTCCCGCATCGGGGTGCTGGTGGCCTCTCCGATCTTCAGCTCCTCGCGGACCTGCTCCTCCAGCGCCCGCTCCGGATCGCGCATCACCTGGGTGGCGAGCACCTCCGCCTGAGACTCGGGGATCCCCTTGGCCTGGTACAGCAGGCTCAGCTCCTCCCGCTCGAGCTCCGGCATCAACCGGATCTCCTCCTTCTCCATCGCGATCTCGTGGTCGAATACTTCGCGCTCGCTCTTGGCGGCCAGATAACCTGACGCGCCCATGGACAGCGCGTCGGCGACCATCCCGGCCAGGCCGGCCACGACAACCGCATGCTCCGCAGCGAGGAGATTTCCCTGCGCTCCAATCATGCCGGCTACCAGGCCGAAATTGGCGGTGAGCCCATCATTGAATCCGTATACGACATTGCGGAGAAAGCCGCCGGCTCCCGTCTTATGCCAAGGCTCCCCTTTCCCCCCGCTCATCCGGGCCAGGGTCTCGGCGTGCTCCTTGGATTCCTTCGCCAGCAGGAGCGCGGTGGGGCCGGCGGTCCCATCCGGCGATCCGCGGTACATATTCAGGTATCCCTTGACCTCGCGGCCCTCCTCCTCGAGCAACATGGGGAGCAGGACGCCGCTGCCCAAGCGGTGCGCCAGCCACGCCCGCAGCCGAGCTCCGCGGGAAGGCTCCGGCACCCTCACGACGTGGCCGTTGTCCGCCAAAAGCTTGCGCCACATATCGACGTGCCGGTCTTCCACGGCGGCCAGCCTACGATAGATGTCGGATCTCCCCGGGTCTCGTTCGGCCTGAGCCAGCTCCCGGTAGAGAAAGGCCGCATCGGCCTCGTCTTCGAGGTGGTGGATCCATTCGTGGGGGGCGGGGGAACTTGTAGTGGTCATGGGGGATTTATAGTAGGGTAAGAGGTGAGAGGTAAGAGGTGAGAGGGAAGGGTCACCTCTCACCCCTCTGCAACCCTTAGCCGGCTTCCTGCATCATTACAGACGCCATGACCGGGACGCTCTTGATGGATTCCTCGCTGCTCGCCAACGCCGAAACGGTCGTCGCTCGTGCCCGCACCGGGGATCCCGAGGCGTTGGGCACGCTTTATCGTTCCTTCGAGGTGCCGGTCTACAACCTCGCCCGACGGATCTGCCGCACCACCGAAGACGCGGAGGACGTGCTCCAGGAGACCTTTTTCGAGGTCTGCCGGAGCATCGGACGCTATCGGGAGGAAGGAAGTCTGTGGGGTTGGATCCGAACCATCGCCGCGAGCAAGGCGCTCATGCGGATCCGGCGGAACAAGTATCGCGAGACTGACGAGCTGAACGACCAAGTCGTCGGGAAACGGCAGGAAGACAGCCACCTCAGGATGGATCTCGAAGCCGCGTTGGAAAGACTCTCCGAAACCTCTCGGGCGGTCGTCTGGCTCCACGACGTGGAGGGATATACCCACGAAGAGATCGCCACGATGATGGGAAAGACCCCGAGCTTCTCGAAGTCCCAGCTGGCGCGGGCGCATGTGAGGCTGCGCAAATGGCTCGGGGAGGAGGTCGCAGCGTGACCCATCTCTCCGTGGAGTCCCTGCTCAGCCTGCGAGAGCCTGGCACCGAGCCCGGAGCCGCGGCCGCTCGCGAGCACGTGAATCAATGTCCGCAGTGCCAGGCCGAGCTGGACCGGCTGCATCAGCGGGTGGCCCGCCTCAAGGCGCTTGCACCGCTCCGGCCCAGCCGGGACCGCTGGCCTGAGACCGCGGCCAGGTTCCGGGCCGAGCGCCGGCAGCGCCGGAACCGAGTGGTCGGCTTTGCCGGGCTTGCCGCCGCAGCATCTCTGGCTCTCGTGCTATCCGTGGGACGCCTTCCCCATCCCACGCTGGCGAATGCCGAGCAGCTCAACCAGGCGATGGAGCGGTCCCGGGCCCTCGAAAGCGCCTTGAGCGCCTACAACCCCGAGGGCCGTGTGCTCGATGGCCGCACCGCCGGGATCGCCCAGGAGCTGGAAGACCGCATTGCCCGGGTCGATCGGGAGCTGGAAGTAGCCGAACTCTCACGCCAGCAGGCCCCCGAGGACGAGCTGCTCAA
>JBGQLP010000118.1:0-3388 GCA_041500125.1 Gemmatimonadota bacterium
AGGTCGCTGGTTCAAATCCAGCCCCCGCAACCATCAAGAACGAGGGGTTAGCGGACGCAGCAGCCGCTAACCCCTTTCGTTTACCCAGACTTCACCCAGGAAGTCGCTTCGTCGGCCTGGCTCAGACTAGGGCCTAGTCCGATCGGTTGGCTGGATTCTGGGTTATATGCGCGTTGCAGGGCTATCAAGGTGTCAACCGCCAGATGTGAAAGCCGTCGCCTTCGCACTCCGCCTCATTCCCCGCATCGCTTTGTTTGCGTGTCCCACGCGCGAGCGGCTTCGCCGCATCACAGAACTTCTCGTAGCCAACGCCGATGAGGATCAATTCGGTAGTGACAAGGGAATCGCGGACGAACTCGCTGAGATAGTAGGCGAGGCGGCCAAGAAGCATGTTTTGGTTCGCTTCGAGCTGTTCGCGGCGCGACCGCAGTAAGTCGTATTTCTTGTCTAAACGGCCTTTGTAGGCGACTGCAAACACGGGCGTCTCCGCAGGATCGAACGTGTGCACACTTCGTGAAGCAATTCTGTAGCAGTACTGGTACATCTTTTCCATAGCGACGGCCTTGGCCCGCTGCTCAAATGACAAACCCGTGAATCCATGTTTGCGCAGCCCTCTCTGCCAATATGGATGAGACAGTGACCCCCTGGAAGTTTAGAGTCGAGGGCGAGTCAGGATCGGAGAGCGATGAGTGCATTGGAGCCGGTCCTCGGTGGGCTAGCGATCGAGGTGGTGGCGAAGGCCACGCGACGGCGGTTCACGGTGGAGTACAAGCGGAAGATTCTTCGCGAGACGGAGACATGTAAGGCGCCGGGGGCGATCGGCGCGCTGCTGCGGCGTGAGGGCCTGTATTCCTCGCATCTGACGACGTGGCGCGCGGCGCGGGAGCGGGGGAAGCTGGCCGGGGCGCCGACGAAGCGCGGCCCCGTGCGGCGGGTGGCCGATCCCCGCGACAAGCGGATTACCGAACTGGGGCGAGAGAACACCCACTGGCGGAAGCGCGCCGAGCGGGCTGAGGCGCTGGTCGAACTGCAAAAACAAATCGCGGCGTTGCTGGGAACGCCGCTGGCCACCGAGACCTCGTGATGGCGACGGTCACCCAGATCGGACCGCGGCTCGGCATCGCGCCCACGTGCGCGGCGCTGGGGCTGCCCCGGGCGACCTATTACCGCCGGCGACGGCCCCAGAGTGCCCTGCCGGCGCGAGCGCGGTCGCCCCGCGCCCTCAGCGCCGGGGAGCAGGCCACGGTGCTGGACGTGTTGCACGAGCCGCGCTTCGTGGACCAGGCCCCGGCCGAGGTCTACGCCACCCTGCTCGACGAAGGGCACTACCACTGTTCCGAGCGCACGATGTATCGCCTCCTGGCCGCGCAGCACGAGGGATGGGAGCGGCGGAACCAACTTCGACATCCCCACTACGCGGCCCCGGAGCTGCTGGCCCGCCAACCCAACGAGTTGTGGAGCTGGGACATCACCAAGTTGCTGGGCGCGGCGAAGTGGACCTACTTCTACCTCTACGTCATGCTCGACGTCTTCAGCCGGTACGTTGTCGGCTGGATGGTGGCCCACCGGGAGAGCGCCACGCTGGCCGAGCGGTTCATCCATGAAACCTGCAGCCGGCAGCGCATCGCCCGCGAGCAGCTGACGATCCACGCCGACCGCGGGTCGGCCATGACCTCCAAGTCCGTCGCGTTCCTGCTCGCCGACCTGGGGATCACCAAGACCCACAGCCGGCCCCACGTCTCCAACGACAACCCATTCTCGGAGGCGCAGTTCAAGACGCTGAAGTACCGGTCGGACTTCCCGGCGCGGTTCGGCTCGATCCAGGATGTCCGCGCCCACTGCCACCTCTTCTTCCCCTGGTACAACGTCGCACATCATCACAGCGGTCTTGGCCTGCTCACCCCTCACGACGTGCACTTCGGCTTGGCCGAGCAGCGCATGGCGGCCCGGGCGACCGTGCTCGCCACCGCCTATGCCGTCCACCCGGAACGCTTCCCGCGCGGCCTCCCACGGCCGCCGGCGCGCCCCGAGGCTGTGTGGATCAACCCCCCGAAACCCCCAGCGGCCGAGGAGACTCGTGGGCTCGCGGCAACTCGCGGCGGTGTCCTTGACCACGCGAGACTCGGGCAGGTATTCTCGGCCCACCGTTCCGACCTTGACCGACGAGACTGCGTGGAGGCTCCGGCATGACGTGTCCCCGGTGCCAGCGCGAGAACCCGGCCACCGTGAAGTTCTGCGGCGAGTGTGGGGCGCGCCTGGACGTCGCCTGTTCGGCCTGCCGGGCCCCGAATCCTCCCACCAACAAGTTCTGCCATGAGTGCGGGGCCCCGATGGGCCCGAAGCCCGCCGCCGGCCCACTTGCCTCCCCCGAGTCTTACACCCCCAAGCACCTCGCCGAGAAGATTCTGACCTCGAAGGCCGCCCTCGAGGGCGAGCGCAAGCAGGTGACGGTCCTCTTCGCCGATCTCAAGGGCTCGATGGAGCTGCTGGCTGACCGCGATCCCGAGGAGGCGCGCAAGTTCCTCGACCCGGTGCTCGAGCGGATGATGGAGGCCGTCCATCGTTACGAGGGCACCGTCAATCAGGTGATGGGCGATGGGATCATGGCGCTCTTCGGCGCTCCGCTGGCCCACGAGGACCACGCGGTGCGGGCGTGCTACGCCGCGCTCCGGATGCAGGAGTCGCTCAAGCGTTACACGGAGGACACGCGCCGCGCGCACGGGGTGGAGGTGCAGATCCGGGTCGGCCTCAACTCGGGGGAGGTCGTCGTCCGCTCGGTCGGCAGCGATCTGCGCATGGACTACACGGCCGTGGGCCAGACCACCCACCTCGCGGCCCGGATGGAACAGCTGGCGCCGCCCGGGACCGTGCGGCTGACGGGCGAGACCGTGCGGCTCGCCGAGGGCTACGTCGAGGTGCGATCGCTCGGGCCCATCCCCGTGAAGGGCCTCCCGGACCCGATCGAGATCTTCGAGCTGACGGGAGCGGGGACGGCGCGGACGCGGCTGCAGGCCGCGGCCCTCCGGGGCCTCACGCGCTTCGTGGGCCGCGACGCCGAGGTCGAGCACCTGCGCCGGGTCCTCGGCCAGACCGGCGCCGGTCGGGGGCAGGTGGTCGCCATCGTCGGCGAGGCCGGGGTGGGCAAGTCCCGGCTGGTCTACGAGTTCACCCACTCCCATCGGGTGCAGGAGTGGCTGATCCTGGACGCCGCCTCCGTCTCCTACGGCAAGGCCACCAGCTACCTGCCGGTCATCGACTTGCTCAAGGGCTACTACAAGATCGGTGACCGCGACGATCATCGCGAGATGCGGGAGAAGGTCACGGGCAAGCTCTTCACCTTGGATGAATCCCTGCTGCCGATACTGCCGGCGCTGCTCGCTCTGCTGGA
>JBGQLP010000119.1:0-3336 GCA_041500125.1 Gemmatimonadota bacterium
GCGGCCTCGTGCCGCGCGTTCCCGATCTTGCCCCTGTCGCACTGGCTCGCAATCGATTGCAGTTTCGCGTTGGCGGCGTTGAGGTTGGGACTTCCGGCGAACATCGCGTTGATCTGATCTTGGAGAGGAGTCAACACTGCGCCCGTCGAAACCCCCAGAGGGAAGGGCGAAAGACAGGAGCCGGTGACGTCTTGCTTGGCGGAGGCCAGGGCTGCGCGGGACTCGGTTGGCGTCTCCCGACGCTCGCTACACGCGGAGAGGACTACGGCGGCCGACAGCGCGGCCATGGCAAGGTGGCGCATTCCCTACACCTCCATGTTGGGCCAGAGCCCGAACAGGCCATCCCCGCACAGCGACCAGGCGGGACAGGCAGCGGCAAGTGAGCTTACCAATCGGTTATCCGATGGGGGATGAGATAATGTGCAGCAAGTTCGACGGGTGTCCAGACCCGCCAGCTTATCTGGCGGTGACCAGCGCCAGGAACCTGGGATCGTCCTGGAGGCTCCGGTACCACCAGCCGGGATCTTCCGCTAAACCGGCGCGCTTTGCCGGATTAGCCGCCAGATAGGCTTTCAATGCCTTGAGAGCTCCGTCTTTGTCCCCGAGGAGGAGGTAAACGAATCCTTCCATGGTCAGAAGCTCACGGTCGGGATCGACATCCGCCCCGCCGTGAGAGCGCTGCAACACGTGCCGGGCGCTGTCGAGTTGCCCGGCCCGGGCCAGGACGGCGGCGGTAGCCAGCCGGCCTTCGACCTTGTAGTACCCTCGCTCCGGCGCCAGGGCGACCTTCGGCAGGCTGTCGGCCAGTTTCCAGGCCAGGGCAACGTCGGGCTGCTTGGCCCGGGAGGTCAGTAGCCACAGCTGACACCTCACGAACTTGAAGTCGGTGGGAAAGCGCCGCTGGCCTTCGTCACACCAGTGCACCGCGTCCACGAACTGCTCGAGGTCGTAGGAGGCCAGGAAGAGCCGGTTGACGATCACGTCGGCGTTGCTGAGGTAGGCGTCGGCTTCGTACGCGCGCCGGGCGGCGAGCTTGGCGTCGGTCTCGCCCGACGTCTGATTGTAAAGGTGACTCAGCATGGCCCACGCGCCCGCCTGCGAGGGCCTGACCTTCACCGCCGTCTCGAGATCGCTCTGGGCGTCGGCCAGCAGTTTCTTGGCGGCGGCTGCATCCGGCTCGAGCGCCAGGATCCACTTCCAGTACCGCAAGGTGCCTCGAGCCTCGAGGGCATCGGGGTTCTGCGGGTCGAGCGCCAGGGCATCATCCGCAATCTTCTGCCCCTTGTCGATCCACGGCTTCGCTGCAACCGCATCGAAGTTGACCAGGCGGGAGCGCCGGTACGCCACCCAGGCCCGTCCGATGAGCGGCTCCGCCCATGTCGGATCGGCTGCATGAGCCAGGGAGTAGATCGAATCTGCCTGGTCGAAGCGTTTCTCGGCGGCGCCGGTGGTGTCCTTCTTCTGCACCTGCTCTTCCGCCTGTTTTCGGGCCTGCTCCGACCGCTGCACCAGAGACCAGGCTGCGACATTGTGGGTCTGGTTGCGCTGCTCCCGGAGCCGTACTTCTTCGCCCAGCCGCTCGCGAATCAGGCCGGCCACCTTTTGAGTCAACGTATCCAGAACGCCGAGAAAGTTTCCTGCCGGCTGCTCGAAGCTCGCCCTGGCGAACTCCGCTCCGCTGGCGCCATCAACCAGCCTGGTGGTGACCCGGAGCCGGCCCTTGTCCTGCTCGACTCCCCCCGTCACCAGGGTGCCGGCGCGTAATGCTCGCGCGACGCTGTCGCGGGAAACGCTGTCTCCCCGGAACGGGGCCACGCCGCCTTTGGAGATGACGTCCAGCCCCTGCACCTGGTCCAGCTCCCGGATCAGTCCCTCAGTGAGGCCGTCGGCCAGAAAGCCAAGCGAGTCTCCGCTGACGTCTCCCTGGAAGTAGAGGACCGCGATCCGGTGAGGGTCGAGCCCGCCCACGACTGCGCCGGACTCCACTGCCGACCGATGCCACACCCGCCAGGCCCCCCACCCGGCCCCGCCCGCCAGCGCAACCGCCGCCAGCGAAATGGCCCAGAAACGAGCACTGCGCCCGCCCAGCCCCGCCTGCGCGGGAACTCCACGCGGCGTCGTCCGGCGCACCGCCTTGATGGCCCGCGGCGATGTCCGGCGCGCGGTTGGCCCGAGGTCGGCTTGCAGCAGCGAGTCGGCAAACTCCCGCACCGTGGGAAAGCGGTCGGCCGGGGTCTTCTCCAGCGACCGCATCACCGCGTCTTCCACCTGGTCCGGAATCGAGTGGCGGACGACCTGGAGGCTGGGCACCACCTCCATAGAATGGCGGGCCAGGATGGCCATCGCGTTGGGACCCAGAAATGGCGGTTGACCGACCAGCATCTCATAGAGCACGCAGCCCAGGCTGTACTCGTCGCTGCGGCCATCCACGTGATTTCCCCCCAGCGCCTGCTCCGGACTCATGTAGTGAGGAGTGCCCACCGCCATGCCGGTCTCGGTGAGCTTGTCGCCTCCGGCCTCGCTCACCGCCCGCGCGATGCCAAAGTCGGCCACTAACGCATGACCCTCCTGGATCAGGATGTTTTCCGGCTTAATGTCCCGATGGATAATCCCCCGGCCATGAGCGCAGTGGAGCGCTTCGGCCACTTCGCAGGTGAGCTGGATGGCGTCGGGTAGAGGAAGCTGGTTCTCCCGGTCGATGCGGGTCCGTAACGACTCGCCCTCCACAAACGGCATGACGTAATAGAGAAATCCTCCGGCATCACCGGAGTCATACAGGGCGAGAATGTTGGGGTGCTGTAGGTAGGCCGCGACCCTGATTTCCCGGAGGAACCGGTCCGACCCGATCGAGGCGGCGAGCTCGGGGCGGAGCACTTTGATCGCGACCGGCCGATCGTGGCGGCAGTCGCGGGCCAGATAAACGGTGGCCATGCCGCCTTGGCCGATCAGGCGCTCGACGGTGTAACGTCCTTCGAGCGCGACACGGAGCGAGTCCAGCGGATCGATCACCGGGGTTGCCTTAGCGGCGGGAAACTGACCCTACGAAGATATGGGGGGGCGGCGGGGACGGCCAGCAGGGAACGGGTCTTCTATGACGCCGGCACTCCCCCCAGAGCATCGCGCATAGCGGCGGCGGAGCGCCAGCGGTCCTGCGGGGCCTTGGCTAAGGCTTTAGCGATACCGGATGCCAGCTCCGCGGGGGCGTCGCTCCGGAGCGTCCGCACATCCGGGGCTGGCTGGGTCAGGTGGAGCTGCAGGACCACGGCCTCATTGCGGTGGAAGAACGGCGGTTGTCCCGCCAGACACTCGTAGAGCACGCACCCGAGCGAGTAGAGA
>JBGQLP010000120.1:0-3259 GCA_041500125.1 Gemmatimonadota bacterium
ATGGCATTCGGGGTGGAGCGGAAGTGGGCCCGGGCGTTTCAGGACATCTACCGCCAGCCGCCCAAGTGGTACGTCGGCAGCAATCCGTCAGCCTTCGACTTCAACCGCTTCTCCCACAGCATGTCCGACATGTCGAGCCGGGCCGGGAGCGCCATGGCGTCGTCGCCGCGCAGCTCGAGTGGATCGGGCTTCGGCGGTGGAGGGTCGTCGGGTGGAGGAGGTGGGGGTGGTGGAGGAGGGGGGTGGTAGGGCAAGCGCGTCATTTCGAGCGCAGCGAGAAATCGCCCATCTGGCCCATTGGGCTCCCATATCCGACGTACGCCGGTCCGATTTCTCGCTACGCTCGAAATGACACCGCTTGGGCGCCGATCGCTTAGTGCGGGCTCTTGGCGCGAAGCTCATCAAACCAGTTCAACACCACCGCAATCCTCGGCCTCGGCCGGTCGGCGGGCAGCCTGGTCATGAGAAACCGCTCCCCGTCGCGCGAGACGTCGTAACTCCGCGGCCGAGTCCACCCCGGATTGTCCGGATACCGTCCGCCAAACAGCGCGCGTGGCTGGCCGATCTGGCCGGTCTCCAGTGATAGGGTCACCGCCATCACGCTGTCGCCCTTTCTATAGACCAGCTCCCGCCCACCCCGGGTCCACAGCGGCTCCGACCCGTACGTCGGCGAGATCTTCCAGCGCTTGAGGTTCGGGTCAGGGAACGACTGGACGTATACCTCCACCCGCCCGGCCTCATCGGAGTCGTACGCCATCCAGTGTCCGTCCGGCGAGATGGCCGGGTGCGCCAGGTTGAAGCCGTTGCCAAGGTAGCGCGTCGCCTTCGGCTCGCCTTTCAGCGGGACGGTCCAGAGCTCGGAGCCCCTATTGGTGGCGCTGAGCATGAAGGCGAACAGCCGGCCGTCGGCCGAGGGAGCTCCGGTGTAGCGGTCGTACCCGCCGGTCACCAGCGGCTGGGCTGGCCGACTCGCATCCGCTGCCCGGCGATAGAGATCGTAGGTCGGGTGCTCGCTGCTGTAGATCAGCTCTCGTCCGTCCGCCGTCCACTCGGCGCCGAAATCCCGCCCCGCTTCCGTGGTGACCCGGGTCCCACCGGCGCGCCCGACCGGGAACACCCAGACATCTCCCACCGAGTTCGCCGAGCGGATGTCCACCGCTATGTGGCGGCCGTCCGGCGAGAGGCGGGGGTGATCGTAGCGATCGCTGGCGGGGATTGCCCGGGTCTCGACGCCGCGACGGTCCACCAGCACCACATCGGTCTCGGTGACGTAGGAGCTCACCGGCAGGTAGGCCAGAGTCCCGTTCTCCGAGACGTCGAAGGCGGCGGCGCCATCGGTGGGATTCATGGCGACGCTATCCACCACGGGACGGGCGACGCCGGTCACCTCCAGGCGCTTCAGGTCGAAAGGGACCGCTCGGATGGCCTCGCCTGCCGCATACAGGAGGTACCCGGCAGGCACGTAGAAGCCGGAGACACCCCCGGTGAACAGGACCTTCCGCTTGCCGGTCTTGATCGAGAGCACCTCGATGGTGGCCCGGTCGATCGGCGTACGGTAGGCCGTGAAGATGACGTGGTCGCCGTCGGGCAGGATCTGGGGCCACCAGTGACCCAGCTCCCCCTTGGCCGTGTCGGGAGCCGTGAGCATGCGCTCGTCGCCCCCGCCTTCGCTGACCATCCAGAGGCCGGTGTTGTAGGACCGGCTGTAGACCAGCTTGCCGTTCCTGCCCCAGCTCCCGCCGGCCCAGTCGGACACCCCGAGGTCGATCGCCGGCCCGCCTTCCACCGGGACCTTTCTCAGCTTGCCCTGCTTGAAATAGGCGATCCAGCGCCCGTCGGGCGAGACGAAGGGCCGGCTATTCCCGGTCCCCTGGTCGCCCTGACCCGCGCCCGGTATCACCGCCATCTCCTGCTGGTCGAAGGGGCGGCGGAACACCTCTTCTTTCCGGTCGACCATGCCGGTGACGAAGAGCTGCCGCCCGTCGGGGCTGAGCCGCACGATTGGGGTGTAGGTGGGCCTCACTCCCGCGTCGTACTCCGCGCTGAACCGGACCGGACCGGTCGAGGGGACCACGCTCCGCTCATTTCGGAGACCGGTCCAGGCCAGCCCGAGCAGGAGAACCGCCGCGAGACCCCAGGGGACCGCGGAGCGCTTCAGCACTCCGCGACCTCCCCTAGTGCCCGCCAGGCTGGGATCGGTCAGCGCCTGGGAGAACTGCGCCGCCGACTCCCAGCGGTCAGCGGGGAGCTTCTCCAGCGCCCGGGCGACCGCGGCGTCGACATGAGGCGGGACCGTTTTGCGTTTGGGAAGGAGGGAGGGGACCTCGTCCGACAGGACCTGCTGGAAGATTGCCTGGGCCGTAGGGCCGGTGAACGGCGGCCGCCCGGCCAGCATCTCGTACGTCACCACGCCGAGGGCGTAGACGTCGGTGCGGGGGTCGAGGTCGTGCTCGCCCGAGGCCTGCTCCGGGCTCATATACTGGGGCGTGCCGAGGCTCACGCCCGAGCGGGTGAGCCGAGTCTTGCCGTCGCCCTGGCTCGGGGCCAGCGCGATGCCGAAGTCGGCCACCAGCGCCCGACCGTCGTGGAACAGCACGTTGTCCGGCTTGATGTCGCGGTGGATCACACCCTGGCGGTGGGCGTAGTCCAGCGCGGCGGCGATCTCGCCGGCGATCCTGATGGCGTCGCCGATGGGGAGCTGTTTCTCCCGCTGCAGCCGGTTGCGGAGCGATTCGCCCTGGACGTAGGGCATGACATAGAAGACGGTGCCGTCCACCCGGCCGGAATCGAACAGGGGCAGGATGTGCGGGTGCTGCAGGTTGGCGGTGGTCTCGATCTCCTTCAGGAACCGCTGGGGGCCGATGAGCGACGCCAGCTCGGCGCGCATGACCTTGATCGCGACCTTGCGGTTGTGCCGCGGGTCGTGGGCAAGGAACACCGTCGCCATGCCGCCGGTGCCCAGCTCGCGTTCCAGAATGTAGCGGTCGGAGAGGGCCGCCTTGAGGTGATCGAAGGGCTCGGGCATTGGGGAGAAGATAGCGAACGGCGGACGGGCGGACAGGCGGACAGGCGGACAGGCGGACGGTCGGACAGGTGGACGGCTCTCGTGTTGCGAGTCATCCCGAGCGTAGCGAGGGATCGCTCAACCTGACGTTTTGGCATCGGTGCCCAAACGTAAAGCGGGCCGATTTCTCGCTCCGCTCGAAATGACACCGCTGAAGCGCCGTCGTCCGCCCGTCCGCCCGTCCGCCCGTCCGTC
>JBGQLP010000121.1:0-3239 GCA_041500125.1 Gemmatimonadota bacterium
CCATCGCGCTCGTGTCCCATCTCGACGTGGTACCGCCCGGCTCGGGCTGGACTCGGGATCCATTCATCCCGGTGATCGAGGGAAGCTCCCTCTATGGCCGTGGGTCGGGCGACGCCAAGGCGTCGGTTGCGGCAATGCTCTATGCGGCCAAGGACCTGGCCGACAGCGGCGGCATGGACGCGGGCCGCCTGCTGCTCCTGTTCGGATTCGGCGAAGAGACCAAGAACACCACCATGGGCGCCGCCGTCGAAGCCGCGGGCGATATAGACGCCGCGGTGATCGGCGAGCCCACCGGGCTCGACTTCGCCATCGCGCAGCGCGGGCTCATGATGGTTGACCTTCTCGCGCAGGGCGACCAGCGTCACGCCGGCTACGCCTCCAGCGACGGTGAGTTCACCAACGCGGCCATCGTCCTGGCCCGCGATCTCCTCAAGCTCGACGGTCTGTTTGCCGGGCGCTCGCATGCACTCCTGGGCCGCGCCACCGCGACGCCGACCATGCTGGAGTCGGGCGTCGGCCGCAATGTGACGCCTCCGGTGGCGCGAGCGGTGCTCGACGTCAGGAGCACGCCGGATTGGACCCATGAGGAGCTCGCCGAGGAGCTTCGGCGGTCGCTCACCGGGGATGTGATCGTGACCTCCCGCCGGCTGGTTCCGTGCGAGACCCCGGCAAACTCGCGCCTCCTTGCCACCGCGGCGCAGCTTCGCCCCGATGCGAAGCACTTCGGCAGCCCGACCTGCTCCGACTGGGTCTTCTTTCGGGAGTGGGATGCGTTCAAGTGCGGGCCCGGCACCAGCCGCCGGTCGCACACCGCGGATGAGTACGTGGATCTTCCCGAGGTCACCGCCGCGCGGACCTTCTACGCCGATCTGGTCCGCGCGTACCTGGCAGGACGCTCGCCATGACTCGCGCCACCACGCTGTGGAGCACGACGCCTCCCGATCCCCGGGTCTTCGAGTACACGGTGGGGGACGATCGGGATTGGGATGCCCGGCTGCTCCGGTGGGATGTGCTCGGAAGCCTCGGTCACATAGAAGGGCTGAAGGCCGGCCGCTTGATAACCGGCGCCGAGTATGCCGAGCTGCGCCGCGGGTTGCGGGAAGTCCTCGGTTCGGTGGTGCACGGCAGACTCAAGCTCGACCGGCGGCATGAGGACGTCCACACCGCCGTCGAGTACTGGCTCACCCATCGAGCTCCCGGGACGGGAGAGCGGCTGCACACCGGGCGGTCCCGCAACGACCAGGTGGCCTGCGATCTCCGGCTCTATCTGAAGGATGAGCTGCTGGGACTGCACGCCTCCGCGCTGGCCTTTGCCGCCGCACTTTTGGCCCTCGCCCAACGGCACCGCGGTGTCCTCTGGCCGGGCTACACCCACGGCCGCCGGGCCATGCCTTCGTCGGTGGGACTCTGGGCCGGCGCACTCGCCGAGGGAGTCCTCGACACGGTGGAATCGCTGCCGGCGCTGTGGGCTCGGGTGGATCGCTCCCCGCTCGGCAGCGCTGCCGGTTACGGTGTGCCGCTCCCCCTCCAACGCAAAGTGGTGGCCCGCGCATTGGGCTTTGCCGATCTGGACCTCAATGTTGCCTCGGTGCAGGGCGGGAGGGGGAAGCTGGAGGCGGCAGTGCTGTTCTGGTGCACTCAGCTGGGGCATGACGTTGCCCGGCTGTGCCAGGACATAATCCTCTTCAGCGGAGAGGAGTTCGGCTACCTGATTCTGCCGCCGGATCTGGCAACCGGCTCGAGCATCATGCCGCACAAGCGCAATCCGGATCTGTTCGAGCTCACCCGAGGACGCGCGGCCGCGGTAGAGGGCGACTTACTCTCGGTGCTGCAGATCAAGGCCAAGCTCTCCGGCGGCTATCATCGCGACTTTCAGCTGCTCAAGGAGCCGCTCATGCGGGGGCTGGATCGCACCCGCGGAATGCTCGAAGCGATGACCCACGCGCTGCCGAAGCTCAAGGTAGACCGGCAGCGCTGCCAGGCCGCCCTTGCCGGAGGGGCGTTGGCCACCGACGAGGTCATGCGGCGAGTGGAAGAGGGTCGTCCCTTCCGGAGCGCCTACCACGAGGTCTCGGCCGCGTTGAAGGAGGGGAAGAGCTTCGAGCCGCCCACCACCGACCAGATCTTGTCCCGGCGTAAATCAGCTGGAGGGTTGGGGAACCTGGGTCTGCCCGCCGTGAGGGCCCGAATCCGCAAGGCCCAGAGCTGGGGCACTCGCGAGCGGAAGCGGTTCGACCACGCACTTACCAAGCTTGTCGGCCGTCCGCCTGTCCGCCCGTCCGCCCGTCCGTGACCGCCGACCGTCGGAGACGCCACCTCAAGATTCTCGAGCTGATAACCACCCGCTCGGTGCGGACGCAGGAGGAGCTGGCCGAGGCGTTGACGGCTCAGGGTTGGGAGGTCACCCAGTCGTCGGTGAGCCGGGACATAGCCGCACTCAGGCTGGCGAAGGTGGACGGCGCCTACCGGAAGCCGGCGCCACGGGCGCCGCGGGCCGATCCCGACGAGCGGCGGGTTGCGGAGGGGGTGCTCACGATCGACATGGCCGGCGACGCGCTGGTGGTGCTGCACACCTCGCCGGGCGAGGCCAACCACGTCGCGGTCGCGCTCGACCGGCTGGCGTGGCCGGAGGTGATCGGCACGATCGCGGGGGACGATACGATTTTTCTGGCGGTGAAGGATCCCAAGGCGCAGCGACGGGTACTGCGCGAGGTGCGCAGGCTGGCAACGGCCTAGGAGAAATGGCTTTCGAGCTCTCCGTTGTCATTCCCTGCCTTAATGAGGTTGAGACCCTTCCCGGTTGCTTAGAGCGGGTACGCCGTGCGCTCAGAACCAGTGGGCTCACCGGCGAGATAATTGTGGTTGATAACGGAAGTACCGATGGCTCGGCAGCTGTCGCCGCCGGCATGGGAGCGAAGGTCCTTCACGTTGGATCGCGGGGATACGGCAATGCGGTAGGGGCCGGAGTCGCGGCAGCCCGTGGACAATACATCGTGGTGGGCGATGCGGATGGCAGCTACGATTTCCTGGAGATTCCCCGCTTCATCGACAAGCTGCGTGCAGGATATGATCTGGTACAAGGCTGCCGGCTACCGGCTGGAGGAGGCACGGTCACTCCTGGGGCGATGCCCTTCCTCCACCGGCGGTGGGGAAATCCGATGTTCTCGTGGCTGGCGCGGCGGCTGTTTGGGACAACAGTCAACGACATTCACTGCGGCCTGAAAGGTTTCAGGCGGGCG
>JBGQLP010000122.1:0-3179 GCA_041500125.1 Gemmatimonadota bacterium
GCACTTCGGGCAATGCCGGTTGCGGCACGAGTTGTAGGCGCAGCGGACGAGGCCGCAATCGGCGCAGGCCTCGGTGTGCCCGCCCAGCGCCGCCGTCCGGCACAGCTCGATGGAGCTCATCACCCGCCGCTCGACGCGGCCCAGGTGACCGTCATGCGCGCGGCGATAGGCATCGCCGTGGCGGCGGAAGACGTCCGCCACTTCCAGGCCGGCCGACATGATGCCGCCGGGTCAGGCGGGCGGCACCACCTCCAGCCGCAGCCAGTCGAGCGGGCTCTTGGTCCGCCGGATCAGCCCGTTCGAAACTTGCGTGTAGCGCGCCGTGCTCGAAAGGTTGGCATGGCCCAACAGCACCTGGATGATCCGGATGTCGGTGCCGCCTTCCAGCAGATGAGTGGCAAAGCTGTGCCGCAGCGTGTGCACCGTCACGTGCTTGGCCAGGCCGGCCGCCACGCAGGCCGATCGGCAGGCCGCGTGCAGCACCTGGACGTCGATCGGCTTTGTCTCATCGCGACCGGGAAAGAGCCAGTGCTGCGGCCGGGCGAGACGCCAATAGGTGCGCAGAATGCCGAGCAGTTGCGCCGACAGCATGACATAGCGGTCCTTGCCGCCTTTGCCGTGCTCGACGCGGATCACCATCCGGCCGCTGTCGACATCGCCCACCTTGAGCCCAACCGCCTCGGAGGCGCGCAACCCCGCCGCGTAGGCCGTCGTCAGCGCGGCGCGGGTCTTCAGGCTCGGCACTGCTTCGAGAAACCGCACCACCTCGTCCGCGCTCAGCACCACCGGCAGCTTGCGGGGCTCGCGTGCGTAGGGGATGCGCTCCGGGATCTCCCCGTGCCCGAGCGTGACGCCATAGAAGAACCGCAGCGCGCAGACCGTCTGGTTCAGCGCCGGCCAGGAGATCTTGGTCGAAACCAGATGGACCTGGAAGGCCCGGACGTCTTCCAGACCCAGCAGATCCGGAGAACGGTCAAAATACCGGCTGAACTTCGAGACCGCGTGGACGTAGGATCGTTGCGTCGCCGGCGACAAATTGCGGACCGTCATGTCCTCGATCATGCGGCGCCGCAGAGGGCTCATCTCGGCCATCGGGGGGGCTCCTGTCCTGAGGGTTGGGCTTCGACAACCACAATCCTCTCAGACAGGAGGCCTTCCCCTATCCGCTCACCCCACTCCCGCGGCAGCGGGTTCGTTGTGTGCCGGGCATGCTCAATAGCTCGGAGGTGAAAGTCCTCTACCCAACCTGATGGAGGTGAAGGGTTAGTGAAGGGCAAGGGCTGTCGCCGCGAGGCGGGGTCTGAAGGAAGTGTGGAACAAAGGTGCGAGCCGATGAACAAAAACCGGATACGAGGCGTCAGCGCCGGACGAGCGGGCAACGAATCGCGAAGTCCGTATCCATCAAGGGCGCGAAGCGTAGATCCGGCGGTTGTGCACCGAAGGCGATTGAGCTTACCCCGGGAGATCTGTCCCGTGTCGTCCGCAAGGCGACTGAGGGGGTCGAGAGGCCACCTGACCGCGGAGCAGAAGTCAGCAGAGGGCATAGTAGGTCAGGCTGTCGGCGAGGCTAGTGAGGCACTCCCAGGCCGAAAGGCGGAGCAACAGATAGGCCGACCCGGAAACGATGGCCGAAGGCCCAAACGATCGAGAGCGGCAAGTAGGATTGGCAACTCATGAGTGGAACGCGGCAGAACATCCAGTACGTGCTGGCCTTGGTTCCCAAAAGCCGGGGTGAAGCCCCGGTCCGCGGTCGCCAAGGGACCGAACCACCCGTGGCGATGCCGATACCCGAAAGCCCGGCTTGCGAGGAACAACTGATGGAGGAGGTGTGCGCCCGAGGAAATCTCGTAAGAGCGTGGAAACGAGTTCGCAGCAACAAGGGTGGTCCTGGCGTGGATGGGATGACCATCGACGACGCCAAGGATTACCTGCGCGAGCACTGGCCAAATATTCGGTCTCAACTGCTCTCGGGAACCTATCAGCCGCAGCCGGTCAAGCGGGTCGAAATACCCAAGCCGGATGGCGGGATCAGAAAGCTCGGCGTGCCTTGCGTCGTCGACCGGCTGATCCAGCAGGCCTTGCTGCAGGTTCTCCAGGAACGATGGGACCCAACGTTCTCCGAGCACAGCTACGGCTTCCGACCGGGGCGATCCGCCCACCAGGCGGTGGCCCAGGCGCAGCGATACATCGCCGAGGGCTACGGCATCGTGGTCGATCTTGATCTCGAAAAATTCTTCGACCGAGTCAATCACGATGGCTTGATGGCGCGGGTTGCCGCGCGGGTGTCGGATAAACGCGTGCTCAGGCTCATCCGGGCTTTTCTCAAGGCCGGGGTGATGGAGGATGGTTTGGTCAGTCCGGTGGACGAGGGGACGCCGCAAGGTGGTCCGCTCTCGCCCATCCTCAGCAATCTCGTGCTTGACGATCTCGATAAGGAGCTGACCCGCCGGGGTCACCGGTTCTGCCGCTACGCGGACGACTGCAACATCTATGTTCGCAGCCGCCGCGCCGGAGAACGGGTGATGGCGTCGGTGGGCCGGTTTCTGACCAGCAAGCTGCGGCTGAAGGTCAACGAGGCGAAAAGCGCGGTGGCGCAACCGGAGGAGCGCAAGTTCCTGGGGTTCAGCATCGCGAATGACGGGAGCGAACGGCGCATTGCGCCCAAAGCTCTCGGCAAATTCAAGGCGCAGATCCGGGACATGACCCGCCGGACACGGGGGATCAGTCTGCCGCAGATGATCGAAGACCTCGCGCCATACCTTAGCGGATGGCGCGGTTACTTTGGCTTCTGCCAGACCCCACGGGTACTCACCAACCTGGAAGCATGGATCCGCCGAAGGCTACGCTTGTACCTTTGGCGGCAATGGCGGAATGGCCCCAACCGCTTCAAGGAATTGCGGCGCCGTGGCGTGCCGAAGTTCCCCGCGGCGATTGCTGCCGGCTCGCCGACCGGGTTCTGGCGCATGTCAGGACATCCGGCCGTCCAACAGGCGCTGCGCAATCCGTATTTCGACGCCCTCGGTCTCCCCCGCCTCCATGTTCTTGCCCAAGCTTAACCCGATCGAACCGCCGGGTACGTGACCCGTATGCCCGGTGGTGGGGGAGGGGCGGCATCGCGAGGTGTCCCCCTATCCCGATCAATCCCCTACGTGAGTCGCCTTCACGGGGACTCGGTATTA
>JBGQLP010000123.1:0-3127 GCA_041500125.1 Gemmatimonadota bacterium
GTATCACCGGCTGCTGCACAACGAGACGGCTTTGGCGGTGGAGAAGCGGCTCCGGTGGGTGGGCAAGTCGATGATGACGTTGCCGATCCGGGTTCAGGAGGCGCGGACGCTGAGAACCGAGCCGCCCACCCGGGCCTGAACGTTGGCCGGCCGCTCAATGGCCCGCGGCGAGCACCCAGATTCCCCATACGATCATCAGGAGCCCCGTGACCCGGCCGAGCCCGCGCCCGCCGGGTCCCAGCTTTTCGGCCAGCACGAATACCGCGATCGCCGCCACCCAGACCAAATTCATCACCCCGGCAACGAACAGCAGCGCCATGAGCAGCCCGCAACACCCGACGCAGAAGGTACCGTGGCGGATCCCCATGACCAGCGCTCCCCGGGTTCCCTCCTGCCATTCCGCCGAAAGGAATCCCAGTGGTGACCGGCACTGCGAAAGGCAGGCATCCTTGACCGGGAGCCACTGGTAGAATCCCGCCCCGATCAGCAGCCCGCCGCCGAGCCAGGGGCTGGCGCTCACCATGGCGGGCGAGAGAAGCGCGAGCCGGTGCAATTTCCACTGGCCGACCGCGGCGATCGTCGCGTAGACCGCCCAGACGAGGAGATACCCCAGGCTGAAGACCGCCGCCGACGCGGTCGACACGCCACTGGCCCTGCGCCGCCGCGCGACGCTGGCGAAGAGGAGTATGGTGGGAGCCGCGGAGGGGACCATCATCGCCACCATCATCACGATCCACATCGGCACCAGCCACCCCAGCTCGGGTGCGCCGGCGTCGCCCGGCATCGGCATCGCCATCGCAGCGTGGGAGGACATCACTCGGCCCATGTGGATGATGTACGCCCAGGCAAGCGCGGTGACACCAGCGAGTCCGGCCGCAACGATGACCCGGTCGCGGCGCAGGGCGCTGTGGAGCAGGTCCGGGCCGGCGGTTGCGGTGCTCATGGAGATCCGGCGCTACTGCTGATTGGTCCAGGTGGGCGTGGAATAGCTGGCGAATCCGCCGCCGTGGCGGAACTTGATGGGTCCATAATTCGCCTCGAGGACGTCCGTACTGGTGATGTTGCCGGTGTTCCAGAAGAAGCCGCCCTTGGGGTAGACTATCTGGACCTCCTTTTCCTGGCCGGAGACGGCGTCGCGGATGGGAGTCTGCCGCAACTCCAGCACTCCCGGGATCCGGAGGCTCGATCGGGTGCCGCTCACCTGCATCTCGATCGGCTTGCGCACCGGTCCCTCAAGCACCGCGATCGTGCCGGCCAGTGCCTCCCACGGCATCCCTCCTGCCTGACCCGATAGAATCATGGCGATCGCGTCTGCCTGCTTATCGCTGGCCTTCTCGTCGATGAAGACGGCGACCGTGCCGTTGCCCTCGTGAATCGCCTTGGGGTACATGCAGGCGACGACGTAGCGGACGCCTCGAAGCGCCACGTCGCCGTACTTGCCTTCCTTCACCTCACCTCCGATTATGGCCTCGCAGCCCCCCTTGTCGGGAAAGCCACCGAACTGGCAATTACAACCGTGTCTGCAGTTGCAGCCTTCGATATTGTGGACCGTGATCCGGTAGGGCACTGGCGCCATGACTGCCTCCTGCGTGAAGCCGCTTGCGGAGTGGGGTTGAGCTGGGCCCAATATGCGTGCCGATGCTACACACCGAAAGTCTGGGTTAAATGAGACGGAGGGCATGCATCTCCTCCTCGTACGCCGCAGGGCGAGAGAAGTCCCACACGTGCTGTTCTACACCGCCTGAGTCCGTCGGCGATATAATCAGAAGCGAGGGACGAAGTCGGAGGCCGTTTCGGACAGCACGTGGAGCCACGGAGGGAGACCTATGAACAGGCGAAAGCGGAACCCAGTGGCGGATGTGAGCGCGGAGCTCCCGACTGAAGCGGATCGGCAGCCGAGCCCTGTAGCGGTTGCGCCGGCCCCCGGACCACCTGTCGCCGGACGACCGCCGGTCGCACCTCGGGCACCCGGGCCGATTGCAGTCGGAGCGCTCGCCATCGGCGCCGCTGCGGTGGGCGCGTTGGCAGTGGGAGCGTTCGCGGTCGGTCGGCTGGTCGTGAATCGGTTCTCGCTCCGCGCGGGCCGGGTGCGAGCCCTCGCGATCGAGGACCTCACGGTCGGGCGCCTCCGGGTCGGCCAGCTCATCCTCGACGACGACGGCTTCAGAAGGCGTCGCACGCGGCTCTGATGCACCAATGAATAGCCTGTGGCGCTGCGCCTTCCTGGCGCAGCTCTTGTTGCCCCGCATCGCTTCCGGCCAGCTGCCGGAGAGAACCGACCGGACTCCGCCAGAGCCCCCGCCCGGCGCCGATCTTCCCCAGCTTGGCTCCTGGATCGAGCGTTGGCTTCCGAGCGTAGCCGCCGTGTCGGGCTCGACCCTCGACAGCACGGGTGACTTCTACGGCCGCATGTCCGACTCGGTACTGGCGGCTCGGCTGGACGGCTGCACGCTCGTGCTGCACGAACGGTCCGTCAGCATCGTGCGAGGCTGGCGGTCAGCGAAGTACCGGACCATCTACGTGCCGCTGGCGCAGGTCGACACCGCTCTGGTGCAGCCCAAGATTCGGCGAGGCAAGCTGCTTCTGAATCGGCCCAACGTGCTGCTCACGGGGCAGCTGGTCGTGCCGTTCCGCAACCGCGCGCGAATCGAGTTCATCACGGTGCTCGCTGAGGACGGGGATCCGCAGTACCCGATGCTCGTGAGCGAGTACCAGGTGCCGTTCGTCTTCGAGGAGGTCCCCGCGGCGCGCTCGGCGCTCGCACTACGGGAGGCGGCGGTCCGTTACTGTCCGACTGCCGGACCTGATTGGTGCGATGCCGGGAGATGCCGCCAGACAACGGACAACCTGATGGACAACATGAACCCCATGGCGAGCGACGCTGGCGGCGCCTCCTCGGTGGCGAACTGCCGCACACCGCGACGGATGCGTGCGCCCTCTTGACGGCTTCCCGCTCTTCAGGAAGGTTTGCAGGGTACCTTGCTCCCGGCAGGTGCCGTATGGACGCAGTCCTCACCGCTCCCAGCGGTCCCATCTGGCACGGGGCCACCGTGCTGGTGGTCGACGACGAACCGGTGGTGCGTCAGTTCCTCCGCCGCACGCTCGAAGGTGAAGGCTTTCACGTTGA
>JBGQLP010000124.1:0-3114 GCA_041500125.1 Gemmatimonadota bacterium
GGCGCTTCGAAACCAGCGGTGGCGGAGGAGGCATGAGCCGCTGTTTTCTCTTGCTGGTGGATGGGCTCCGGCCGGATGTTGCTGAGGCCAGACTGGCGGCGGGGGACCTCCCCCATCTGCGCGCTATGCTGGAATCAGGCGGGCGGACCATCGCTATCACCGGGTTCCCCTCGACCACCAGTGTCGCCTACCTCCCGTTTCTCACCGGCAGCGCACCAGGTCGCTGCGACATTCCTTCGATCCGCTGGCTGGATCGGGCCGCGTATGGCGGACGCTGGTGGCGCGATCGCGCGGCGGTGCGGAGCTACTGCGGTTACCAGGCACCGCTCCTGGACCGCGACATCAACGGCGACGTGTGCACCATGTTCGAGCTGGTGCCGGATAGCGTCGGCATCTTCACCCCGGTTGCTCGGGGACTCACTCGGGAGCGGGATCCCTCACGGCTCGAGCGCCAGCTCTGGGGAGCCTTGGCGCATTATGCCCAGTGGCACCAGCCGTCGGATGATGCGGTCGCGCGCCATCTCCTTCGGGCAGCCGAGGCGAGCTGGCGGTTCGTGTTCGCCCAGTTTCCCGCGGTCGACGGCTACACCCATCAGTCCCACCCCGACTCTCCCCGGGTGCGGAGCGCGCTCAAGAGAGTGGATGACGTGGTCGGGCAACTGCGGGCCCGGCTGCGGCAGAGGGGCGAACTGGACCAGAGCCTGATCCTGCTGGTCAGCGACCACGGCTCGTCCTCGGTCCACACTCACCTCGATCTGGCCAACTGGTTCAGGGCTCAGGGAGTCCCTACCCTCTCCCATCCGGTGATCTGGGAGCGGAAACCACAAGCCGCTGTCATGGTCGCCGGAAACGGGTCGGCCATGGTGTATGCCCAGCCCGGTGCGCCGCGGAAGAAGCGGTGGCCAGTGGAACGACTTCGGAAGTCGGAGACCTTTGGCGGCCAGGGTGACTGCATCGCCCAGCTGCTCCGGGAACCGGCGGTGGCGTTGCTTGCTGCCGAGTCTCAGCTCGGAGGGATCTGGGTGGGCAGCGCCAAGGGGGACGCGCGCATCTGCGCGCGAGGTGGGGAGGTCGTCTACGAGCCATTCTCCGGCGACCCGCTGGAGATGGGCGGGTACTGGAGCGGGTCGATCCGCGAATCACTCGAGGCTACCTGGAATGGCTCCTTCCCCGATGCCGTCTTTCAGCTGGTGGATCAGTTCCGAAGTCCCCGCTCGGGCGATCTGTTGGTGGTCGCGCGAGAGGGCTACGATTTCCGGGGCCGGTTCGAAGTACCGGAGCACAAGGCGGGTCACGGGAGTCTGATCCGAGCCCACATGCAGACGCCGGTCTGGTCCAGTCAGCCGATGCCGGAAACGCCGCTGCGCACGGTGGATCTCTTTCCGGCCATGCTCGGGTGGCTGGGGGTGGCAGTGCCGCAGGGGATCGACGGAGAGCCGGTTTGGGCCCCGGGGGGCCGGCAGCCGTCTCCCAACGACTCCGAGGACGTGACTCTTCCCGACTCGCCTATCAGGATTCGTAGCTCAGTCAGCTAGAGGACCGCAGGTGATCCGATCCCTTGCCTTCCTGTTTCTTTCCGCCCTGCTCCCCGGCGCCACACCGCTCGCAGCGCAGTCGCTGCTCGACCGCCCGCCCAACATCTCAGGTGACTGGATCGCGCCCCCGGGCACGGTGCAGTTCAACTTCCTGCACCGCTTCGTGCGGAGCGCGGCGCCGGAGCGGAAGATCACCGCCTTTCCGACCTTCATCATCGGCGTCGGGCTGCCGCAGCGGACCCAGGTCGGCTTCCTCTATTCGACCAACTCGACCCTCTCTCCTGACTATCCGAACGAGTGGGAGTTCTACGGGCGCTGGGTGCCGCTCTTGCAGGACCGCGGCGCCCCGGTCGATGTGGGTGGACAGCTGGGCTACAACCTGGCAGCGAAGGGGCTGGACGGTGAGATCTCGCTCGCGCGCACCCTGGGTCCGGTGCGGCTGATCGGGATCACGCGCGTCCTGGACGATCCGTCCTCAGGCGGCAACCCGGACGTCGCTCTCGGCGGCGGGCTGGTGGTTCGGCTCCAGCGCTACATCGCGCTCGCCGGGGATCTGGTGACGCTCACCCATCGGGACTCGCTGCTCGGCGAGAAGCCGGCGTGGAGCGCCGGAGTCCACGTCGCGCTCCCCGGCACGCCGCATACGCTCTCGATTCAGGCGACCAACACCAACACCGCGACGCTGGAGGGCGCCTCCCGGGGCACCAGCCAGCGGCGCTACGGCTTCGAGTTCACCATCCCGTTCACCCTCTCCCGCTACTTCGGCCGGCGCCAACTCCCGCCCCCACCTTCCGCCACCGTGCCGCCCGGCCCCTCCGACACCTCGGTGGCGGCGCAGACCGGGCCGACAGCAAAGGCGGGCATCAAGACCCTCGCCTTTCAGCCGAGCCGGATCGAGATCACGACGGGGACGACGGTGGCATGGACCAATGATGATCCGCTCGAGCACAGTGTGACCGCCGTCGACCGCCGCTTCGACTCGGGACTCATGGCGTCCGGCGCTACCTGGCGGCACATGTTCACCCAGCCCGGCACTTACCCGTTCTTTTGCCAGCTGCATCCGTTCATGCAGGGTGTGGTGATCGTCAAGGAGGCCCGATGAGTGTGGGCCGGGGTCACTTCGCGCTGCTCGGGCTCGCGCTCGCGGGCATCGTGGCGGCCGCTTGCTTCTCGGAGCATACGCCGACGGCACCAGGCACATCGGTGGTCTGCAGTGTCCCGCTGGGGCCGGGGGTAGCCGGGTCGACGCTGGTGGCGATCCGCAACTTCTCGTTTCAGGCCAATGACGTACACGTGAAGGCGGGCGGTAGCGTCACCTGGGTCAATTGCGAGCCGGCGGGCACCCCGTCCCATACCTCCACCAGCGATCAGGGTGCGTGGCAGTCGCCGCTACTCGCGCCAGGCGAGACGTTCACCCAGACCTTTGACACACCGGGTATCTTTTCCTACCACTGCACGCCCCATCCGTTCATGACGGGCAGGGTCGCGGTCGAGTAGGACAGTGGGCAGAGACCGGCTGATCCGGTGCTGGCAGCAGGCAGAGGACGCGACTATGTTAGCGGTTGGCTTTGCCAATCAA
>JBGQLP010000125.1:0-3018 GCA_041500125.1 Gemmatimonadota bacterium
ACCCCCGCCAGAACCAGCTCAGATCCTCACCCACGCCGTCCTCGATGGTGCGGAAGAAATCCGCGGGCGTCGGGTGCCTGTAGGCCCAGCGCCGGATGTACTCCCGGAACGCCGGGTCGAATCGGTCCTGGCCCAGCACCACGTCACGTAGCAAGCGGAGGCCGAGGCCGGGCTTGGTGTAGCCCAGCTGGCCGACGTCGTGCAGCCGGTCGGGTGGCGTCATGATCGTCTCCTGCGGGCGGCCCGACCTGGCGTATTCCAGGTACTCCTCGATCCCACCCCGCCGGTTGTGCAGCCCCGGATACTGTTGTTCCCAGTTGTAATAGTTCATGAAAGTGTTGAAGCCCTCGTCCTGCCAGGCGTAAAGACGTTCGTTGCTGCCGACGAGCATGGGGAACCAGGTGTGGCCGAACTCGTGGTCGGTGACGCCGTACAGCCCTTCTGGCACCGTGCGGTTGTGGCAGAAGACGATCATGGGATACTCCATGCCGCCCTCGATGCCGTTCACGTTCGACGCGAACGCATAGGGGAAGGGCCACCACTGCTTGGAGTACCGCTCGATCGCGAGCTTGCCGTACTCGGATGCCCGGTTCCAGATCGAGTCGGCCGACTGCGGGTAGAAGCTCATCACGAGCACCTTGCCGTCGTTGGCGCCGACCGCGTCCCAGATGAAGCTGCGGGCGGCGGCCCACGCGAAGTCGCGCACGCTGTCGGCGGTGAATCGCCAGATGAGCGTGCCGCCCGGCGCGGCCGGCCGAGACGCCGGATCGTCGATCTCGTCCTTGCCCCGGACAATCACCGTGCGATCGCTGCGCCGGGCGTCGGCGAGGCGGGACCGTTGCGCCGGCGTGAGCACCTGCTCCGGATTTCTGAGCGTGCCCGTTGCCGCGACCAGCATGCTGGCCGGGACGGTCAGGCTCACGTCGAAGCTGCCGTACTCCAGGTAGAACTCCCCGTACCCCAGGTACTGCTCCGTGTTCCAGCCCCGGACGTCGTCGTAGACCGCCAGCCGGGGATACCACTGTGCCACCTCGAAGATCGTGGACCCGTCGATCGTCTCGACGCCCATCCGGTTCCGGCTCGGGCCGAACGGAAAGGTCCAGGAGATCGCGAGCAGCTGGCGGGCCTTGGGTGGAAGCGGCCGGGCGAGGTCCAGCCGCATCATCGTGCTGTTGACCGAATAGGTGAGCGGGGCCGCGGCGCGGGCGGGCCGGCCCTTGACGGGGGCGACGGCCGGCTCGCCCACCCAGACGAGGCGCATGCCGCCGTCGGTAGGAGTGCCCCGGTTGAGCGCCGCGCCGCGGCTCGCCTGGCCGTAAAGGTTCTGGTCGAGCTGAAGCCAGAGGTAGCGGAGCGTGTCGGGCGAGTTGTTGGTGTAGGTGATGCGCTCGTCGCCGACCACCGCGTTCGCGGCGGTGTCGAGCGTCGCCTTGATGGCGTAGTCCACCCGCTGCTGCCAGTAGACGGTGCCGGGGCTGCCGGCGCCGGTCCGGATCCTGGTGGGGGTGGGGAGGTCCAAACGTCGGAAGGACGACTCGTCCTGCCGCGGCGGGGGGGCCGGGGCCGGGGCGGGGGCGGGGCCTTGGGCCAGGAGCGGGCTGGCGGCGAGGACCAGGCCGAGGAGGATGACGAGGCGCAGTTCACTGCTTACGCAGTTCATAGCTTGGGCAGGGTGACTCCGGTCTGCGCCTGGTACTTCCCCGCCTTGTCCTTGTAGCTGGTCTGGCACACGTCGTCGTCGTCCGCTTCGAAGAACAGGACCTGACAGATCCCCTCGTTGGCGTAGATCTTGGCCGGCAGCGGGGTGGTGTTACTGATCTCGAGCGTAACATACCCTTCCCACTCGGGCTCGAACGGCGTCACGTTGGTGATGATGCCGCAGCGGGCGTAGGTGGACTTGCCCACGCAGATGGTGAGCACGTTGCGGGGAATGCGGAAGTATTCCACCGAGCGCGCCAGCGCGAAGCTGTTGGGCGGCACGATGCACACCTCCCCCTCGAACTCCACGAAGCTCTTCGAGTCGAAATGCTTCGGATCCACCACCGCGGACATCACGTTGGTGAAGATCTTGAACTCCGCCGCCACCCGCATGTCGTAGCCGTAGGACGACACGCCGTAGGAGATGACCTTGCGGCTCTCGCTGTCCGGCGCCCGCACCTGCGAGTCGACGAACGGATCGATCATCCGGTGCTCCCGCGCCATGCGCCGGATCCAGCGGTCGGATTTGATGGACATCGGGCGAAGCGGGGCAGAGGGGCCGATCGGGGGATGGGCGGAGCGCCGGCCCATCGGGAACGGCGCTCAATATAACGGCGCTCAATATAAGCGATACCGGCAGGGTTGAAGTGCCTTCCGGGCGCGGTTACCTTTTTTTCTGGCGAGAAAGTGAAATTTTTCACGAGGGGATTGACGCTGTGCTCCAGCCCTACATTCCGATCCTCCTCCTGATCGCTTTCGTGGTGCTGAACGCGATCCTGATGCTCGGGCTGTCGCACGTCCTCTCCACCTACCGCCGCACCCCCGCCAAGATCGCTCCCTACGAATCCGGCATGCCGATTCTCGGCGACGCCCGGGAGCGCTTCTCGGTCAAGTTCTATCTCGTGGCAATGCTGTTCATCATCTTCGACATCGAGGTCGTGTTCATGGTGCCGTGGGCGGTGGCGTTCTTCCAGGCCCGGGAGAAGGCGATCCCCCTCAGCATGGGGCTGGTGCTGGTGGACATGGTGGTCTTCATGCTGATCCTCGCCGTGGGCTACGTCTATGCCTGGAAGCGGGGGGCGTTCCAATGGGATTGACCGAGCGCCCGGCACCGGACGCCGCCGGACTCACGCAAGTCTCGTCCATCTCGCCCAACTGGGTCACGACCCGACTCGATTTCCTGACCAACTGGGCCCGGGCCAACTCGCTCTGGCCGATGCCTTTCGGCACCGCTTGCTGCGCGATCGAGTATATGGCGACTGCGGCGAGCCGGTTTGACATCGCCCGCTTCGGGATGGAGCGGCAGAGCTTTTCCCCCCG
>JBGQLP010000126.1:0-2956 GCA_041500125.1 Gemmatimonadota bacterium
GCCGGTAGTAGAGGTCGTCCCGAAACTCGCCCAGCGTCACCGCGTCTCGGAGCGACCGGTTGGTGGCCGCGATGACCCGCACGCTCACCTTGATCGGCTGGACGCCGCCCACCCGGAAGAAGGTGCGGCTCTCCAGCACCCGGAGCAGCTTGACCTGAGTGGAGAGCGGAATCTCCCCGATCTCGTCCAGGAAGATGGTGCCTCCGTCGGCCAGCTCGAAGCGTCCCAGCCGGCGCTCGGCCGCCCCGGTGAAGGAGCCCTTCTCGTGGCCGAACAGCTCCGACTCCAGCAGCGTCTCCGGCAAGGCGGCGCAGTTCACCGTGATGAACGCCTCGTTCCGCCGGGGAGAGAGGTCGTGCAGCGCCTTGGCCACCAGCTCCTTGCCGGACCCGCTCTCGCCCTGGATCAGGACGGTGCTGGAGACCGGCGCCATCTGCTCGATCTTGACCAGCACCTCCTGGATCGGCGCGCTCTCGCCCACGATGCCGGTGCGCTCCTGGAGGTGGCGCCGCTCGATCAGCCGGCGGGAGGTCTCCACCGCATCGTCGGGCGACACCGGCTTGGTCATGATCTCGGTGGCCCGCAGCCGCTCCACCCGCTCGGTGCGCTCGGAGTCGGTCGGCTCCAGCAGCGCGAGAGTGGAGATCTCCGCGTCGTGCGCCAGCGCGGCGAGCTGCTGGGCCGGCGGCTCGTGGACCGCACCGGTGAGGATCATCAGGTCGGGATTCTCCCGCCGGACGGTGCCCCGCGCGTCGTCCAGGGACGAGAACATTGTGGTGGAGTACTTGGCCGCCTCGAGCGCGGCGTTCAGCCGGACGGCCGTCTCGAGGTCGTCCATGGTGATGAGGATTTGGGAGGCCATGAGTGGAAGGTAATGCGTGGTGCGGGTGTCAGGAGTCGGGGTGCTGGGAAGTCTAGGGTCTAAAGTCTAGGGTCGCCGACTCTCGACCCTAGACTCTGGACTCTAGATCCTCAATCGCGGTCCTCGAAGCTGTACGTCCCGTCCCAAGCCCAGTTGCGCCCGACCAGGTGCGAGACAACCACACTGGCCTGAAAATGCTCGAACTTCCCGGTCCCGCCCGAGATGGTGACCACTCCCTGAAGGGTCAGAAAATCGAGTACCACATGGCCGTACGCGGTGCTGTTCCCCGAGCCTGGCAGGTCGAGGATGACGTCACTGTCCAGCCTAGTAGGACCAGACGCGATTGCATAGATGACCTTCGTGCCGACCTCGATCTGCTTGAGGTTCGAGGACGTGATGGTGCAGAAGCTACCGGCGAGGCGGGTGTACTCCGTGCACTCCTTCATCACGTGGAGAGCTCCGCTTCGCGGGGAAGACTCCGAGGACCCGGCGTCCGATGCGAGCGGCTTCGGACCGGTCGTGTCCGAGCAGGCGGTAATGACGCCAAAGGCGATGATGGCGCCAGCAGTGAGCAGTGTGCGGTGGATCATGAGGAGTACCTTCTGAATTGAGGGAAGGGGAGCCCAGCGGTGGGTGCCCGGCCGGGTTCGCTAGTTCACGGTACTGGCGATAAGTTAGAGGCAGCTGGTCAGAGGCCACTCAAAGGCCAGTCAAACGGAGCAACATGCTCCACCTCAAGACGTTCGGCGGACTCTCCGTAGAAATCGACGGCATCCCTGGCACCGGCGCGGCCCAGCAACGAAAGACGCTGGGGCTGCTCGCTCTCCTTGCCGCCGCGGGGGAGCGCGGGCTCAGCCGCGACAAGCTCATCGCCGCGCTGTGGCCCGAAACCGACGCCGGGCACGGGCGGGGGCTGCTCAAGCAGGCCTGCTATGCCCTCCGCCGTGATCTCCAGTCCGGCGACCTCTTCCTCGGATCGATCCAGCTCCGCCTCAACCCAGCCGTGATCTCGAGCGACGTCGAAGCGTTCGCCTCTGCCCTGGAGGAGAACGATCCAGCCAGGGCAGTCTCCTCCTACACCGCACCATTTCTGGACGGCTTCTATCTCAATGGCGGTGGGGAATTCGAGACCTGGGCGGAGACCGAGCGCGCCCGGCTGGCGAGCCAATGCGGCGCTGCGTTGGAGGTACTGGCAGCCGAGGCCACGGCACGGGGGGAGCACCGGGTAGCGGCGGACTGGTGGCGGCGCCTGCTCGACCGCGACCCGCTGAGCTCTCACGCCGCGCTCGGCCTCATGGAAGCCCTGGACCATGCCGGCGAGCACGCCGAGGCGCTACGTCGCGGAGACGCCTACGGGGAGCTGGTGCGTTCGGAGCTCGGCGACGATCCGCCGCCGGAGCTGTCGGAGTGGATGGAACAGCACCGCCATGTAGCTGGAAACGGGGCGAGAGTGTCGAATCAGCTGCCAGCCAGCCGGGCGGCGCCTGCCGAGCGCTTTGCCACAGCAGGAGAACTCGTCCCGGCCCTGAGTGAGCCGGTCGCGGCGCGGCCGCGACGCGGTTTGACCCCGGTGCGCCGGTGGGGTGCAGCCGTTGGTCTGGCCACCGTGGCCGCGACAGGTATCCTCCTGTCGGGGAGCCGGACGGACCTGCCGACCGATCCCAATCTCCTGGCTGTCGCACCCTTCGACGTGCTTGACCCTTCGCTGGACATGTGGCATGAAGGGTTGGTCGACATCCTCTCCCAAGACCTCGACGGGGCCGGACCCCTGCGTACCATCCCGCAGACGGTGGGGCTCAAACGCTGGCAGGGCCGGGCCGATCCGATGTCGGCCGAGCGCTTCGGCCACCGCACGGGAGCGGGGCTGGTGGTCTTCGGGAGCGTGAGGAAATCGCGAGACACCGTCAGCCTTCGGGCGACGGTGCTGGACCTGGCGAGGAAGAGGGTGGAGCCCGACCTCGAGGTCAAAGGTGATTCGGCAGCGATCGGGGACTTGGCCGACTCGCTCGGGGTCAGGATCCTTCAGCTGCTGGGACGGGGCCGCCCGATCGGGTCAGTGCGACGGGTATCCATCGGGTCCCGCTCCCTCCCCGC
>JBGQLP010000127.1:0-2952 GCA_041500125.1 Gemmatimonadota bacterium
ATCGAGGGGAAGAGGTTCGACGGTAAGGCTGCTATTCGGAAGGCGTGGGAGCGCAGCTTGCCGGCCATGAGCGGCCTCAAGTTCCAGCCGGTCACTCGTAGTGTACAGGGCAATCTCGGCGTCTCACTGGAGAGTTTCACCCAGCGATTCCGTGAGCCAGGGAAGCCGGAACAGACGGACAGTGGCTACTCCCTGGGAATCCTGCGACGTCAATCAGACGGCCGGTGGCTCTTTCAAACCGTCATGCTCAGCCGTCCACCCGCAAAGGCAACAACGAGTACGCGCGGCAAGTAAGGTGTCCCCACGGGTGGCGAGCTTCTTCGCCGCTCGCCGGGGCTGCTTCTCCTTGCCTGTAATTCCGACTCCGTAACGACAACGGGTAAGGCTAATTCACGCTGCATTAACGCGGGCTTCATGCACGGGACTGCAGTTTCTTAGCAGGCCCGCACGTCCGGGTCGTTCGGAGAGGCTGGCGATCGTTCCCACCCTGAGCTCCCTCTTTAGGCAGCCGCCCCTCGGGGAGCCAGCCAGAAGGGGGATTCTATGGCCCAGCATCATCATCATTCAGCCAGTAACGAGGCCACCAGCGCTGGGCTGCTCGGCGCGGCAACGGTGGCCGGGTGGTTTCTGCTGCTCGACTTCATCGCCGGCCGCCCGCTGCACATCGCGAGCGTGCTCGGTCAGGTTCTGCTACTCGGCGATCGCACGCCGGAGCTGAGCCAGATCTCTTGGGGAGCGGCCTACGCCTATACTGTCTTCCACTTCCTATCTTTTCTAGCCGTCGGCTGGCTGGCAGTCCGACTGCTCCATATGGCAATCCGCCAGCCCGTCTGGCTGTTCGGCCTGCTGCTCCTGTTCGTGAGCATCGAAACCGCCGTCTTCGCCGTGTCGGTTGCCGTGTTCCACGGCACGGGGGCCGAGTATCTGCGGGGGCCGGTACTCATCGGCAACGCTCTGGCCGTACTCGTGATGGGTACCTATCTCTGGCGTACCCACCGCCTCGTGGTGAGGTATATCTCGCGGGTGCCCCTGGGTGACACCGGAGACGAGCCCGAGGTGAAGACGCCCGAGGCCTGGCATGCCATGGCGCGGTGGCGCACATCGCGGAAATCGGCCCGGGCGCGCTAGCCCGGCTCGCTCCTCGTACGCGGTTGATCGTCGGGCACGGCCGGCTACTGTTGGTCCATGGAAGCCGCCGTCGTTCAGCGCCGGACGCTGCGCCTTCTCTTCGTTACTCAAATCATCAGCGGCGTCGGCGTCGCGGTCGGCGCGTCGGTGGGGGCGCTGCTGGCGGCAGAGCTTGCCGGGGGGAGATGCTGCTGCCAGCATCGGCTTGGTAAGAGCCCTGAACCCATTCGCTGGCCAGGGCTAAACCAGCTGCTACTCTTGCTTTCGCCAACTCCTGTCCTGCTGCGTCGATAAAGGTTTCTTCGAGATTTACTACGAACGGTTGGGGCACAGGGACACGAATCTCTCGGGCTATATGGGCTGCGAGCACCTCAGCGGCGAGCTTACGCCCAATGGTTGGTCTGTCCTTTATGAGAGGCTTGATAAGTATGTGGTGATGATTGCCTGAAAGGTCCTCCGCCCAGCCCTCGAAGGATGGTGAGCCGGTGCGCACTTGGCGGAGGTAGTGAGTTAGAATGAGCTCTTCATGCGGCATTGAGGATTCTCAGGGGGCTAGCAATGCTAGCAATCGGGCTGATTGGACCAGCCCAGAGCCACACAGCCGTGAAGAATTCGACCTGGCACTAGCTGCGGTTAGCGGTACCCCGCCGCCTGTAGCTGGAACAACTCTGCATACAACCCACCCAGCGTCAGCAACGCCTCGTGCGTCCCCTGTTCCACCAGCTGGCCGTTCTTCAGCACCAGGATCCGATCCGCCATCCGCACGGTCGAGAACCGGTGCGAGATCAGCACCGCCATCCTTCCTTTCGTGAGCTCGGAAAACCGGAGGAATACCTCGTACTCGGCCCGGGCATCCAGCGCCGCGGTGGGCTCGTCCAGGATGAGGAGCTGCGCGTCCCGCATGTACGCCCGCGCCAGCGCCACTTTCTGCCACTCCCCACCGGAGAGATCCACCCCGCCCTCGAACCGCTTCCCCAGCATCTGGTCGTACCGCCCCTGGAGCCGCTGCGCCACCGAGTCCGCCAGGCTCCGCTCGGCCGCGGTCCGAATCGCCGGTTCGTCCTCAATCCGGGCGATGTTGCCCACCGCGATGTTCTCCTTCAGGGCAAAATCGTAGCGCACGAAGTCCTGGAAGATGACGCCCACGTTGCGCCGGAGGCTGTCGATGTCGTACTCCCGGAGATCGACGCCATCGAGCAGGATCCGCCCCTCGGTCGGGTCGTAGAGCCGGGCCAGCAGCTTGACCAGCGTGGTCTTCCCCGCGCCGTTCTCGCCCACCAGCGCCAGCCGCTCGCCCGGCGAGAGCGAGAAGTCGAGCCCCCGCACCGCCCACTGCTCCGAACCGGGATACTTGAACCCCACGCCCTCGAAGGCAAAGCCGGTCCGGATCGGCACCGGCACCGGACGGGCACCCGGCGTGCGCTTGATCCGGGGCTCGATGTCGAGGAAGCTGAACAGGTCGTCCAGATAGAGACTTTGCTCGAACACCTGGGAGAGCGACAGCAGCACCCGCTGGATCAGGTCCCGGCTCTGCCGGAACGAGCCGGCCAGGAAGGTCAGCACCCCGATGGTGAAGGGGCCAGCCGCGGAGCGGTAGCCGGTGACGGTGAGATAGATGATGACCGCGTAGGCGCCGTAGTAGCCCAGGGTCCCCACCACCGCCAGCAGCGACGAGACCACGCTGCGCCGCACCGACAGCGCTTTATTGGCCTCGTAGAAATCGTGGGAGAGCCGGTCGTAGCGTCCCACCAGGAAATCGGACAAGCCGAACAGCTTGAGCTCTTTGGCGGAAATGTCGCTCGCCCCGATGTAGCGGAGATAGTC
>JBGQLP010000128.1:0-2947 GCA_041500125.1 Gemmatimonadota bacterium
CGCTGGAGGAGCGCCCGCTTGCGTTCCACGCCCCAGCGATAGCCCGACAGTCCTCCGTCGTGGCGGATCACCCGGTGGCACGGAATCGCTACCGCCAAGGGATTCGCGGCGCAGGCCTGGGCTACGGCCCGGACCGACTGGGGAGCGCCGATGCGGCTGGCGATGTCGGTGTACGTGGCGGTGGAGCCGGCCGGGATCTCCTGCAATGCCTGCCAGACTCGCTGCTGAAATGCGGTGCCCCGGACATCGAGCGGCAGATCCAGTCCCACTGCAGGACTCTCCACGAACCCCACCACCTGCGCCACCAGCCGCTCGAACTCGGCGTCGCCCCCGATCAGCGTGGCGCGGGGGAACCGATCCTGGAGTTCGCGGACCAGCGCATCGGGATCGTCGCCCAGGAAGATGGCGCAGACGCCGAGCTCGCTCCGGGCAACGAGAATGGAGCCGAGCGAGCACTCGCCCACCGCGAAACGGATTTCGACGTTGGCGCCCCCGGCGCGATAGGTCGTCGGCGCCATGCCGAGTACCTGCGGCGACTCTCCATAGAACCGGCCGTTGGAGTTGTAGCCCGAGTCGTAGATCGCTGAGGTCACGGTGCCGGCCCGGGCCAGCTCCTTGCGTACCCGCTTCCCGCGATGGGCCGCGGTGTATGCCCTCGGCGTGAGTCCGGTGATCGCCCGGAACACCCGATGAAAGTAGAAGGTGCTCACTCCCGCGCGGCCGGCCAGCTCTTCCAACCGGGGAGCCTCGGGCGAGCTCTCGATGAACCGGCAAGCCTCGGTGACCATCGCCGTGCGCTCCTCGAGCAGGGAGGCCTGATCGGGCTTGCAGCGCTTGCAGGGGCGGAAGCCGGCCGCCTCCGCTTCTTGCCGGGTGGAGTGAAACCGGACGTTTTCCGGACGCGCCAGCCGCGACGGGCAGGAGGGGCGGCAGTACACCCCGGTGGTCTTGACCGAGTAGAAGAAGGAGCCGTCCGCCGCCGCTGATCGAGCCACGAGGGAGGCCCAGCGGGGATCGCTCTGGGCTGACATGCTCATCTGGGTTCCTTTCACCGGTGTTCTTTTCATCGCACCATTCTCACGAACGCAGTCTATCAGCGCCGGCGGCTCGTCACACTCCGATTCTTGCTCTCAAATTCCTATTCGAGGGTTAGGGTGAGGAAGCGAAGCTGCCCCTCGCGACCCACCTGCAGCACCGCGGTAGCGCCGGGAGCGATCCGGCCTATGGCAGTCCGAAGGTCGCCCAGCGTCCTCACCGCCTCACCGTTGACCCCGTAGATCACGTCGCCGGGCAGGGGCCCGGTCGATCCTTCCGCATCGGCCGCGACCCCGGCGACCACGACGCCATGCGGATCCCGAATGCCGGGAATCAGCCGAATCAGCTCCGGCGTGAGATCCAACCCGAGGACGCCGAGCCGGGAGATGAGGTTCTGCTCCGGCGTGACCATGGCGCGGAAGCGGTCGGCCTCATCGCGGCGCTCCACAACCGGGACTTGGAGCGTCAGCCGCTGAAGGCCCCGGCCCACCTCGAGACTCACCTTGCTGCCCAGGCGCTGATACAGGGTGACATCGAACTGGCGGCCGTTCTCCATCGGCTTCCCATTGATCGAGAAAATGACATCGCCCACCCGCAGTCCGGCCTTGGCCGCCGGGCTGTTGGGGTAGACATCACCCAGCACGACGCCCCACTGGCGGGGCAAGCGAAGTCCCTCCGCCAACCCCGGCGTGATGGTCTGGGCAAAGACCCCGATCTCCCCCCGGCGGACCCGTCCATTGCTCCGGATCTGCTCGTAGACGAAGCGCACGATGTTGCCGGGAGCCGCGAAGCCGATCCCCTCACTGCCACCGGACTGGCTGTAGATCAGGGTATTGATTCCCACGACCAGCCCATCATCACTCACCAGCGGGCCACCACTGTTGCCCGGGTTGATCGGGGTGTCGGTCTGGAGATAGATCATCCGGTCCTCGTCGCGCAGCTGGCGGCCGACCGCGCTGATCACCCCCATGGTGACGCTGCTGGCGAGCCCGAAGGGGCTGCCGAACGCGAGCACCACCTGCCCCGGTGCCAGCGAGTCCGAGTCGCCCAGTTTGGCGAAGGGCAGGTCAGTCAGCGCCACTTTAAGGATGGCGAGATCGGTCTCCCGGTCGGTTCCCACCAGCGTGGCCGGAACTTCCTGGGAAACCGGAGCGAGTGCCGAGCGGCCGGGCATGCCCGCGATCGCGGGCCGGGGCAGCACCACCACGAAGCGGCGGCCTCCCTCGATCACATGGGCGTTGGTGACGATGAATCCATCAGCACTCAGGACCACGCCGGAGCCGGTGCTCCGCTGGGTGCCGATCAAGGCCCCGGGCGCGGTCGCTCCGCCGCTCACCGGTCCGTACGCCGTCACCCGGATCTGCACCACGGCGGGCGCGACCTTGGCCACCGCTGACTCCAGCGAGCGGCTCAGCCGGCCGAGGTCGGCGGGGGCAGCAGGAGTCTGAGCGACGGCGGTTCGGGCCCCGGCCAGAACCAGCCCGACCAGGCACAGACCGATCAGACGGGTCATGGTGCCGCAGCTCGGCGCTCGGCCATCGCGCCCCCGGCGCCCGCGCCGATCACATCCAGGACGAAGGCGTAGCGGAAGGCTTCGTCGTGGAGCGCTTCATACCGCCCCGACCGGCCCCCGTGTCCTGCCCCCATGTTGATCTCGAGCAATAGCGGATTGCTGTCGGTCTTGGACGCCCGAAGCCGCGCTACCCACTTGGTCGGCTCCCAATAGTTGACTCGCGGGTCGTTGAGCCCCGCGGTGACCAGCATTGCGGGATAGTCCTTCGGCTCCACGTTGTCGTAGGGCGAATAGGAGCGCATGTAGGCGAACTGCGCCGGCACGCTGGGGTTGCCCCACTGCTGCCACTCCTGGGTGGTGAACTCGAGACTGGGATCGCGCATGGTGTTGATGAGGTCC
>JBGQLP010000129.1:0-2938 GCA_041500125.1 Gemmatimonadota bacterium
CGAGACCGAGGAGGGAAAAGCCTCGCTGGCCGATCTCTTCCGCGGGCGCTCGCAGCTCCTGATCTACCACTTCATGTTCGGGCCCGACTATACGGCGGGCTGTCCCGCCTGCTCGGCGATCGCGGACGGGTTCAACGGCTTCGCCGTCCACCTGGCCAACCACGACGTCACCCTGTCGGCGGTGTCGCGGGCGCCGCTGCCGAAGCTACAGGCGTACCAGCGGCGGATGGGCTGGACCTTCCCCTGGGCCTCGTCGTTCGGCGGCGACTTCAACGCCGACTTCGGGGTCGGGTTCACCCCGGAGCAACAGCGGGCGGGAGGCATCGAGTACAACTACCAGCGCGAGGCGCCGATGCGGGACACCCTCGTGGGGAAGCAGGGCAAAGAGTGGAAGTCGGAGGAGGGCGAGGGGACGGTCGAGTGGATGGCGGCCAAGACCGGAACCGACGTGGCCACGTACACCCGGGAGCGGCCGGGCATGAGCGCGTTCGCGCTGGAGGACGGCGTCGTCTACCACACCTATTCCAGCTTTGCCCGCGGGCTGGACGGCCTCTGGGGGATGTACCAGTGGCTCGATCGCGCGCCGAAGGGGCGGAACGAGACCAACATCTGGTTCCGCCGGCACGACGAGTACTAAAGGCCGTCACTCAAGGCGCTGGAACGTGTTCACAGCGATAATTCGCTTTCCGCCCTGAACGAATGGTGCCGTCGTGAGGGTCAGCCGCTGACGATCAACCTTGTAGTGGCGGGCGTCCGCATGCTTGACGACGGCGGTACCGGACAGTAAGGTAGCCCCCCTAGCCGTCACATTCCGTTCGACAAACGCACACCCGGCGAAAACCGGGGCCGCAAAGCCACGGGTCCTCGCCTCCTCCGCGACGTCGGCATGTAAACGCCTCGTACCGACGCCTCGAAGGACCCTAAGACCGCCGAGCCGCCGAACCGGTGACTCGGCGTTTGTTGTCCGCACATACCCGGAGATCCAATGCAGCGACTTCCCAGCATTGCATCGGCGCTCGCGACGACCGCAATCCTGACGAGCTGTACGAATGAACCGACGAGCCCCACAGCGACAGGCCCGCGAATCGCCTTTGTCGCCGCGCCTGACTGGACCCAAGGCCCCCCCCATATCTACACGATCAACGCTCGCGGAGGAGACCTGCGTCAGCTCACGACCGGGCCCGGTAGTCCCTTCGAGCCGGTATGGTCAGCCGATGGGCGGGAGATCTTCTTCACAGCGGATAACCGGCCCGAAGCCGCTCACGGCATCTTCGTCATGCAGAGCGACGGCGCGGATGTGCGGTTGCTGACAACACACCAACGAGCGTCGAGCAACGGCCTCTCACCCGATCGGCAATTCGTTGCCTATGGTGATGAGGCGGGCGATCTGTACGTCTCTCGGCTAGACGGGAGCGAGGCGCGATTGGTTGCGGCGGTTGGGTCCCGCTTCACCTGCCCAGGCACTCAGAATCCCTGCAATACAGATGCGCGAATGCCGCGTTGGTCCCCCGACGCTACCCAGATTGCTTTTGTGACAGCGACCCAAAGCCGAGCATCCAGCTACCGAGGCACACTTCACCTGGTGAACGCCGACGGGTCGAATCTCCGGGTATTCGGGGACGGAAGAGATGGCGAGCGTGCCTCGGTTTGGTACCCGGCGTGGTCGCCGGATGGCCAGCGGCTAAGCGTCTCCAGCGATGCCGGGTATGGTGGCACGTCGGGTAACCTCTGGACCTTCCAGCTGGCTACAAGTCAATGGACGAAACTGACCGCGTTCAAGGAGGGCAACAATGATTCGACCTCCACCAAATGGGTCGTCCTTAATGGGTCGGACTGGAGTCCCGATGGGCAGATGCTTGCCTATGCGGTCCGCGATCCCAACCGTGGCTCGTTCCCCCAGGACGGGCAAGTGCCCGAGTTGTGGAGCTTCGCCCTCGGCTCGAGCACTCCACAACTGTTGCACAAGGGTCTGGTGGATTACGACTCCCCAGCCTGGCAACCAACCCCGCCTTAGCGTGACTTTCGGCAGGTAGCAATGGCAGCGAATGCGCGGCAGTTCGTCTGTGCGGGAGAGCCCGGCGGTAGTGAAGCGCATCATGGCCGCTCCCCGGTGCAAACTTTTGTGCCAACTTGATCCGTGCAACCCGCACATTTCGAGGCTTCGGGGGTGCATGGCTCGTATCAACTGTCGGCGTACCTCCATTGTCCACCGCCGGAGCTGGTCTCGCCGGCGGTTGGCCGTAGCCTGGAGGCCGGGAGCATGCGGCACCCGCCAGGCCCAGCCCAACCAACAGGATCTCGAGCTTGAGACGCGCCACGGTTGGACCCCTCAGCAGATGAGGACGGTCTGGGACCCCTGGGCGATCATGGCGACGGGACCGGTGCTGGTGTTGACCTGGTCGCCCAGCCGTGCCGCGGGCTTAGCAGCATTGGCGCAGCCGAGGCTGACCCGGGAGCCGGTGAAGGACGCGGCACCGGCCCCGGAGACATCGGTCGTCCCGCCACCCTTGATCTGAACATTCGAGCTGGCATCGAGCCTGAAGTTCTGGCCGACCCGGTAGGTAGCGTCCCGGTCCGTTCGGACGCTCATGCCGCTGGATTCGATGGAGATCTGGAGGGTCCCCGGCCCGCCGATGGTGATGCCGGCATCGTTGATGGTCACCGTGCCGCGGGGGCCGCGCAGCTCGATCCCGGTGTCAGTGATGCTCAGCTTGTAGAGCCCGTTAGGACTCTGCTGCACCACCGGCGGCGCCGCCGCGTCGACCGGTGCCACCGGAAGTCGGTGGAGCCCGGTGCGGTCCGGGGGTATGACGACGGTGGTGCTCTGGGCGAGGAGCAGGGTAGCCCAGCCGCAGAGGGCCAGGCCGGCGGACGCGGCGGCACGACGGAGCAGGGGAGACATAGGGAAATACCGGAGTAGGGGATGCGACAGAGTTAC
>JBGQLP010000130.1:0-2862 GCA_041500125.1 Gemmatimonadota bacterium
CTCGCCGATCGGCTCCTTATCATCGCACAGGCCACTCTGGAGCAGGCGGACACCACCCTGAGCCAGACCCAACTGGCCCGGGAAGTGGGAAACCTGTCGGAGTTCGATCTGCTCCGCGCCCGAGTCACCCGGGACAACCAGCGTCCCGTAGTTATCCAGCGCCGGGCCGATCGGGACTTGGCGTATTATCGCTTGAAACAGCTGCTGGATTTTCCCCTCGATCAGCCGCTCGCGCTCACCACCGAGCTGGGCGATACCAATCTGGTCGCCTCTCCCCGCCTTGCCGCCGCCGTCGAACAGGAGGGCGACACGACCACGTCCCGGCGGGCACCAGTCCGACAGGCGGCCGAAGCGGTCACAGCACAGCGGGGCCTGCTTCGCGTCGCCCGGGGGCAGCGCTGGCCTCAGGTGGCGGTCACGTCGCAATACGCCCAGTTGGCCTATCCGAAACGGGTGGATCCGATCGGGGCCGACTTTGTCTCCGACTGGTCAGTGTCGCTGGGTCTCCAGGTTCCCATCTTTACCGGTGGTCGGATTGGCGGCGATGAGGCTGTGGCCCGAGCCAACCTGCGCCAGGCCGAGTTGCGATTGCAGCAATCGAGCGAGCTGGCCGAGGTCGACGCCCGCAATGCTGCGATCCAGCTGGAGGCCGCGCAGGCGGGGTGGGAGGCGAGCGCCGGCACGGTAGAGCAGGCGGCCCGCGCATATCAGATCGCCGAGCTGCGTTATCGGGAGGGCATCTCGACCCAAACCGAGCTGCTCGACTCGCGGATCCAGCTACAGCAAGCTCAGGCGAGCCGGGCCCGGGCTGCCCGTGATCTACAGGTGGCCAAGGTGCGTATGGTGCTCTTGCCCGCGTTGCCCCTCGCTTTCAGTCCGGCGGCCCCGACTGCGCAGCCGGCAAGCTCGACGGCCCCGGTGGCGCCGGTTCCGACCTATCAACAACCCCAGCCGCAGGCGGTGGAAGCCGGGCTTACCGGGGTGACCCAACCTGGAGTCGCAGGCCAATGAGGCGATTAGTGGTGATTGGCTTCCTTACCCTCACTTTGGCGGGGTGTAAGAAGAAGGATTCCGATTCCGGAATGGACGTGCCCGAGCCCGTGGTCTTGATCGGACGAGAGAATCTGGCCGTCGCCACGCTGGCCGAGCTGCGCAGCGGCCCGCCGATCTCAGGCTCCCTCGAGCCGAAGGAGGAGGCCAGGGTGCGGTCCGAAATCGCCGGCTCGGTGGAGCGAACCTTTGCTGACGAGGGCCAACGGGTCCGCCGGGGGATGTTACTGGCCCAGCTCGATGATGCCGCGGTACGCGACGCCTACCTCTCCGCCAAGTCGGCGGTGCGGAGCGCCGAGTCGGCCCTGCAGAATGCGCAGCGAAATGCGGAGCGGGCGTCCCGGCTGGCCAAAGCGGGAGCGCTGCCGGAGCGGGACCTCGAGACGGCGGTGCAGAACCAGACCAACGCGGAAGGGGCGCTCGCCGATGCCCGGTCTCGCCTTGCTTCCGCTGAGAAACAGCTGGCTCACACCCGGGTGCGGGCACCGATCGACGGAATCGTGAGCGAGCGGCAGGTGGCCGCAGGCGACGTAGTTCAGTTGGGCGCCGCGATGTTCACCGTGGTCGATCCGCGGAGCCTACGGCTGGAGGCCACGGTGCCGGCCGAAGACATCTCCCGCCTGCGGCCCGGCACGCCGGTCGAGTTCACCGTCACCGGTTTCGATCGGCGCTTCAGCGGGAAGATCGAGCGCATCAACCCCTCGGTGGACCCGGCCACTCGCCAGGTCCGCATCTACGCCGCCATTCCTAACGCGCAGCAGTCGCTGGTCGCCGGTCTCTTCGCCGAAGGCAGAGTAGCGACTGACGCGCGCCGGGCCGTTGCCGTCCCGCTCTCCGCGGTGGACCGACGCGGAACCTCGCCAGTGATACACCTGGTGAAGAGTGGCAAGGTCGAAATCGTGCCGGTGCAGCTGGGCGTGCGAGACGAAGCCGCGGAGCTGGTCGAGATTCACTCGGGTGTGTTCCAGGGCGACACCGTATTGCTGGGCTCGGCCCAGGCCATCACTGAGGGATCCGCCGTTCGGGTCACCCAGGAAGAGGTCAGCCGCTGATGTTCATTTCCGATTTTGCCATCAGGCGGCCCATCGTGACGGTGACCGCGATGGTGGCGCTGGTCGTGTTCGGAATATTCGCGCTGATCAACCTCCACACCGACGAGTTCCCCGACATCCAGCAGCCGGTCATCGGTCTGACCATCGTCTATCCTGGCGCCTCCCCCTCGGAGGTCACCCGCGAGATCATCGACCCGGTCGAGGACGCGATCTTCGGGATCAGCGGCCTCGATGGCGAAAAATCCACCTGTTACGCCACTGACGGTCTCGCGTCCTGCACCATCTTCTTCGATTTCGAGAAGCCGATCCAGCAGGCCTCACAGGATATTCGAGATGCGATCTCCACCAAGCGAGCCGATTTGCCGACCGAGATGGAAGAGCCGGTGCTGACCCGGTTCGACCCCTCGGAGGCGCCGGTAATGACCATGGCGCTCACCTCTCCGAGCGTGCCGGCTACAACCCTCAGTCGTATCGCCGATCCGGGCATTGCCCGCGCCCTCCGGGCGATCCCGGGAGTGGCGCAGGTGAGCGTGGTGGGTGGCATCAAGCGGGAGATGACGGTGGAGCTGTTGCCCGCCGCCCTGGAGGCTTCCGGCGTCAGTGTGGCCCAGGTGGTTCAAGCGCTGGAAGCGCAGAACCTGGCCGCGCCGGTGGGGCGGCTCAATGGCGCCCTTGAGGAGCGGACCATCCGACTCCAGGGAAGGGCGGAGGGGCCGGCCGATTTCGCCAAGCTGGTCGTGGTGGAGCGGAAGGGACAGAC
>JBGQLP010000131.1:0-2814 GCA_041500125.1 Gemmatimonadota bacterium
CGTAGGGTGGCTCTTCTGGGTCATAGTGGCCATCGGGATCTGGTGGGCCATCACTCGCACCAGTACCCCATCCAGCCGATCCGTCGATGAAACCCCCCTAGAGCTGCTGCGGCGCCGGTACGCTGATGGTGCACTCACGACGGAAGAATACGAGGAGCGCCGCAAGGTATTGCTCACTCCATAAGGTGGTATTGGGGGTCGTGCGGGGGGGAGAAGGAGCGAAACCATGATCTACCGATCGGTGCGCGCCAGGCGGGGCGAGGATTGGCGGCAGTTACCCGGCGACGAGCTCCTGGGTGCGTGCCGCGGCTCGCTCACTCATGCCATCTCCATTCGAGCGCCTCGCCGGGAGGTATGGCAATGGCTGGTCCAGATGGGTGCCGGCCGGGCCGGCTGGTACAGCTACGACTGGATCGACAACGGGGGTCAACCCAGCGCGGAGCGGCTCGTCCCCGAGCTGCAGCAGATTCGGGTGGGTGAACTGTTCCCGGCTATGCCTGGCGTTACCGAAGGCTTCGTGGTGCTGGGGTATGAGGTAGAACGATACCTCGTGCTCGGATGGCTCACTCCCGCGGGGCGTTCCATGATGACGTGGGCCTTCGTGCTGGAGGAGCTCGGTCCCGGGGGCACCCGGCTGATCGTGCGGGCTCGCGCAGGAGCTGATTACCAGCCCCCGTTCGGGCTGCCGAGGTGGACCTTGAAGCGGTTGGTGCCACTGGGTCACGGGGTCATGCAGCGAAAACAGCTGCTCGGCATCGCTCGTCGGGCTGAGGCCCACGCTCCCACACCCGCCGTCACTGGGACCTCTCTGGCCTTTGACACGCAATGGAGGACAGCATGCATAGCGTTCTGAGACGTAGCGGCCGCATAGTCGGGGCCACCGCCGGCGCTGCGGTGCTCGGCTGGCTGGGCTATATGGCCGTGACCTGGGCCCGGTACGGTAGGGTTTCCGCTAACGGCCGGCGGGATCCCCTGCTCGACGGCTTCCTGCCGGCCTACGAAATTCGGGAACAACATGAGATCGAGGTGGCCGCCCCGGTAGAGGTAACCTATGCTATCGCTCGTCAGCTCGACCTCCAGCGCTCGGGCCTGATCCACGCGATTTTCACCGGCCGAGAGTTGCTGATGGGTTCGGAGCCCACCGAGCGCGAGCGCCAGCCGGACTTCCTCTCGGAGGTTCTCGCCCTGGGTTGGCGGGTGCTCGCGGAGGAGCCCGGGCGTGAGCTGGTACTGGGTGCGGTGACCCAGCCGTGGGAAGCGGACGTCCAGTTTCGTGGCCTGGCACCGGAGGAGTTCGCCGCCTTCAACGATCCCGGCTACGCCAAAATCGTTTGGACACTGGCGGTCGAGCCCACTGGCCAGAACAGCTCGATCTTCCGCACCGAAACCAGGGTTGCCACCACCGATCCGGAGTCCCGCCGACGCTTCCGCCGGTACTGGTCCATGGTCTCACCCGGGGTCCTGCTCATCCGTCGCGAAACGCTGCGGCTGGTCCGGCGTGAAGCCGAACGGCGGGTCAAGGCACAACATTCTTTGGCCATAGAGGCGGCAACGGCACGATGATCTTCCGGGCCATTGCCGTGTGGTTTGGAGTGCTGCTCCTGGCCGTACTAAATGGAGGAGCACGTGAGGCTTGGCTGATCCCCCGGTTCGGGAATCAGAGCGGGCGAGCATTGAGTACCACCATCCTTTGCGGCCTGGTCTTCCTGGTCACCTGGCTCACCATCGGCTGGATTCGGCCGGCCTCCACCGGCGATGCCCTGACCGTGGGTATCCTGTGGGCGGTGCTGACGCTGGCGTTCGAGTTTCTCGTGGGCCATTACGCCTTCGGCACGCCTTGGGCGGTGCTGGTGGAGGATTATGACCTCAGCCGCGGGCGTATCTGGATCGCCGTCCTGGTGATGGTGTTGCTCGCCCCGCTCTGGACGGCCCGGCTCAAAGGGCTGCTCCCGCACCTCCAACACTGACCGGAGCCGATGAGCTCCGCCGCCGCCGTCATCGCCTCTGTCCGACCGTGATCTGCGCCAGTCGGGCGTAGGTCTCTTGCCGGAACTGCTCCAGCACCTGGCCGACGCTGTCCGGGGAATCGCCGAGCTGCCGCAGGAGCACTCCGCCGAGCTGCAGGCTTCCCTCGACGATCTCAGGCACCGCCACTGTCGCCCCGGCGCGAACCAATTTCTCGCAATCCGGGGCGTCCCGGCCCCTCGCCAGAATCGGCAATGCCGGCATCAGCTGCCGCAGAACGCCCACGGCCCTGCCTGCGATCTCCGGTTCGTCGAGGGTGCTGACGGCCAGCCGGGCTCGCTCCAGGCCGGCCGCCTTGAGCACGTCGGCTCGACTCGCATCGCCGAAGAAGACCGGGCGTCCGAGCCGCCGCGCTTCGGCCACGAGCTCGGGGTTCAGATCCAGCGCCACGTAGGGGATAAACCTCGCTTCCAACAGGAGCCCCAGCGTCTGGCCGACCCGGCCGAACCCCGCGATGATGACGTGATCGCTGATCTTTTTAGCCTCCTCCGTGAGAGACCCGTGAGATACGGCCGGGTGCCGCTCCAGACGGCGGAGTACTGCCCGGCCCAAGGCCAGGAGCGCTGGCGTGACTGCCATGCTCAGGCCGACGACGAGCATGGCCACTTGGGCGGTGTCGGATGAGATCACCTCGGCCTGCCGGGCGAGCGAGAAGACGACGAATCCGAACTCGCTCCCCTGTGCCAGCATGATTCCTACTGCGGCACTCACAGCGAGGGGAAGACCGAATACCCGACCCAGCAGGGCCAGAATGCTGGACTTCGCGAGGAGCAGGACCAAGAGCAGACC
>JBGQLP010000132.1:0-2713 GCA_041500125.1 Gemmatimonadota bacterium
AGCCGAGGGGAGGAGGGCCGCCGGCGGTGAGCCGAGACGGAACTGGTATGCCTCTTGCCCGGGGTGAAGCTAGGAGAATGAGGAAGCGAGAGACAAAGGCGTGAGTGTTCGAGCACTTGTCGCCGGGGACGACATCGATCTCCGGGACACTTGGGACACCCCTTCTGTGGCAGGTTGGCCACAGCTGTCTCACCGTCTCCACAGGAAGCGAGGCCATGCAGGCTCGGGAAACGAGGAGGGTGCAACCATGACCGGCTACGTCGGACCGATCGAGCGCGAGACCCTGAAGAACACCTATTTCCGGCGGGTAATGTTCACCGGCAAGCACGCCCAGCTGGTGGTCATGTGCCTGCAGCCGGGCGAGGAGATCGGTAAGGAAGTGCACGCGAGCGTGGATCAGTTCTTCCGCATCGAGCAGGGTGAGGCCAAGTTCGTCTTCAACGAGAAGGAGGAACATCTCGTGCACGATGCGGACGCGGTGGTGGTGCCCGCGGGGACTTACCACAACGTCATCAACGTGTCGAAGACGACGCCCTTGAAGCTCTACACGCTCTATGCGCCCCCGAACCACCCCGATGGAACGGTGCACAAGACCAAGCACGACGCGGGGGCTATGTCGTCGACGTTGCCCTTCTGTACGGCGTGTTCGGCTTTCACCTCGACGGCACGCTGACCCAGATGGTCGACCCGGCGACGGGCCGCTATCACGTGACCGCCGAGGGGCTGGGGGACGGCATCGCGAACCGCGTCGAATCGAGAGGTCGGCTGCTGGGCGGGCGATGGGCGCCCGGCGAGTCCCACTCCTATTTCAACATCAAGGGACGCGAGTCGCGCTCGGACATCTTCTATGACTGGGGACGGCGGGCGGTCAAGTACGACTTCCGCGGGGGAACGTTCTTCCTTCGCCGGGTGCGGATCGCCCACGGCGTGCTGTCGATATCCGAGTCGATGCGGGTCGACGATGCGGTCAGCGCGATGCCGAACTACCGGGAGGGTCGCTGGCCGCCGCAGCCCGACGGAAGCTTCCTGACCAACGTGGTCAGGCGCAAGAGGCAGGAGAACGAGCGGCCGGACGATGTCCAGGATGGCTATCGGGCCGAACTCGCGCCCTTCAGCTTCCGCGTGGCGGTCGATCCCAGGTCCGGCGAGCGGACGGCGCGCTTCGACCTCGGCCGGTTTTCCTCCTGGGCCAAGCCGGATCACCCGGCCACGATCACGTTCGGGGCGGACGGCAATCCCGAACGGATGACGATGGAGATGATCCTGGGCACGTCCGTCCGCATGGGGTTCGCCAGGTCGGGCGCGTAGATCTCGGGCGCAGAATGCGACTCGGCGAGGAGGACCAGGTCGGCGAGGCGGTCGACGGCGCCGGCCGGGCGACGATCAGCCGGCTCTCGAGCGATGAAGCCCTGAAGAGCCTGGGTACCGGGCCAGCGGGGCTGTCCACCACCGAGGCCCAGCGGCGACTGCACACGTACGGACTCAACCGCATCGAGAAGGCGCGGGGCGAATTGCGGCTGGTGTCGTTCCTGAGGCAATTCGGCCACTTCTTCGCCATGATCCTGTGGGTGGCCGCCGGGCTGGCCTTCTTTGCCGAATGGAGTGAGCCCGGCCAGGGCATGGCCAAGGTGGGCATCGCGATTGTGGTGGTGGTCGTGGTGAGCGGGGTCTTCTCCTTCTGGCAGGAGTACCGGGCCGAGCAGACCCTCGCCGGCCTGCGGAAGCTCCTGCCGCAACGGGCCGACGTGCTGCGCGACGGGAAGGCCGTCGAGCTACCGATCGAGCAGCTGGTCCCCGGGGACGTCGTGCTCCTCGAGGAGGGCGACCACATCCCGGCGGACTGCCGACTGATCGAGGCATTCAGCGTCCAGGTCAACACCGCGGTCATCACCGGCGAGCCGGTCTCGCTGGTGCGAGAGGCGGCTCCGAGCGACACCGATGACCTGCTCCACAGCAGCAACGTGTTGCTCGCCGGGACCGCCATGGTATCGGGCCAGGCCAAGGCCGTGGTGTTCGCCACCGGGATGCAGACCGAGTTCGGCAAGATCGCGCGCCTCACCGGAACCGCGACCGGCGCGGTCTCCACGCTGCGCAAGGAGATCGAGCATCTGAGTCGGTGGATCGGCGTCCTCTCGGTGCTGATCGGGGTGGTCTTTTTTGCCGTCGGTCGGTTCCGGGGGGTTCCGTTTTGGGATGCCTTCATCTTCGCGATCGGCATCATCGTCGCCATGGTGCCGGAAGGCCTGCTCCCGACGCTGACCCTGGCCCTCGTGCTCGCCACTCAGCGCATGGCCCGGCGAAACGTGCTCATTCGCCATCTGCCGTCGATCGGGACGCTCGGATCCACCACCGTGATCTGCACCGACAAGACCGGAACGCTGACCCAGAACCGCATGCGGGTGAAGCAGCTCTTCGTGGGCGACCGGCAATACGCGTTCGATTCGTCCGAGCCGCCGTACCCTCTGGCCGAGTCCTACCGGCCCTTCTTCCTCGTGGCCGGGCTCTGCCACGACCTGAGAGAAGGCCAGCACCTGGGAGCGCCCCTCTTCCTGGGCGATCCCATGGAGATGGCGCTGGCGGAGATGGCCCAGGCGGTCCTGCCGCCGGCGCCCCGGCCCGCGCTCCTCCACGAGCGCCCCTTCGACGCCGACCGCATGCGGATGTCCACCGTACATGCCACCGCGGATGGGCCGATGCTGTGCTGCAAGGGGGC
>JBGQLP010000133.1:0-2711 GCA_041500125.1 Gemmatimonadota bacterium
AATCCGCGCCGCTACGACGCTGAAGTGATCCTTCCGGCTGCGAAAGCGCATCCGAGAAAGCTGGCGGTGCTGGGAGGCGGCGGCACGCTCAATGCGATAATCCATGAATCCGTGACCTCCGGGAGCGTGAGCCCCGAGGTGCGGAAGCGGTTCAGGGACCGGGCGGAGGAATTGCTTCGCGAAGGCGTGGTGGGATTTGGCGAGATGACCGCGGAGCATTTCGCCGGTATAACTCCTTATCAATACGCGCCGGCGGATCATCCGCTCTTCCTCCTGCTCGCCGACGTCGCGGCGCAGCGCGGGGTGCCCATCGACCTTCACATGGAGGCGGTTCCCGAGGCGATGCCGTTGCCCGCCCATCTGAAGTCGCCGCCGAACGCGGCGCAATTGCATGAAAACATCTCCGCCTTCGAGCGGCTTCTGGCGCATGATCCGCGGGCGAAGATCATCTGGGCCCACGCGGGCTCGGACGGAACGGGATACCGCACCCCCGCGCTTTGCCGCCGGCTGCTGCAGGCTCATCCGAACCTCTACATGGAGATCAAGGTCGATCCCCGAAACACGGGCAAGACCCCTCTTCTCGTGGAAGGCAAGCTGCAGCCGGACTGGCTCCAGCTCTTCCTTGATTTCCCCGACCGGTTCATCATCGGGTCCGACCAGCACTATCCGGAGCCGGCGGGCGCCCAGCAACGCTGGCAGGCGACGGTGCTGCTGTTCAACCAGCTTCCCGCCGATGTCAGGCGGAAGGTCGGGACCGAGAACGTGCTCCGCCTCTACCCGCTGCGTCTGGAATCAGGAGGCAAAATTCAATGAACCGGCGCGACCTCTGCAAGAGCTCGCTGGCATTGCCCGGCTTGGCGATCGGCGCCGGCAGGAGGACTGCCGCGGCCCAGCCCCCGCCCGCGAGATTCCCGGAATCGCCGGGGCTGACAAAGTATGTCTCCGAGTTCATCGTCAGCACGAGCTACGCCGAGATCCCGGAGGAGGTGCTGGCGCTGGGCAAGAAGTCGATCCTGGATGGATTCGGCTTGGCGCTGGCCGGCTCTGTCTCGGTCATGGCGCCCTTGGTGCGGCGGTATGTGGAGACGTTCGGGCCCAGCGAGAAAAAGGCCAGCGTCATCGGCACGGGGATGAAAGCCCACCCGCGCTTCGCCGCGTTCGCCAATGGCGTCTCCATCCACGCCGACGACTTCGACGACACCCAGCTTTCCGGAGCGAAGGACCGGATCTACGGCTTGCTCACACACCCCACCGTGCCAGTGCTGCCACCGGCCTTCGCACTCTGCGAGTCGGGCCGACGCTCGGGCAAGGATCTGATGCTCGCCTATCACCTGGGCGTGGAGGTCGAGTGCAAGGTTGCCGAAGCCATTTCGCCGCGTCATTACGGCGACGGGTTCCACACCACCGGCACGATCGGACCGCTGGGCAGCGCCGCGGCTTGCGCCAGGTTGCACGGCCTCGACGCGCGGCAGACCGCATACACGCTGGGAGTCGCGGTGACCGAGGGAGGCGGGTTTCGAAACAACTTCGGCTCAATGACCAAGCCTCTCCACGCCGGCCATGCCGCGGAGAGCGGGACCGTGGCCGCCGACCTCGCCTCACTGGGATGGACCGCCTCGGAAACCATCCTGGAAGCGCCGCTCGGATTCTTCCAGGCGGAAGGCGGCGGGTACGATCCTGCCGTCATCGCGGGGCGCCTCGGCAAGCCCTGGACGCTCGTCAAGCCTGGCGTATCGATCAAGCCGCATCCCTCGGGATCGCTGACCCATCCGGCCATGGGTGCAATGCAGCGGCTGATCCGCGAGAACCGCATCGAGGCCGCCGCCGTCGAGAAGGTGGACGTCGGCGGAAACCACGGCATGACTACCTCGCTTCACCATCACCGGCCCACCACGGGATTGCAGGCCAAGTTCAGCATGGAGTTCTGCCTGAGCATCCTGCTGTTGGATGGGAAGGCAGGAGGCCTGAACGAGTTCACCGACGCCACGGTGCGACGCGCCGACGTGCAGGCGATGATCCGGCGCGTCGACTTCCATGTGGACCCCGAAGCCGAGGGGGCGGGCCTCGACAAGATGACCAGCATCATCCGGATCCACCTGAAGGATGGCAGAGTGGTCGCCGGTCGCGCCGAATTTGCGAAGGGGAGCCCGTCGAACCCGATGAGCTATGAGGAGGTGGCGGACAAGTTCAGGGGCTGCGCCGAGTTCGCCAAGTGGCCCGCCGCCAAGGTCGAAACCGTGATCGCCGCCGTCGAGTCGCTCGAGAACGCCCCCGATATGAGCAAGCTCACCGCCGCGCTGTCGTCTTGAGCCCGGCTCGGGGACGGCCGCAACCAGGGAAAGGCGCGAGCCGGAGGTATCAACGTGAGCGGCGGTCGTCTCGAACGAACGGCGCCCGCGGCACCCTTGAAGCGCCGGCAGATCGTCCCCGCACAAGCTCGAGCCCCGCCGCTTGCTTTGGGCACCGTTGGTTATGGTGCGATCGGATGTCGCACTGGATGTGAGAGCCGTCCGGCATCGCGAGGAAAGATAGCCGGGTGCCGTCAGGCATGCTTGATTCTCGGTCATACCGACCCGAACCATCGCCTACTTGGAAGTTCTCGACCGACTAGCAGGCTGAGCGCGGATGAGCCTCAATGCCCAGCGATCGGCGCAGAGGGCACAGGTGCCACAATATCAAGTGCGATCCAGTAGCAGTCGGCCGATCCGTTC
>JBGQLP010000134.1:0-2670 GCA_041500125.1 Gemmatimonadota bacterium
CTGTCGTTTCATCTCCGACGCGATCTACGAGGGCCGCCTCACCAACCTGCCCGAGACCGAACGACACCGGCTGTTCCGCTCCGCCGGGACTGCGCTGGTGCCGGCGGAGGCCGGGGTAGTGTTCGTGCCGGTGGAGCATGACGGGTGCGACCAGGCGAGCAACGAGGAGGTCGAGACGATCGTGCGGATCGTGGAGGAGCTGCTCGGGCGCACGGTGACCGACCGGCATGGCGGTCCCCGGCGGATGGCGCTGAACGACATTCTTTTCGTCGCCCCTTACAACATGCAGGTGCGGCGATTGAAACAGCGACTGGGCGCCACGGCGCGGGTGGGATCCGTGGACAAGTTCCAGGGACAGGAAGCGCCTGTCGTGATCGTGTCCATGTGCGCGTCGTCGCTGGACGAGTCGCCGCGCGGCGCCGAGTTCCTGCTGAATCCCAACCGGCTCAACGTGGCCGTGTCCCGGGCGGAGGCGCTCGCCATCGTCGTGGCCTCGCCCGGGCTGCTGGATACGCGCTGCCGGTCCGTCCGGGAGATGAAGCTGGTGAATCTGCTGTGCCGGCTGGAGCAGTACGCCGGGCGAGAGCAAACCGCGTGAGAACCCCCAAGATCCAGCGCTGGAGCTGGCGGAAGCTGGTCTCCGCCGTAGCTTCTCCAAGGTTCTGTGCGCGTCCGCTTACCGAGGCGGGGGGCTAGGGCGGCTCGCCGCGAGGTTCATGCATAGCTACCAGCGGGGTCTCCTCGCGTTGGCGAAGGTCCGCACAGGCAACCCCCACGCGGTTACCCGCTGATGGCCGTCGCCGGGTCCGAAGGCCGACGAGGGTCCCCGCTCGGCTGGGTGGTCCTCGCCGTCGTCGTTGCGGCGCTGGTCGTTCGTACGGTAAACGTCCTGCTGGTGCTCTTCCTCGCGATCATCCTCGCGGTCTATCTCGATGCCATCGCCGACTTCCTGCGCCGCGCCTTCGGCGTTCCGCCGACCCTCGGCCTCGCGGCCGGTGTCGCCCTGAGCCTGGGGGCTCTGGTCGGGGTGGTGGTCCTCATCGCCCCCGCGGTAGCGGACCAAGTGAGCGACCTGCTCGCCAATCTCCCCAAATACCTCACCGACCTCGACCAGAGCATCAACCGCCTGGTCCGAAGCGTGCCGGTCCTGAGCCGGAGCGTCACCGCCAGCGGCGCGCCCGGCCTTTTCGCGACGGCCCTGAACGACATCTTCGCCTTCTTCCGCAGTGCTGCTGTCCCCTACCTTAAAGTTGGGGTTGAGTTCCTGATCGAAGGGGTGAGCGTGCTCGTCATGGCGGTCTACCTCTCGCGCCACCCGGGAGTCTACGTCGAGGGTATCGTCGCTATGGTGCCGCCTCCACGGCGGCGGCTCGCCCGCGACATCCTCGCGGACCTACGGAGCACCTTGCGGGCCTGGGTGGTAGGCCAGGTCATTGCGATGGTCCTCCTCGGCGGGCTGACGACCCTCGGGCTCTGGGCCCTGGGCGTTCCCTACTTCCTGGCCTTCGGAGTCTTCGCGGGAGTCGCCGCGCTCGTGCCGTTCTTCGGCACTCTGTTCTCCACGCTTCTCCCGGCGCTCTTTGCGCTCGGCGTCTCCGGGCTCCCCAAGGCACTCGCCGTGTTGGCCATCGGAGTGGGGGTTCACCTGATTGAGGCCAACGTTGTGGCGCCGGTCGTTATGGAGCGGCAAGTCAATCTTCCGCCCGTGATCACCATCGCCGGCGTCCTCCTCATCGGGAAGCTGTTCGGGCTGGCCGGGCTCGTGGTGGCGGTCCCCATTCTCGTGCTCGTTGTGGTACTGGTACGTCATATTCTGCTAGGAGAGGTCTACGGCGATCCGGTGAGCGAGACCAAGCCGAGCGGGACCGTTCCGACCAACGTCGAGCCCGTCATCACCCCCCAGCCCCCAGCCAGCTGACAGCAACGGCTCTCCGCTCAATCGTAAGCGTCCCCTTGCCGTCCCCGCACCCCAGCCCAATACTAGGAGCCCAGCAAGCGTCTCCGACGCTCGACGGCCGGCGCGGGTTCGGCCCCGTCGGTCGGTGACGAGGCCCGAGGAGGGATTCCATGCCCGCATCCAACCGCAAGATGATCGATTGCCGGAAATTCCCCGACAGCACTTGTGGCATCACCATCGCCGGCCCCGAGGACGAAGTGCTCGCGCTGGCGGTCCTGCACGCCGTCAAGGAGCACGGCCACGAGAACACACCCGACCTTCGGGAGCAGCTGCGCACCATGCTCATCGACGAGCCCGCGGAGGCGCACGTCTAGCACCGACACACGGACGGGGGACGGCGCTGCCTGCCCCCCCGTCCGGCCTCGCCCGCCCCGCCCTCAGGTGCTCTCGAGTGCCGCCTGGAGGAAGCCCTTCACGTCCGACTCGCTCATCTCAGGCTCGGCCGGTCGACGCGCTTGCCGTCAATCTCAAGCTTCGCCCAACTGCTCGAGTGCAAGTCCAGAAGCTGAAGCACGTGGTCGAGCTGGAAAGCTCTCCTGAGGGTTAAGAGGACCCCCCAGGATCATGCTTGGCTTGTCGTCGGAGGTGACACCGCGAATCGACTGCAGTTGCCTGGGGCGGTAGAGCCCTTGGGCAAGCGGCCGCGGAGGTGTGGCGTGCTCCACCGGGCTGGCCGCGTTGTAGATTGGTCGGGTGGGTGGGGTCACTGAGGA
>JBGQLP010000135.1:0-2668 GCA_041500125.1 Gemmatimonadota bacterium
AGGAACGCGCCCGAAGCAGCAATTGCCAGCCGCCTGCGCTCGGGGAACATTCCTGAACTGGGGCATCCAAGTGTGGTGCTCCCGGACAGTCAGCATGCCTAAGCTCTTGGTCTCCTCAGACGAGGCGTAGATTGCGTCGGTGGGCTTTGCCGTGGACCCCGAAACGTACGACCGCTACATGGGCAGGTACTCGCTGTTGCTTGCGCCTCAGCTGGTCGATCTCGCAGCGGTCTCCGCGGGACAACGAGTGCTCGACGTCGGATGTGGCCCTGGCGCATTGACAGCCGAGTTGGTCAAACGACTCGGTGCGGCAGCGGTTTCTGCAGTCGATCCATCGGAGCCTTTCGTCGCGGCAGTGGAGGAGCGGCACCCTGGAGTCGACGTGCGGCGAGCAGCCGCCGAGCAGTTGCCGTTCCAGGACGCGGTGTTCGACGCGACCCTGGCGCAACTCGTCGTCCTTCTCATGGAGAACCCCGCGGTGGGAGTGGAGGAGATGGTGCGTGTGACTCGGAAGCGCGGTGTTGTGGCAGCGTGCGTCTGGGACTACGCTGGCGGCCGAGGTCCGGTCAGCGTGCTCTGGGATGCAGCACGCGAGCTCGACCCCGAGGTCGTGGACGAGTCCCACCTCGCAGGGGTTCGCGAGGGCCATCTTGCGGAGTTGTTCGAGGCCGCCGGACTGCAGGAAGTCGAGGAGGCGGTTCACTCGATCCGCGTCGAGCATTCGAGCTTCGAAGAGTGGTGGGAGCCGTTCACGCTCGGCGTCGGACCTGTCGGAAGTTATGTCGCCGGACTCGATCCCGCGCGACAAGCCCAACTGCGGGAACGCTGTCGCGAGAAACTCCCTACCGCACCATTCCTGCTGACAGCGCACGCCTGGGCAGCACGAGGACTCGCGTAGCCCGGTCGAGGTGGCGGGGCGAACACAGCCTGAAGACGCGCGACGCCGAAGGCCTTCTTGTAGATCGCCTGCCAGTTCGTCGCAATCTGCCGCTGCGCCTGCCGCAATGTGATCTGGCCAGCACGCTGCAACGGCGTCGTCTGCACGACGAGTCGGCCCCAGGCCGCGTTAGTCGACCTCTCTTCGAAAGCAAGAATTCCCTACAAAGCAGGCCCGACCGAGTTTACGCACCCTACGGGCAACGACCCCCGTACGTCAGATCGCCGTGTTACTCCACTGAATCTTCACGATTGTCGGATCGTCGCTGTTGTAGTCGAGGGTGAGCGTCTGCCTCTCGCTCAGGAAGAAGCTCTTCCTGTACGTGTCCCCGGTGCGGTCCGTGAAGGCGAGATACATGCTCCCCGACCAGAGCCCCGACGGGCCCTGTCCGTCGATGCTCAACCGGTAGGCGTAGATCCCCTCGAAGCTTCCCGAGGCGAGGGTGATGCCGTAGACACAACCCCCGTCATTGGCCTGGATGCAACCGTTCAACGCCATGGAGCCGTTCAGGACGAGCGCGTTGCCGACCTGCAGCCCCAGCCCCGAAGATGTCGCGAACGAGTTCTCGCCGCAGCTCCCGGTGAAGTTCGGAGACGTGTCGGCGTCGGTCACGGTGAACTCCACCTGCAGGGGGCTGCCGCCCGCCGGCACCGAGCCTTTCGACTGCCAGGGGCTCCCCCCCGACCTGGCGACGAAGTCGCTGCCGGGGCCTACTGCGGTGTTCGAGAATCCCAGCTGCGGCGGGCCGGTCGGGCAGGCGAAGCCGAAGTGGAGATCGCCGTTGTAGAGCACGGCGCCGGCCGTGCCCATCGCTCCGGGGAGGTCCTGCAGCCAGATGTCCCCCTGTCCCCCCGCCGGGATCGTCGGCGGCGGCGGGACGATCCAGCGGCCGTGAGCCGGGTCCGCGAGTGGTCCGAGCGTCAGCGGTTGGCCGGTCTGGTTCTTGATGCGCACATAACAGGAGAAGTCCTTGAGAGGGGACACCACGACGGGGAAGAGCGGAGCCGAGAAGTCGCCAACTGCGTACGTCCCCGCAGGCTGCCGCGTCACCTGGTGCATCGTGGCACTCGCCTGCTCGAGGTCGACGACGGTGAAGGTGAACGCTGCCGTCCCGTCCGCGAGGTCGGGGACCGCCGCACACTCGTAGCCGTTGTTGATGTAGATCACGGGGGAGGCGGTCAGGCCTCCGACCGGCTGGTGCGTGTGGCCCATCACGACCAGGCCGGCGTCGTTCTCCAGCGCGAGCCGCTGCGCGAACCAGGCCAGGTAGGAGCCGCCCTCGTAGTCGGCCATCGCCGCCCGGATCGCGTCGATGTCCCACTGCGCCAGCCACCGAAGGACGAGGGGGGCATAGATCGTCTTTGCCTCGGCGATCGTGCACGTCTGGCCGCTCGGGAGCACGATCGGCTCGTTCTCGGGGAACCCCGCATCCCCCGCGAACATGTCCAGGAGAATGCCGGAGACGAGATCCCCGGCCCCATTCTCGACGGCGTTGACGATCTCCGAGAAATCGGGGGAAGGTTGGCCCCAGAGATGCAGGTCGGCGACCGTCTGCCCCGGCTTGAGCAGGCTGTTCACTGCCTTGTAGGCGATCATGCGCGTGACGAAGTGCCCCACCGGCAGGGGATCGAACCGGGTGGTCTCGTCGGGCGCGTTGAACATCGTCCACAGGTGGCCGTGGGAGAAGACGGTCCGGGCACCACTCGAGCCCGTGAGCACGTAGACCGGGTC
>JBGQLP010000136.1:0-2657 GCA_041500125.1 Gemmatimonadota bacterium
AAGTGGCTGTGACATCAGTTGCGGAGGGGTGGCCGAGCCCGGTTGAAGGCGTCCGACTCGAAATCGGCCCCCACGTAGGTCGCAAGAAACTCCCCGTCTCACTCCGTACCACTCCAGCCCTGTGTCCATGCGGGGAAGCGCACTTCTCCTGCTTGGCGATCAGTGAGACGGAGTGCTACCGAGAACCCCCGAGCGAGCCCCCCAACTTCGACAAGACTTCGACCCGCTGGACTAGACCGGCCGGCCTGGGGGAGGGGTGACCGATCGAGGTCACCAGGAATCCTACCTTCTCGGAGTCACCCGCATCGGCCACCCTACCCCCCGGTCTCCTCGCCCTCCCAAGATCCCCGGACCGAATCGAACGGGAAAATTTCGCGGCGCGGCGGCAAAGGACGGCTAGGCCGCACCGTCCTGGGGGGGCGATACTCGCGTTCCCCAGTTAGGGCTGCTAGGATCTGCCAGCCATGCCGCGTAGGTCCCTGCCCAGTAAGTGGTCGCTCCTCGTGGCGGTGCTCCTTCTCAGCAGCTGCACCGCTAACTCGGCCTACGCTCCCCTGACGTCCAATCAACGTGCCGTCGCCGCCGCAGCCCAGCGGCTCGCGGACCGGATCGCGGAACTCTATCAGGTTTCGCCGGTCAATGTCCTCGTCGGTCCGTTAGCGTCCGGCCAGGGAGCGACCATCCGCGGCAACGGGGTAATGACCCTCTCGCTTGAGGGCCTCGACTTTCCGGAGTTGATCCGAGACGCTTATCTTGCGCATGAGATGGGCCACTGGATCTTGGGCCATGTCACCAGCCTAGCGGTTGGGGTGAGCGAGCAGCAGCAGCGAGAGATCGACGCGGACGTCAAGGCGGTGGAGATTCTCATGCGGTCGAAGGGCATGTCCCAGACCGGGGCGTTTGCCGCGGTCTATGCGCAGCAGATGGCGAGCAAGCAAACGCTCGATGAGGGCAAGACCGTGCCCCTCGCGAGCCATCCCGATCCCTGCCGGAAGATGTCGGCGCTGCTCGCCGCCTACCCCGCCGAGCAGGCATTCGTGGACCGCCTCAAGCAGAACCCCAAGGCCTGGGTATGCCGGCCGTAAGACGCCGGCCGTTGCCCCCTAGAGGATTTGGCGGTCTGTGGCAGAGTCACCCTACTTAGCCCGTTCTTGGTGGTGTCCGTACCGCCCCGGATGTGGACTCAAATGTTAAACGGGATCGGCCCATCTAGCAGTCTAGATACGCGGACTATAGAGCGGAGAAGCATGGAGCCTACTTGTACTGGACTATTCGGAGCAAGTTTGTCAGCACTGGATTCGAGTTGGGGACAAACGAAAGCACCCTGTTTGTGAACTCTCCAGCCATCACCTCCGCGAGGTCTTTAAGGAGCATGGGGCTGACAATCGCATTGTTGCTGACCATCATTCGCGTTACGGGGTACTTCCAATACATCCTTCCCGCAATGAGGTGTCTAGTACGATGCCCGCACACGATCTGGCGAAAAGGTCATATCCTCCACCCGCAATGGGCCTTGGGGTCTGAGCAGTTGTGTGATCTTCCTTCGGAAGACGACCGGACAGTTGGCGCCAGTGCGCCTCCATGCTCTTCTCGTCAAGATCCTCGAGGGGAGGTGAAGCGTAGTGCGGATTGCCTCCTTCCGCACGTTTGTCACCCGATATCCCTCGGGCCACCGCATCCTTGGTCCCGCTATTTTTTAGCGCTACTCCATCAGACGGCCACCAGCTAATGTACCCGCCGGTATCGAGCTTCATAGAAGCGTGACCGACGTTGCCGTGCTGCGGAAACCATACAAAGATTATCGCCACGTCGCCTCCTCCTCGATATCGGGATTCCACACTCAGGTGTTTCTTCCTCGTACCGCGACACATGCTCCCGAGGCCAGGCGGAGCCTAGTGCAGGGTACGAGGTCATCCGACACGTCCTCGAAACGAGTTCTGGGCACTGAGCGCGGCAGCCGTTCCATTTGGACCCGCTGCGGCGAGCTGGACGGCGGCGTGGACGACAGCGTGTCCGGATGGTGTTGCCCGCAGGCTGTATCATAGCGGGGTACTGGCCTGGCGCGCACGGGACTCCGTTGGTCACCGCGTATACTCCACCGGTGGCCGCTCCCCTGCCGATCATCAAGGCGCCGATGGCCGCGACCGAAGTGGAGCGCCCCTTCCACCGCCCCGGCTGGGTCTATGAAGAGAAGGTCGACGGCTGGCGTGTCCTCGCCTACAAAAATGCCGCCGGCGTGCGCCTCGTCAGCCGAAACGGTCGGGATCTGACCCGCCGGTTCCCCGAACTCGCCGGCGCAGTGGCCGCGCTCGAACCTCCGACGCTCGTACTGGACGGTGAGATTGCGGTCTTCGACCGCCAGCTCGTCTCGCGCTTCGAGTGGCTGCGCGGCCGGCCGAAGGATCACACCGCGAGCCCGCCGCTCCTCATGGCCTTCGACTGCCTGTACGCGCGCGGGAAAGACCTCCGGAAACGGCCGTTGCGCGTGCGCCGGAACGCGCTCGTGGATCTCGTCAACGGCCAGCAGCTCGTGCTCCCTGCGCGCCGGCTCGCCGCCAACGGCCTCGAGGCGTGGGCCCAGGTGCTTGAGCGCGGTTATGAGGGGTTGGTTGGGAAGGATGAGGCCTCGCCCTACGTCGAGGGCCGGACGCTCGCCT
>JBGQLP010000137.1:0-2651 GCA_041500125.1 Gemmatimonadota bacterium
ACATCGAGACCGACTTCGAGGTGGCGGTGACCCGCCATGCCCGAGATCACATGACCGGCCGCATTGGCGACGGGAGAGGGAAGATCGCGATCGAGACCGGATCGGGCGGGATCAAGCTGGTGAAGGCGGGGAGCTAGGGCGAGCGAGTCATTTCGAGCGTAGCGAGAAATCGGACGGCCTGCCGGTCGGGCTCCGATGTCAAAACGTCAACCCACTCTATTTCTCGCTACGCTCGAAATGACGCCGATGACGCTACCGCTTTCCGTCCCCCGCCAGCGCCTCCAGATATCCCGACCCCCCCGCCATCCGCTCGTAGAGTATGCCCAGTGTCTCCGGGGCGCCCGCCAGGAACCGGCAGCGAGCCTCGCCCCGGGAGCGGCATTCCACCTCCATGACCGCCACCAGTCCCTGCGAGATCCTGCCGAGGAAGTCGGCCAGAAGTCCGCAGCTCAGATGACAGGAGGGGAATTCCCCCTGGGGCTCGTCGAGCGCTTCGGCCCAGTCGGTCGAATCGAGGGCCAGCACCGCCGGACCCAGTTGAAGCGCGGTGACCCGTCCCCAGCCCTGCTCGGCGAGAAACTCCGACAGCACCTCGCCCAACTTCTGTGCGTCCAGGTCGGCCGGCCGGTCCACGCCGTGGGTCCGGGCCAGCCAGGGCGTGAAGGCGTTGTAGAGCTCCTCGCCGCCGGCGAACCCGGCCTCCTGCAGATGGGTCGCGGCCTGCAAGCCGGCGTCCCGCTCCAGCGATGCCCGGAGCTGGTGGATGACGCGACGGCCGAGTCGGAGTCCGTTCTGGGTGGATGGGGTCATGGGAAAAAGGTAAGAGGTGAGAGGTGAGAGGGGCAACCGGGTCATTTCGAGCGGAGCGAGAGATCGAGTGGGTTGACGTTTTGACATCGGAGCCCAAACGGCTGGCCGTCCGATTTCTCGCTACGCTCGAAATGACCCGGTTGTCCGCTCGTTCTAACCCTTACCGCCAACCCGCCGCAAGAGCTCAGCCTCGTCAATCACCTCAACGCCCAGCTCCTTCGCCTTTTCCAGCTTGCTGCCCGCGTCCTCCCCCGCGACCAGCGCCGTCGTCTTCTTGCTGATGCTGCTTGCCACCCGGCCACCGGCCTCCTCGATCCGTGCCGTGGCCTCAGCCCGAGAGAGATTCGGGAGCGTGCCGGTGATCACGTAGGTCTGGCCTTCGAGCTTGCCGCTTCCCGCGGACGCTTTGGGCTCCTTGAGGGTGAGGCCGGCCTGCTCCAGTCGCTCGACCAGCAGCCGGTTCCGCTCCTCCGCAAAGAATCCCGTGACCGCCTCTGCAATGGTCGGCCCGATTCCCGGGACGTCTCCGATCCCGCCTTCGGCAGCGGCCATCAATTTTTTCATGCTGCCGTATCTCCGAGCCAGCAGCACGGCGACCGTCTTGCCCACGTGGCGGATACCGAGGCCGAAGAGCAGGGAAGAGAGCGGGCGCTCCTTGGAGGCCTGGATGGCGGCGACCAGCTGCTCGGCCGACCTGGTCGCGAAGCCCTCCAGCTCGATCAACTGGTCGGGGGTCAGGTCGTACAGGTCGGCCACGTTCTCGATCAGCTTCTCATCCAGAAACTGGCGGACCCGCTCGTACCCCAGTCCCCGGATATCCATCGCGTCGCGGGAGGCAAAGTGGACGATCCCCTCCAGCACCCGGCCGGGGCAGGACACGTTGGGGCAGTACCGCATTGCCTCGTCTTCCGGCCGCTCCACCGGCGTCCCGCAGCGGGGGCACTTGTCCGGCATCTTGAACTCAGGACCCCGCTCGACCCCGGGCTCGATGATCGGCCGGACGATCTGGGGGATCACCTCGCCGGCCCGGATGATCTCGACCCGGTCGCCTTCGCGGATGTCCTTGGTAGCGATCAGCTCCTCGTTGTGCAGGGTCGCGCTGGTGACCGTCACCCCGCTCACCTGCACCGGCTCCAGCTCGGCGTAGGGGTTGAGCGCGCCGGTGCGGCCCACGTTGACCCGAATCTTGAGCAGCCGAGTCTCGGCCACCTCGGGGGCGAACTTCCGGGCGATGGCCCAGCGCGGCTCCCGGCCGCCGATCACGCCGAGCTCGGTATGGAGCGACAGGGTGTCGACCTTGACCACGACGCCGTCGGCCTGGAAGGGGAGCATGGGGATCAGGGCCTCGTAGCTCTCGATCTCGGCCTGTACCTCTGCGAGGCTGGCGAAGCGCTTGCGATTGGCCTCCACCTGAAATCCCCACTCGGCCAGGAGGTCGAGCTCCTCCGAGTGGGTCCGCGCCGAGAGCCGGCCTTCGATGGCCTCGACGGCAAAGACGAACATCCGGAGCCGTCGCTTGCGAGTGAGGGCGGGGTCGAGCTGGCGGAGTCCGCCGGCGGCCGAGTTGCGCGGGTTGGCGAAGGGCGGCTCACCTGCTTTCTCGCGTTCCTGGTTCACCTTCTTGAAGCCGGCGTAGGGCATGTACACCTCGCCTCGGACCTCCATCACCCAGGGGAGATTCTTGGCTTTGAGGGAGAGCGGGATGTCGCCGATGGTGCGGAGGTTGGCAGTGATGTCCTCACCGATGGTCCCGTTGCCCCGAGTGGCACCGACGGTCAGGCGGCCGTTTTCGTAGGTGAGGCTGACCGCGGCGCCGTCGATCTTGATCTCGGTGATATAGC
>JBGQLP010000138.1:0-2638 GCA_041500125.1 Gemmatimonadota bacterium
CTCGGCAATCGCGACCCCGCTGTGGCTGTTCGCACGGCAGCTCAGGCGGCAGCCTCTCAGGGACGGGCTCATCTGGGTAAGCATGCTCGCGATCGGCTCGTTCTCATCGCTCTTCGTGCTCACCCTCTTGCGCGACCTGGCGCTCGTCCTCGTAAGTCCTGCGATAGCCGGCCCGTTCGTGGAAGCAGCTTCGCGTCAGGCGTTCGAGGGGTATTCGGCGCTCGCGGTGCCGGTACTGGCCGCGCTCGCCACGATCGTGGGCTTCATCAACGCCCGCCGGCGGGCTGGAATCCGTCGCATCGACATTCCCATCGCCGGCCTGCCCGCTGCGCTGCATGGCTTCAGCATCGCCCAGATCAGCGACCTCCACGTCGGCCCGACGATCAAGGGCGACTACCTGGATCGGATCGTGGATGCCGTGAACGGTCTCGGCGCCGACATGATCGCCGTCACCGGCGACCTCGTGGATGGGAGCGTGCGGGAGCTTTCCCGGCACACGGAGCCGCTGGCAAGGCTCACCGCCCGGCATGGCGCTTTCTTCGTCACCGGCAACCATGAGTACTACTCGGGCGCCCACGCCTGGATCGCGGAAGTGCGCCGCCTCGGGCTCGCGGTGCTCATCAACGAGCACGTCGTGCTCCGGCACGAAGGCGTATCGGTAGTCGTGGCCGGGGTCACGGATTACAGTGCGAGCCATTTCGATCCCGCGCACCGCAGCGATCCCGCTGCCGCCATGACGGGCGCGCCGGACGGCGCAGGCGTCAGGCTGCTGCTCGCGCACCAGCCGCGATCGGCGTTCGCCGCGGCACCGGCCGGGTTCGACCTGCAGCTCTCCGGCCACACGCACGGCGGGCAATTCTTCCCGTGGCATTTTCTCGTGCGCCTTCAGCAGCCGTTCACGGCTGGGCTGCATAGGCAAGAGGGGCTCTGGGTCTACATCAGCCGCGGCACCGGCTATTGGGGACCGCCGAAGCGGCTTGGCGCGCCGTCGGAGATCACCCTGCTCCGGCTGGTGCCGGAGGGAGCTTCGCGGTGATGACAGGTTCGTTGTAGGACCATAATCTAACCGGTATTGCGATCAGCCGAGCCCAAGCGCAACATGCTTCGCGGCACAATCAGCGCCAGACGGTGACAATCGGCCATACGCAATAAGAGCAAGGCTGAATTTGCAATCGTGCGTTAAGCGTCTTCGACGAGGAAGTCATGAAAATCACAGACCTCAGCGTTACCCTGTTCAAGTGGGACAGTGCGGCCTGGACGACCGGCAAGATGGCCTTCGGTGGAGCGCGACGCCTGGGCGTAGTCACCGTCCATACCGACGAGGGTATCGAGGGCCACGCCTTCCTCGGATCGGCGCGGGAAAGCGCCGATGTGTTCTGCGGACCGTTGGTTGAGTGGCTCAAGCCAACGCTGGTAGGGCGCAACCCGCTGGACACTGGGGCCCTCTGGACCGCCATGTGGATGCACAAACGCTATGTGTCTATCCGCGCCATCGGCGCCGTGGACGTGGCACTGTGGGACCTGGCGGGCAAAGTGGCAAAGCTACCTATCCACCGTCTCCTCGGCACCTGCCGAGAGAACGTGCCCGCGTACGCGAGTTCCGCTTACCTGCCCACGCCGGAGGCATACGTTGAAGAGGCGCTGCACTTTCTCTCCCTGGGCTGGCCGGCCTACAAGATACATCCCCATGGGAAGCTCAAGGAGGACGTGGACATATGTCGTGCGGTGCGCAAGGCGGTGGGCGATCGGATGGTGCTGATGCTCGACGCCATGTGGGCCTACAACTACGAAGAGGCCCTGCGCTTAGGACTTGAAGTTCAGGACTTGAATTACTTCTGGTACGAGGACCCGCTGGCCGAGGACGACATCTACGGTTATGTGAAGCTCCATTCCAAGCTCAACATCCCCATCCTCTCCACGGAGTACGTACCGGGTGGCTTCCACGGCATGGCTACCTGGATTCTCCAGGGCGCGACGGACATGCTGCGCGGCGACGTGATGGTGACCGGCGGTATCACGCCGCTCATCAAAGTGGCCCACATGGCGGATGGTTTCCGCATGAAGTGCGAGATTCACCACGGTGGAAACTCGCTGGGTAACGCTGCCAATCTGCACGTCACCATGGCCATCAACAACTGCGACTACTACGAGGTGTTCCCCGCCAGCGGTGCCAACAAGTACGGTCTGGTGGAGGACATCGAGGTGGACAAGCAGGGGTTGGTACACGCGCCGCAAAAGCCCGGTCTGGGGTTCGAGATCGACTGGGAGCTGGTGAAGCGAAACAAGGTAGCCGTGCTTAATTAGACTCGATTCTTGCGCGAACGGCCGCTATCCAGAAATCCGGAGGGCATCATGAGGAACCTCGTACTCTGCACCGCAATCGCAATTGCTCTGTCGCTTCCCGTGGCAGGCGTGCATGCGCAGTCGAAATATCCGACCAAGCCGATCCGGCTACTCACGCCATTTGCCGCCGGTGGCGGCTCCGATCTGCTCGCACGTCTAATTGGACCGCGATTGACCGAGGCACTCGGGCAGCCCATCGTTGTCGATAACCGACCAGGTGGAGGAGGTACTTTGGGCGCGGGGTTAGCGGTCCGTGCCGACCCCGACGGTTACACCCTGATCGTAGTTTCCGGGA
>JBGQLP010000139.1:0-2613 GCA_041500125.1 Gemmatimonadota bacterium
CCCGCGCCCTCGCAATGACTCCGCAGCCTATACGAACATCAAATCGTTGCGACTGGTCTCTGCCTGGTTCCCTTGTGGTACTGCGCGAGACGCCTCGTCCATGATCAGCCGCAGGTCGCCGTTCGATTGGACCAGGACATCGAGGAGATTGTAGATCCCATCGCCCGGAACCTCCAGGCCCTGGACTACGACATTGCTGGGCAGGGGCGCTCCGTCTCCCGGCGTCTCAACCCGCCGCACCCGGATCGGGCCCATGGTGCAGAAGAAAATCTCACCCTTGCCGCTGGGCCTGCCGCTGAACCAATGGCGGTTCATGGCGGACACTCTGATACCCGGCAGGTCCGCCCGGATCTCCTGTCCGTGGCGGACCTCAGCTTGCGCCATCCGCTCCCTTAGCTGATAAGCCTGGGAGTAGGCGGTGACACGTGCTTCCATACATCACCCCTCAGAATGCGTGAATGCTTTAACTCGGACGCCAAGCTAGCCAGAGGAGCTCGGCGATCTGGTGGTCCCTCTGACGTCTTGGTGGTGGCGCGGGGGAAGCGAGGTCGGGGTGCTGCTCTTGAGGCTAGTGAGACCACGTTAGGGAATCGTCGGGCAGCAGTCAAGGAGAGTTCCGCGTGCCGGTCCAGTGCAGGGGGTGAGCGCTGGATGGGCCGGCACCACGAAGGACGCCTCAGTGCGCGGCTGCCTCTGTGCTGGATCTGCTCGTGCGCAGCGCACTGCAGCGTCCAGAGTGGTGGCGGCCCACCAAGCTCATCCCCTGTACTACCATGCGGTGCCATTCGGTTCAGATGCTGGTGAGGAGGTCCCGCTTCAGCTTCCGGATGGTGGCCTCGTCCCGCTTGTAGAAGGTCCACTGCTTGATCCGCTTGCCCCGGATCAGGCCCGCCTGAGCCAGCACCTTGAGATGCTCGCTCACCGTGGGCTGGCTGATGCCCAGCTTCTCCGCGATCAACACCCCGCAGACGCCGTCCCGGACCAGGTCGCCGTCTACTTGAGGTCGAAAATGAGCCCGGGGGTCCTTGAGCCACTCGAGGATCTGGAGCCGGCGGTCGTTGCCCAACGCGCGGACAAATGCTACAGTAGACATATTGCCAATTTGCTAATTGCCGAGCTATTGTCAAGGAATCCAAGGAGCCGCCCGATGCCGCAGCTGACCGAGACCGCCGTCTCCCGCGAGAGTATCGCCGCGGTCGAGCCGGTCATCCGCCCCCACATCCGGCGCACGCCGGTGGTCGAGCTGAACGCGAGCGACGTGGGACTGGATCCTTCACTTCTCACGCTCAAGCTCGAGCTGCTGCAGCACTCCGGCTCGTTCAAAGCGCGGGGCGCTTTCGCCAACCTGCTGTTACGGCCGATTCCTTCCGCCGGGGTGGTGGCGGCCTCGGGCGGGAACCACGGCGCCGCGGTCGCCTACGCCGCCGCCCAGCTCGGCGTGGCGGCCAGAATCTTCGTCCCCACCTGCTCCTCCCCGGCCAAGGTCGAGCGGATCCGCAGCTACGGCGCGACCCTGATCGTGACCGGCGAGCTGTATGCCGACGCGCTGGAGGCGAGTTGGACCTGGGCCGCCGAATCCGGCGCCCTGCCGGTGCACGCGTTCGACCAGGCCGAGACCCTGCTGGGAGCGGGGACGGTCGGCCTGGAGCTCGAGGCCCAGGCGCCCGACCTGGACACCATCATTGCCCCGGTCGGCGGCGGTGGGCTGCTGAGCGGCATCGCCACCTGGTACGCCGGCCGGTGCAAGCTGGTCGGGGTCGAGCCGGAGCTGGCGCCGACGCTCACTCAGGCGCTTGCCGCGGGGCGGCCGGTGGACGCGGAGGCCGGCGGCATCGCGGCCGACTCCCTGGCGCCGCGGCGGGTGGGAGAGGTGGGGTTCCCCATCCTCCGGGCCCGCGTGAGCAATGTCGTACTGGTGAGCGACGAAGCCATTCGGAATGGCCAGGCCGCGCTCTGGCGCGCCCTCCGCATCGTGGCGGAGCCCGGCGGCGCGGCGGCCCTGGCCGCGCTGCTGGCCGGGCGCTACCGGCCGGAGCCGGGAGAGCGGGTCGGCGTGGTCGTGAGTGGCGGTAACACGGCCGCTGTGGACTTCGACCGCTAGGAGGAGCTCTCGTGCCCGGGATCGTCGAGGGTCGGTTGGAGCAGCTGCGGCTGGAGCTGCCCGCGGCCACGAAGCCGGTCGCCAACTTCGTCCCCTGCGTCCAGAGCGGGAACACGCTCTATGTCTCGGGACAGATCCCATCCTGGAACGGCGAGCTGCGCTAGGTTGAACGGGGCGTCCGATCTCTTCGTCGAGGTCTTCGGAGAATCGGGCAAGCAGGTGGGGTAGGAAACAATCCATGGTCCGGAGGGTTACTATAGCGTAGGCAGTCTCCCCTGAACGGAGTGGACATGAAGCACCGGTTTGCCCTGCCCCTCGCCCTCCTGGTGCTGAACTTTGGGACTCAGACGGCGGTATGGGGCCAGAACGCCACCCCTGCCCCGACCACATCGACGACCCAATCCAAGGGATGGAACGTGACCAACTTTCACCGGCCCAGCGACAGCGAGCTGAAGCAGAAGCTGACCCCCGAGCAGTACCAGGTGACCCAGCACGAGGGAACCGAGCGTCCC
>JBGQLP010000140.1:0-2559 GCA_041500125.1 Gemmatimonadota bacterium
AGGTTCCCGTAGGCGGAGAAGCCGCCAACGACGTAGGACGCGCTCAGCTCGACCCCGTAGTTGTAGCCCCACTTGTAGTTGAACGGGGTGTTGAAGACGGGGGCCCCGAACTGGCCGTCGTCGAGCAGGTGCTCGGCCTTCTTGTAGTAGGCGTCGAGGCCGACTTTGAGGCCCGGGAGGAGCTGCTGGGTGATCCCCGCGTCGAAGTAGTGGGCACGCTCGGCCCGGGGGACCGTATTCTTGGTGATCTCGGGCTCGGCGGTGGTGCCGGCCAGCCGGTTGAGACTACTGGACGAGGTGAACACGAGCGGGGGCGGCGTGAAGTAGCGAGCGTAGCCGGCGTGGACGGTGGTGGTCGGGGTGGCCATCCAGACCACGTTCAGGCGGGGGCTCAGCTGCCACTCGGTCCGGAACGCGTCGTAGAGATCGAACCGCAGGCCGCCGTTGATGGTGACGCTCGGGAGGATCTTCCACGCATCCTGCGCGTAGGCGCTGTAGGTGTAGCCCGTGATGCCGGTGCTGTCGAAGATCTTGAAGGGCGTGTCCCCCAGCGCCGGGTCCGACGGCAGGACCGCCGAAGTCGTCTGCACACTACTCCGCTCCGCTACGAAGTAGATCCCGCCCCGCAGCGTATGGGTCGGGGTCAGCACGTAGCTGCCATCCGCCTGCAACCCGGCGGCCACACTGCTTCGCTGCAGGTCCTGGGCGATGCCGTTGAAGAGGAGATCGGCCAGCGGGTCGGGACGGAAGGTCAGGAGGCTGTAGCGGGAGAAGGCCGAGATCTGGTAGGAGAGCTCCTTCTCCGCCTTGAGGTACGACAGGACCGAGTAGTAGTTCTGCTCGAGCTGGGTTTCGTTCGCCTTGGCGGAGTCGAAGCTGTCGATGCCGTTGACGGTAAAGCTCGGCGTCTGATCCTTCGCGTTCGGAATCTGGAAGTGACCGACGAAGGTGCCGAGGATCGCGCTGACCTTGCTGGTCGAGTCGATCAGGTATTCGAAGTAGCCGAAGCCGTGCCCCTGCTTGGTCGAGTCGTGGATCGGGGTGTCGGGGGTGGCCGGCGAGATGCCGATGTTGTTGTGGAGGAAGTCGCCCGAGAGGTAGTAGTTGAACCGACCCAGCGAGCCGCGATACTCCGCGCTCGGCTGGATCCACGAGTGGCTGCCCCCGTACAGTCCGACGGAGCCCCCCGGCTCGAAGGCACCGCTCTTGGTATTGACGTCCACGATGCCGGCGGTACGTAAACCGAACTCGGCGGGCAGCGCGCCCGTGATGAGCTCCACCGAGTTGGCCAGCCGGGGACTCAACCCACCGCCCTGCCCGAAGAAGCTGACGCCGTCCGGCAGCGCGATGCCGTTGATACGGTACTGGACGTTGGCGTGCTCGTTGCGCACGTGCAGGAAGCCGCCGCCGGTCGAGTCCTGGGTTACCCCCGGTGCTTGCAGGATAAGCTGACTGAGCGGCGCGTTATCGCCCTGGGGTAGGGTCTCGATGGCCTGCCGGTTGAATTCGAAGGTCGAGGCGCCGATGCGGGGCTGGATGCTGATCCGTGCCTCCTCCAGCCGTTTCGCCTCGACCGCGAGGTCCAGCGCTTGCCGAGAGGATAGAGCCAGCTCTGCGGTCGCCTGCCGGGTCTCAGAGACGGTCACCACTGACGTGGCCGACTCGAATCCCTCCTTCTCGCCGACCACGACGTAGGAACCGGCGGACACGTTCACGAAGCTGAACGCCCCCCGGGTATCGGCGGTGGTCTCGTCCGCGGTCTTGCCATCACTACTCTCGAGACGAACCCGGGCGCCCGCGAGTGGCCGTCCGAGCGCGTCTCGGACGGTGCCGATGACCCGCCCGGTCTGGGCCGCCACTGGAGGCGCCGCTGTGACGACGACGCAGACCAGCAGGGTGACCGTGATGAAGGCACGCAACCGTGCCCGGTCGATGAATAGACGCATGATGATGCTCCTCCCGATGGATGACAGACCGCGTCAGGGCGCAGAGCGCCCGCAGGTAGAACGGAATCTAGCGAGGCGACCGGGTCAGATCAGGCGAGCGGAGGGGCGCGGGACTCTGCGCTGAGTACGACACCTGCCGAGGGATTGCTGGTGACGACGGGCAGGAGTTCTGCACGAGCTAAGCGGATCCAGATAGAGGGCGGGGCCGCCGCGAGTGAAGCGACCCCTTGGCGGGCGCCGAGTTCAGCGAGCGGGCACTCGGTGTTGTAGAGGCCGGCCGTCGTGGGGTCGTGGACGTGGCCTCGCGCACCGTTCGCAACGCCGAACACAAGGAGCGCCACTGCCAGCAGAGCGCAGATGGCCGCTTGGCCGAATCGACGAGAAGTCCGAGCGCCCCCGATGGTCATCGCTGGCCACCAACCATATGCGAGGCGAGGCCCCCCTGCAAGCCCTAAGCCCCAATTAGCCATATCGGACACAACGCAAACGAGAAAAGGACTTCCAATCCTGGGTCTCGGTGCCGGATCGAGTGCGCAGCGAAGTGGCTAACATCTCAGCTGACAATTGGGGGCACTTTCGCAGAGCCCTGGATGAAAGCAGCCAAGGCGCGCCG
>JBGQLP010000141.1:0-2552 GCA_041500125.1 Gemmatimonadota bacterium
GCGACTCGGCCTGCCTCGACAACGCGCTCGAGTTCCTGGTGATGGGCGGCCGCTCGCTGCCGCACGCCATGATGATGCTGATTCCCGAGCCGTGGGTCGGCAACCCCCAGATGGACCTCGACCGGCGGGGGTTCTACGAGTACCACGCCGCCATGATGGAGCCCTGGGACGGCCCGGCGGCCGTGTGCTTCACCGACGGCAAGCTGATCGGAGCGACGCTGGACCGCAACGGGCTGCGCCCCTGCCGGTACCAGGTGACCTCCGACGACCTTGTGGTCCTCGCCTCCGAGGCCGGCGTCCTGCCGTACGATGCCAAGGACATCCGCCAGAAGGGCCGCCTGCAGCCCGGCCGCATGTTCCTGGTGGACACCGTGCAAGGCCGGCTCCTCGACGACGAGGAGATCAAGGCCGATATCGTCAGCCGCAAACCCTACCGCGCCTGGGTCACCCAGTACCGCATTTCGCTGGACGAACTGCCGGAACCGCTGAACGTTCCCCAGCCGGATCATCCGACGATCCGCCAGCGCCAGCAGGCCTTCGGGTTCACGGTGGAAGAGCTCAAGATGGTCATCACCCCGATGGTCGTGGCCGGCGAAGAGCCGGTCTCCTCCATGGGGACCGACACCCCGATCGCCGTGCTGTCCGAGCGGCCACAGCTCCTGTTCAAGTACTTCAAGCAGCTCTTCGCGCAGGTGACGAATCCCCCGATCGACCCCATCCGCGAGCAACTGGTCATGTCGCTGGTCACGAACATCGGCCCCAAGCCGAACGTGATGGACGAGACCCCGGAAGCGTGCCGGCGCATCAAGGTCCAGCAGCCCATCCTGACCAACGCTGATCTGGAGAAGATCCGCTTGATCGCCGACCCGCACTTCAAGAGCAAGACCCTGCGGATGCTCTTCCGCGTCGCTGAGGGCCCGGACGGCCTGGGCGCGGCGGTAGATGCCCTCTGCCAGCAGGCCTCCCAGGCAATCAAGGAGGGCTACAAGTTCCTGATCCTGAGCGACCGGGGGGTGAACGAGGAGTGGGCGCCGGTGCCGAGTCTGCTCGGCATCTCGGCGATCCATCACCACCTCGTCCGGGAGTGTACCCGCACCGAGGTGGGCTTGATTCTCGAAACCGGCGAGCCGCGCGACGTCCACCACTTCGCTTGCCTGATCGGCTACGGGGCCGGCACCATCAACCCCTATCTCGTGTTCGAGACGCTGGTGGACATGGAGCGGGACAGGTACCTGCCGGAGGGCCTGGACGCGGCGACGGCCGAGGGCAAATTCATCAAGGCCATCAACAAAGGCCTGCTGAAGATCTTTTCGAAGATGGGCATCTCCACCGTCCAGTCCTATTGCGGCGCGCAGATCTTCGAGGCCATCGGCCTCAACCACGAACTCGTGGACCCCTACTTCACCGGCACCGCGTCGCGCATCGGGGGGATCGGCATCCGCGAGATCGGCGAGGAGACCCTGCGCCGCCACAAGCTGGCGTACGAACCGACGCCGATCCGCCAGCTCGACTTCGGTGGCGAGGTCCATTATCGCGTCCAGGGCGAACACCACAACTGGAACCCGGAGACGATCTACCGGCTTCAGCACGCGACCCAGTCCAACAATCCCAAGACCTATAAGGAGTTCGCGGCGCTCGTCAACGATGAGAGCCGCCGCCGGTCGAACATCCGGGGCCTCCTGGAACTCAGGACCCTGCCGACGCCCATCCCGCTGGAGGAAGTCGAGCCGGCGAAGGCGATCGTCAAGCGCTTCACCACCGGCGCCATGTCCTTCGGCGCGATCAGCAAGGAGGCGCACGAGACGTTGGCCATCGCCATGAACCGCATCGGCGGCAAGAGCAACACCGGCGAAGGCGGCGAAGACCCGGAGCGGTTCGTGCCGCTGCCCAACGGCGACTCCAAGAACAGCGCGATCAAGCAGGTGGCCTCCGCGCGGTTCGGGGTCACCACGGACTATCTGGCCCACGCCAGGGAACTGCAGATCAAGATGGCGCAGGGGGCCAAGCCCGGCGAGGGCGGGCAATTGCCCGGCCACAAGGTGGATGAGACCATCGCGCGGCTTCGGTACGCCACGCCAGGGGTGCAGCTCATCTCGCCGCCCCCCCACCACGACATCTACTCGATCGAGGACCTCGCGCAGTTGATCTACGATTTAAAGAACTCGAACCCCGACGCAGATATTTCTGTGAAGCTGGTCGCGGAAGTGGGGGTCGGGACCGTCGCCGCCGGCGTGGCCAAGGCCAAGGCCGACAAGGTGCTGATCAGCGGGGATTCGGGCGGGACCGGGGCCTCCCCGCTCTCCTCCATCAAGTACGGCGGCATCCCCTGGGAACTGGGCCTGGCCGAAACCCAGCAGACCCTGGTCCTCAATAACCTGCGCGGCCGGATCAAGGTGGAGACCGACGGACAGCTGAAGACCGGCCGCGATGTCGTCATCGCCGCCTTGCTGGGGGCCGAAGAGTTCGGGTTCTCGACCGCCCCGCTGATCGTCGAGGGCTGCATCATGATGCGCAAGTGCCACCTCAACACCTGCCCGGTGGGGATCGCCACC
>JBGQLP010000142.1:0-2511 GCA_041500125.1 Gemmatimonadota bacterium
CGAGGGGCGGCCCGACCCGGCCACGGCCTTGCCACGCTCGTCGATCTCGACGATCTGGCCGGCGGTGAGGCTGCCCTTGTCTACTCCGCTGGTGGTGATGGCGAGCCGCAGGGGGTCGCGAGCGACCACGGCGCTGAAGTTCCCGCTCGTGCCCAGCACCCAGCCGCGGCCGTGAAACTCGCGCCCGATCTGGGCGAGCTCGGACGCGAGATCTTCGAAGCTCATGGGGTGAGTATAGGCGGCAGGCGGACGGCCGGACAGGCGGACGGTTGTCACCCTGACCCCGAGCGTAGCGAGCGGGGAGGGGGCCAGAACTTCGTGGCCGCAGAAAAGTCCGCGGTGTCGAACGGTTTCGGCCCCCTCGGTCCCTTCGCTTCGCTCAGGATGACAACTGTCCGCCAGTCCGCCAGTCCGCCAGTCCGCCTGTCCTCCTACCGCCCTGTCCCAGTCGTATCGACTGGCACAGGATCCGGTCCCGGTCCCGGTCCGGGGACCGGCGGCAACGGCGGTGGGGTCCACGCCACCCAGGTGAGCCTCACCCCATCCACCGCGCTCGAACCCATCGCCAACGTGTGGCTTCCCTCCGGCCCAGTCGGGGGATTCACGGCACCAGTCAGCGGCTCGTAGCGCAATGGGTCCACCTTCATCGAAAACTCGAACCGGAACTTGGCCCCCTCACAGCCGAACTCGGCCCAGTCGAAGGTCGCCCGGTCTGACGTGCACGCACCCGTAGCTCCGACCCGATCGTTGGTCTGGCTCCCCGCCGTCGCCCACCAGCTCCCTACGTCCCGCACCAGATACTCGCCCATGAACCCGGGGAACCCGCCCGGCTCTCCGCCACTTCCGCTGCCCGAGTCCGGCGGCGCAGTCGGCGGGCCCGGTGAGCCCGCCGCGGTGGTGGGTAATCCGGTCATGACATCAGGTACCCCGGTCTCCACCCCGTTGCTGCCGATCGCTGCGACGACCCGCACTACCTCAGCCATGTGCTCCGGCTCCCAGGCGATCAGGGTGCGCATGGAATTGGTGCCCACCACATGGCACTCGGGAGGCTCCGGGGGAGGCAACACGACGCCGCTGTCGACCGGAATGACGCCGCCACCGGGCGGCTGTACGATTCCACTGTCGCTCGGCCAGCTGCAAACCAGGTTGGGAAAATCGATTTGCTCGGCGACACTGAGGAAGCTGCGAGCGGCACCATCGATGGTGCCGGCGACCGGCGTCGCATGACCGGTGAGCAGCACAATCTCCGCGGCGTGGCGCAAGGCCTCGGCAGCCGGCGAGTAGCCGCCCGCGTCCACCGAATCAGCCAGGCGGTCGAATTGAGCGGCGAGCTGCTTGCCATCTCCGTCCGGCACCGGCGCAGTCGCACCATCGCTGCAGCCGAGCACGAGCCAGGTGGCACCGAGACTCAACAGGTAAGCGTATCGCATTCGCCAGTATAGCTGTCGGTCCTGAAAGCGGCGATAGTTGGTGCGGAGTGGAACGGTAAGGCGCCCTACCGCCTTACACCACCACGTCCTCCACCGGCCTCCGCGGCGTGTGGTTCTCGTCGTCCCTGGAGGAGAACCCCCCCCGAAACAGATGCTGGGGCGTCCATCCCGGCGAAGGCAGCAACTCTCCCACCGCCGACCTCAGCTCCGGTCGCCGCATGGTCTGGCTCATCGGATGGATGCTCACCCCCATCGCCGTGGCCGTGAGCCAGAGCCGCTCGAACAGCTGACCGGTCCGGAGGTGCAACAGGTGGTTGTCGCCCTCACCGCAGATCAGCCCGAGCAATGCGGCGCTCTCCACGATGGCGTGGTCCTGATCCGCCACCTGCTGGCCCACATCGATCCGGGAGATGGCCATCTGTTCCAGCCGCGCCACCGCCGGCGGCGCCCCGAACACTCCCTGGCCGATCCAGTAGCCCAGCTCCTTCCGGAACGCGGGATTGGCGAACTCGACCCGGTCGGCCTCCAGCGTGAGCGCCTCGATCCAGCGGCGGAAATGGCGGTCGTCGGTCAGGTGGACCCGGAGGTCCGGCTCCACGCAACAGGCCAGCAGCCTGAGCCGGAGCTGCTCCGGCACCGGCGCAGCGCGGAAGGCACTGTTGTCGTTGTGGCGCCGGACGATCGCCGATAGCGTGGCACCAGCCCGGGCGTGGGACGGCACCCCGCCTGGCGCGAAGATCACCGTCGCCGCCAGCGCGTCCTGCCTCGGCTCGGGGAAGTAGCTGATCCCATGGCGGAAGCCGAAGTGCTCGGCGGCCACCAGCAGGTTCTCCAGCGCGCAGCCCAGGCTGATGTAGAGCTCGCGTTGGCCGGGATCCGCGATCGGCTGCCCCCGGCCGCGATCGGCGAGCAGGTGGATTCGGTTTCCCTGCACCGAGAAGGCCCAGGGCTGGCTGTTCTTGGTCGAGGGGGCCAGGATGGCGTAGCGGAGCAGGAACCGAAGCTGGGTCTCGATGGACGAGGTCCTGGGGAACTCCTGCTCCGACACTTCCCAGACGTCTTTCTTCAACACCGGCATGAG
>JBGQLP010000143.1:0-2478 GCA_041500125.1 Gemmatimonadota bacterium
AGTCCGCGCAGCGGAAGGCGTGACGGGAGCGGGTGACGATTACGGGTGACGGGAAAAGGTGACGGGAGGCGCTACCGGCGCGGCCCTTGTCATCTGCAACTGAATTCGAAGGAGACCTGGTGATGTATGCACTTAGCTACGTGAAGGCGAAGTCAGTCAAGGAGGCGGCGGATTTCCTCGCTTCCAATCCGGAAGCGAAAGTCCTGTCCGGCGGGATGACGCTCATACCGACGTTGAAGCAACGGCTCGCCAAGCCCTCGCACCTGGTGGACATCGGGCACCTGGACGAGTTGCGTGCCATCGAGGTCAAGGGCGGCAAGCTTGTGGTCGGTGCGGGGGCCAAGCATTTCGATGTCGCCACCTCGGCCGTGGTCGCAAAGGCGATACCGGCGCTGGCCGACCTGGCCGGCGTGATTGGCGACCCGCAGGTGCGCAACATGGGTACGATGGGCGGCTCCATTGCGAACAACGATCCTGCGGCGGACTACCCGGCGGCGGTGCTGGGCCTCAACGCGACCGTCGTCACCACAAAACGGGGGATCGCGGCCGATCAGTACTTCAAGGGCATGTTCGCGACCGCGCTCGCGGACGGCGAGATCATCGTGCGCATCGAATTTCCCGTGCCGAAGGCGGCGGCCTATTGCAAGTTCCCTCATCCGGCTTCGGGATACGCGATGACGGGCGTGATGGTCGCGGACACGGCGGCCGGCGTGCGGGTGGCAGTGACGGGCGCGGGCCCCGGCGTGTTCCGGTGGAAGGAAGCCGAAGCAGCGCTGGCGAAATCGATGAAGCCCGGGGCGCTCGAGGGCCTCGCGCTCAAGTCGGACGATTTCAATGAGGACATTCACGCCACACGCGCTTACCGGGCGAACCTGGTGCGGGTGATGGCGAAGCGGGCGGTCGCGAAGCTCGCTGGTAAGAGCTAATAATCAGCCATAGATAAACACAGATAAATTTTTCAGGACCTGAAAAAATGGCCAAGGTCGAAATCAAGGTAAACGGCACTAAGCACACGCGCGACGTGGAAGACCGCACCCTGCTCGTCAATTTGCTGCGCGACGAGCTGGGACTCACGGGCACCCACGTCGGTTGCGACACGACCCAGTGCGGCTGCTGCACGGTCCACATGGACGGACGCGCCGTGAAGTCGTGCACCCTGCTCGCGGTGCAGGCGAACGGGTCCGAAGTGCTGACGATCGAGGGCATGGCGAAGGACGGCAAGCTCCACCCGATCCAGCAGGCGTTCTCGGAATGCCACGCGCTGCAATGCGGATTCTGCACGCCGGGCATGATCATGGCCGTGGCGGGACTGCTCAAGGACAATCCCAAGCCCACGGAGGACGAGATCATCCATGGTCTCGAGGGCAATCTGTGCCGCTGCACCGGCTACATCAACATCGTCAAGGCGGTGAAGCGCAGCGCGGAGATGCTGGGCTCGGGAAAGAAATAGCGATCCCTGCATTGCCGGCGCACGACGCGGAAGAGGAGCAACGATGGCCATCGCTACTGGCGGTGGTTTGCTCCGCGGCGCGGTGGCTGGCGCCGGCCTCGCCGTGGCGGCGGCATGCGCGCTCGCGCAGCAGGCCTATCCCAACCACCCGCTGCGTCTCATGATCATGGTGCCGGGCGCGACGCCCGCGGACATCGTCGCCCGTGTGCATCGGGAGATCGTGAAAGCGCTCGGCACGCCCGAGGTGAGCGGCCGGTTCGCTGCCGAAGGCTCGGAAGTCATCGGCAGCACGCCCGAAGAGGCAGCTACCGTTTTGCACAGGGACATGGATATGTGGGCAGACCTCATCCGCCGTACCGGCATTCGATTGCAGTGACCAGAGCCCACCTGAAACCCCCCAATGGACCTTAGCCACAGATACACACAGATAAACACGGATAAGATTAACCTCAAGATCAAGTGCAATATAGCCGCAGATAAACGCACCCATTAGCCTACCGGCGTCAAGAGTGCGAACGAAACTCTCGCGCACTGGGCGCGATGGAATACTTTACTACCCATGTTCATCGTCCGTTACCGCGCCCGTTTCTTCGCTTACTTAGGCTGCGAACCGAATCGCGCCATGCACCCATCGGGATCAAGCGTGAGGCGTGCTGCTCGAGCCTCCGCCGTGGTGGCCGTGCCACCCCAGAAGAACGTTGGTACCGCGCCGCGTCCAAGGCTGAAGCTGACAGAGCTGGGGCTGCCGGTGTCTCGGCGCCATCGTTTGGTTGGCTCGCGACGTGGGCGATGCGGATACGATGAACTCGGGTGGCGAAGCGGGGCTGTCCATTCAGATTCCTGGCTGGGTTCCAGCGTTTATCTTGGCTCAGCACGCTTCGCCATTATCGGTGCTTTAAGCGAAGCAGCGTTTCACATCGAAGCGCTGTCCCTCCTTGAGCATGTGGTAGCAGGCACGGGCGAGCTTGTGCGCGAGCGCCTTGGTGGCGACGATGGCGTTGGTCTGGGCGCGCTTGCGCTCATGGAAG
>JBGQLP010000144.1:0-2453 GCA_041500125.1 Gemmatimonadota bacterium
CGACAGGGAGGGTGCTAGCCGCGTGGGCTCCAGTTGCACGGATTCGACCTGCGCCGGCTCGAGCCGCGTGGGTCCGGGTCCGGGACGTGGAGGCGCCGCTGGCTCGGGGAGTTGCTCAGGTCCGTCGGTCCGTTGCAGCGCGGACAGCGTGACCGCAAGCGCCAGCACGACACCCACGGCCTGTACCGACGGCCTGAAGCGGATCGTCCGCTTGACGGAACGAGTGATGCTGAGGCGGACGGCCTCGAGCGCGTTGGCCACGGTGGCCACGGATGACCTGAGCGAGATCGCCAGCGAGGCACGCAGGTGCGCGACTTCCGCGATGACGTGGGTGATGCCGAGACCGAACACCTGCAACCCGCTCGCGATGGTGCGCGCAGCGAGCTCATGGACCGTCGCCAGCGATGCGTGGATCCGTGCCATCAGGTCGGCGGAATGGCCGACGGCGAGGCCAACCGCTCGCATCACGCCACCGATGGCGCGCGGAGTGAGGTCGCGGACGGCGGCCGTCAGGAGCGGGCGGCGACGCACGACCAGGGCAGTGGAACAGGTCACTCCAATCCGGGCGAGCTCCACTGCCTTCCGGAGGGAGGCCAGCACTGCGCGCGGCCGGGTGACCGGTTGACTGGCCAAGACCAACTGTCGCAGGTGCGCTTCTGCCTGCCGGCATTCCGCGCAGTGCTTCAGGTGCGCTTCCAGGAGAGCCCAGTCCGTCAGGCCGATCGAGCCGCCGACGAGGGCAGAGAGCCCGTGACGGGCGTCTTCGCAATTCATGGCAGCGGCCTGCGGCGCTTCCACAGCAACCCGAACTCTGATCATCGCCACTGCCGACCGGCCTGCCGAGGGGCGGCCGCGGGAACGGTCAACTACGTGGCGGGAGCGTAATCCGGCGCGGGGGAATCGTCAAGCGCCCGCTGCGCCCGAGTGCCGATTCGGCCGGCCGACCGGAGTGCGCCTGCCGGTCGACGTGAGCGATTATGCAGAATCGCATAACATTGTGCACACTTGAAAGGCACCGTTACGGCCGGGCGATGAGCGGCCCCAAGCGACACTCCTCTTCGGGTGCCACCTCGAACACCCGGTCAGACAGCGGTTGGACATACGCCGGCCTGAGCCGTCCCGCAACTCCGTGACTTCCCTGAGCCCTGCCAGTGGCTTACCCCTTGCTATGGCGAGTGTGGTCGAGTAGGCCGAGTCACGTTCGACTGCTGGCTGAGCGGAGCAGAGAACCATTGCCCTCAGACCTTCCCTCGGAGCTCATCCGCTGGTTCCAGAACATGCAACGCGCGCTCGACCGGTTGGCCCAGACCGCAGAGCAGCAGAACAAGCTCCACGCGATGGTTGCGAGGCTGATCCGTGAGAACGGGGAGCTTCGCGAGGAAATGGATAACCTCCGGAACATGATCACCCGTCTCACGGACCAGCGGGCAGAGACGGCACAGGCCCTTCGCGGCCTGACCGCTTGCGTGACCGCGGTCAGAGACGAAGTGATGCGGCGATCCAGAGAGGGGACATCGTCGGAATAGGGATCCCGCTCCAGACTCGTGCCTCTGAGACGATGAGCTGGATACCTAGATGAACATCCTGCCCCGCCGGCATGCCGTGTCGAGCGGTAGCATGCTATGGCATCGGCTCCTAGGGCGGCCAGTATCCGAGTCTGGCAGAATACGTCACGGTGACGGGGGCCCACGGCCGGGGCGACCGCGAAGGGTTCCCGCAGGGGGGCGGGGCCGGCGTCCCCGAGCGCTCCTGGATTGACGGGAGGAAGTCGCCGGCAACGAGCGGCAGGAGGGACAGCGGATGGAGTTCGATCCGATCATACCGGCGGCCCGTTCCGCGGCCATGAAGGCGGCGGGACATTGGCGCGACCGCGTGCTGATCGAGTTCCTGGATGCGGCGATCGCCCGGCGGCCGGACAGGATTGCCCTGGTCGATCACAACAGCATGACCGGGGTGCGCACCGAACTGACCTCTGGCGAACTCGGCGAGCGGGTCGAGCGAGTCGCTCTCGGGTTGCTCGAGCTCGGTGTTGCGCCGGGCGACGTCGTCTCCTACCAGTTGCCCAATTGGTGGGAATTCATCGCCTTGCATCTGGCGTGCCTGCGCATCGGTGCGGTGACCAATCCGTTGATGCCCATCTTCCGTCAGCGCGAGCTGACGTTCATGCTGGGACTGGCGGAGACCAAGGTGCTGGTGGTGCCGCAGCTCTTTCGCGGGTTCGACTATCCCGCGATGGCAGCGGAAATGCGGGGCAGCTTGCCGGGGCTCCGGCATGTCCTGGTGGTCGGCGGGGCGGAGGAGCAAAGCTTCGAGCAGCGCCTGCTGCAACCGGGCCGGGCGAGCCAGCCGGAGGCGGCAGCGATCTTTGCGGCGCGGCGCCCGAAGCCCGATGACGTGATCCAGGTGATGTATACCTCGGGCACGACGGGGGAGCCCAAGGGCGTCATGCATAC
>JBGQLP010000145.1:0-2275 GCA_041500125.1 Gemmatimonadota bacterium
AGGCCACAAGCCCTCGCTGAAGCCCGTTCAGCTAGCTCCCCTCCCTCCTTGACCTGGCGCCCACCCAAGTGTATCGGTATACCGATACACGCCCGCAGGTTTCCGATGGTGGGGGGTTGGCCCATGGGTAAGCGCGGCCCGCCCCCCAAGCCTGCCTACCTCAAACTGCTCGCCGGCAACCCCGGGAAGCGGAAGATCAACCGCCGGGAGCCTCGGCCGGCGCCGGGTCAGCCCTCGATCCCGTCCTGGCTCAGCGGCGCGGCCAAGTCGGAATGGCGCCGGGTCTGGAAGGCGGTCCCCCCGGGGCTCATCACGAAGCTCGATCGGTACGTCTTCGCGCAATACTGCCAGAACGTGGCGCGGATGGCGGAGCTCGAGAAGATCCTGACCGAGGTCGGCTACACCTTCGTCACGGACAAGGGGTATGTCGTCCAGCGGCCCGAACTCGGGATGCTCAAAGGACTGCAGTCGCTGACGACTCGGCTCTGCGGGGAGTTGGGGCTCACCCCCTCGAGCCGCGGGCGCATCGAGTTGCCGCCGGACGCGGAGAAGGAGGGCACCGAGGACTTCCTCTTCGGCCGCCGTGCGCGTCCCCCGGCCTGAACGGCCCACCGGCCAGCTCGAGGAGCTCGCCTATCGACGCGCCGAGGCGCTCTTTGCCGCAGCCTATCCGGATGGTGATGTCGGGCGCTGGGGCGCCTCGAAGAAGTCGAAGCACCCGCTCGGCTATTGGTACGATCCCGTCTCCGCCGAGCGTCCGGTCATCTTCATCGAGACGCTCTGCTGCCACGCGAAAGGGGAATGGGCTGGGAAGGCCTTCACCCTCGAAGAGTGGCAGAAATTCTCCCTCCGCCAGGTGTTTGGCTGGCTCCGGCCCGATGGAACCCGGCTCTATCGGGTGGTGTTCATCGAAATCCCGCGCAAAAACGGCAAGACTTTGGAGGCCGCCGGCGTCGGGCTCTACCTGCTCGTGGCAGATGGGGAGCACGGGGCGGAGATCTATTCCGCCGCCACCAAGAAGGACCAGGCCAAGCTGGTCCACGACGCCGCGATCGCCATGGTCCGCGCCTCGGCGCAGCTCAAGCGCTACGTCCGGATCTACCGGAACAACCTCCACTGTAGCCGGATGGGCTCGAAATTCGAGCCCCTCGGCGCCGATTCCAATACCCTGGACGGCCTCAATCCCTCAGCGGCGATCGTCGACGAGCTCCATGCCCATAAGGATCGGAGCGTGCTCGACGTCCTGGACACCGGCATGGGGGCCCGCCGGCAGCCGCTGCTCTGGGAGATCACGACGGCCGGCCTCTACGACCCCGAGTCGATCGGCTGGCTGCAGCATGAGCACGCGCGCCAGGTCCTGCAGGGGGCACTCGAGGACGATGCGTTCTTCGCCTTCGTGGCGGCCGCGGATCCGGGCGATGACTGGTCGAAGCCGGCGACGTGGCAGAAGGCGAACCCGAACCTCGGGATCTCGGTCAAGGCGGACTATCTCGCCCGGCAATGCCGGAAGGCGGAGCAGCAGGCGAGCTTCCGGAACACCTTCCTGCGCTATCACCTCAACCTCTGGACCGAGCAGAAGGACACCTGGCTCCCGATCGAGACCTGGAACGCGGGGGACGTGGTGTGCAGCCGTCTGCAAATGGCCGAGCGGGAGGCGGCACTCGCCGGCGAGGTCTGTTACGCCGGGCTCGACCTGGCGTCGAAGGTGGATATCGCCGCCCTGGTCCTGGCCTTCGTCCGACCCGACACCTCGATCGACCTGGTCTGCCGGTTCTGGGTGCCGGAGGAGCGGATCTTGGAGCGCGCTCGCAAGGACCGGGTCCCCTACGATGCCTGGCGCCGCGACGGCTGGCTCCTCGCCACCTCGGGCAACGTGATCGACTACGACGTCATCAAGACGGAAGCTCTGGCCCTCGCCGGCATGCACAAGTTGCAGGAGATCGCCTTCGACCCCTGGAATGCGACCCAGATCGCCACGCAGCTGGCCGGCGAGGGCTTGACGATGGTCGAGACGCGCCAGGGATTCCGCACCCTGTCGGAGCCGAGCAAGAATTTCGAGGGCCTGGTGCGGGAGAAGAAGCTCCGCCATGGAGGGCATCCGGTGCTGCGGTGGATGGTCGCGAACGCCGCCATCCGCGCGGACGAGAACGACAACATCGCACCGAGCAAACGGTCGAGCGCGGACCGGATCGATGGCGTCGTGGCGACGATCATGGCGCTCTCCCGGGCCCTCGTGCACGGGGCGCGGCCGAGTATCTACGAGACGCGAGGCGCG
>JBGQLP010000146.1:0-2250 GCA_041500125.1 Gemmatimonadota bacterium
AGACGTTCGAGGGAGTGACGCTGCGGCGGGCGCTCGACATGACCGCGGCACAGGCATCCTCCACGGCTCGCTGGCACCTCGACCAGGCCGGCCGCCTCCACTACTACACCTCGGAGACGAACGCCGCGCCGTTCAACATCAACGCCGACGCACCGGGGGCCGGTGAGCGCGCCCCAGAGGACCTCGAGATCGACAACGACGCGATGAACTACCGCAATGCGGTGTTCGTCAACGGCGCCACCCCGGCAGGCTCCGGTTGGGTCCTTGACCGGGCCGCCATCGCCCGCAATGGGGGCCAGGAAGTCACCGATACTCTCGACGCCCCCGATTGCACCACGGCGGCCATGCGCGACAGCCTCGGCGCTGCGTTCCTCGCCCGCGTCACGGCGGCCCAACAGCGGATCCGCTTCTCGACCACCAGCCCCGATGACGGCTGGATGGCCCAACAGACCCTGACGGTCGTGTCTGCCAAGGCGGCCTACAACGCAACCCAGCGGATCGTCAAGGTGACCACGACCTTCATGTCCTCGGCCATCCGCCGCTACAGCGTCGAGTGTGGCGCGCCGTGGCGCGGTGTGCGGACGGGGGCGACGATGACCACCGGCAACGGCTCCGGCGTAATCAAGCCGCGACGCTGATGGAGAAGGGCCTGCACGGCGTCATGGGACGCCGCATCACCGGGGCGATCACCGACGACGGGGGCAATCCGCTCCTCACCACCAGCCTCGGGGCGGACGGGTCGCAGGGCGCCGGGGCGGGGCTCCGGCGGTTCATCACGGCCGGTGTCTATGACGGCGACTTCACCCTAACGCCGCCATCACCGGATAGCGAGATCAGTGCTGCCAATGTCCTGCCCAACTGGACACTAACCAGGGTAGCCGGGACGTCGATCGGCGTCTATTCCGTCGCCGATGCCCTGTCGGCATCGGGTCGCGTCATCCGGTTCGTCGCCACCGCGGGTCCGCTCAACGATGAGGTCTATCTCGAGCAGATCATCCCGACCAACGGCTCGCGCGGACAGTCCTACAGCTATGCCGCCAAGTTCACCTTCCTCGCGGCGACCATCTCGACGGCTGCTCTCTCCGTCCGCGCGACCGGACAGTTCCTGCGCAATGACGGGATAACGACGACCGGCGCCGCCCACACGGTCGACACGGTCTTCTCAAGCCTCGGGGCGCTGACTGACATTGTAATTCGGCCGCCCAGCGGCGGCGTTCCGGTCCCATCCGATGCATCGCTGCTGCGGCTGCGGATCGGAGTCTTCTACAGCACGGGCGCGGCGGCCACCGGCTCCATCGATCTCTGCGAGGTCCGGGTCATCAGCGGGACAGACGAGATCATCATCCCGGATGGCACGACACCCGCCAATACCTACGCGACGTTGACCAAGGCCTTCGGGGCCACCGTCCTTGACAACCAGAGCGCCAATACGAAGCTCTCGCTTGGTCCCACGGGCATCCTCTCTTTTGTGGGGGGTGCCCAGGGATCAGTCGCCGTCAGCACGACGGGCGTTGTCATATCGACATCCGGCGCCGGTGGTGGCAGGATCACGCTCAGCGGAGGGTCGCTCATCGTTACGCCGGGGACCCAGACCATCAGCGCCGCCACAGACACGATCAGCGGTGGCATTGGCTCCTACATCGACATCACGGTATCGGGTGGCCCGTTCACGATGACGAGCGCGCCAACCGTCGTTGATGGGGTCGATGGGCAGGAACTGACCATCATCAACGTCAACGGTAACGCGATCACCCTGTCCGACCAGGGGACGTTGGCGAATTCCAACCTGCGCCTGACCGCGGCAACCATCGCCCTCAGCGCCCGCGACTCGCTCAAGCTGCGGTACTCATCGACCGTCGGCGACTGGGTCCAGGTCACGCCGCTGGTGAATGTCATCTGAGGAGTCGGAATGCAGCTCATCCTCGCCCTCGCGTTTCTTCTCGGCGGCATCACCCCGCAGGGCATCTCCGGCACGATCACGATCGGCCCCACATCGCCGAACTGCAACCCGGCCACGGGTGGCTGCACCGCGCCTTACGCGACCAGTGTGACCGCCACGGCCAACGGCACGACGCTGACCACCCAATCAGACGCCACCGGCCACTACCACTTCTCGGTTGGAGGCGGCATCTACACCGTGACCTCGTGCGTCGGCACGGGCGGCGGACCGAAGTCTGTAACGGTGACCGTCCCGTTCCGGGGTGGCGTCACAGCCAACCTGGCCTGCGATACGGGGATCCGTTAGCCGTC
>JBGQLP010000147.1:0-2250 GCA_041500125.1 Gemmatimonadota bacterium
CGCCCGGCGCGGAATAGCCGCCAGTGATGTCGCCTCGCGTGATCGCTGAGGGGGGCGCGCCGGCAATCGAGGGAGTGCGGGTTGTCCTGCTGGATGATCCCACAAGCTGGCTGTCGGTGTTGTGGGCCGGTCTGCTCATCGTCGTCATTGTCGGCGTGTTGTTGGCAACGCGGCATCAACGTCGGCGCGGGCACCGAGGCACCGGCGGCAGCGTTACGGATTGGGGCGAAAGCCTTGCCCTCGTCTACGAGCTGCGCCGGGAGATTCAGCGACTCAGTGAAGAGAATCTGCGTCTGTGGGAGGAGCGAGCGGAGTCGGTGAAGGTGTTCGGCCGGGTTGTCGAATTCCTGCAGCAAGAGGTCGGGCAGATCTCGAGGAAGTCATTGGGTCCGAAGTCAGAGACCACCAAACCCCGCCGGGACTCAGGGATCACGCGCGGCTCCGCGGTAGGGGAAGCGAACGGCAACCCGAGGGGTCCGTCAGAGGGGAACTGATGCCCGCTTCGGATCGGGCCGGCGGTCCCCACGCTAGAAGCTGCCTCGTGTCGTGCCCTTCGGCGTCGCATCGTCCCCCGTAGCGCGTCTGGCAGTTCGCGCTGTTGGGCGGTCGGCTTCATAGTCGGCAAGATCGGGACGCTCGGGCTCTAGGCAGGAGCGCTCCGAAGCGTCAGATCTAGAACACGTGCATCTTTTTCAGCTGCGGGCGGAACCGGGCGAGCCATAGCCACACCCGCGGCAGTTTGCCTCCCGCGCACCACGTCTCGCCGCCCGCAAACCCGCAAGAAGTCACGGGAGGGTCCCGTGGAACGCAGCTTGCTGTGTTGGATGTCATGGACATCGCGAACCTAGCCCTTCATGGTCGGGCCGCTCCTGTGGACGCTGACGATGTGTTACGACCGCTATGGCAGATGCGACCGCACACCGAGGGTCAATCATGCGAGTCGTTGAGACATTGATGCTGTTGCTGGCTGCAACGGTCCTGTTCATGTGGGTGATTTTCGCGCACCCTACCCCAGATGAGCGTGCCCGCCTGCATGATTCGATGGGTTCCAGCACGGGCATTGCGTGGCGATAAGTCGGATCGAGCGCTCCGCATCGCCCGTCTGACCCGAGTGTGCCTATGCTCGCGGGCGACTGGAATAACTCCCTCACGCTCCTCTGCTTGGAGGCGTCCTCGTGGCGGTCGGCGTTGTCTTGGCGCGGGTCACGCGCGCCGCTCGCGCGCGGCGCACGCGGGATCGCTGTTGACAAGGACGACCTGCTGCTCGCGGATCTGAAATAACGTGGGGAGACGTGTCGTGACTCACCGAATGGGCCGCCTCTGGATTCGACGAACTGGCATGGTGTATGACGTCATGTTCGCCCCTACCGGCAACGGCGAATTTCGCATCAAGACCGAGGACGGTCTCCGTGCCTTTCTCTGGGGTGCTTCGATCCCGGCGGAGCGTATTGAAGAGGCGGTCGCCGCGCTCCGTCACGACGCGGACCATGAGATCCCCAATGTCGTGCTGACCTTGGAACGGATGAGCAAGCTCGGGCTCTGACCCGCCTAGCCGCGCTGGCGCACGCGAGGTGCCTACTGCGCCGGACACTCGACCCCGGGCATCGCCCCGGTGCAAAGCGCCACAGGAGGCGCTATCCTCCCAGCACGATGAGCGCCGCAAAGCGAGTCCGGCCCGTGTCCAAGCCCGGCAAGGCCTGCCCGCCACGGTCAGCGGAGAGCATCGCCCAGGCGGCTATCGCACACGAGGGGGAGGTCAAGCGTCGGGGCCGTTGAGACCGTGCGGCCGTTCGTGGTCGAGGGAGAGGCAAGTTGAACGTATGGACCCTGAGCGAGAGGACACCGCGCGCTGGCTCGACGAAGGCCGCGAGCTCCTCAGCATGTTGCATGACGAGGTCGAACATCTGACCCGGGAGAACGAGCGGCTCCGCGGCGAGCTCGGGCGCCTGGATGAGTTGCAGGCGGTCATCGCACGCGTGAACCGAGACGCCGACCGGTTGCGGGTCGAGCGAGATGAGCTGCTGGCGGGCTTCCGCCGCATGGCTGATCTGGTGGAACAAATACGGAGCTCGCGCGGGGCCAAGGGGTAGAGTCCGCAAAGGGCGACCTCTCTTAGAGCGCGGCGCACCTTGGACAGTCTCTTGGGCGCCATTTTGCCAGACTCCCTGTTGCTGACAAGTGAAATGTCCGCTGGGTTTTGACAAATGATCTGTCCGCTTAGGCCCGAGGCCCGGTCGGCAGGCGGGGGCC
>JBGQLP010000148.1:0-2248 GCA_041500125.1 Gemmatimonadota bacterium
CCCCGGCCGGAGCCGGTGCCGGTGCTGGCGCCACCGGCAGCAGCCACTTGCCGGTCTTCTCCTTACGCAGCGAGATCGTGAGTCCCCGGAGCTCGACGTGGTTGATCGTCATGGTGCGCCCGGGCATGAAGGACGCGACATCGGGAACCACGTGGAGGCTGATGAGCGAGAGGCCGGGCGCCGCGTTCGAGTCGGCCGCGCCGATCCGCACGTCGCGGGCGTCGAGAGCCGGCGTCGGGAACAGCCCGACCCCGATCGAGCCCAGCGTGACCGGCTGCCCGAGGGCCGAGGTCAGCCCCTCCTCGATCTTCTGCTTGACCGCCGAAGAGTGGAGCGCCGCATATCCCAAACCGAAGAGCGCCAGCACGAGCACGACCAGCGCGATGAGCACATAGGAAAGCCGTCGCATGAAGATCTCCGCCAAGCGTCGGGTGAATTGGCTCCAGTATGGGAGGCCCGCGAGGGGTATGCAACCATTCCGCTTGCTCGGCGCACTCATACCCGGTGCCCCAATTGCAGACCGACCGGATCCCCGGGAGCGGCACGGGGGGCGGGTGGCTGTGCGGGCGTTCCTGCGGACGTGAGGCGGCGAAGGTCCTGACGACTAGAACGCAACCGACACGGCGACTCCGACTCCACGATTGAGCGTCACCCCGACGCCGACCGGCGCGCGCCCTCGGGCATAGCGCGACCGCCACTTCGGAATAGCGGAGCCGACCGCGGCGCCGAGGAGAGCGCCACCGGCCGCGCCGCCCAGCCCTATCGCGGCGACGTTGCCCCACGCGTCGCAGCCATTCCCCTCGGACACCGCGCTGCAGATCCAGGCCGCTAAGCCGAACGCCGAGACACTCCCAACCGCGGCTCCGACGATCAGCCCGGTCTTGGTCGCTCTGCCGCGGACCCACAGGGAGTCGATCCTGCCCGGCGCGAGCGGAGTCTCGATGCCCTCCAGTCGCAGGAGCCGAGGGCCGGTCTCGATTTCTACGATCCGCCCCGCGACCCTGCCCTGGCCGGCGGTGGTCACCCGGACGACCTGGCCCGGTGTGAGCCGGCCGAAGACCGCGTCAATTGAGTCCTGAGCGCCGATGGGTGCGGCGAGGGAAGGAGTGAGGATCGCGGCGAGCAAGGCTGACTGCCAGATGGATCGCACGTTGGTACGACGGCCCGGCTGGTAGGGGTACCGCATAGGGAGTCCTGGAGTGGTTTTCGGAATGATCCGGAACAGCCATCAAGTGGGGATCAAGTCTGGCTGGTTCCGTGTCAGAACCGGCCGTCGGTCAGGGTGATCGTAGGCCCTAGACCACGAGCCTCGGCCTGAGACCACTGCGCTTCGCGGGGCTCGCTTGCATTGCCCCTCGACAACCGTCTCCGGCAGCCCCCGAAGAGGGGCCGTTGACGGCTTCAATTCAGGGAGTGGACCACCGAGTAATCCCAAGTGCTACATGGTCTTGCAAGCAAGGCGTTCCCGCCTGGAACGCCCTGTGGCCGACCGATTGCTGGGGTTACAGCGGACGCACTCCCCGCGTCTTTCAAAGCTATGTCATCAGCATCAATCCTTGGGAGGAAACGATGAAAAACCTGGTGCGCGGTGTGGCGATCGGTCTCGCGGTGGTCCTGAGCGCGCAGAGTGTGCGCGCACAGACGGCCCTGAGTCTCGGCCTGGGTGGTGGTGCCGCCGTGCCGACCGGTACGATGGCCGATGGCAGCAAGACCGGGTGGAGCAGCCAGATCGTCGCTCGCGTGAAGCCCGCGGCGAGCCCGGTCGGCCTTCAGGTGGACGGCTTTTACAATCGGTTCGGCCTCGCGGGTGGCATCGACGGCAACAGTCGGCTCATCGGCAGCACGGCGAACGCGGTCTTCGCGTTCCCGATTGCAGGCGCAGCGCGGCCGTACCTCATCGGCGGCGTCGGGGTGTATAACGGGAAGACCTCGATTACCGGGCAGCCCTCGACCGACTCGCAGACCAAGTTCGGTGCGAACGCCGGGGCCGGGTTCGACATTGGGGTAGGCAAGAGCGCCGCGCTGTTCGCCGAAGGTCGCTTCCACGCGATCTTCAAGGGCGCAACCGATGCGACCACACTGCAAGAACAGACCGCCTACATGATCCCGCTGACCGTCGGTCTGCGCTGGTCGCTCTAGTAAGCGAATCCGCTTGGTGGTTCCTGGCCGCCTCGCCCTTCGGCGAGGCGGCCATGTTTTGTCCCCAACGCGCGCACCCGGCGGCTCAAACAAAAAGGCCCGGTCAAGA
>JBGQLP010000149.1:0-2226 GCA_041500125.1 Gemmatimonadota bacterium
CACCCTGGCCTTTGCCGAGCTCAGCGGCGTGCGTGCCATGATTGAAACCTATCCGCTCGAAGAGGCCGCCGAGGCCTACGCGCGCATGCTGAGCGGGAAGGCAGAGTTCCGCGTGGTTCTGACGATGTCGCACTGAGCTTGGCTGACCAGCTCATGAATCCGTGGAATCGGAGCCGGCTCACCGCGAAGCTCGGGATCCAGTATCCCATCATTCAAGGTCCGCTCGGCGGGCTGTCCTCGCAAAGACTGACGGCAGCGGTCTCCAACTATGGCGGACTCGGATCGTTCGGTGCGCACACCCTCGCCCCGGCAGCCATCACCGACGTGATCGCACAGATCCGCTCCCTTACATCGCAACCGTTCGCGATGAACCTGTGGGTATCGATGGAAGACGAAGGCGCCCGCACCTCGGATGAAAGCGGCTTCAACCGGAGCCTGGCGCCGCTTGCCGTCCATCTTGAAGCCTTGGGCGCGCCTCGGCCGACCTACCAGCGGTATACGCCGGGACGATTTGAAGATCAGGCTCGCGTGCTGCTGGACGCGAAGGTGCCTGCATTCAGCTTCATCTTCGGCATTCCGCCGAGAGACATCCTGGAGGAGTGCCGGGCCAAAGGCATCGTCACGATCGGCACGGGCACCACGCCCGAGGAGGCCGCGGCACTGGAGGAGGCCGGGGTCGATGCCATCGTCGCATCGGGTTTCGAAGCCGGGGGGCATCGCGGCTCCTTCCTCCGGCCCGCCGAGGATTCGCTCACGGGCACGTTGTCCCTCGTGCCCCAGGTGGTGGATCTCGTCAATGTGCCGGTGATTGCCGCGGGCGGTATCGCCGACGCGCGCGGCGTCATCGCCGCCCTAGCGCTCGGCGCCGAGGCGGTCCAGATCGGAACGGCATTCCTGGCCTGCGACGAATCCGGCGCCGGCCGGCTTCATCGCGAGGCATTGCTGGGACGAGCCGCCGGACACACCGCGCTGACCCGGAGCTTCACCGGAAGACTCGCCCGGGCCATCCACAACCGGTTGCTGGAGGACCTGAACCGCGAGGGGACGGAGATCCTGCCGTATCCCTTGCAACGAGGGCTTGTCCGAAGCCTCTCGGTCGCGGCAGAGGCGGCAGGCCGCTCGGATCTCTTGCCGCTGTGGGCCGGGCAAAGCGCGAGCATTTCGACGGCTACTGATGCCGTGGCCTTCCTGGGTTCCCTGGTCGAGGAGGTAGCCGCCATTGCCGGGCCGGTCATGCAGTGGAGCGCCGACCGCCGGCAGAAGCATTCCAAGCTGGCCCAGGCGACATAGAGCTTGAGCGCCGAACGTCCCATGCAACCCAGGAGGCAGCCATGAGCACCACCGCAACCCGTAGTGAGGACGTGACCACCGACGCAACCGTCGGGCAGGTCGACCTGAAGCTCGAGGTGATCACCATCCCCGTCTCGGATGTCGACCGCGCCAAGAAGTTCTATGGGGGTCTCGGTTGGCGCCTCGACGCCGACTTCACCGACGGCGGGGAACGAGCGGTCCAGTTCACGCCTCCGGGCTCCCAGTGCTCGATTCACCTGGGAAGGAACGCGCCCGGCCCCGCCCAGGGGATGTTTCTGATCGTCTCCGACATTCAGGCTGCGCGCGACGACCTGGTGAGGCGCGGTGTGGAGGTGAGCGAGGTATTCCATTTCGCCAAAGCTCCCTTTCCCTTCGGCGGCCGGGTCAGCGGCGTCGCGCCTGGCCACATCAGCTACGGCTCATACGCGACGTTCAAGGACCCGGACGGCAACGGCTGGCTGCTCCAGGAGATCTCGACCCGGCTCCCCGGCCGGGTGGCCGGCGACACGACCTACGCGTCCGCGAGCGACCTGGCGCAGGCCCTGCGGCGCGCGGAGGCCGCGCACGGAGAGCACGAGAAGCGGACCGGCGTGCGGGACCAGAACTGGCCGGATTGGTACGCGGAGCACATGCGGCGGGAGCAGAGCGGCGAAGAGCTGCCGCAGTGAAGGGGTCCAACCATGCGGGCTGACATCGCGCCCGGAGGCGCCTTTCCCGACTACGAGCTGCCCGATCACACGAGCACGCCCCGCCGGCTCAGCCAGCTGCAGGGCGACGATCCGCTGATCCTCACGCTCGCGCGCGGCCACTACTGCCCGAAGGAGCACCAGCAGCATCTGGAGCTCGCCGCGTTCTACCCGAAGGTCGCCGTGGCGTACACCCAGATCGCCACGATCTCCACCGACGACCACCACA
>JBGQLP010000150.1:0-2199 GCA_041500125.1 Gemmatimonadota bacterium
CTCCTCCCGAAGGTTACCCAACGCGGGCCAAGGACACCTCGCGCGGGTGAGTGATGCGAGTCGAGGGCAATGGGAAGCGTTCCAGCAACGCGTTGAATTGTTCCCATGTCAGTCGGCGTTGACTCCGCCGGCACAATACGCGATACCAGCGGCGCCTTAAGCTATCCATGCGTGGCCAGTTGCTCGGCAGTCCGTAATAGGCATCGTGCCCTCGCAGCACACTGCAGAGCCAGCGATGCTGCGCGTGCACCGGCGTGTGCGTGCGGCGCCTCAGCTCCGCCTGCACCTCCTGCAGCTTCCGACTGACCCGCCGGCCCTCGGTCCGCCGCTTGACCACAAAGCGCCCGTCTCGGCTCCATCCGCAGTAGTGGGTGAATCCGAGAAACGCAAACGTCCCCGGTCGCCGTGTGTTGCGCGCTCGTCGGTGCTCGGCCACGAATTTGCCGAACTCGATGAGGCGCGTCTTGTCCCCGTGGAGTGCCAGCTTGAACTTCCCCAGCCGCTCCCTGAGCGCCACCAGCATCTCCCGTGCGTCCGTCTCGCTCTGAAAGCCCATCACGAAGTCGTCCGCGTAGCGCACGAGACTGACTCGCCCGTGCCCCGGCTTCTTCCTCCATTGCTGGACCCACAGGTCGAGCGCGTAATGCAGAAAGATGTTCGCCAGGAGCGGACTGATCCCCGCTCCCTGTGGCGTCCCCTCTACCGTCTCCCGCCACTCCAGGCCTTCCATCACGCCGGCTCGCAGCCATCGCTCTATCAGCTGCACCATGCGACGGTCGGCCACCCGATGCGCGACCATTCGCAGCATCCACTCGTGGTCCACCGAGTCGAAGAAGCTGCGGATGTCCGCGTCGAGCACCCAGTTCACGTACTGCGTCATCAACGCCGTGTGGAGCGACTGAAGCGCCCCGTGAGGATTGCGACCCGGTCGGAACCCGTACGAAAACCCCAGAAAGTCGGCCTCGTAGATGGCGCTCAGCATCTCGGCCACCGCCCCTTGGACCACCTTGTCCTCGAGCGTTGGCACTCCAATCGGGCGCCGCCCGCCACCCGCTTTCGGGATGTACACGCGGCGGACCGGCTGCGGCCGGTAGCCTCCGCGATGTACCCGATCGCACAAATCCCTCAGCCGCTCCTGCAGATCCTCCTCGTAGCTCTCGACTGTCTCGCCATCCACCCCAGGAGCCGCCTTCCGCTTTACCCGCCGGAAGGCGCGCTCCAGCGCGGCCACGTCGACATGATGTAACAGCGCCGTGAATCGGGTCCTCTTGTCTTTCTTGGCTGCGACGTTCACTCGCGTCAGGTTAGCCGGCAAGATGCCCCGGCCCTGTGTCCGGACCTTGCCTTCCCGGTGCGAGCTCCCTTCAGGCCGGCCCCTTCCCTCGGCGCGCCTCGTTGCCTTCGGCGGCGTCATCGGTACTATGAGCCGGTCCGATTCCCGACCTCGGCTCGATACGGCACTCCGGTTGGCCCTTGTGCCCTATCCCCGTCGGTGACCATCCCGACGGCCCCGGTCGGGTCTCCTGGGTCCCGATGCTGGCCCTTCGTGCGTGAGGCGGCCTTCGACCCCGGTGGAGCGTCACCGTCTCGCATCGCGACGGTGCACATCCTGCCTTCGGCGACGGGAACAGCCTCGGCCTCCACCACCTTCATCCTTTCGGGGCTCCCTGCCCGCACCCCACACGACCCCTGTCTACGCTTCGAACCTGACGTCACCGCCAGGCTCGCCAGACTCGGTCCCGACCTGCCCGCTACGGCGTTGGTCGGACGGGACTTCCACCCGCAGGTCATCATCAGTTAGCCCAGCGCACTCCCGCCCGCTGTTGAACTTGGCTGAGCGCGGCGGCAGGCATCATACCCTCAGTTCACAGCAACGCGGGGGGTATCGACATAGCGGTCCCCCGCGAGAAGATCGATCCTGAGCCGATTGTGGCCCTCGCGTTTCGGAGACGGTGGCGGCGACGGCTCACGCGGCGCGCTCCGAGGCGGTCGCAGCGGCGAGCGCGCTCAGCTCGGAGCCTAGGCGACATAAACGCCCCTTATCGGTGGGCCACGGGGAGCGGGACGCGCGCGGGTTCATCCTTGGCCCTACGTACAGATGATCGTGGTCGCCGTGCGTCATGCGGCACGCCGTCATTCGGCTAGCTCGCTGCTAGAGCGGCGGATGTCGAGCATCGACGGCAGCTCCGAGGATGTAGC
>JBGQLP010000151.1:0-2160 GCA_041500125.1 Gemmatimonadota bacterium
AGGAGTAACGCGTTGTAATCGCATATGACAATGCGACGGCCCCCGCTCGAGGGGAAGTGGTGCTGGTCTGGCATGTGATCCTTAGATCCGGCGAAGACGGCCGGCTCTGGCAGGGAGAATGTGCGGCTGCCCTACAACTTACTATGCAATGCCTTGCAATTACAACTCGGGTAATGCCTGAGTGGGTTGCAGTGGCGCTTTTCCGGTCAATCCACCCACTCCACGTTCACGCCTCCCATCGCCGTGGTGAGATCGATATCCAGGTGTCGCTGGCTGCGGTCGTAATTCTCCGACACGAACTGGTTGCCCCGGCGCACCAGCCCCACCGGCTCGAAGCTCGACAGGAACTTGTCCATGGCGATCCGCACCCCGGCCTTGCGGGGCAGCCGAAGGGTGAGCGCTCCGACGGCCATCTTTACCTGCGCCCGCGCGCTCGAAGTCCACGCCCCGCTGAAGTCGAGGGTGACTCTCCCGATCCCACCTTCGAACCCGATCTCGTCGCACCGGCTGTTCCCCAGGCCCAGCACCGAAAACTCCGCCGCGCCGGCGCTGAAGTCCGCCCGGCGGCAACGGCTGAGGTTGGGCTGAGAGAAGCGGACCACCGTACGGCTGGCCCCCGTCGTCAAGGCGAGGCTGGTGATCTTGAGGCCACCCAGCTCCACCTCCGCATCGACCGCGCCGAAGTTGAGATCGAGCGCCAGGTCCGGTCGGGGCGAAAAGGCGACGGCGGCCACCTGGCGCAACTGATTCCGGGAGACGACGCGGACTCCGGCGTCACCCGCGGCTCTCAGCCCCAAGGCGACCCAGCCGCTGGCCGCGTCGTAGTCGCTCAACGGCACGAACCGGTCTTCGTCGTAGGAGAGGTCCATCCGATAGAGCTCGGACGCCCGGCCCGGCGCGATCCGGAGGCTCCCGGCGGCATAGTCGAGCTTGACTCCGAGGCGGGTCTCCCCGTGCATTTGGCGGAAGGTGGCAAAGGGGCGCATGGTCTGCGCCTGCGCGGCGCCGGCCCAGGCGGCAACGGCGAGGATCCCACCGGCGACTCGCACCGTCAGGCTCCCCGGGAAGGGGTGCGGTTGCCCGGACGCCGCCCGGCGGGAACGCCGAACTGCGGTGTGGCCCAGAGGTACTCGTCGGTGAGCGCCTCCGGCGGGAGCAGCCGGCCGGCGAAGTTCTCCTTGATGCCCGCCCGGCTGAGCAATGCCGCACCGAACCCCGCGGTGCCCAGCAGCCAACTCACGAAGAACGCCGCCCCCCAGATGATGCTTCCGGCGACCGGGACCCAGCCGAACAGCGCCCACGCCGCCCAGATGCTGGCCAATGCCACGAGGCCGACGAGGAGATAGCGATAGCTGTTGGGAGACCCGATCACGACGCCGAGCGCCATCCGCCTCCGGGTATACGTCTCGCCCATGGCGTGGGCGACGGCGAGATACCCACCGACGACTCCCACGACTACCAGCATGGCAAACACCGCGACCGCAAAGGGGAGCAGAAGGATCCCCGCTACGCTGAGGATCAGACCCACCACCAGCATACCGAAGGTGGGCAGCAGCAGGATCTGTCCCAGGAGTCCGGTCACGACGGCTCGCCCGAAGGAGTGGGACACCGTGTCCGACACCACCTCGAGATGTTGGCGTCCGAACATCACCAGGCCGAAGCCTAGCGCGCAGAGGGTGAGGAAGACGCCGAGCACTCCAGCGCTCCGGTGGAGCACGCTCTCAAACGGGGTGAGGACCGCCACGGCCTGGCGGGCAACCGCCGCCCGCCCGGGGGATGACTGCAGGGTCCGCACCTCGCCGCCGATCTCGCCTCCTTCGTCCCGTACCTCCCCACCCAGTGTGAGCACATCGCCCGAGACGATGCCGCCCGGATGCACCACGACGTCTCCATCGACCGTCACCAGATTGCCCCGCAGCGTGCCGTAGATGTCGGCGTCTCCGTCCACCACGAGCACATGGCCGTTCTCGCTCTCATTGGAGCCCAGGCTGAAGTCTCCTTGGCGGGCCGTTCCGCCCGATACCGAAAGCCGCAGCTTGCCATTTTCCGGTCGGAGAATGGAGCGGAGCCGGGACTCGACCTGGGTCGGCCGGCTGAGATCGCTGAGATCGACGGAAGGACCGCCCGAGGGAATGGCTTGGGGGCGGGGTTTCTGGGTTC
>JBGQLP010000152.1:0-2154 GCA_041500125.1 Gemmatimonadota bacterium
CAGCACGGACCTCGAACATCCACCCGAGTTCGCCGCGGTCCTCCCGCTCCGCGCCGATGCGCCGAACCCCAGCGCATACGGTGGCGCCGATGTCGCCGAGGCGCAGCGCCGAGGCTATCCGGATATTCAGCCGCTCAGGCTCACTGCACCACCCTCAGCGGCCTTTGCGCGGGCGCTCGACGCGGCGAAGAGTATGGGATGGGCACTGGTCGCCGTGGACTCCGCCGGGGGCCGCATCGAGGCCACGGCCACCACGCGCTGGTTCGGCTTCAAGGACGACATCGTCGTCCGGATCACACCCGCCCCCGCGGGGAGCCGGATCGACGTGCGCTCGGTGTCTCGGGTTGGAAAGAGCGATGTCGGCACGAACGCCGCACGCATTCGCGCCTATCTTGCGACGCTCAAGGGGCAGGGGCTCTGACCCGCCGATGCCCAAGCGACCGCCGGTGACCTTTGAGACCGTGCGCCGGCTGGCGCTCAAGCTCCCCGCGGTCGAGGAAGGGACCTCCTACGGAACGCCGGCGTTTCGCGTGCGCGGCAAGTTTCTGGCACGCCTGAGGGAAGACGGCGAGTCCCTGGCCATCAAGTGTGGCTTCGAAGAGCGGGATTTTCGCATCCAGGCTGATCCGAAGACGTTCTTCACCACCGACCACTACCGCGGCTATCCTACCGTCCTCGTACGGCTGCCGACGGTGGACCCTGCCGACCTGCGCGACGTGCTGGAGCAAGCATGGCGGCTGCACGCCCCGAAGCGTCTCGTTACCGCGTATGATCGCCCCCGATGAGGCCCGCCACCGCTTCCACACCTTCCATCGCCCTATTCTTTGACATGCCACTCGCTCTCAGAATGCCAGCCGTGCGTCTCCTGCCCCTCGTCCTGTTCACGACCGTCCTGGTCCCCCGGGCGGCTGCGGGTCAGACCGCTGGTCCGCGGGAATTGCCCACCGCACCCGTGGCCGTCCTGCCCGTCGCCCTCTATACCGCGCAGGCGAACGTCCAGGAGGTTTCGGATTCGGGCAAGTCGGGGCTCGCCACCGAGGTACTGCGCTCCCGGCTCCAGGAGCTGCTTGGGAAGCAGCTGATCCCGGCCGATAGCGTGGCCGCGGTCGCGGCATCACCGGAGGCGCGGGCGCGGTCCAGAGATCAGTCCTGCAGCGTCATCGTCGCCTGCGCACGGCTGGTGGGCAAATCCCTCCACGCGCCCTGGGTCGTCATGGCGAAGGTCAGCAAGACGAGCAACCTCATCTGGCTGTTCACCGGACAGCTGATCCAGGTCTCGACGGGCGATATCCTGCTGGATGACTCGACCGAGCTGAAAGGCGAGCCCGATCAGATGGTGCGAGTCGGCACGCGAATCTTTGCGGAGCGAGTGGCCCGCACGGTGCAACGGGGCGGAGTGACGACGAACTTTCCCAACACCGAGTGAGCCGCGGAGTATCGATGGCTTCGGCCCGTGAAGCACTCACCCGGCTGCGAGACGGCAATCTCAGGTTCGCCTCCAACGTGCACGGCTCCGATGCCTTCGTGAGCCACACCCGCCGTGCCGACCTGGCGGCAGGGCAACAACCGTTCGCGATCGTCCTCGGCTGCTCCGATTCGCGGGTCCCGGCCGAGATCGTGTTTGATCAAGGCCTGGGCGACCTGTTCGTCATTCGCGTCGCCGGCAACATCGTGGCGCCCTCCCAGGTCGGCAGCGTCGAATTCGCCGCCGCGCGCTTCGGCACGCGGCTGGTCGTGGTCCTCGGCCACTCCCAGTGCGGGGTGATTCTGGCCACCCTCGAGGAGCTTCGGAGGCCGACCGAAAACCAGTCCCGCAACCTGCAGTCGATCGTCGACCGTGTGCGGCCCTCGGTCGAAGGGCTGCTCGCGACCGACCTCAAGCACGATCCGGGCACGCTGGTGAAGCAGGCGGTGCGGGCCAACATCCGCGCCTCCGCCAACCAGCTCCGGCACGGCTCTCAGGTGCTCGAGCAGCTGATCCAGGATGATGGTCTGCTGATCGTGGGTGCCGAGTATTCCCTGGAGACCGGCGTAGTCGAGTTCTTCGACGGCGCGCCGGAGACCGCTCAGTGAGGCGGCCATTGCGACGTGCGCAGGGTGTATGGCGCCGAGTTCGCCGAGTGCCTCGCCGGAGCACAGCGGTCGGCGTTCCTC
>JBGQLP010000153.1:0-2115 GCA_041500125.1 Gemmatimonadota bacterium
CACCATCGGGATGCTCGAGAAGAACGTCGGCACCTTCACGGCCACATCGAAGGCCGCCTCGAAGTTCACCGCCGAGTTCGGCTTCAAGCTTTTCGACCTCAAGGGTCACGTCAAGGACGCCAACACCCTGATCCTCCAGGCGGCCGACTACTTCACCAACAAGCACATCCCGGCGTCCAAGAAGGCCCTCCTCGAGGCCAAGCTGTTCGGCCGCCAGTGGCAGAGCCTCGTGCCGATCCTGGCCCTCGGCTCCAAGGGCATCAAGAACGCTGCCGATGAGGCCGCCAAGCTCGGACTGGTCCTGAACAAACAGAACATGAAGGAGCTGGGCACCTATCACAAGGCGGTCCTCGCACTCGGCGAGGCGTGGGGCGGCTTCCAGCTGAAGATCGGCCTTGCGGTCATGCCGATCCTGACCAAGCTCATGGGCTTCGTCACCACGACGGTCCTCCCCGGCATCCAGTCGCTCGCCGGCTGGGTCAACAAGCACCTCGTCCCGGCCTTCTCCGACAAGGCTGGCGGCCTGGGCAAGTCGTTCGCCGAAGCTGGCGCCTCGGTCGCCAAGGTTGTCGGGCCCATCCTTCATAGCCTACTGCCCGCCCTCGGCAGGGTGTTCGCGTTGATCTTCGGCAGCGCGGCCTCGAGGGGTGGCGGTCGGGGAGGCGTCGGGAGGAAGGCAGCTACTGGCGGGCTCGTCGGGGCCATCGTCAACCTGATCGGCGTCCTGTGGGGCAATGGTGATGGTGCGCTGGGGGGGATCGTCAAGCTCTTGGGGCAGGCCTTCAAGGACTATCTGCTACCGGTCCTGGAGGGGGTTATCCATGATCTCATCAGCTTCATTGACTATGCGATCTCCGCCCTCAAGCTCGCCGCCGACCTGATCGAGAAGCTGACCCACCTCAGCAGCGGTGCGACCCAAGCCCAACCGCACGGCAAGGGCATGGGCGGTCTGATCGGCACGACGGGCGGGGGCAACGCGCAGGGCGGCCCGCTTCTCCCCGGCCTCACCTACCGCGTCGGGGAGAACGGCGAGGAGAACATTCGCATGGGCCGACGCGGCGGCTGGGTCTCGGGCGGCGCCCGGCTGGCGACCGCTGGCGGGCCGACCCTCGTCATCAACACCGTCTGGCCGCCAACGGCGACCCAGATGAAGTCGCTGGTCGACGAGTTCGATCGCTACCGCTACCGCACCCGCTACAACGGCGGGTCGGGCAACCGGCAGTAGGAGTCACCGTGTCCACCACCGAGACCCGCCGCGAGGCGGGTCTCTTCATGTCTGGAGTCTGACCCGTGGGAGCCTCCCTTGTCGCAGTAACGGAAGGCAGTGGCAAGAACCTGGAAACGTTCCAGCGCGTCATCGGCGCGAACACCGTCGAGGAGGATGTCGTCCTCAATGGCGAGCCGTACCTCGCCACCTACGATGTCGTCTCGGGCTTCGGCATCTCCGCTGCGACGGCCGCCAGCCATCTCATCCAGGTCATGGCCGGCTCGTCACTCAATGTCTATATCCGCCGCATCAAGATCACCCAGGTCGCGATGGCGACCACGGCCGCGATGGCGGACCTCCTGTTGCTCCGCCTCACCTCGGCGGGCACGGGCGGCACGGTCTTGACGACGGTGGCCCGCGACTCCACGGATGCAGCGTCAGGTGCGACCGCAATGACGCTGCCGACCGGCAAGGGTAGCGAGGGAGCGGGCTTCCGCGAATCGGTCTACTTCGCCCAGACCATCCCCGTGTCGGGCTCGCCCGGTTTCGGCACGATCGTCGATTGGGACTTCGACAAGCTGCGGCTCAAGCCCCCTCGCATCGCCGCCGGCACGGCCAACGGCTATTGCGTGAAACTCAACACCGCCATCGCCGCGGCCACCGTCGTTGTGTCCGTGACGTTCAGCGAAGCCAACTTCTAGACCGATGCCGCAGCTCGCCTATCACACCATCTTCCCGGGGGCGCACCGGACTCACTCGTTCAGCCTCCACGCCGACTCGGTCGACCTGATCGACATCAACGGCAACGGCTGGGGCGTGCCCCTCGACACGATCACAACCAGCGAGCTCGGGGCCAACGGTGCGGGCTCGATGAGCTTCCGCTATGAGGACCCCCGCAACCTCCACGG
>JBGQLP010000154.1:0-2097 GCA_041500125.1 Gemmatimonadota bacterium
GGAAGTAGTGAGCCACATCCAGATTGGGATTGAGGGCAAGGGCGCGGGCGCTCTCCTCGAGCGTGCCTTCCCAATCGAAATCCGATTTGCGGCTCACCGCCGCCTTTGCCAGGTGAGCTTCAGCCAGGGTCGGGTCGAGGGCGAGCGCGCGCGATGCCTCCTCCTGGGCCCGGTCGCCCCAGCCCTTGACCTCGGGCCCCGACGCGAAGCGCAGGTGCATGTCCGCGCTCGCCATGGCAAGTCCGGCCTCGGCCAAAGCGTAGTTCGAATCCAGCGCGAGCGCCCGTTCAAACGCCTGGAGTGCGGCCCTGGTGCCGTCCTCCGAGATGCGAGCCAATTGAGAACGGCCCCGGAGATACCACTCATAGGCGGCGGGATTGGCAGTGTAGCGCCGGTAGAGTCGGTCATGCTCATCAGCGGTCAGGCGGACAGCCAGGCTCGCACTCACCCGCTCGGCGATCGAGTCCTGCAGCGTCAGGAGGTCCTGACGGGCCAGGTCGTAGGCGGACCCCCACACGGGGGAGCCGTCCTTCGCGCGCACCAGCTGTACGCTCACCCGGAGGCGATTCGCCGCCGCCTGGACCGTTCCGGTCACCAGGTACCCGACCGACAGCTCCCGGCCCACCTCACGAGGATCGGTGTCCTTCCCGGCATAACGAAGCACCGCGCTGGTCGGCCGGAGCCGCATCTGCTGGAGGCCAGCCAGGCGGGTGATGATGGCGTCGGGGATTCCGATTGCCAGAACGCTCGAGTCCTCTCCTGCGCCGAAGGTGCGGAAGGGGAGAACCGCGAGCGGGATCGGCCCGGAGGCCTCCGGGGCGCCGCTGACTTGGCTCAGGTAGTAGGCGCCGCCGAAGAGCAGCAGCGCCGCCGCCCCGGCGCTGGCCCACTTGAGACGGAAACGCTGGCGGGGCCGCTCCCTCGGCCCCGAGTCTCCCGCGCGGAGCGCCGCGGCCAGCTCCGCCGCGCCGGCAAAACGGTCCGCGGGCACCTTGGCCAAGGCACGGCTGAGGGCGCGCTCCACGCCCGGAGGGACCGTGTCCCGTACCCGGCTGATTGCCGGCACCGGATCCGTGATCCGCTTTGCGGCGATCACCTGCGCGGTCGGGCCGGTGAAAGGGGGCTCGCCCGCGAGCATCTCGTAGAGCACGCATCCGAGCGCATAAATGTCGGTCCGGGCATCGAGGTGGCGCTCCCCGCTGGCCTGCTCGGGGCTCATGTACGCAGGAGTGCCAACGATCATCCCGGTCTCGGTCAGCCGGTCCGCCGTGTTCTCGTCGACGGTGCGGGCGATTCCGAAGTCGGTCACCAGCGCATGGTCCTGCCCGGAGAGCAGGATGTTCCCCGGCTTGATGTCCCGGTGCACGATGCCATGGCTGTGGGCACAGGCCAGCGCGTCGGCGACCTCGCAGGCCAGTCGCACCGCCTCACTCACCGGCAGCTGCCGCTCGCGGTCGAGCCGGGCGCGGAGTGATTCTCCCTCCACATAGGGCATGGTGAACCAGAGCAGCGCTCCGGACCCACCCGAGTCGAGAACCGTGAGGATGTTGGGATGTTGCAGCCGGGCGGCGAGCTGAATCTCCCGTTGAAACCTTTCGGGCCCGAGCGCGACCGCCAAGTCGGTGCGCAGCAGCTTGAGCGCCACCCGGCGGTCATGTCGCAGATCCTGGACGAGGTATACCGTCGCCATGCCACCGTAGCCAAGCTCCCGCTCCACCTGATAGGCGGGGCCGATACTGGACTGAAGCCGCTCTAGCGGATCTCCCATCGAGGGCCTCGGCGAGGGGTCTCTAAACCTCATAAACCTTATAAATTGCCACTGATTCCTCCAGCCAGAGAGGCGGCATGACATCGGCCTCCGAGCCGTCCGAGGTCCCATTCTTTGCCAAGCCTCGGCCCCTGGTCAAGCGCTACGCCGGAGTGGTGCGGCTGGCTCATTGGCTCAATGCCGTGTTCCTGGTCGGCATGATCGCGAGCGGGCTCCAGATCTACAACGCCTACACCCATTTCGGGATTCGGGGCGACCTCCTACCGGTTCCCAACCCGCTCGACGGGCAGCCGGTACCCCATTGGGCTCGGCTGGGAGGCTGGCTGGCC
>JBGQLP010000155.1:0-2000 GCA_041500125.1 Gemmatimonadota bacterium
CCACCGGCCGGTTCGTCATCGGCGGCCCCCACGGCGACGCGGGACTCACCGGCCGCAAGATCATCGTGGACACCTACGGCGGCATGGCCCGGCACGGCGGGGGCGCGTTCAGCGGCAAGGACCCCTCCAAGGTGGACCGGTCGGCGGCGTACGCGGCTCGCTGGGTCGCGAAGAACATCGTCGAGGCGAAGCTCGCCCGCCGCTGCGAGGTACAGGTGGCCTACGCCATCGGCGTGGCGGAGCCGGTCTCGGTGATGGTCGATACCTTCGGCACCGGCGTACTGCCGGATCGCCGCCTGGAGCAGGTCGTGCGCGAGGTGTTCGACCTCACCCCCCGCGGCATCATTGACACCCTCAAGCTGAAGCGCCCAATTTTCGGACCGACGGCTTCGTACGGCCACTTCGGCCGGCGGCCGCGCGTGGCAAAGTACAACGGCCGTACGGTGCAGCTGTTCACCTGGGAACAGACCGATCGGGTAAAGGCCCTCCTCTCAGCGGTGCGCTGAAGGTCCGCGACTCGAGCATGATTGAAGTCACCGTGGCGCACCTGGGGTTGGATCGGACCACGAATACCCCGGTAGTCATTCTTCGCGAGAAAGACGGCTCCCGCGTGCTCCCGATCTGGATCGGGCCCGCGGAGGCGAGCGCCATCGCGATGGAGCTCCAGGGCATGAAGGCCCAGCGTCCGCTCACGCACGACCTGCTCAAGCAGGTCATCGTCGGGCTGGGCGGCGATCTGCGCCGGGTCGTCATCAGCGCGGTCAAAGAGAACACCTACTTCGCCGAGCTGCTCATCCGGCGCGACGACCACGTCTTCCAGGTGGACGCCCGGCCTTCGGACAGTATCGCGCTTGCCCTGCGGCTTCGGGCCCCCATCTTCACCAGCGATCACCTCCTCGACCAGTCCGGGGTCGAGACCGACGAGCCCGCGCCCGACCCAAGCCTCGAGGCCGACAAGCTCAAGGAGTATCTCGAGAGAATGGATCCGCAGGACTTTGGGAAGTTCAATCCGTAAAAGGGCGGGGACCATCCCCGCCTATCCCCCAGCAAGCCCAACAATTCGAGCGAGTTACTCCCAGATCAGCGTTCGGGCGTTTCGGCTATTCCTGGGCTTGTTTGCGATAGAACGGGCACAGTTGGGGCACAATCAAGGGGGTGCGATGCGGCTAGATCTGGCGCTCTTCGCGCAGGCCGCGAACACCACGGCGGACGGGAAGCTCAACATCCTCGGCGAGTTCAACTCGATCATGGGGACGGCGGGGCCGATCATCTTCCCCACTGCAACGTTGGTCCTTCGGATCGTCGGGACAGCGCTCGAGTCTGGCGAGCACCGCGTCGGCCTCCGCCAGCGGAACGCGGATGGGGACCTCATATGGACCTCACCGGACATTCCGTTCGCCCTGCCAGCACCAGACATCCTAGGGGTCCCGGTTCGCAGCGCGCTGATCGTGCAGATGGGGCCACTCGTGTTTCCCGAGTTCGTGACCTACACGTACGAGATCGTGGTGGACGGCCAGCACCTGGACGATGTAGAACTGCACGTGCTGCGGCAGCAACCGCCCCCGTCGCCGGGTGTCTAAATGCCGCTCTCCCCGGCAGATTGCGAGGCGCTCCGGGCAGCCCTCCGGGGTAAGGCCACCAACTATCGGTACTTGGATGTGGCACGGTGGTTGTCTCGAGCCGGGTGGGCCGTCGCCGGCCAGGCCGGGAGCCACCGGACGTGGCGGTCCCCGGGCGGCCACCGTATAGTCCTAATTGAGGCCGGAAGCGGTCCGCTCTTGCCTGTCTATGTGAAGCGGGCGGTCCGACTGATGATAGCGGAGGGGGAATGCCCCGACTGACGGCGCGAGACATGGTAGGGCTTCGCTGGAGCTGGATCGGGCCCAAGCTTGAGCGAGACGAGCATGGGAACGAGTGGTATGAGCTCCGGATCGCGGAGTTGCCGGAGTTCTTCGTCGCCGCGCCCACGGCCGAAGCGGCCCGGGTTGAGGCAGCCCCCG